>JACRCV010000069.1 GCA_016218825.1 Deltaproteobacteria bacterium
CGATGCCAACATGTTCCATGGCCGGTCTCCTTTTCACTTTGTGCCGCGGCTTCGGCCGTAAGCACGTCACGTGTTGTGGAGCTTTGAGCTACCACGTTTTGTGAACGGAGGCCGGCCACCTCATCCAATCTGGGGCGGGGATTTAGGGGTGGGGGTGGGGAGCGCCGCGGCAGCCGCGGCGCGGGAATCAAATGCAGAAAGCCCCAGCTCGGGACTCAAAGGATGTGTGGAGCGCCTCAGTTCGCGAGCAGGGTGATGTACTGGGTGTCGGCCTGCGACAGGACGGAGAGGGTCGCGGCCTGGTGCGCGGTGCTCGCGGGCGCGCAGGTGACGAAGACGTCGCGGCTGCGCCCGGGTCGGATCCAGAACGGGCCGTACCCCAGGTGCTCGACAGCGAAGGGCGAGCCGGGCGGCGTGATCGTCACGCTCTCGATGGTCAACATCGTGTCACCGACGTTCGAGAGCACGACGGACAGCGTCCGCGTGGTCGGCGGCTCGATGATGCCGAAGCTCAGCGCGGCCGGCGCCGCGGAGATCGCGGGGGAGGTGGTGTCGATCGGCGGGACGAAGGGCGCCGCGCGATCGCTGCAGCGCTGGTACAGGCACCACATGGACGGCGGACAGTCGGCGTCCGAGATGCAGGCGCCGGCGCTGGGAGCGCCGCCACCGGTGCCGCCGTTCGGCGCGCGGCCCTGGCAGGCGACGAGGGGGAGGAGGGCGATGACGAGGGCGCGCATGACGGACGCTAGCCTATCACGGATGTCCGGGGTCTTCACCAGCCGTCGACGCCCGCGGCCGGAGCCCGTCGAGCAGGAGGGTCAGCAGGTCTCGCTGGCCTGGGCCCTTCGGGTCGAAGGCGGCGTAGAACAGCGTCGCGACCCAGGCGGCGGTGAGCAGCTCGGCCGGGATCGGGCGAAGCTCGCCCTGCGAAACACCCTCGGCGAGGATCTGCTTCAAGGTGGTGGCGATGACCTCCGCCAAACGCGCCCGCGCCGCCGCGACCGGGCCGACGCTCTGCTGCGGATCGGCAAAGAACGATGCGATCAGGCGCAGGTTCAAGCTAGCGGCGCCGTCGGCCGACTGATGGATCCGGGCGACGGCGAAGAGCTTTTCGGTGGGAGTCATCGAGGCCGCGCAAACCGTCCTGCACGTGGTCTCGACTTGCTGGATCACGTCCGCCACCACCGCCCGAAAGAGACCCTCCTTGCTGCCGAAGTAGTAGTAAACCATGGGTTTTGTTGTCTCGGCCGCGGCCGCGATGGCGCGCACCGAGGTCGCCCGACAGCCCTCCGCAGCGAACAGGCTGCGACCCGCCGCTAGGATGCGGGACTGCACGAGATCGCCAGGCGCAACGTCGAGGTCAGTCACCATGTTTACCTATCGGTAAATAAACAACCGCCGCCACCATTCCTTCTTGTCGGCCGGCTGTCAACCGTCCCGTCGGGTTCGGGCGGTCACACATTCTCGTTGACGGTGTTGATGGCTTGTGATAATGTGCGCCGCCTAAAGGCTTTTGGAGCAACAGCCGCGACGCCCCGCCGATGAACAAGGGACCTGAGCAGTCGTAAACCCCCCCGCCCGTTAAGGAGGATGAAGCAGAATGCAGACGACCTTCAAGATTGGTGATAAGGCAGTCTACCCCGCACACGGCGTCGGTGAGGTCACCGCCATCGAGAATCGCGAAATCTCTGGTCAACAGCAGACTTTCTACATCCTGCGGATCCTCGACAACGGGATGAAGATCATGATCCCGACGAACAACGTGCGGCAGGTGGGGCTGCGCGAGGTCATCAGCAAGGACAAGGTCGACAAGGTCTTTCGCATCCTGCGCGAGAAGGACCTGAGCGTCGATACCACGACGTGGAACCGCCGCTATCGCGAGTACATGGAGAAGATCAAGACCGGCAGCGTCTTCGAGGTTGCCGAGGTGCTGCGCGATCTGTACCTGTTGAAGAGCGACAAGGATCTGTCTTTCTGTGAGCTGAAGCTGCTCGACACCGCCCGCGGCCTGCTGATCAAGGAGCTCGCGGTCGCCAAGAACTGCGACGAGGAAGAGGTCGAGCGCGAGTTCAAGAAGATCTTCCGCTGCTGAGATTTCGTGCTTGCCGGGTCCGCGGCCTCACCCGTGCGGGTGGGGTCGCGCGCCCTGCAGCAAGCGGCGAATCGCGCCCAACAGCGATTGGGCGGTGAACGGCTTCTGGACGAATTCGGCGCGCTCTTCGAGCATCGGGTGATCGTGGATGCCGGTGCCGACGTACCCGGACATGTAGACCACCCCGAGCGCCGGCCAGCGGTTGCGCATCTGCGCCGCGAGCTCGGTGCCGCCCATCTTCGGCATCACCACGTCGGTCAGCAGCAGATCGAACTCGGTGGTGGCGAACAGCTCCAAGGCCTCGGCGCCGTTGCCGGCGACCACGACGTGGTAGCCGTGGCGCTCCAGCACCCTCTGCGCCAAGCGGCGCACCATCGGGTCGTCCTCGACCACCAGGATGGTCTCACCGGTGCTGGCGCTCGACGTCGGCGGCGGCGGCGCGTCGCGGCGCAGCGCGGCCTCGCCGGCGGCGGGCAGATATACCTTCACCGAGGTGCCGCGGTTGACCTCGGAGTACACGCTGATGTGACCGCCCGCCTGGCGGATGATGCCGTAGACCGTCGCCAGACCCAGGCCGGTGCCCCGGCCGGGCGGCTTGGTGGTGAAGAACGGCTCGAACAGGTGCTCGCGCACCTCCGGGCTCATCCCGTGGCCGGTGTCGGAGACCGCCAGCATCACGTACGAGCCCGAGCTGACGTCCAGGTGGCTGGCGGCGAACTCGGCGTCGAGCACCACCGGCGACGTCTGCACCGCCAGGCGGCCGCCCTCCGACATCGCGTCGCGGGCGTTGGCGACCAGGTTGATCACCACCTGCTCGATCTGGCTCGGATCGGCGCGGACCTGGCAGGGCTCGGCGTCGTAGTTCAGGTCAATCTGGATGTTCTCCGGCACCAGGCGGCGCAACAACCCCTCGAGGCCGCGGGCGACGGCGGTGACGTCGACTACCTGGGTCTGTGCCGGTTGCTTGCGCGAGAACGCCAACAGCTGCCGCGTCAGATCCGCCGCGGTGGTCGCGGCGCGCTCGATCTCCTTCAGGTCGCCCTGGTGCGGGTCGTCGGCGGCGAGGTCGCTGCGAATGATCTCGGCGTTGTTGAGGATGACCGAGAGGATGTTGTTGAAGTCGTGGGCGACGCCGCCCGCGAGCCGGCCGATCGCCTCCATCTTGCAGGCCTGTTGCAGCTGCTCCTGGAGCATCGCGTGCTCGGTGATGTCCCAACCGACGCCGAGCGTGCCCCAGAAGCGGCGATGCGGCTCCTGCGGGCTTCGGTCGTAGGCGCCGGTGGAGTTGATCTCGAACAGCTTGGTGGCTCCGGTGCGGGTCCTGAGCTCGACCACCTGGCGGCGGGTGCCGCGGGCGCCGGTGCGGCGCTCCTTGAACGCCCAGTGGACGCCGCTGCGCTCCTCGCCCGGCGGCAGCAACCGATCGTAGGTCTGCTCCAAGAGCTCGGTCGGCGCGTAGCCCAGCATCGCCGCGCCCTCCTGGTTGATGCGCTTCAGCACCCCGTCCTCGGTCATGAACCAGACGATGCCGGGGACGATCTCGAACAGGGTCTCGTACTTGCGGAACACCTCCTGGTGCTCGACCGCGAGGCGATAGGACTCGAAGGCGCGGCCGACCTTGGCGTGGATGATCTCGAGGTCGATGGGTTTCTCGATGTAGTCGAAGGCGCCGTTGCGCAGCGCCTCGATCGCCGACTCCTGTGACGGGTAGCCGGTGAAGATGATGCCGCGGGTGAGCGGCGAGCGCTGTCGCAAGGTCTTCAGGACGTCGAGGCCGCTCTCGCCGCCCGGCAGGTTCTTGTCGAGGATCGCGACCCCGAACTCGTGGCTAGCCACCAACGCCGCCGCGGCCGGCGCGTCGGCGGCTGAGCACACCTCGTAGTCGGCGGTCGTGAGCGCCTCCGCCAGCATCGCGCGCACCGCGGCGTCGTCGTCCAGGACGAGGATGCGGCGGTGCGCTGCCGGCGTCGGTTCGAGCATCGAGCCCCCAGTGCGGCGGCAGCTCTCATAGTACGAACCGCGAGGCTGGCGCCACCCGCCGCGGTCGAAATCTTCGCCGCCGCCGCTTCTCACCGCCTTGGGAGGTTGATACAGTAGGCGATGGCGTTTTCAACAACCCGCCCGGTGTCGTTGGCCAAGTGATGAGCACGAATCAGCTCCGAATTCTGGTGGTGGACGACGAGCCCGTGGTCCACGCCGTGATCGAAGAGGCGCTGCGAGCGCCCGGCCGGGAGCTCCTGTTCGCGTCGAGCGTCGGCGACGCCGGCCAGATCATCAAGGCCAACACCACGATCGACGTCGCGCTGTTGGACAAGAACCTCCCCGACGGCTCCGGCTTCGACGTCGGCCGGCAGCTCAAGGAGCGCGATCCGGAGGTCGAGGTGATCTTGATGACCGGCTTCGCCACCGTCGACTCGGCGGTCGACGCGGTGAAGCTCGGGGTGTTCGACTACGTCACCAAGCCCTTCGACGACATCAATCGCCTGGTGCTCCAGGTGCAGAACGCCGGCGAGAAGGTCCGTCTGAAGCGCGAGCACCGGCGGTTGGTGGCGCGCCTGCTCGACAGCGAGCAACGCTACACGCTGGCGACGCTCGGCGCCAACGATGGTCTGTGGGACTGGGACCTGCTGACCGAGCAGATGTACTTCGCGCCGCGCTGGAAGGACATCGTCGGCTGCAGCGACGTCGAGATCGGCTCGTCGCCGGAGGAGTGGTTCAGCCGCATCCACCCCGAGGACGCGGTCCGGGTGCGCTCTCTGATTCGCACCCACATCGACGGGCACCTGCCGCAGTTCAAAGACGAGCACCGGATGTTGCACAAGGACGGCACCTACCGCTGGGTGCTGGTGCGCGGCGTCGCGACTCGGGACAGCACCGGGCGCGCAGTGCGGATGGCGGGCTCGCAGACCGACATCACCGAGAGCCGCCTCGCCGAGCAGCAGATGCAGTACGACGCGCTGCACGACGCGGTGACCTTCCTGCCGAACCGGGTGTTGTTCCTCGACCGCTTGGGGCAGGCGGTCGCCCGGGCGCGGCGGCGCACCGACTATCGCTTCGCGGTGGTGCTCCTCGATCTGGATCGCTTCAAGATCGTCAACGACAGCCTCGGCCACACCAGCGGCGACGAGCTGCTCGGGGCCGCGGCGCGGCGCCTCGAGACCTGCATGCGCGCCGGCGACACCGCGGCGCGCTTGGGCGGCGACGAGTTCGCGTTGTTGTTGGACGATCTGCGGAACCTCGAGGACGCGGTGCACGTGGCCGATCGGATCCAGACCGAGCTCGCCAAGCCCTTGAACATCTCCGGCAAAGAGGTCTTCGTCACCAGCAGCATCGGCATCGCGGTCTCCAACCAGACCTACAGCCGGCCCGAGGATCTGCTGCGCGACGCCGACATCGCGATGTATCGCGCCAAGGCCCAGGGCAAGGCGCGCCACGTCGTCTTCGACCCGGCGATGCAGGGCCGCCCAGTGCGGCTGTTGGAGCTCGACACCGCGTTGCGGCGCGCGATCGAGCGCCGCGAGTTCCTGTTGCATTACCAGCCGATCATCGCCCTCGACGGCGGCCGGATCGTCGGCTTCGAGGCCCTGGTGCGTTGGCAACACCCGGAGCGCGGCATGGTCGGCCCGGGCGAGTTCATCCCGGTGGCCGAGGAGACCGGTCTCATCATCCCCATCAGCCGCCTGGTGCTCGAGGACGCCTCGCGCCAGGTGCGGGCGTGGCAGGCGCACTTCCCGGCGCTGCCGCCGCTCTACGTCAGCGTCAACATCTCCACCCGCCACCTGATGTTCCCGGGGCTGGTCGAGGACGTGTCGCGGGTGATGCGCGAGTCGGCGGCGCTGCCGAACGGGCTGCGCCTCGAGATCACCGAGAGCGCGGTGATGGAGAACGCCGAGACCGCCGCCGGGGTGCTCGAGGCGTTGAAGGGGCTGAAGGTCCAGATCTACATGGACGACTTCGGCACCGGCTACTCGTCGTTGAGCTACCTGCACCGGCTGCCGATCGACTCGGTCAAGATCGACCGCTCGTTCGTCTCCAGCCTCGGCAAGGAGGGTGAGAACTCGGTGATCGTGCACACCATCATCACCCTGGCGCGCGCCTTGGGCATGGAGGTCATCGCCGAGGGGGTGGAGACCGCGGACCAGCTGCTGCAGCTGCGGGCGTTGAAGTGCGACCACGCGCAGGGCTTCTTCTTCGCCAAGCCGATGGCGCCCGACGCCGCCTCCGCTCTGCTGGAGCGCCACCCGACCTGGTAGGCGAAGGCCGCCCATGCCCATTCGTGTGCTCATCGTCGATGATGACGTCACCGTGCGGACGACGCTGTCTTATGCCTTCGAGGCCCCGGAGTTCGCGATCGAGCTCGCCGACAGCGGCGAGGCGGGCGTGGCACGGTTCACGGGCGCGACCTGGGACGTGCTGCTCATCGACAAGAACATGCCCGGGATGAACGGCGTCGACGTGATCCGCGCGGTGCGCGAGCGCGACCTCGCGGTGGGCGTCCTGATGATGACCGGTCTCGGGACGGTCGACAGCGCCGTCGAGACCTTGAGCCTCGGCGTCGATGACTACCTCGAGAAGCCGTTCGCCGACATCAACGAGGTCGTCGAGCACGTCCGCAAGACCGCCGCGGCGGTGCGTGACCGGCGCCAAGGGGCCACGAACGCCATCGATCACTTTCGCCGCGCCAGCTCCCACCTCGCGGCGCCGAAGGGCGAGTCCGGAGCGCCGGCTCTGCGCGCCACGCTCTTGACGGCCTCGGCGGCCGACGCCGACTTTGTCGCCGCGCATCTGAAGACGCACGGGGTCGAGCTCGATCGCACCGCGACGCCGGCGGCGCTCGTCGCTCGCCTGCAACAGACGGCGCCGGACCTCTTGGTCGTCGACGTCGAGGGGCTCGGCGACGACCCGTTGCCGTTCTTGACCGAGCTGCGGCGGCTGTTGCCGAAGGTCGCTTGCGTGGTCATCGCCGCGCAGCCGTCCTTGGCGTTCGTGACCCGGCTGTTGCCGCTGGCGCTCAGCTGCATGCTGGTGAAGCCGCTGTCGCCGACCGAGTTCGACCGACGGGTGGGCCACACCCTCGATCGCGTGCGCCGCGGGCAACGGCTCGCCGGGATCTCCGGATGATGGCGGACGCGCTCAAGAGCGTGCGCTTGACGCGCGATCTGGTGACCGATGTGGTGTTGACCGCCCTGAACCTCGTCGGCGTCATGGTGGTGGCGGCGTTGGCGTTCGCTGAGCCGACCGGGACCAGCGCCGCGGCGGCGACGGTCGGCAAGCCGATCGGCAGGGTGACCGAGCGGCTGCGCGAGGTGCGGCGCCGCCAGGAGAGCGCGCTGTACTGGAACGACGTCGCGCGCCTCGAGCCGGTGTACCAGGGCGACGTGGTCTACGTCGGCCCGGACTCGGCCGCGGTCGTCAGCCTCGACGACGGCTCGCAGATCGACATCGACCAGTCGTCGCTGGTGGTCATCGGCCTCGACGCCGCGGACGCCGGCGGCGGGGTCGGACCGGTGGAGGTCAAGATCGTCCGTGGCGCCGCGGTCGGCAAGGCCGGCAGCGGGCGGCTGTCGCTCGAGGCTTCGGGGGTCGCAACGAGGCTCGGTGCCGGTTCCGCCGCCGACGTGCGGGTGCGGGAAGGCAAGGGGCTCTCGGTCGCGGTGCGGCGCGGCAAGGCGACGATGGCGACGGCGGGCGGGGCCTTGAACGTCGCCGCCGGCGAGGGTCGCAAGCTGAACGACGACGGCACCGCGGCGGCAGCCGACACCGCGCCCCGGATCCGGCTCTTGTCCCCCGGCGCCGACGCGCGCCTGGTCGTTCCGGCCGGCGAGGCGAAGGTCGAGCTCGTCTGGGAGGCCGAGGCCGGCGTCGGGCCGTACACCGTCGAGGTCGCGAAGGACGCCGATTTCGTCGGCGTCGTGGCCCGGCGCCGCAGCCCGAGCCCCGGGGTGTCGGTGCCCGACCTCGGGGACGGGGTGTATTACTGGCGGGTCGAGCGGCGCGGCAAGAAGAAGGAAGCGCTGCAGAGCGAGGTCCGGCGTCTGGTGATCAGCCGCGAGCTGGCGCCCGTGATCTACCGGCCGCGGGCCGACACCCTCGTCGACCTGTCGGAGCGCGCGGTGCTGTCGCTCGCTTGGAGCGAGGTCGAAGGGGCCGCCGGCTACGTGGTCGAGATCGCGCGCGGCGCGAGCTTCCAGACGCCGTTGTACTCCGTGAAGACCCGCACGACCGCGCTGCTGTTGAACGGCGACGAGCAGCGGCTCGAGGAGGGGCGGCACTGCGCGCGGGCGCGCGTCGACGACCCGAGTCGGGTGCGGGTCCTGTGGTCGCCGGTGGTCTGTTTCCGCCTGGTGACGCGGCCGGTGCTCAGGGCGCCCGAGCTCTTCGAGCCCGGCCACGAGGACAAGGCCCCCGGCAAGGGCCGCGGCGCGTCGGGTGAGCAGGGGTGGCTCTACTGGGTCATCGGCTCGGTCGCCTACGCCGCCGCGCCGGCGGCGCCGCCGGTGGTGCTGCGCTGGGAGAAGCTGCCCGGGGCGGTGTCCTATCTGGTCGAGGTCGCCGCCGACGCCGACTTCAAGAGCGTCGTCGCCAAGGAGGTGACACCGAACACCTACTATCGCTTCGTGCCGCCCGGGACCCGACGGTATCTGTGGCGGGTGCGCGGCGTCGACGCCGAAGGGCGGGAGGGCAGGGTCAGCGTCGCGAAGAGCATCGGCCTGGAGCTGCCGGGCCCGTCGCCGCGGGAGCTCGCGGGCGGTGGCCGCGTCGAGGTCGGCGGTGCGGTCGGTGCGGTGCGGCTCCAATGGGAGCCGGTGGCGGGGGCCGAGCGCTACGAGATCGAGGTCGCCGACAACGCCGAGATGACCGGGGCCGATCGGGAGACGGCGGCGGGCGCGACCCACGAGCTCAAGCCGCGCCGGGTCGGGACTTTCTACTGGCGGGTGGTCGCGGTGCTCTCCGGTGGCGAGCGGACGCTGCCGGGTCGAGTCGCGACCTTCACCGTGGTGGCGACGCCGCCGGCGCCGGTCCAGCCCAAGCGCGGCGAAGAGCTCCGGCTCGCGGCGGCGGGCGGGGTCGAGGTGCGGCTGCAGTGGACCAAGCGGCCGGTCGATCGCTACGAGGTCGAGGTGGCGCGCGATCAGAGCTTCAAGCGCCGGGGCAAGACCACGACCGCGACGACGAACAGCGCCACCGTCAAGCTCGAGGACAGCGGCCGGTGGTATTGGCACGTGCGGGTCGTCGAGCCGGTGGCGACCGCCTATGGGCCGATCGGCAGCTTCGTCTTGATCCCGGACGTGGCGCCGCTGGTGGCGCCGGCGCCGGACGAGACGCTGGTGGTGACGACCTTCCCCACGACCGTGGCGCTCGAGTGGAGCCCGGTCGTGGGGGCCGCGAGCTACAACGTCGGCGTGGCGCCGGAGGGCAAGGAAGCGGAGGTGGTGCGGCAGCAGGTCAAGACGCCGCGGGCGACGGTGGTGCTGCCCCGCGAGGGCCCGTACCTCTGGTCGGTGCAGAGCGTTGGCGCCGACGGCGCGGTGTCGGCGGCCTCCCCGGAGCAGCGCTTCGAGCTGCGCACCGAGCTCGGCGACGACGGGTCGGGGAGCGGCGCCGCGCCCCCGGGGAACGGCTCGCGGACGTCGTTGTTCGCCACCGCACCTTTCGCCGGGCACTTGTCGGTCGGGCCGGCGCTGGGGGCGCAGTACGACCTGGGTGACGTGATCGCGCCGCGCTTGGGGCTCGAGGTGCGGTACGTCCGGACGCTGTCGCGCTTCGACGCCGGGGTCGCCCTGGCGGTGAGCTACCTGACCGCGAGTCGCGAGGTCGTCGACGCGCCGACCCGAGCCGTGGTGCGGTCGCGCATTCACGTGCTCCCGGCCGAGGTTCGGGCGCTGGCGTCGTGGCCGACGCCCGTGGTCGCGGTCACCGCGGGCGCCGGCCTCTCGGTCACCACCACCTACGGGACGGTCAGGACGACGGGACAGGAGCGGAGCGCGGCGACGACGGCGGACGTCGGCGGCAGCGTCCGGCTCGGCGCGGCGCGCGATGTCGGGATAGGGGCCGCGGTCGCCGATCTGGGTTTCGGTTTTGGCACCCACACCACCGGCATCGTCGAGACCGCGCCTCTCGGTCTCTTCTTTGCTGTCGGCTACCAGCTGTGCCTGTGGTAGGTAGACCCCCGACCATCGTCTAGGGGAGGGGGAGTGCCCGTGAGCGCCGCGATGCCCGTCGCAACCGCCGCCGAGCCGCGCCTCAGGATCTCGATTCGCTACAAGATCCTGGTGGCGATCGCCGCGACGCTGTTGCTCGCGGTCGGCGCCTACGGCTACCTCGCCGTAGAGCTCTACACCCACGACAAGCTGGCCTACATCTACGACGCCAACGCCGCCACGGTCGCCGGCGCCAGCGAAGAGGCGGCGTCGCTGTTGGCGGTCATCACCAAGGAGCTGCATCTGTTCGCGCGCGACGGGCTGCGCCCCTCTGCGAGCGCCAAGGACCGCAACAACGCGGTGCGCGACCTCTTCGGCCTCGAATCCGACATGCTCCGGCTCGAGATCTACGCCCCGAGCGGCAAGAACGGCGAGCTCCGCCTCGATGACTCCTACGTGAACAAGGTCGCGCTCGAGGCCACCGAGCTCGCCGCCGCCGACCTGCGGCTCTTGCGCAAGGACAAGAGCGTGCCCTTCGAGGCGCTCTCCGGCGAGGTGGACGTGGTGCTGCAGAACTCCAGCTTGCCGCCCGGGACCGCGGTGGTGACGCTGTCGTGCCGGAACCCGAACGGCAAGGAGGTCCTGGTCGCCGACCTGAAGCACGATCGCCTGCTGCGCGTGGTCGCGAAGGCCCGGATGCACGAGACCTACATGGTCGACGACAAGGGCGAGATCATCGCCCACCCCGACGCGACGTACGTGGTCGGGAGGCGGGACGTCTCGGCGAACCCGCTGGTCAAGGAGGCGCTGCGCGGCAGCGTCCAGCAAGGGGTAAAGGAGTTCGTCGCCAAGAACGGCGCGACCTTCATCGGCGCTTTCGCGCGGGTGCCGCGGGCGCGTCTCTTCGTGATCACCCAGATCCCCAAGGCCGAGGCGCTGCGCGCCACCGTCGAGCTCCGCAACCGTACGGTGCTGTTCGCGGTCGGGGTGTTGTGCGCGGCGTTCGTCGTCAGCATCTTCTTGTCACGGCTGTTGACCTCGCCGATTCGCCGGCTGCGGGCGGCGACCGAGATCATCGGCCAGGGGCGCTTCGACATCGAGGTCGACGTCCAGTCGCGTGACGAGATCGGCGACCTGGCGCGCGCCTTCGTGCGCATGGGGACGACGTTGCGCGACGTCCAGGGGCAGCTGCTGCAGTCGGAGAAGATGGCGGCCTTCGGTCAGCTCGGCGCCGGCATCACCCACGAGGTGAAGAATCCGATGACCGGGATCGTGAGCTTCGCGCAGCTGGCGCAGCGCAAGCTCGACGACAAGGACAAGGTCCTGGAGTTCTTGAAGCTGATCGAGAAAGAGGCGCTGCGCTGCCGCGACATCCTGGTGAACTTCCTGAAGTTCGCGCGCGCCAGCACCCACGACATGGAGAAGGTCGACGTCAACGGCATGGTGGACAACAGCGCCAACATGTTGCGGCACCAGCTCAACATCAACAACGTGCAGCTCTTGACCGCGCTCGGCGCCGGGGTGCCGGCGATCATGGGGAACGCCCCGGAGCTCCAGCAGGTGATCTTGAACCTCGGCATCAACGCGCAGCAGGCGATGAGCACCGGCGGCAAGGTGACGCTCGCCACCGAGAAGGACGCCGCCGGCAACGCGGTGATCAAGGTCAGCGACACCGGGCCGGGGATCCCGCCGGAGATTCAGGCCAAGATCTTCGAGCCCTTCTTCACCACCAAGCCTCCGGGGCAGGGCACCGGGCTCGGCCTGTCGGTGAGCTTCGGGATCGTCAAGGCCCACAAGGGGACCCTCGGCGTCGAGTCGGTTGTCGGCAAGGGCGCGACCTTCGTGATCAAGCTGCCGCCCGCCGAGGTCGAGCGCAAGACACCGCCACCCCCGGCGTGAGCCGGCGGTCGGGATCGCCGGTCAGCCGGCGCGGGCCTTGGGGACGTAGTGCTGCGTGCCGCGGCGGCTCTTGAATATGACCCGCACCACCTCCTCGAAGTCCTCCTGCCCGGTCGCCAGGTCGACCTCGGAGGTCTCGATCACCAACAGCGGCGTCTCGTCGTAATGGAAGAAGAAGTTGTTGTAGGCCCGCATCAATGATTCCAGGTAGGCCATCTCGATCGGGGTCTCGAAGTCGCGGCCGCGCTTGCGCAGGCGCTGCATCAGGACCTCGGGCCGCGCCTGCAGGTAGACCACCAGATCCGGCTTCAAGAGCGCCGGGCGGATGAGGTCGTAGATCTTCTCGTAGAGCTGCAGCTCGGGCTCGTTGAGGTTGAGGTAGGCGAACACCCGGTCCTTGGCGAACAGGTAGTCGCTGACGATGGCGCGCGAGAACAGATCTTGTTGGCGCAGGCGCTCCTGCTGTTTGAAGCGGGCGATCAGGAAGTAGACCTGGGTCTGAAACGCGACCCGCGAGCGATCGGCGTAGAACTCGCGCAAGAACGGGTTGTCGGTGAACTCCTCGAGGACGGTGCGCGCCTGGATGCGCTCCGCGAGCCGCAGCGCCAGCGTGGTCTTGCCCACACCGATGGGGCCTTCGACGGCGATGTAGCGCGGGAACCCCGAGTCGGAAGACGGCATCCGCGAAGACTACACACAGCACCTCGGCCGATGCAACGGGCAAACTGCAGCCAGGGCCACCGGGCGGGCGTGCGCGCGATCGCGCACCACCGTACGCTCAGACGTTGTCGGCGCCGCCGCTGGCGAGGCCGTGCTTGGCGAGCAAGGTGTAGAGGTGCTTGCGGTCGATGTTGGCCTCGCGTGCGGCGCGGGCGATGTTGTTGTCGACTCGGGCGAGCAGGCGCCGGAGGTACTCGCGCTCGAAGGCGGTGACCAGCACCTCCTTGGCGTCCTTGAACGGCAGATCATAGCTCACCGGCAGGGTCGGGCTCGCCGGGCCCGGCACGGTGGGCAGGTCGGCGATCGGGGTCGGCGCCGCGGCCGGGGCCGCGCGCTCGGCCTCGCGTGCGCTCTCGGAGCGCGACAAGAACGGGTCGGCGTGCTCCATCAACCCCAACCGCTCGATGGTGTTGCGCAGCTCGCGGATGTTGCCCGGCCAGTCGTGCGCCAACAGGCGCTGCTTGTGCGCCGGCTCGAGGGCGTCGAAGCTCTTGACCGCGGTGTTGTTCAGGTCGCGCAAGAAGCCGTCGACGAGCAAGGGCACGTCCTCGCGCCGATCGCGCAACGCCGGCAGCGGGATGGTCACGACCGCGAGGCGGAAGTAGAGATCCTCGCGGAAGCGGCCGGCGCTGACCTCGCTCCACAGGTCGCGTTGGGTCGCGGCGATGATGCGGCAGTCCATCTTGATCTGCTTGTTGCTGCCGACTCGCATGAACTCGCGATCTTCGAGGGCGCGCAACAGCTTGGGCTGCAGATCGAGGGCCAACGACGACAGCTCGTCGATGAACAGGGTGCCGGCGCTCGCCTGCTCGAGGGCGCCGCGGCGCTGCGGCACCGCGCCGGTGAACGCGCCGCGCTCGTGACCGAAGAGCTCGCTCTCGACCAGGGTCGGGGCGATGGCGCCGCAGTCGAAGACCGCGAACGGCCCGTCCTGGCGCGCCGAGCTCTGATGGATGGCGCGCGCCACCGCGCCCTTGCCGGTGCCGGTCTCGCCCTGCAGCAAGATCGTGGCCTCGGTGGGCGCCACCTTCTCGAGGACCGCGAAGATCTCGCGCATCCGGAACGAGGCGCCGACCAGGCCGCCGAAGTGCGTGGCCTCGGACGGCACCAGATCGATGCGCTCGTAGACCGGCTCGAAGCGCAGGTAGATCTCGCCGGCGCGGATCAGCGCCCCGGGGCGGAGGTAGGCCTCCTTCACCCGGGCGTTGTCGAGGAAGGTGCCGTTGGTGCTCTCGAGGTCCCGGACCAGGTAGCTCTGTTCGTCGCGATCGACGGCGAAGTGGTGCTGCGACACCGTGAGATCGGGGATCACCAGAGTGCAGTCGGCGCCGGAGCCGACGACGGTGCGTTGCAGGGTGAGCTCGAACTCGCTGCCCTTGGCGGCGCCGGTCATCTGCACCAGCTTGGAGCGCTGCAAACGGATCTCGGAGCGGTCGGTGACCACCACCGTCTGCCGGCTGCGGCCCGGGGCGCCGGCGGGGTCCAAGGGTCGGCTATCGGAGCTCATCGGCTTTGCAGTATACACGAGAGCCCTGGGACACGAACAACAGGGGTGACGCCTGTCGATGAAGCTCGCTACCTGGAACGTCAACTCGGTCCGCGCCCGCGAGGCACGGCTCTGCGCCTGGCTGGCGCGGCATCAGCCCGACGTCCTCTGCCTGCAGGAGCTCAAGGGGAGCGCGGACGTCTTCCCGCACGCGGCGGTGGCGGCGCTGGGCTACAGCGCGGTGCTCGCCGCCCAGCGGACCTACAACGGCGTCGCGATCTTGAGCCGGACGCCGGCGGCCGCGGTGGCGCTCGGCCTCGACGACGGCGTCGACGACCCGCAGGCGCGGCTGGTGGCGGCGACCGTGGCCGGGGTTCGGATCCTGTCGGTCTACGTGCCGAACGGCGGCGAGGTCGGGAGCGACAAGTGGGCCTACAAGCTCGACTGGCTGGCGCGGCTGTCGCGCTACCTCGAGCGTCACGCGCGCGCCGACGAGCCCCTGGTGGTCTGCGGTGACTTCAATATCGCGCCCGAAGACCGCGACGTCGCCGTTCCCGAGCGGTGGCGCGGCTCGGTGCTGTGTCACGACGACGCCCGGGCGCGGCTGCGGTCGTTGTGCGCGTGGGGCCTCGTGGACCTGCTGCGCCGGGTGCGCGCCGAGGCCGGCATCTACTCGTGGTGGGACTACCGCAACCTGGCGTTGGCGCGCGACGACGGGCTGCGCATCGATCTGGTGCTCGGCACCGAGGGGATCCGCTGTCGGGACGCGGCGGTCGATCGGGACGAGCGCAAAGGCGAGAAGCCTTCGGATCACGCGCCGGTGGTCGTCGAGCTCGAGGTCTCGTGAGCCGCGCCGCCGCTGGCGCTCGCCGCGACCGCCGCCTCCTCGCGCACCGTCTCGTCCGGGTCCTCGCGGCTCGCCCGCCGCAGCACCTCGACGTCGCCTTGCAGGCGGCCGAAGGCCCAGGCCGCGTGGGCACGGACCAGGGGGCTGTGGTGTCGGCAGAGCGCCTGCTGCAGCGCCGGCAGGGCGTCGCGGTCGGCGAGGTTGCCGAGCGCGACGGCGGCGTTGCGGGCCAGCTGCCGGCGGCTCAAGCGTTTGAGGGTCGTGCCCCGCGACAGGCGGCGGTAGTCGCCGGTCGACAGGTCGAGCCATTGGATCAGGTCCGGGGTCTGCAGCGCGGCGCGCGGCGCGAGCTCGGGCACGGTCAGGCCGTCGTGGCGCCCGGCGTTGTGGGGGCACACCTGTTGGCAGGCGTCGCAGCCCACGACCCAGGCGCCGAACGCCGGGCGAAGCACGCGGGGGATCACGCCCCGGAACTCGATGGTCCAGTAGCTGATGCAGCGCCGAGCGTCGACGACGTAGGGCGCGACGATGGCGCAGGTCGGGCAGGCGTCGAGGCAGAGGGTGCAACGGCCGCAACGCCTTGCGACCGGCGGGTCGGGCGGCAGCGCCAAGTCGACGAGTAGCTCCCCGAAGAGCACGTAGGAGCCGAGCCCGAGAGCGATCGCCATCGTCGACTTGCCGATGAACGCGATGCCGGCGCGCATCGCGAGGTCGCGCTCGAGCACCGGGGCGGAGTCGATCGTGATCCGGCTCGTCAGCGCCACGCCGGCGAGGGTGTGGCAGCGCTCGCGCAGCGCCAACAGCTTGCGGTGCAGCACCAGGTGGTAATCGGCGCCGCGGGCGTAGGCGGCGACCATCGGCGCCGCACCGGGTGTGGGCGGACAGTCGAGCGCGACCACGACCACGGTGGACGTCGACGGCCGCAGGTGGGAGATCTGACAGCGCTCAGCGACGGCGTCGCGCATGTAGGCCATGCCGGCGTCGTGTCCCGCGGCGAGCCAGCGTTCGAGGGCCGCGACGCTCTGCGGCGACGACCGGGGGGCGGCAAAGCCGCAGCGCGCGAACCCCAGCGCCGCGGCCGCCCTTCGGATCTCGGCCTTCAGCCTCTCAGCCTCGGACATCGGCGGCGCCCGCAGGGGTAAGAGCCTCGTCGCCCAGCTGACCGCAGGCGGCGGCGATGTCGCGCCCGCGCGCGGTGCGGACGATGGCGTTCATCCCGGCCCGGCGCAGCTCGGTCTGGAACGCGGCGACGCGCGCGGCGGGAGGGGAGGCCAAGGAGGTGCGCGGATGGGCGTTCAGCGGCAACAGGTTCACCTTGACCGGGATGCCGGCGAGCAGCTTCGGGAGGCGGCGGGCGTCGTCCAGGGAGTCGTTGACGCCGTCGAGCAGGACGTACTCGATGGTGAAGCGGCGCCGGTGCGGCAACGGGTAGTGGCGCAGGGCGTCGATGAGCGTCGCCAGCGGCCACTTGCGGTTGATCGGCATGATCCGGTCGCGCACCGCGTCGGTGGTCGCGTTGAGCGAGATCGCGACCTGCACCGGCAGCGCGCGCCCGAGATCGGCGAGGCGCGGCACGACGCCGGCGGTGCTGACCGTCACCCGGCGTGGGGCGTAACCGAGCCCGGATCCGTCCATCAGGATCCGGGCGGACTGCACCACCTCGGCGAAGTTCAACAGCGGCTCCCCCATGCCCATGAAGACCACGTTCGAGACTTGGGCCTCGGGCCCGAGCGCCTCGAGATCGTCTCGCACCACCATCAGCTGGCCGACGATCTCCGAGGCGTGCAGGTTGCGGTGCCGCTTCAGGGAGGCGGTGAAGCAGAAGGCACAGCCGAGGCTGCAGCCGCTCTGGCTCGAGACGCACAGGGTGTTGGTCTTGCGCCCCGCCGCGACCTCGGGGAGGTAGACCGCTTCGAAGCGGGCGCCGTCTTTCGCCTGCAGGCGGTACTTGCGGCTACCGTCTGCGGACAGCTGCCGGGCCTCGACCGTCGGCCGGTCGAGCTCGAAGCGGGACGCCAACTGGTCGCGGATCGGGCGGGGCAGGGTCGTCATCTCGGCGAACTGGCGGCGGTTCTTCGCGAAGATCGCGGCGAACAACTGCCGGCCGCGATATCCCGGCAGGTCGAGCTCGACCGCGAGGCGCTCCATCTCGGCGCAGGTCATCGCCAGCAGGCTCGGTGCCATGGGGCACGATAGGCACCCGGCGCGCCTGGCGGCAAGCGCTCAGGGGGTCGGGAGGTTGGCGCGCGCCAGCTCCGCGGTGGTCGCCTTACCGTCGTTCATGGCGACCTTGGCGTCGGCGACGAAGCGGTACGACTGCAGCCCGGCGAGCACCCGGCGAACGTAGTCGCGGGTCTCGGCGTACGGGATCTCCTCGACGAAGATGTCGACCGGCAGGTCGCCGGAGCTCTCGCGCCAGCGGGTGACGGCGCCCGGGCCGGCGTTGTAGGCGGCGAGCGCGTACTCGGTGCGGCGATCGAAGGCGCGCAGCATGCGGCCGAGGTAGCGCACCCCGAGGCGGGCGTTCAACGCCGGGTTGAGGATGTCGCTGTGGTTGGCGGCGGCGCGGCTGTCCTCGCGCGCCAACGATCGGGCGGTCTCGGGCATGATCTGCATCAAGCCCAACGCCCCGACCGGCGACACCGCGCGCGGGTTGAAGCCGCTCTCCTGGAGCGCCACCGCGGCGGGCAGGTCGCGGTCGATCCGCTGGCGCGCTGCCTCGGTCTTGAGGATGTCGACGTAGCTCGCCGGGAACATTCGCGCGATCACGCGCATCGCGGCCTGCTCCTCGGGGAAGCGGCGCTGGCGGACCTGGCGGATGCCGGTGGCGAGCTCGGTCTCGGCCGACAGGGTGGCGAGGCCCTCGAGGGTCTTCAAGTCCCGCGGGCCGAAGGTCACCCAGTCACGGCGCAGCGCGCGGATGGCCTTCTTGCCGCGGGCGAGCAGGCCGGAGTCGTACAGCGCCTGCACCTGCGCCACGCGGCGATCGGCGGCGGCGGCCTCTTCGACGAGCGGCGGCAACGGCGCCTCTTTGCGCCAGCTGCGGGCGCGGTAGGCGTAGTAGTCCACCGGAAAGCGGGTCTCGATGAGCGCCATCTCGACCTGCGCCTGCGCGACCAGGCCGTGCTCTTCGGCGGCGCGGGCGCCCCAGTACAAGGCGCGCGACGCCAGCGGACCGTACGGGGCCTCGGCGAACAGCGCCAGGTAGAAGCGCCGGGCCGCCTTGAAGTCACCGGTGCGAAACGCGACCCAGCCGAGCCCCCAGAGCGCCTCGGCGCGGGCCTCGCCGACCGGGTTCTTGACCAGCTGCGCCTCGAACAGGGCGCGTGCCTGCGGATAGCGGCGGAACTCGATGGCCATCCGACCATACGCCGCCAGGGCTTCGTGCGCGAAGCGATCGGCGGGCCCGGCCGCGACCCGCACGAAATGCCGCTCGGCGGCGCTGTATGCGCCCCGGCGATGCTCGGCTTCCCCGAGGTGCAGCTCGATGATGCGCTTGAAGGCGCGGTCGCGGGTGCGCGTCAGCGCGGTGCTGAGGGCGGCCACCGCCTCGCTGAACTTCTCGTCGTGCAACAGGCTCACCCCGAGGGCGTGCTGGACCTCGGCCGCGAGCAGTCCCGCGCCCTGGACGCGGCGCATCGCCTCCAATGGGGCGCGCGGCACGATCTCGGCGCTGCGACCGGTGTCGAAGCCGACCGCCGGCACCGCGCGCCGGATCTGTTCGATCTCCGCCGGCCGGTACGGCGACTTGGGTCCGGCGACCGCCATCTCTCGGAGCGCCGCCTGGCCCCAGACGCCTTCGGGGGCTCCCCACCACAGCTCGCGCAGCAGGCTCAGGCCGGCGTCTCTATTGCCGCTCTGCCACAGGCCGGCGCCGCGCAGGTAGCGCATCTCGGCGGGCAGCGAGCCGTCGGCTCCGAGCAGACGCTCGAGCCCGGCGTAGTCGGCCGCGGTGAACAACGCCCAGGCGAGGAGTGGGCGGACGGCGGCGGCGTGGGGGTCGGCGTCGCTCACCTCGCGGGCGAGCTTGGCCGCGGCCTCGGGGTGGCCGAGCCGGAGCAGCCCCTCGACGCGCGACATCACCAACAGGGCGTCGGCGCCGGCCGCGGTCGGCTCGGCGTGAGCGCTGCGGGTGGTGAACAGGGCGCCGCCGATCTGGACGACGGCCAAAACGAGCAATGATCTTTGGGTGGTGGCGTTCACGGCTCGATGCTAGCAGCGCCTCGGGAGTCGGTCGAAAAACCGGCCGCGGCGGCGGGCGTGGCGGTTTTCTTGCGTTCGTGGGTGAACGTGCGACCCTCACCCACATGGTCATCGTGCCTTTGTCCGTTTCTGCTCGCTGGCGCGTCTGGGCTGCAATCGGGGCGACCGTGCTCGTCGCCGGTTTGAACGCGGCGTTGATGCGGATCTAGGCTGATCGCGGTCGGTTCGGGGGCCGGCTTGACCCTCTTCGAGGGCTCGCCTATACGGTTGGGGTTGACTGCAACACCCCCATCCACGGAGCAAGCCGCATGAGCAACCGGACCGACAAGCGCAAGCAGAGTCTCTATTTTCCGGAAGAGATGCTGCAGGAGATCCAGGTTGAGGCCAATCGCCAGGACCGGTCTCTGTCTTGGATCGTGCAACAGGCATGGAAGATCGCCCGCGCCGAGATCATGCGCTTTCCCTCCGTAAACGACGTCGTGCCCGGCGATGCGGAGAACGACCGTGACCACGGCTGAGACCCGACGCCAGAATCTCTACTTTCCCGGGGAGATGTTGACCGAGCTGCAGAACGAGGCCCGCCGCCAGGATCGGTCGATCTCGTGGCTGATCCAGCAGGCCTGGCGGATCGCGCGCAAGGAGCTGCGCCGCATTCCGAGCACCACCGACTACCTGCCGGGCGCCAAGAGCGACGACGGCGAGGCCGAGACCTAGGCCGCCTTCACCTGCATTTGATTCCCGCGCGGTCGATACGGCCGCGCTCCGCCACCGCCGGCAGATCGATCAGGGCGGCGTCGTGGTGCAGCTCGGCGCGAGCTCGATCCGTCCGTCGACGGCCGGCGCGACGCTCCGATCGGTCTGCGCCGAGATGTAGTTCGCCACCACCACGAAGTCGGCGGGGGCGTCGGCGAGCGGGTGCCGGTTCGTGAGCCACGAGTAGCCGTCGCCACCGGCCGCGAGGAAGCTGTTGGTCGCGACCAGGTAGCGCTGGTCGTCGGCGACCGGTGCCAGCCCGGTGCCCGGATCGCCGATCTCGATGTTCGTCACCCGCTGGCCCACCTGGTCGCCTTCCGCGGCCGGCTTGGTGCAGTCGGCGCTGAACCTGAGGTGCGAGACCTGGAGGAACTGTCCCGAAAGCCCCGCCTCGCCCGGATCCGTGAGGTGGGCAACCGAGCGCTCGAGCAGGCGCCGCAGATCCCGGCCGCTGATCTCGACCTGCGCCACCTCGTTGTCGAAGGGCAACAGCTCGGCCAACCGTCCGAGCCGCACCGGGCCGCGGTCGATCACGTCGGTGAGCCCGCAGCCGCTCCGGTCGCTGATGGCGCCGGCGTTCACCACCGCGAGCGCGGTGCCCAGCCCGGCGGTGAACGAGAACAACGCGTCGGCCACGAGGTTGCCGACCGGCGCCTCCGCGGTGCGCAGAAACGTGTGGCGAAGATCGAGGCTCACCTCGGTGCGGCCGACCACCGGGCTCAGATCGACCGGGCAGTCGTTGTTGTACGCCACGCACCCGGAGAGATGGCAGAGCGCCGCGCCGAGGACGAGGGTCGTGGTTCTCATGGCGCGCCGACCTCCACGGTCGCGAGGATCTGGAAGCCCTCGCGCGGCAGCAGCTCCGGCATCAGATCCGGGCGTGGCACCGGGTCGCGGCGGTCGTGGTCGAAGAGGTTGTGGATCGCGACCCCGAGGCGGAGCGCGTCCTTGAGCGGCGGGCTGCGGACCGCCAAGGTGATGTCGGTGTACGCCGGGAGCCGATAGACGCGCAGCCGCTCGACCACGGTGCGGGCGTTGTTGCGGCGCTCGCCGCCGTAGCGGCCGATGAGGTCGAGGCCGCCGACCATTGGCAGCTCGACGTGCAACCCCAAGACGCCGACGAGCTGGGGCTCGGTCGTCAACAACGTGCCGCGCCCGGCGCCGCTCTGCTCTCGCAGGCGCTGCCAGGCGCCGCCCAGCGAGACGCGGGATCGTCCACCGAGCGCGAGCCGGATCTCGACGTCGGCCCCGAAGCTGTCGCACGGCGGGCGGTTGTCGACGCGCGCGAGCTGCGACGCGGGATCGGTCGCGGCGCTGCCGGCCACGCTCGCGATCGCAGCCGCCAGCCGGGCGTACCAGCCGGAGACCGCCGCCTCGAGCGCCACGTCCGCCGCCGTCGTCCGCGCCTCGACGCCGGCCTCGACCTGATGCCGGGCGCTGGCGTTCAGGTGCGGGTTGCCGACGAAGCGATCGGCCGCCAACGCCGACGGCAGGCTCGTGGCGCTCTTATCGGTGCGCTCGGCGAAGGTCGGCGGTCGGACGCTGGATCCGTAGAGCGCCTTCAGCCGCCAGGCGTCGCTCGGGCGGTAGCTGACCCCCACGTGCGGACTCAAGAGCTTGCTCGCCTCGAAGCGCTCCAGGTCGCTGACGTAGGCGGCGCCGAGCCCGACCGCGACCTCGGTCTTGGAATTCACCGCCCAGTCGTCCGCGATCTGCAGCGCGGCGAGGTTGCGGGCCAACGGCGCGATCGGGGCGCCGAGCTCGATCTGGCCGAGGCCGCGGGCGGCGCCGGCGCTGTCGACGTTGCGGCGCACCGCCAGGCTGCCGGTCTGACGGCGGGTGGCGAAGACACCGGCCTTCAGGGTGTGGCCGGCCGCGAGCTTCAGGTCGGTGCGCACGGTCGCGAAGGCCGCCAGCGTCGTGTGGCTCTCGGTCTCGAGGATGCCGGTCTCGAAGGTCTCCGGCACCCCGTCGCCGTTGCGGTCGCCCCACGCGAAGCCGGCGGGGGTCAGCTGGTAGTTGCGCTCCGCCTGGTGGGCATCGAGGCCGACCGCGGTCGTCAGCGTCCGGCCGTCGCCGAACGACAGCGCGTGGCGCACCTGCAGCAGCCCGAGCTTGGCGTCGATGGTGCCGCCCGGCCCGTAGGTGTCGACGCGCCCGACGTACGCGCCGCGATGCTCCCACGCGAAGCGGCCGAGCAGATCGAGCGTGCCGGGGATCAGTCGCGACAGCGAGACCCCGGCGCCGGCGAACAGGCTCAGGCCGCCGTCACGAGCCGGGCCGGGCGTTTGCGATCTGCCGCTCGCGGTCGAGAACGCGTCGCGGCTGATCGTGGCCTCGGTGCCGTCGTCGGCGTTGACGGCCGCGAACCCCGAGAGCACCAGGGGCGCGAAGCGCAGGCCGCCGTGGGCGCTGGCCGCGTAGCTGCCGCGGCGATGGGCGGCGGCGCTCGTCCGGTCGGAGGCGTGGGTGCCGGCGGCGATCGCCATCCGCTGCGATTCGGCGCCGCCGGTTGCCACTCGAACGCTGCCGGCGACGGCGTCCGCGGCGGCGAGCTCTCGGCGCGGACCGATCTGCACCTCTACCCGGTGCAGGATCCCGGCCGGCAGATCCCAGAGGGCGCGGCCGTCGTAGGCGTCGTTGACCGGCTGGTCGTCGACGAGGAGCGCCACGTCGCCGTCGCCGCCGACGCCGCGGATCGCGACATGCGCAAACCCCGAGAGGTCCCGGGTGACTTCGAGGCCGGGGAAGGTGGCGAGGACGTCGGCGAGGGTGCGGGCCCCCATGGACGCGATCGCGGTCGCGTCGCGGACCAGCGCGCCCGGCTCGAGAGGCGCAACGGCCGGCGTCGGCGTCGGCATCGGCGTCGGCGTCGGCGTCGGGCCGGCGGCGTCGCTGTCGGCCCCGGTCTCGGCCGCGCGCTCGGTGACCGGCACCGACGCCGGATGCAGCTCGGACGCGAACGCGCTGATCTGGGTCTGGAGGAAGTCGACGGCGACGACGTAGTACTCCACCGCCGGTGCGGTGACCTCCGGACCGGGGATGACGGCGCGATAGTGGTCGCCTTGTACCAGCTCGAGCTCGCGGTGCCGAAACCGGTCGGCGCCCGCCTTGCGGTAGTAGAGCAGCGCGGTCTCGACCTCACTCGCGCCGAGGATGTGGCCTTCGATCAAGAGCGGCGCGCCGGCGATGCCGCTCGCCGGGGCGCGGTGGACGAAGGTTACGGGCGGGGTGGCGGCCGGCGCCGCGAGCAGCGCCGACGACAAGCTGAGAACCGCGGCGACCAGCATCAGCGCGCGAAGCCGACCTGTCCCTCGAGGGTCTTCTTCAGGGCGAAGCTGCCGGCGCGCAGGTTGCCTTCGAAGCGATACGGGAACGCGGCGCGGCTCTGGAGCGCGAGCGCCAGGCTCTTGTCTTCCTTGCTCGTGCCTTCGCCGACGACCTTCGACACCTCGAGCTCGCGCTCGGCGCCGGCGGCGATGCGCTCGCCCTGGGCCACCGTGCCTTCGAACGCCTTGATGTCGGCGACCTCGATCACGTAGTCGAGGCCTTCCACCGGCAGCGGAAACGGGTTGGGGTTGGTGATCACCAGCGTGAAGGTCAGCTCGACCTTGCTGGCGCTCGAGCCGTAGCGCGCCGCCTGGGGCACGACCGAGATCTCCGGCTTCTGCGGCGGGAAGATGTCGCCGAACCACTCGGCCTCGTAGTCCTGCGGGCCGGACTCGGTCGCCAGGGTGAAGGTGGCGCTGAGGTTGAAGCGCAACGCGGTCTTGCCGGCGTGCGCGCTGAGGGCGGCCTCGGTGGTCGCGAGCGGCGCGTCGAGCACGAGCTTGTCGCTGACGTTGCCCTGGGGGGCGACGCTCACCTTCGGTTGGGCGCTGCCGGCGACGTCGGGCTCGCCCTCGACCGCGAGCTTGTAGGCGATGCTGGTGACGCTCAGGGTCTTCGCCGCCGGGTTGCGGACGCTCCACGGGAAGATGAGCTTGACGCCGGCGACGCTCTGCTCGCCGAGCTCGACGTCATAGGTCGTGATCTCGGGCTCGGTGGAGGTCGGGGCCGCCGGCGCGTGGGCGCAGGTGACGCCGAGGGTGGCGGCGAGTGTCACGAAGAGCGCGCGCGGTCTTGGAGCCGAGAATGCCATGGGTGCCCTCCCAACAGTTGACCCCGGTGCGAGCGAGGCTGACGAGACCTCTCGGGCCCGCCCATGACACGATGCGGTGTTCGCCGCAAGAGGGGGGGGGCGCCGCGGCTCAGGGTTGCGGGCCAGGGCGCCCGGCGGGTATGGTGCGCGCCGTGTTGGCGTCCCTCATCGTCGGACTCTGCGCCACGGTCGGCGCTGACGCCGGCACTCCCTACGAGGTCAATCCGGCGATCGATCTGTCGCTGACCCTGGGCCTGCTCGCGGTCCCGGCCATCGAGGAGGCGGCGGTGAAGCCGGCACTCGCGGGGGGGCGCAGCTGCCCGCTCGTCTCCGGTGACACTTACTGCGACAAGGCCGAGCTCAACGCTATCGATCGGACGGTCGTCGGCAACGACTCCAAGACCTGGCGGCGGGTGAGCGACATCGGGCAGACGACGGCGCTGGCGCTGCCGGTCGTCGCGACGCTGGCCGACGTGTGGCTCGGCGAGAGCCCGACAGCGGTCGCCGACGCCGCGACCGACGTCCTGGTGATGGCCGAGGCGGTAGCGACGGCGAACTTCGTGACCCACGTGGTCAAGATGGGAGTGCGACGGCCCCGGCCGGTGCAGTACGTCGCCGGCCGGTCGGCGGGCGGCGTCGAGAATCAGATGTCGTTTCCCTCGGGACACACCACCGCGGCGGCGGCCGGTACCACGGCGTACGCCACGACCTATTGGCTGCGGCGTCCGGAGTCGGCGTCACGCTTCGCGGTGCTGGCGGCCGGCGTCTCTCTGACGGCGCTCACCGGCTACGGTCGAGTCGGCGGCGGCAAGCACTTCTACTCCGACGTGGTCGCCGGCGCGATCGTCGGCGCGGTGGCCGGCTTCGTGATTCCGAGCCTGCACCGCCGGGCGCCGGACGTGACGGTGAGCGCGGTGACGCTCGAGGGGGGGGCGGCGCTGCGCCTCCTCGCGGTCTTCTGACCTCCGGCAAAGAGACACTCATGGGCAAACGCATCGCGATGGTCGCCTACACCCACTACACCACCGACGCCCGGCCGCGGCGCGCCGCCGAAGCGCTTACCGACCGCGGCGATCAGGTGGACTTCTTCGCGCTCAGCGAGGCCGGCCGGCCGCCGACCGAGTCGATACACGGCGTGAACCTGACGCGGCTCGATTTGCCGCGCTATCGCGGCGCCGACGTCTTGCAGTACCTGCGCTCGTACCTGGGTTTCTTCGGTCGCGCGTTTCTGCGGTTGACCGCGGCGCATCTGCGCGAGCGCTACGACGTGGTCTACGTGCACACGATGCCGGACGCGATGGCGTTCGTCGGTCTGCCGGCGCGCTTGTCCGGCGCCCGGCTGATCCTCGACGTGCACGACACGATGCCGGAGCTCTACGAGTCGAAGTTCGGGCTGAAGGGCACCCACCCCCTGATCCGCGCCTTGAAGGTGCAGGAACAGCTGTCGTGCCGGGCGGCGGATCACGTGATCTGCGTCAACGGCCCGCACCAGGCGCTGCTCATCGACCGCGGCGTCGATCCGGCGAAGCTGACCGTGGTGATGAACCTGCCGGATCCGCGCATCTTCGGCGGGCCGGTCGCGGCTTCGGATGCCGAGGGTCCCGAGGGACCGCCGCGCCTGGTGTACCACGGCACCGTCGCCCGGCGTCTGGGCCTGGACCTCGCGGTGCTGGCGTTCGCCGAGGTGCTGCCGGAGTTTCCGCAGGCGCGCTTCGACATCTACGGCAGCGGCGACGCCGGTCTGCAGTTGACCAAGGTCATCGCCGAGCTCGGTCTGCAGGCCTCGGTGACCTACAGCAACAAGCACTTCGAGGTCGACGCGATCCCGGAGATGGTGCGCAGCGCCACGGTCGGGGTGATCCCGAACCGCGACGATCCGGCGACGCGTTACATGCTGCCGGTGAAGCTCCTCGAGTACGTGTACCTCGGCATCCCCACGGTGGCGCCGCGGCTGATGACGATCCAGCACTACTTTGACGAGGAGTCCGTGGCCTATTACAACCCCGGCGATGTCCAGGGCATGGCGGCGGCGATCAAAGAGGTCTTGGGCTCGAAGGAGCGCCGTAGCGCGCTGCGCCTTGCGGCCGCGGCCTTCGCGCGGGCGCACTCCTGGGACCGGGTGAAAGACGAGCTGTACGCGGCGGTCGACGGCGACTGAGCCGAAGGCCGAAAGGACGGTGGTCATGGTGAGCGACGACAAGATCGTGCTGGTGCTGGGGTTGGGGGAGATCGGGCGGCCGCTCTACGACCTGATCCACAAACAACACCCGAGCACCGTCGGGGTCGACGTGCAGCCGGTCGACGTGACCGCGCCGGTCGGCCTGATGCTGGTGTGTTACCCCCACGATCTCGCTGGCGGCTTCGTGGCGACCACGGTCGCCTACGCCGAGAAGTACCGGCCCGAGGTCATCGTCATCAACAGCACGGTGCGCCCCGGCACGACCGCCCTGATCGAGGCGCAGGCCGGCGTCGCCGCGGTCTACAGCCCGGTGCGCGGCAAGCACGTGCGGATGCACGACGACCTCCTGAAGTACCGGAAGTTCGTGGCCGGCAAGAACGGCGCCGCGGTCGAGAGGGCGACGGCGCTGTTCGCGAGCGCCGGCATGAAGGTGGCGACGATGCGGACGCCGGAGGCGCTGGAGATCGCCAAGCTCTCCGAGACCACGTACTTCGGCATCCTCCTCGCCTGGGCCCAGGAGCTCGAGCGCTTCGCGCGTGCGGTGGGCGCCGACTACTTCGACGTCGCGCGCTTCTTCGAGGAGGTCGACTACCTGCCGCGGGTCACCTTCCGGCCGGGGCACATCGGCGGCCACTGCATCATGCCGAACATCGCCATCCTCAGGCAGCGCTTCGAGTCCGAGCTCTTGGACGCGATCGTGGCGTCGAACGACCAGAAGGCCGCCGATATCAGGGCGACCGGCGGCTCGCTTGCCGAGCGCGTGGCGCCGGTGCAGCTCGGGGAGAAGCCGCGCTAGCGGACCTCTCAGGCTCGCAGCACCGAGAACATGCGCGCCAAAGCCAGAGCCTGCGCCAACGTCGCCCTGGTCAAGTACTGGGGCAAGCGCGACGTGACCCACAACCTCCCGGCGGCGCCGTCGGTGTCGCTGACGCTGGCGGCGCTGACGACCGACACCGAGGTGGTCTTCGACGCCGGCCTCGACGCCGACGTGGTGTCGGTGGACGGCAAGCACGACGCGGGCGACAGCGCGCGGGTCTCCCGCTTCTTGGACCAGGTGCGCGGTCGGGCCGGCTTCACGACCCGGGCGCGGGTGACCTCGGCAAACACCTTCCCGACCGGCGCCGGCCTCGCGTCGTCGGCGTCGGGCTTCGCGGCGTTGGCGGTGGCCGCGGCCCGCGCGGCGTCGTTGGCATTGTCGGAGACCGAGCTGTCGATCGTGGCTCGGCTCGGCTCGGGCTCGGCGCCGCGCTCGCTGTTCGGGGGCTTCGTGGAGATGCGCGCCGGGGTGCGTGCCGACGGCAGTGACGCGGTGGCGCGGCCGATCGCCGCACCGGAGCACTGGCCGCTCGAGGTGCTGGTGGTGGTGACCACCGAGGCGAAGAAGGCGGTGGCGTCTGGGGCCGGGATGCAGCGCTCGCGAGAGACCTCGCCGTTCTACCAGAGCTTCATTCGCGGCAGCGACGACGACGTGAGGGTGGCGCGCCAGTCGATCCTGGGCCGCGACTTCGAGGCGCTCGCGGCGGTGGCGCAGGCGAGCTGCCTGAAGATGCACGCGGTGATGTTGTCGTCGCGTCCGGCGCTCATCTACTGGAACAGCGCCACCCTGGCGGTGATGCATGCGGTCATGGACCTCCAGCAGCAGGGTGTGCCGGCGTTCTTCACGATTGACGCCGGGCCGCAGGTGAAGGTGGTCTGCCCGCCGAACGGCGGCGCCAAGGTCGCGGCGGCGTTGGCCGCGGTGTCGGGGGTCGCGCGGGTGATCCCGACGGCGCTCGGGCCGGCGGCGAGGCTCCTGGAGGACGGGCCGTGACGATCCGCGCCTCGGCGCCCGGCAAGATCATGCTCCTCGGCGAGTACGCGGTGCTCGCCGGCTCACCGGCGTTGGTGCTCGCGGTCGATCGGCGGGTGGCGGTGCGTGGCACGAAGAGCGGTGGGCCGCATTGGCAGGTGAGCGCCGCGGCGCTGCGGCTCGACCACCAGGCGGTCGTGCTCCCGGGGGCGCGGCCGGCGGCGGGGCGAGCGGCCGCGGCCGGCGGCGGGGCGGCGGCGCTGTCGTTTGTCGCCGAGGCGATCACTGCGGCGCTCGGCGAGGCGGCCGGGGCGGCGGCGCCGTTGCACCTCGAGATCGACTCGGCACCGTTGTTTGCCGCGATCGGTCGCAAGCTCGGCTTGGGCTCGAGCGCCGCGGTGTGCGTCGCGACCACCGCGGTCGTGCTCACGGGCGCTGCTGTCGCGGTTCCCACCGACGTCGGGTTTCGCGATCGGCTCTTTGCGACCGCAAAGGCGGCGCACGCGCGGGCCCAAGGAGGACGCGGCAGCGGCGCCGACGTCGCGGCGAGCGTCTGGGGTGGCCTGCTCTGCTATCAGCTGCAAGGCGCGGATCCGGCCCAGGCGCGCGCGGCGAAGCTCTCGACACCGGCGTGGCTCCGGCCTCTCGTCGTCTGGGTGGGTGAGAGCGCGCCGACGGCGTCGATGGTCGGTGCGGTCGCGCGGGCCCGAGATCGGGATCCGCGTGGCTACGACGAGCTGATGCGGGCGATGGCGGGGGTGGCCGCGGACGGCGTGCTGGCGGCCGAGCGCGGCGCGGCGGCGCGCTTCACGGCCCGGGTGCAGGCCTACGCGGACCTGATGGCGGAGCTCGGGCGGTGGAGCGGGGTGGACATCTTCTCGGCCCGACACCTCCGTGCGAAGGCGCTCGCACGGCGCCACGGTGCGATCTATAAGCCGGCCGGGGCCGGTGGCGGCGACCTGGGGGTGGCGTTTCTTCCCGGGGATGCTGAAGCGACCGATCTCGAGGCGGCGCTCGCCGCGGATGGCTTCGAGGTGGTGCATTGCCAGCCGGAGGCCGGCGGCTGTGAGGTGAGTCGAACATGAACGGGCAAGACGACGCGTCGCGGATCCCGGCGTTCTACAAGCTCTCGCTCCCCGAGCGCCTGAACGTGCTGCGGCAGCGCCGCCTGCTCTCCGAGGATGACTACCGGGTGCTCGCCGCCGGCCGCCAGGTCTTGCCGGCGCACGGCGCCGACAAGATGGTCGAGAACGTCATCGGGGTCTTCAGCCTGCCGCTGGGCCTGGCGTTGAACTTCCGCATCAACGGCAAGCCCTACGTGGTGCCGCTGGTGGTCGAGGAGCCGTCGATCATCGCGGCGTTGTCGTCGGCCGCGAAGCTGGTGGCCGCGGCCGGCGGCTTCGAGAGCGAGGCCGACGAGCCGATTCTGGTCGGCCAGGTGCAGGTGGTCGAGATCGAGAACGTCGCCGCGGCGCGCGCCGCGGTGTTGCAGGCGCGCCTCGAGATCCTGAACCTGGCGAACAGCCTGCACCCGCGGATGGTGGCGCGCGGCGGCGGGGCGCGCGACATCGAGGTGATCGTGCGGCCGTCGGTCGGCCACGGCGACATGATGGTCGTGCACCTGCTGGTCGACACCCGCGACGCGATGGGCGCCAACCTCGTCAACTCGATGTGCGAGGGGGTGGCGCCGCTCGTCGAGAAGCTCACCGGCGGCAAGGTGTTCTTGCGCATCCTCTCGAACCTCACCGATCGGGCGCTGGTGCGCGCCCGCGCCGTGATCCCGACCCGGCTGCTCGGCGGCAAGGGCTACGCCGGCGAAGACGTCCGCGACGGCATCATCCTGGCGAACGAGTTCGCGATGGTCGATCCGTATCGGGCCGCGACCCACAACAAGGGCATCATGAACGGCATCGACGCGCTGGCGCTCGCGACCGGCAACGACTGGCGGGCTTTGGAGGCCGCGGCGCACGCGTTCGCCGGGCGCGGGCCGTCGTACACCTCGCTGACCCGCTGGAGCAAGAACGAGGCCGGCGACCTGGTCGGCGAGCTGGAGCTGCCGGTCAAGGTCGGCACCGTCGGCGGGCCGCAGCAGTCCAACCCCGCGGTCGGCGTGGCGTTGCGGCTGCTCGGCGTCCGCTCCGGCCCGGAGCTCGCCGCGGTCATCGGCGCGGTGGGCTTGGCGCAGAACTTCGCGGCGCTGCGCGCCTTGGTCACCGAGGGCATCCAGAGCGGCCACATGACCCTGCACGCGCGCGGCGTGGCGCTCGCGGCGGGCGCGACCCCGGAGATCTTCAACACCGTGGTCGAGGAGCTGGTGGCGAGCGGCGAGATCAAGGTCTGGAAGGCCGAGGAGATCGTCGCCAAGCTCCTGCACCAGGGGGCGAGCACCGCGGCGGCGATCGGCGACGCCGCCGAGCTCGGCGCCGGCTTCGGCAAGGTGATCCTGCTCGGCGAGCACGCGGTGGTCTACGGCAGTCACGGCATCGCCGCGCCGATCCCGCTCGCGGTCCGGGCCAAGGCCGAGGACGCCGAGGACGGCGTTCGGGTCCTGATCCCCGCCTGGGGTGTCGAGGAGCGCATCCAACCGGCCGCCAAGAACCGCGACCTGCTGCAGGAGTCGATCTCTTTGATCCTCAAGGAGCTCGGGCTCGCGGGGAAGGGCGCGTGCATCAAGCTGTTTCCGAGCATTCCGCGGGCCATGGGGATGGGCGGCTCGGCGGCGGCCGCGGTCGCGGTCATTCGGGCGTTGGCGCGCCACTTCAAGCTCGCGATCAGCGACGACGAGGTGTCGCGGCTGGCGTACGAGTCGGAGAAGATCGCGCACGGCACGCCGTCCGGCATCGACAACACCCTGGCGACCTACGGGCGCTTCATCTTGTTCAAGAAGGGCGACCCGCCGGTGATGCGCGACATCAAGGTGCAGAAGAGCATCCCGATCGTGCTCGGGATCTCCGGGGTCGAGAGCCTGACCGCGAAGACCGTGGCGCGGGTGCGGACGATGTGGCAGCGCAGCCCGGCGCTCTACGAACGCATCTTCGCCGAGATCGACCAGCTCGTGCTGCAGGCGGTGTCGGCCATCGAGCGGCACGATCTCTTGCAGCTCGGCGAGCTGATGAACATCAACCAGGGCCTGCTGAACGCGCTGCAGGTGTCGAGCCCCGAGCTCGAGGCGCTGGTGCAGATCGCGCGCAATCACGGGGCGCTCGGCGCCAAGCTCACCGGCGGCGGCGGCGGCGGCTCGATCGTCGCGGTGGCGCCCGAGGGCGGGCAGCGAATCGCGGCGGCGATGCAGAAGGCCGGGTTCCAGGCGATCGTGACCCAGATCGGATAGGTGCGATGCCGACCAAGAGCCCGCACAAGACCCGCGACGATCTGTTGATCCTCGTCGACGCCGAGGATCAGGTGGTGGGCCACGAGGCCAAGGAGCGCTGCCACGACGGCGCCGGGCTGCTGCACCGGGCGTTCTCGGTGTTCTTGTGGAACGGCCGCCACGAGCTGCTGTTGCAGCAGCGCAGCGACGAGAAGCGGCTCTGGCCCGGGTTCTGGTCGAACTCGGTCTGCAGCCACCCGCGCAAGGGCGAAGCGATCGAGGCCGCGGCCGAGCGCCGGGTGCGCGAAGAGCTCGGCATCCACGCCAGCCTGCGCTTCGTGTACAAGTTCACCTACCACGCGACGTACAAGGACGTGGGCTCGGAGCGCGAGGTCTGCTCGGTGTTCGTCGGCCAGTCGGACGCGCCGGTGCGCGCCGAGCCGCGCGAGGTCAAGGCGTGGCGCTACGCGAGCGCCTCGACCCTGAGCTACGAGATCGCGACCCGCCCCGACTGGTTCACGCCCTGGTTCAAGATGGAGTGGGAGCGCCTGAGCCGGGACTTCTCCGCCGAGATCGCGCGGAAGCCCGTCTGACGCGGTTCGTCGTTGACTGGGCCGGTCGCCGCAGCTAGTGTCCGCCGACGTCCCGGTGACTACATTGGCCGGGAAAGGAGTTCCTCATGAGCGTCGGCATCGTTGGATACGGAGCCAATCTGCCGCGGCACCGCATCAAGGTCGAGGAGATCGCCAAGGTGTGGGGTGCCGATGCACCGAGCTACAAGAAGGGTCTGGAGCTGCGCGAGAAGTCGGTGCCGGCGCCCGACCAGGACGTGATCACGCTGTCGGTCGAGGCGGCGCGCAACGCCCTGTTGCGCGCCAAGGGCGTGAACCCCCAGGACCTGGGCGCGATCTACATCGGCTCCGAGTCGCACCCCTACGCGGTCAAGCCCTCGGGCACCGTGGTCGGCGAGGCGATCGGCGCGTTTCCGAGCTGTCACGTCGCCGACTTCGAGTTCGCCTGCAAGGCGGGCTCCGAGGCGATGTTCGTGGTCTACGGCCTGGTGAAGGCCGGCCTGGTGAAGTACGGCCTCGCCATCGGCGCCGACACCTCGCAGGGCGCCCCGGGCGACGCGCTCGAGTACTCGGCGGCGGCGGGGGCCGCGGCCTACATCATCGGCAGCCAGGATCTGGTGGCGACGATCGACGACACCTACTCGTTCACCACCGACACCCCGGACTTCTGGCGGCGCGAGTACCAGCACTACCCGCAGCACGCCGGTCGCTTCACCGGGGAGCCGGCGTACTTCCGCACCGTGCTCGGCGCCTCCGAGGCGCTGTTGAAGAAGTCGGGGATGAAGCCCAAGGACTTCCAGTACGCGGTGTTCCACCAGCCGAACGGCAAGTTCCCGATGCGCGCCGGCAAGATGCTCGGCTTCAGCCGCGAGCAGATCGAGACCGGCTGGCTGGTGCCGACGCTCGGCAACACCTACTCCGGTGCGTCGCCGCTCGGGCTCACCGCGATCCTCGACGTCGCCAAGCCCGGCGACAAGATCTTCATGTGCTCGTACGGCTCGGGCGCCGGCTCCGACGCCTTCATCTACACGGTGACCGATCGGATCCGTGAGGTGCAGGGCCTGGCGGCGAAGACCCGGGACATGTTGGACAAGAACGTCATCTACCTGCAGTACGGCGAGTACGCCAAGTTCCGCCGCAAGATCCTGAAGGCAGAGTAGGTGTGGGATTCGCGCGCTGCGCCTTTGCGGGCGGCACGCGGGCAGTAGGTGAAGGAGAGAGTCATGCGGGAAGTAGCGATTATCGGTGTCGGCCTCACGAAGTTCGGTGAGCTCTGGGAGCAGTCGCTGCGCAACCTCTACGTCGAGGCGGCGCTGAAGGCGATCAAGGACGCCGGCGTCGATCACATCGACTCGATGTACGTCGGCTGCATGTCGAGCGGCCTGTTCACCGGCCAGGAGCACCTCGGGGCGCTGATGGCCGACTACCTCGGGCAGGCGCCGGTCCCGGCGACCCGGGTCGAGTCGGCGTGCGCCTCGGGCGGCGCGGCGCTGCGCATGGGCTACATGGAGGTGGCGAGCGGCCAGAGCGACGTCGTCCTCGTCGGTGGCGTCGAGAAGATGACCGACGTCGGCGGCGACGAGGCCACCTACGCGCTGGCGACCGCGTCCGATCAGGAGTGGGAGGCGTTCAACGGCGTCACCTTCCCCGGGCTGTACGCGATGATGGCGGTGGCGCACATGGAGCGCTACAAGACCACGGTGAAGCAGCTGGCGGCGGTGGCGGTGAAGAACCACCTGAACGGCACCAAGAACCCGACGGCGCAGTTCCCCGCCAAGATCTCGGTGGACGACGTGCTGAATTCGGTCATGGTTGCCGATCCGTTGCACATCCTCGACTGCTCGCCGATCACCGACGGCGCCGCGGCGGTCATCTTGTGTCCGGCCGACAAGGCCAAGAAGGTCGCGAAGCACGGCGCGGTGAAGATCCTGGCGTCGGCGGCGGCGACCGACACCATCGCGCTGCACTCCCGCAAGGATCTGGCGGCGCTGGACGCGGTCGCCAAGGCCGCGAGCGTGGCGTTCAGCCTGGCCAACAAGAAGCCCAGTGACATCCAGCTCTGCGAGGTGCACGACTGCTTCACGATCGCCGAGATCATGTCGACCGAGGCGCTGGGCTTCTTCGAGAAGGGCAAGGGCGGCCCGGCGGTCGAGGCCGGCGAGACCGCGATCGGCGGCAAGATCGCGGTGAACACCAGCGGCGGCTTGAAGTCGAAGGGCCATCCGGTGGGCGCCACCGGCGTGGCGCAGGCGATCGAGATCGTCGAGCAGCTCCGCGGCCAGGCGGGGGCGCGGCAGGTCGCCAAGGCCAAGATCGGCATGACATCGAACATGGGCGGCACCGGCGCGAGCGCGGTCGTCCACATCCTGGAGGCACTCTAATGCCCACCGCGAGAACCTGGAGAGAGTATCCGCAGCGCTACCGTTACGAGGCCGCGGTCTGCAAGAAGTGCAACAAGTGGCACTTTCCGCCCCGGCCGGTGTGTGACGCCTGCAAGGGCGAAGAGTTCGAGACCAAGGCGATGCGGCGCACCGGCAAGATCTTGAGCCACACCGTGATCCGCGTGCCGCCGGCGCCGTTCAAGGACCAGGCGCCCTACGCGATGGCGGTGATCGAGATGGACGACGGCCCGCGCATCACCACCCAGGTGGTCGACTGCGGCGACGGCTCGTTGAAGATCGGCCAGAAGGTGAAGCTCGAGTTCCGTCGCATCTATGACGACTCCGAGGCCGGCTCGATCAACTACGGCTACAAGGCGGTGCCCGCCTGAGGTCGGCCTGGCGCGGTCGCGCGCTGCAGTGATTGTGTCCCCGCCCCGCCCGGGGCCGCGGCGTGAGGGGCGAGGGTCGGGGAGCGCGGCCGCTCGGCGGCGCGGGAATCAACTCAAGGCGAAGGCGGTGTAAGGCGATGGCCGATCGCACCTCGACGGTTCTGGTGGCGCGTGCTCCCGGCGTGGCGCGAGTCACCCTCAACCGCCCCGACATTCGCAACGCCTTCAACGACGTGATGATCCGCGAGCTCGCGGCGGTGTTCGCGGCGCTCAAGGACGATCCCGAGCTGCGGGTCGTGGTGCTGACCGGCGCCGGGAGCGCGTTTTGCGCCGGGGCCGATCTGCAGTGGATGGGTGAGGTCCTGTCCTACACCAAGGAGCAGAACCTCCGCGACTCGACGGCGCTCGCGACGCTGTTGCGCGAGATCTACGACTTCCCGCGTCCGGTCATCGGCCGCATCAACGGGCCGGCGATCGGCGGCGGTACCGGGGTCACCGCGGTGACCGACATCGCCATCGCCTCCGACGACGCGGTGTTCAGCTTCTCCGAGGTCAAGCTCGGCCTGGTGCCGGCGGTGATCTCGCCGTACGTGCTGAAGCGGGTCGGCGAGCGCCATGCGCGCGAGTACTTCCTCACCGGCGTGCGCCTGACGGCGGCCGACGCCGTGCACTGCGGCCTGGTGAACCGGGTGGTGCCGAAGGCCGAGCTCGACGGCGCGGTCGACGAGGTCGTGAAGCACCTGCTGTCGAGCGGCCCGGAGGCGGTGATGACCTGCAAGCGGATGGTGCGCGACGTCGCGGAGCTGTCGCTCGACGCCGCCGCGCCCTACACCGCCAACATCATCACCGAGCTGCGGATGAGCGCCGAGGGCCAGGAGGGGATGCGAGCGTTTCTCGACAAGCGCGAGCCCGCCTGGCGGTCGCGAAGCTAGGGCGCTCTGCGCTTCCTTTGATTCCCGCGCCGCGGCAGCCGCGGCGCTCCCCACCCCCACCCCGGAGCGTCGCCTTTGGCGCCGCTCTCGGCCCGCCCCCGAGTGGGGCGGGCGACATCCTCGATTGCCGCGCCGCGGGGCCCACTCGCGCGCGGCCTCGCTTGTGGCCCGGCGCCGATCGAGGTAGAGCCCGAGGCTCCGGCCGTGGACGGCCGAGAGCGGGTCACATGTTCAAGAGGATCCTGATTGCCAATCGCGGCGAGATCGCCTTGCGGGTCATGCGCGCCGCGAAAGCGATGGGTATCGAATCCGTCGCGATTTACTCCGAGGCCGACGTCGAGGCGCCGCACCGCGTAGAGGCCGACGTCGCGGTATGTGTCGGCGGCCCGAAGAGCGCCGACAGCTACTTGAACATCGAGGCGATCCTGCAAGCGGCAGAGCAGACCGAGGCCAAGGCGATCCATCCCGGCTACGGCTTCTTGTCGGAGAACGCGCTGTTCTCGGAGCTCTGCGCCCAGCACAAGATCACCTTCATCGGCCCGGGGCCGCGCGTCATCCGGCTGATGGGCGACAAGGCCACGGCGCGCCGGACGATGCAGGCCGCGGGGCTGCCGGTGATCCCGGGCTCGGAGGGCGTGCTCGCCGGGCTCGACGAGGCCACCGAGGTGGCGAGCGACATGGGCTTTCCGGTGCTGCTCAAGGCGACCGCGGGCGGCGGCGGCAAGGGGATGCGGATCTGCCGCGACCTCGGGGCGCTCGGCGTGAGCTTCGCGCAGGCGGCGATGGAGGCCGACAAGGCGTTCGGCAACCCCGGGCTCTACATGGAGAAGTACATCGAGCGCGGCCGCCACATCGAGTTCCAGTTCATGGCCGACAGCTTCGGCAACGCCGTGCACTTGGGCGAGCGCGAGTGTTCGGCGCAGCGCAACCATCAGAAGCTGATCGAAGAGTCGCCGTCGGCGGTGATGACCGCCGAGCTGCGCGCCGAGCTCGGCGACAAGGTGCGCAAGGCGGTGGCGGCGATCGGCTACGTCGGCGCCGGGACCATGGAGTTCTTGCGGGATCCGAGCGGCAAGCTCTACTTCATGGAGGTCAACACCCGGCTGCAAGTCGAGCACCCGGTGACCGAGATGGTGACCGGCTTCGATCTGGTGCAAGAGCAGATCCGGGTGGCGGCGAACCACCGGCTGTCGATGCGGCAAGAGGACGTGCGCCTGCAGGGCCACGCGATCGAGGTGCGGGTCAACGCCGAAGACCCGTTCGACGGCTTCAAGCCCTGTCCCGGCCTGGTGTCGCGCTTCGAGCCGCCGGCCGCGGCCGACGGGGTGCGGGTGCGCGTCGACACCTACGTCAGGGACGGCACCCGGATCCCGGTGTACTACGACTCGATGATCTGCAAGCTGATCGTGGCCGCAGAGACCCGCGACCAGGCGCGGCGCGGCATGATCGAGGCGCTCGGCAAGTTCCGGGTCGAGGGCATCAAGACCACCATCCCGCTGCACCTGAAGATCCTGGCGAGCGAGGCCTTTGCCTCGGGCACCTACGACACCGGGCTCGTCGGCGGCTTGCTGGCGCAAGAGCGTCCGGCTGGGAATTGAGATCATGGCCAAAGTCGTCCTGAGACCGATCGGCGCCGAGCTCGCTCTGTCCCCGAGCGCGGTGGGCGGTGACAAGAGTCGGGCGCGGATGCTGGAGCTGAACCACCTCCTCGACACCCGGCGCGCCGAAGTGCGGGCGGGGTGGGGGCAAAGCTACGTCGAGCGGGTGCACGCCAAGGGCAAGATGACGAGCTGGGAGCGGATCGAGGCCCTGAAGGACCCGGGCACCGCGGTCTACCCGATCGGCACCTTCGTCAGCTACGGCGTCAAGTTCGGCGACGACGGTAGGACCTCGCCGGCGGCGGGGGTGATCACCGCGTTCGCGCGGGTCTGCGAGCGCTACGTCGTGGTGATCGCCAACGACAACACCGTGGCCTCGGGCTCGTGGTGGCCTTTGACCCCGGAGAAGATCGAGCGGGCCCAGGAGGTGGCGCTGCGCCTGCGGTTGCCGGTGATCTACCTGGTCGACTGCTCGGGGCTGTTCCTGCCGGAGCAGGCCCGGACCTTCCCCGGCAAGACCGGCGCCGGCCACATCTTCAAGATGAACTCGCTGTTGTCGGCGAGCCACGTGCCGCAAGTGGCCGGCGTGTTCGGCGACTGCATCGCCGGTGGCGGCTACATGCCGATCATCTCCGACAAGGTCTTCATGACCGAGCAGGCCTACATGGTGATCGCCGGCGCGGCGCTCGTCAAAGGCGGCAAGTCGCAGCACATCACCTCGCTCGGCATCGGCGGCCCGGACGTGCACGTGCACGTGTCGAACTGCGCCGACGAGCGCGTCCCCGATGACGACGCCTTGCTGCACAAGATCCGCAGCGAGGTGCGCGGCCTGCCGTCGAGCGCCGTGCCCTACTACCGCTTCGGCGCCGATCCGGCGGCGCCCCGTTTTCCGACCGCCGACCTGGTGGGGCTGTTGCCCGCCGATCACCGCGTGGTCTACGACGTCCGCCAGGTCATCGCCCGCCTCACCGACAGCTCGCTGTTCGGCGAGACCCTGGAGCACGTCGGCCCGGAGATGGTGACCGGCATCGGCCGGGTGGGCGGCCTCTACGTCGGCATCATCGCCAACAACCAGCAGCTCACCCCGCATCCGCGCAGCCGTGGCGTGACGCGGCCCGGCGGCATCCTCTACCGCGAGGGCATCGCCAAGATCTCGGCGTTCTCGCGCGCCTGCAACGACGACGGCATCCCGATCGTCTGGCTGCAGGACATCTCCGGCTTCGACATCGGCCCGGAGGCCGAGCGCGAGGGGCTCTTGGGTTACGGCTCGAGCCTGATCTACACCAACTCGACGAACGCGGTGCCGATGATCACGGTCTTGCTGCGCAAGGCCTCGGGCGCCGGCTACTACGCAATGGCCGGTCTTCCCTACGACCCCGTTCTGCAGTTGTCGACGCCGGTGACGCGCCTCGCGGTGATGGAGGGGCGGACGCTGGCGATCGGCGCCTTCAACACCAAGCTCGACGACAACTTCCAGATCATGAGCAACAATCCGGCGGAGCGGGCCAAGGTCGAGGCCGACATGAAGGCGGTCGAAGATCGGATCACCGCCGACATGGATCCGTACCGCTCGGCGCGGCAGATGGACACCGACGAGATCGTCGCGGTGCACGAGCTGCGCGGCTACCTCGAGGCGGCGGTCGAGATGTGCTACCAGAGCACCGGCTATCGGCGGGTGAAGAACCCGCGGATCTGGTCGGTGCACGACCTCAACGTCCTCGCCGAGCGTCCGGTGCTCGAGGAGTGAGCATGCAGACCGAGGTGCTCTTGGCGCAGATCGAGCGGCGCGGCGACGACGGCGTCGTGGTGCGCTCCCCCGTGGTCGGCGTCCTCGATGACCTGCCGGGCGTCGGCGTCTACCTGCACCCGCTGCAGACCTTCGCGTACGTCAACATCCTCGGGCGCAAGGTGCCGCTGAAGCTGCCGCGCGACGTGCAGGGCCGAGTCGTCGAGCGCAACGTCGCCGGCACCTACACGCCGGTGGACTACGGCCGGACCTTGTTGACCCTGAGCCTGGCCGCGGCGCCGATGGTCGCGAGTGCCGGCGCTGCCGCCCCGAAGGCAGAGGCGCACGCCGGGCTGGTGCCGGTGCGGACGCCGTCGCAGGGGGTCTTCTATCGCCGTCCGAGCCCCGACAGCCCGCCGTTCGTCGAGGAGGGGAGCGCGGTCACCGCCGGCACCGTTCTCGGGGTCGTCGAGGTGATGAAGTGCTTCAACCAGATCACCTACGGGGGCCCCAGCGTGCCGCCTGCGGGCAAGGTCGCGAAGATCTTGGCCGCGGACGCGAGCGAAGTCGGCTTCGATCAGGTGATCATGCTCATCGAGCCGGGGTAGGCGTTTCGTCGTTCGATTTGCCCTGAGCCGGCGTGCGCTGCTCCTTGTTCTGACCCCGGGTCCTGCGCTATAGCCGCACGAGCTTTCAACGAGCGGAAGATCCATGAGCGTATCGCTTCGCACCTACGTCTTTCTCGATTCGTTGCAGCCGCAGCTCACCGGCCACCTGTGCTCGACCTGCCGCGGGTTCTGGCCGGTGCCCTCGGAGGCGGCGTTGTACATCGAGGTCGCGCCCGGCATGGGGATCCATCGCCTGCTCGATCGGGCGCTGAAGGCCACCGCCGTGCACCCGGCGACCATCGTCGTCGAGCGCGCCTACGGCATGGTGATGCTGCACTCGCACGACAAGGGCGAGGTGCACTCCGCCGGCAAGGCGATCCTGGACGAGCTCGGCATCAAAGAGGAAGACCGCCTGAAGCCGAAGCTGGTCACCAATCAGATCATCCGCTCGATCGAGCCCGACCACGCGCAGTGCGTCAACAAGATCCGCTACGGCTCGATGATCAACCCCGGCGAGTCGCTCCTGATCATGGAGTCGGTGCCGGCGGCGTACATCTCGTTCGCGGCCAACGAGGCCGAGAAGGCGGCGAACGTCTTGCTCCTGGAGTGCCAGAGCTTCGGCGCCTACGGCCGGCTCTACATGGCCGGCAGCGAATCGGAGATCGACTCGGCCGCCGCGGCCGCGAACGCGGCGCTCGCGAGCGTCACCGGCAAAGAAGGCGCGACGTCGTCGTAGCTCGAGAACCAGCGGCAGAGGGACCCGAGAGGGTCGACGCTGCCGCGATGAGGGAAAGCAATGGCAGAAGCACTCGGGATGATTGAAACCAAAGGGTTCGTGGCGATGGTCGAGGCGTCCGACGCCATGGTCAAGGCGGCGCGCGTCGAGCTCGTCGGCTACGAGCGCATCGGCGGCGGCTTCGTGACCGCGGTGGTGCGCGGCGACGTGGCGGCGGTCAAGGCGGCGACCGAGGCCGGGGCCCGCGCGGCGGAGCGCGTCGGTGAAGTGGTCAGCGTCCACGTGATCCCGCGGCCGCACGTCAACATCGACGAAGTGCTGCCGCTCGGCCGGCAGGGCTCGACGGAGAAGTAAGCCTTGTTGCTGGCTCGCGTCATCGGCACGGTGGTCGCGACGCGCAAGGAAGTCGAGCTCGAGGGCCTCAAGTTTCTCCTCCTCCAGGGTACGGAGGTGGACGGGGTGGCCAAGGGCGGCTTCGTTGTCGCGGTGGACGCGGTCGGGGCCGGGGTGGGCGACCTGGTCCTCTACGCCACCGGCAGCTCGGCGCGGCAGACCGTGGTCACCAAGGACCGGCCGGTGGACGCCACGGTCATGGCGATCGTCGACCTGGTCGAAGAGCAGGGCGCGCTGCGCTACGAGAAGCGCGCCGACCCGTCGTGACGCCGCCGACTTTCAGGTGATCCGTGCCCTATCTCTCTGAAGACAAGATTGCGTCGATCGTCGAGCGGGTGGTGTCGCGCCTGCAACAGGGCGAGACCCGGGTGCCGCTGTATACCCCGGCCGAGGAGACTTCGGCGGCGACGCCACGCGCGACGCAGGCCAAGTGGAGCCAGCCGGCGGCGGTGCGCCACGCCGGCGCCGGGCGGGGGGTGTTCACCGATCTCGACGCCGCGGTCGACGCGGCGCGCCTGGCGTTTCAGCGCTACAGCTCGATGGGGCTGGAGCTGCGCTACAAGGTCGTCGCCGAGATGCGGCGCGAGGCGCACAAACACGTCGATCTGATCTCGAAGATGGCGGTCGACGAGACCGGCCTCGGGCGCTTCGACCAGAAGCAGCTGAAGAACCGCCTGGTCATCGACAAGACCCCGGGCCCCGAGATCCTCGTGCCCTGGGCGCAGAGCGGCGACGACGGCCTGACGCTCGAGGAGTACGCCCCCTACGGGGTCATCGGCGCCATCACCCCGACGACGAACCCGTCGGAGACCATCATCTGCAACGGCATCGGCATGGTCGCGGCCGGCAACGCGGTGGTCTTCAACGGCCACCCGGGCGCCAAGCGCACCTCGGCCACCACCGTGAGCCTGTTGAACGACGCCATCGTCCGCGCCGGCGGGCCGGAGAACCTCCTCGCCTGCGTCGCCGAGCCGACCATCGAGACCGCGCAGAAGCTGATGCGCCACGCCGGCACCCGCATCATCGTCGTCACCGGCGGCCCGGCGGTGGTCAAAGAGGCGATGACCTCCGGCAAGAAGGTGATCGCCGGGGGCCCCGGCAACCCCCCGGTGGTCGTCGACGACAGCGCCGACCTGGAGACCGCGGCCGACGGCATCGTCCGCGGCGTGTCGCTCGACAACAACATCGTCTGCACCGCGGAGAAAGAGATCATCGCGGTCGCGAGCATCGCCGATCGCCTGCAGGCGCTGCTCGTCAAGCACGGCGCCTACAAGCTCAGCCCCGAGGAGTGCGGCCGGGTCGAGAAGGTCGTGCTCGACGGCGATCATCCGAACAAGAAGTGGGTTGGCAAGGATGCGCTGTTGATCTTGCGCGAGGCGCAGGTGAACGCGCCCCAAGGCACCCTGATCGCGTTCGCCGACGTGCCCGAGCCGCACCCCTTCGTGCAGGTGGAGCTGCTGATGCCGGTGACCGGCCTGGTGCGGGTCGCCGACGTGCGCGAGGCCATCCACACCGCGGTCCGGGTCGAGCACGGCTGCTGTCACACCGCGGTCATGTACTCCAAGAACATCGAGAACCTGCACAACATGGCGCGCGCGGTGAATACGACGATCTTCAGCAAGAACGCGCCGAGCTTCGCGGGCCTGGGCCTGGGCGGCGAAGGCTACACCTCGTTCACCATCGCCAGCCCCACCGGCGAAGGGATGACCAACGCCAAGCACTTCTCCCGGATGCGGCGCTGCATGCTCAAGGACTATTTCCGCATTGTCTAGGACGCTCGCCACTGCCTTTGATTCCCGCGCTGCGGCTGCCGCAGCGCTCCCCACCCCCACTCCCCCAGCCCCTCGCCCCCGGGTGGGGCGAGGGGAGCCGCTCAACCCGAGCGCGGAGTGCTGTGGTCGATGACGTACGATCGTCACTTCCACGAGCCGCTGCCGCCTGACCTCCGGCGGCTGTTTCGCCGCCGCCAGGTCCGCGACCTGAAGATCGATCTGTGGAACGCCTTCGTCGACACCGGCCTTCTGGAGATCAACGACGCCGACGTCTCGGTGCTGCCGCGGCTGTTGCCGCTGTCGTACCACAAGGTGATCGTCCGCACCTGCCGCGATCTGACCGAGCTCTTGATGCGCTTCTTGTCGCTGCCGCAAGACACGCTCGAGCGGCACCTGATCGACACCCCGGTCACCCGGTTCCTGGTGGACGAGCTCGGGGTGCTCAAGCACCGCAAGCGCCGGATCTGCGGCAGCCTGCGCTACGACTTGGCGATCGTCGGCGAGCCTTGTGCCACGAACCCGCCCAAGCTCTTCGAGATCAACGAGATCGGCTTCGACGGCGCCGGGCGCTCGTCGCTCATCCAGAGCACGCTCTTTGCTCTGTTCCCCGAGCTCGCAAACCGGGTGCGCTGCGTCGACACCGCGGGCGCCGAGGCCAGGAACCTGAGGCGCCTCGGGCGACGGATCCTGCGGCTGCAATACGACAGCTACAACTGGGAGGAGGAGGTCCTGGTCGCCCGCTGCCGGCAAATCGGCGTCGAGCTCGAGCTGGTGTCGCCGGCGCTCTTCGGCCTGGAGATCGACGCCGACTACCCGCTGTTGAAACGAGGCCGGATCGGCCTCGAACGCGGCCAGGTGCGGGTCCGAGGCGACCGGCGCCCGTTCGCCGGCACCTGGATGGGGTACAGCTTCTCCCTCGACGACTACCGCGAGGCGGCGCCGCTGTTCGCGCTCTTGACCCGCGCCCAGACGCCGCAATACGCGCCGTTCTTGACCGGCCTGTTCGCGCCCAAGAGCACGCTCGTCCTCCTGTCCGACGCCGGCCTGCGCGAGCGGTTGTTGGGCCGCGCGCGGGCGCGACGCCTCGGCGCCTCGATCCTGCCGGCGACGCTCCTCGCGGGCCACGAGGCAGCTCTCGAGGCCGCGAGCCAGGACTACGTCATCAAGCACGTCGACGGCATGGGCGGCGAGCAGGTGTTCCTGGGCATCGACGCCAGACGCCGCCTGGCGCGGATCCCCAAGGCGAAGCGCCGCGAGTGGGTGATCCAGGAGCGCACCCGCCTGAACACCATCGACGTCGACGGCTTCGCGTCCCGCCGTCGCAGAGTGATCGCGGACCTCGGCGCCTACGTGCAGTACGACTGGGACGGGGAGCGCTTCAGCGCCTTCGAGGTCGGCGGCTTCATCACCCGGGCGACGAACCGCAGCCAGAAGGTCAACGTCTCCGGCGGCGGCATCCAGGTGCCGGTGATGTTCGACGTCAGGCGTTGAGGCCCAACAGGGCGGCGAGGCGCAACAGGTAGCCGGCGTCGCCGCGGACCGCGGTGCGTGACTTGAGCAGGCGCGCCAGGGTCACTTCGCCGCGGATCAAGGCCCAGAGCTCCGGCTCCTGCAGGCTCAACCCGGCGGTGGGGCCGGCGCCGGAGGCGATCTCGACCGCGAAGCGGGCGGCGTCGCCGGCGTCGTCGGTGATCTCGAGGTCGAGCGTTCCGGGGAGGAGGTCGAGGCGGTCCAGGCGGGCGCCGACGTCGGCGGTCGTCATGAAGCTTGTGAGCTTGGCCTGGATCGCCGGCAGGCGGACCGTGAGGCTCTTGAGCAGCCGCGGCCAGAGGTCGAGCGAGACTGCGCGCCAGGCGGCGAGATCCGAGCGCACCGAACACAGCGGCGTCGACGCCGGGCCGGCGGCAGCCCGGCAGGTGCCGTGGTCGAGGGTGATCGTGAACGCCTCGCCGGCGACGATGAGCTCGAGCTCGAGGTGCCAGAGGGGCGGAGGCGCCAAGGCCGGGAACATGGCGCTCCAGACCTTCGGCAGGTAGTCGAGGTAGAAGGACGCCGGGGTGGCGCGTGCCGGCGGGGGCGGGACTACGACCGCCATGGCTCAGGCGGCGGCGAAGGGGTCGAGCTTTAGCGGTGCGAGCTGGGTCAGCGCGGCGTACTCGGCGACGCGCTTGCGGACGGCCTTGTGGGTCAGGTGCAAGAGCCCCTCGAGGCTGAAGTCCTGGACGCTGAACGACGCCATCACCGTGCCCATGATCATCCCCGCCCGCAGGGTCTTGGCGTCGAAGCGCTTGCGGCTGGCGACGTAGCCGAACATGCCGCCGGCAAACGAATCGCCGGCGCCGGTAGGATCGATCACCCGGTCGAGGGGAAACGCCGGGCTGACGAAGACCCCGGCGCGGTCGAAGAGCAGCGCGCCGTGCTCGCCGCGCTTGATGATCACCGCCGCCGGGCCCATGCGCAGGATCACCGTCGCGGCCTTGACCAGGTTGTGCTCGCCGGAGAGCTGCTGCGCCTCGGCGTCGTTGACCAGGAGCACCTGCACCCGCTTCAGGGTCTTCAACAGCGCCGGGCGCTGGCCTTCGATCCAGTAGTTCATCGTGTCGCAGGCGACGAGGCGGGGGCGCTCGAGCTGGTCGAGGACCGAGAGCTGCAGGCCCGGATCGATGTTGCCGAGGACGACGAAGCGGCTCCGGCGATAGCTTTGCGGCAGCACCGGCTTGAAGTCGGCGAGGACGTTCAGCTGGGTGTCGAGGGTGTGACGGACGTTGAGGTTCTTCTCGTAGACGCCGCGCCAGCGGAAGGTCTTGCCGGCGGCGCGCTGCACCCCGGCGGTGTCGATCTTGCGCGACTTGAAGAAGTCGAAGTGCGCCTGGGGAAAATCGGCGCCGATGACGCCGACCAGACCGACGCTGGCGAAGTACGACGCGCAGGTGCCGCAGTAGCTCGCCGAGCCGCCCAACACGTCGTCCCGTTTGCCGTAGGGCGTCTCGACGGCGTCGAACGCCAGGGTGCCGATCACCAACAAGTCCATGGGGGTGCTTTCTCGCGCGCGGCGATCACGGGGTGGGCGTCTCGGGGGCCGGGGGTGGCGACGGCTTGTCGGCGGTGTGGGTCTCTTTGGAGACCTCGTAGAACACCGCGAGGATCTTCGGCGAGGTCAGGATGGGGTCGAGGCTCGCCTTGGAGTCGAGCTCGAGCCACTTGCGGAAGTAGTCGCGGGCGCCGTTTTGGTCACCGTAGGCGATGGCGCAGAACCCGAGGTGCTTGAAGAGCAGGGTGCGGTCGGCGCCTATCACCTTGTTCTCCTCGAGGAGGTTGTCGAGCGCGGTGCAGGCGTCCTCGTAGTTCCCCTCGACGTAGGCCGCGATCGCGGCGTCGAGGCGGGGGCGGGCCTCGATGCCGACGGCTTCGAGCGCCGGTGACACCACCGGCTCGGGCTCGCCGCTGGAGGTCGAGCTCGAGGCGATCGGGGCGTTGTAGCGCCGCTTGCGCAGATCGAGGGTCGCGGGGTCGAAGACCGGCACCTGGAGCCTCTGCCCGGGCTTCAAGGTGTCGGCGTCGTTGTACTCCTTCAACAGCGAGGCGTACTTCGTGGTCCGATAGTAGCGGCGCGACACCTGCGCCAAGGTGTCGCTCGCGGTGACGGTGTGGGTCAGGTGGAAGGGCATCAACAGCTCGCGGCCGATCTCGAGCTCGGCGGCGTCCTTGATGTTGTTGAAGCGCATGATCGCGGTGTAGCGCGCCTGGTCCCCCATGAACTTCTTCGCCAGGTTGGTGAGCGAGTCGCCGCGGCGCACCGTGTACATCCACGATCCGGGGATCACCACGCGGCGGCCGACGAGGGTCTCTTTGCCGGTGAGGCCGTTGCGCCCCTGGATGTACACCGCCTTCCAGCTCGCACCGTAGTAGTTCTTCGCCACGGTCTCCAGGGTCTCGTTGTCGCCGACCTTGTGGGTGATCTCGGCGGCGCGCCCGAGGCCGGCAGCCGCGAGGATCGCCAGCACCACGATCGGCAGGCGGGCGTGGCTCATGGCTGCTTCCTCAGCTCCACCTGGACGCGAGCGGTCTCGCCGCCTTTGACCTCGACGATCTCGGTGCGGTTGCCCAAGAAGCGGTTGCGGAACTCCAGCGTGTGGCGGCCGGGCGGCAGCGGAATCGGGGCGGCGAACGGCGTGGTGTCGTACAGGTCGCCGTCGACGAAGACCTCGGCCCACGGCACGGCGTGGATGCGGACGTAGCCGCGCTCGGCGCCGAGCTGCAAGGTCTCGACCGCGGTCGTGAAGCCGGCGAGCAAGAGCAGCAACAAGAAGTGAAAGGCCAAGAGCGGCCGGATGACGACGGCGCGGGCGTCGATCGCGCCGGTGTCGGTGGCAAAGGCGACGCTCGACTTGAGCTCTTCGTCGCGGACGTAGGTCTTGGCCTCGGAGTCGCTGATCAGGTTGCGGTTGCGCAGGAAGATCACCAGGCGGCCGTTGTAGTTGATGCGCACCTTGCCGGCGACGAAGTCCTCGAGCTCGCGGCGCAGCGCCTCGGTGCTCTTGTAGCGGCGGTCGGGGCGTTTCTCCAGGCAGCGGCGGACGATGCCCTGCAGCTTCAGCGGGATGTCGGGGTAGAGGCGGCGCGGCTTCTCGAAGGGATCGTTCAAGATCCGCTGCAGCACGCTCTTGGTGTCGTCGTCGGCGAACGGCTTTTGCCCGGTGACCATCTGGTAGAGGACGATGCCGAACGAGAACAGATCGGAGCGGAAGTCGACCCGCTCGCCCAGGATCTGCTCCGGCGACATGTAGGCCGGGGTGCCGAGCGCGGTGCCGGGGCGCGTCAGGTCGTCGAAGGCCTCGTCGCGGGCGATGCCGAAGTCCATCAGCTTGATCTCGCCCTGCTTGGTGATCATCAGGTTCGAGGGCTTGAAGTCGCGGTGGACGACGCCGCGGTAGTGGGCGTACTCGAGGGCGCGCGCCGCTTGCAGCGCGATGATCGCCGCGATGTCGGGCGGCAGGCGGTCGACCTTGGACATCAGATCGTAGAGGTCGATGCCCTCGACGTACTCCATCGCGATGAACATCGAGTCACCGCGGGTGATGAAGTCGTAGATGTGGACGATGTTCTGGTGCGCGAGCGCCGCGACGCTCTTCGCCTCGCGCTCGAAGCGGGTGATGATCGACGGGTCGGTGGCGAGCTCGCGGCGGAGCTCCTTGACCGCGACCAGGCGGCCGAGGGACGGCTGCTCGGCTTTGTACACCACCGCCATGCCGCCGGAGCCGATCTCGCTCAGGACGTTGAAGATGCCGATCTTCTTGCCGGCCTGTGACATCGGCCGAACGTTATGCCAAGCGATGCACCGGTTCAACGGTTGTCGGCGGGACCGCCTATTGCGGCGCTTGGCAACGGCTACCGTTGCGTCTTACTTTAGGCCCCATGTCGAGCGTTACCGAACAGAGGGCCCCCACGGGCGACGCGATCGTCTGCCGCGGCCTGGTGAAGCGCTACGCCGACGTCGTCGCGGTCGCCGGCATCGACCTGAACGTGCGGCGCGGCGAGTGCTTCGGGCTCCTCGGTCCGAACGGCGCCGGCAAGACCACGACGATCGAGATCCTCGAAGGGCTGAAGACCCCGGACGAGGGCGAGATCCTGCTCTTGGGGCGGGCCTGGGGCAAGGGGCGCGACCGCGAGCTCCGCGAGGCGATCGGCATCGCGCTGCAGGAGACCGAGATCGCGGAGCGCCTGACGGTCGAGGAGATCGTGCGCCTGTTCCGCAGCCTGTATGCCAAGGGCCGCGGCATCGACGAGACCATTCGCCTGGTCGACCTGGAGCCGAAGCGCAAGACCCCGTTCTTGAAGCTCTCCGGCGGCCAACGGCAGCGGCTGGCGCTCGCTTGTGCGCTCGTCGGCCACCCCGAGATCCTGTTCCTGGACGAGCCGACCACCGGCCTCGATCCGCAGGCGCGGCACCGGATGTGGGAGGTGGTGACCGAGTTCAAGGCCAAGGGCGGCACGGTGCTGCTCACGACCCACTACATGGACGAGGCCGCCCGGCTCTGCGACCGCCTGGCGATCATCGACCACGGCAAGATCATCGCCGCGGGCACGCCGAAGGCGCTGGTGGCCGATCTGCAGGCCGATCAGATCATCGAGTTCGAGCCCACCGCGGCGTTCGCTGCCGACGGCCTCGCGACCTTGCCGGGGGTGCACGCCGCCTCGCGCAAGGACGGTCACTACGTGTTGCGGGTGCAGCGCATGGGGCTGGCGTTGCCGGCGTTGTTGGCTGCGGTGGAGAAGGGCGGCGCCGGCATCAAGGCGCTCGCGACCCACGAGCCGACGCTCGAGGACGTCTTCGTCCACCTCACCGGCAGGGCGCTGCGCGATGACTGAGACCCGAGCGGCGCTGACCGAGATGACGCTGGCGCGGATGAAGGAGTTCTACCGCGAGCCGGGGGCGGTGTTCTGGGCCTTCGGTTTTCCGGTGCTCCTCGCGGTGGCGCTCGGCATCGCGTTTCGCAACCGGCCGCCGGATCCGGCACGGGTCGGAGTCGCGACCGCCTCCGACGTCCTGTGGCTGCAGGCGGCGCTCGCGACCCCCGAGATCAAGGTGGTGCTCACCGGCACCCCGGCCGAGGTCGAGGCCGCGGCTCGCGAGGGCAAGGTCGATCTCGTGGTCAGCGTCGCGGCGGGGCGGGCGCTGTCCTACCGTTATGATGCCGACAACTCCGCCGGGCATCTGGCGCGCCTGGTGGTCGACAACGCGTTGCAGCGCGCCGCGGGGCGCCTCGACGCGCTCGAGAGCGCCGATCAGACGGTGCACGAGCCCGGGTCGCGCTACATCGACTACCTGATGCCGGGGATCATCGGCATGAACGTGATGGGCAGCAGCATGTGGGGCATCGGCTACACCATCGTCTGGGAGCGCAAGAAGCGCCTCCTCAAGCGGTTGGTGGCGACGCCGATGCGGCGCTCGAGCTACCTGCTGTCGTACCTGTTGTCGCGCTTGATCTTCCTGATCGTGGAGGTCGCGGCGCTGTTGCTGTTCGCCTACTTCGTCTTCGACGTCACCATCCAGGGCTCGCTCTTCGGGGTCGCGGTGGTGGCGCTCTTGGGCCTGTTGGGGTTCTCGGGCCTGTCGCTGCTCGTCGCCTCGCGGGTGCAGAGCATCGAGGCGGTGACCGGGTGGATGAACCTGGCGATGCTGCCGATGTGGTTGTTGTCGGGGAGCTTCTTCTCCTACGAGCGCTTCCCGGAGATCATCCATCCACTGGTGCGGCTGTTGCCGCTCACCGCGATCAACGACGGCCTGCGGGCGATCATGAGCCGCGGCGCGGCGCTTTCGGCGGTGGTCCCGGAGATGGTGGTGTTGGCGCTGTGGGCGGTGTTGTCCTTCTTGGTGGCGTTGAAGATCTTCCGCTGGGAGTAGCGAGAGGGAGCGGCGATGCGCTTTCTGTACGTCGGTGACGTGGTCGGCAAGCCCGGGCGCAACGCGCTCTTGGCGCTGTTGCCCAAGCTGAAGCGCGAGCGCCAGCTCGACGCGGTGGTGGCGAACGGCGAGAACGCCGCCGGCGGCAAGGGCCTGACCCCGGAGCTCGCCGACGAGATGCTCACGGCCGGCATCGACGTGGTCGTGACCGGCAACCACGTGTGGCAGTACCGCGAGCTGAAGAGCTACCTGGAGCACGAGCCGCGGGTGCTGCGTCCCGGCAACTATCCTCGCGCCCCCGGGCACGGCAGCTTCGTGCTGACGCTCGCCGACGGCCGCCGCCTCGGGGTCCTGCAGGTCGAGGGGCGGGTGTTCATGCGCAACCTCGAGTGCCCGTTCTTGACCCTGGAGCGCGAGCTGTCGCGGCTCGGGCCGACGAACGCCATCCTCGTCGACGTGCACGCCGAGGCGACGAGCGAGAAGCAGGCGATCGGCTGGTACTTCGCCGGCAAGGTCTCGGCGGTGATCGGCAGCCACACCCACGTGCAGACCGCCGACGAGCGCATCCTCCCGGGCGGCACCGCCTTCTTGACCGACGTCGGCATGACCGGGCCCTACGACTCGGTGATCGGCATGCACAAGGACGCGGCGATCGAGCGCTTCCTCACCCAGCGCACCCACGGCCACGAGGTGGCGACCGGCGACGCGCGGCTGTGCGCGGTCCAGATCGACGTCGACGACGCGAACGGCAAGGCAGAGCGCATCGAGCGCCTGCAGCTCGCCTGGCCCGGCTGAGGCGTTCGGCGCTCACCCCCCGGGTGGGGCGGGCAACATCGGCAAGGCCCGAGAACTCGATCGCCCGGCCCGTGTGGCCGCGCGGCTTTGACTTGTGGTGCCGTGCCGGATAGAACCACCCTTTCGCGGCGGCCTAGAGCCGCTTGATCCTCAGGACGGTAGGAGACCTCTCATGAAGAGCTATACCACCGCTGAAATCCGCAACGTCGCCCTGATCGGGGCCAAGGGCTCGGGCAAGACCTCGCTCGCCGAGGCGATGTTGTTCTCGGCCAAGATGATCTCGCGGCTCGGCAAGGTCCAGGACGGCAACACCGCCCTCGACTTCGAGCCCGAGGAGCACAAGCGCGTCGCCTCGGTGCAGGCGAAGGCCGCGTGGCTCGAGTGGAAGAAGCACAAGGTCAACGTCCTCGACACCCCCGGAGACCCGATCTTCACCGTCGAGGCCAACAACTGCATCCGCGTCGTCGACGGCCTGGCGGTGGTGGTGAGCGCCACCGACGGCATCGAGCCGCAGGCGCAGAAGCTGTTCAACACCGGCAAGGGCCTCGCCGCCTGCGTGGTCATCAACAAGCTCGGCCGCGAGCGCGCCGACTTCCAGCGCACCCTGGCGCAGGTCAAGGAGCGCCTGACCTCGAGCGCGGTGCCGGTGACCTTGCCGATCGGCCAGGAAGACAAGTTCAAGGGCGTCGTCGACCTGATCAACATGAAGGCCAAGCTCTACAACAAGGAGAGCGCCGACCAACCCAAGGTCGAAGAGATCCCCGCCGACCTGAAGGACGAGGCCCAGCAGGCCCGCGCCGCGCTGTTCGAGGAGATCGCCGGCACCAACGAGAAGCTGATGGAGAAGTACCTCGAGAGCGGCGAGCTCTCCGAGGACGAGGCCAAGGCCGGACTGCAGGCCGCGGTGGCCGCCGGGACGCTGGTGCCGGTGTTCGCCGCCGACGGCGCCTGGAACGTCGGCACCGCCGAGGTCCTCGACTTCCTGGTGTTCGGCTTCCCGTCCCCCGACAAGGGTCGGCCGGTGACGATGGTGAACGCCCAGGGCGAAGAGTCGGAGCTCCACCGCAAGGCCGACGGCGACGTGGTGATGTTGGTGTTCAAGACCATCGTCGACCAGCTCTCCGGCAAGCTGACGCTGGCGCGGGTGTTCTCCGGCCGGGTCACGAAGGAGACCGCGGCGCAGAACGTCAACCGCAAGGCCTCCGAGCGCCTCGGCAACCTGCAGCGCATCATCGGCAAGAAGATCGAGACCTGTGACGACGCCGCGATGGGCGACATCGTCGCGGTCGCCAAGCTCAAAGAGACCCTGACCGGCGACACCTTGGTCTCCGGCAGCCAGCAGCTCACCGTCAAGCTCCCGGCGGCGCCGCCGCCGCAGATCAGCTATCGCTTGATCCCGCGCAACAAGGGCGACGACGACAAGATCGGCCAGGCGATCGCGCGCCTGCGCGACGAGGATCCGACCTTGGTGGTGGGCCACGACGAGATCACCAAGGAGCTGATGCTCTCCGGCTTCGGGGTCGCGCACATCGACGTCGCGATCGAGAAGATGGAGCGCAAGTACGGCGTCAAGGTCGACCGCGCGGTGCCGAACGTCCCGTACCGCGAGACCGTGCACAAGGCGGTGCAGAACGTCGAAGGCAAGCACAAGAAACAGTCGGGCGGCCGCGGCCAGTTCGGCGTGTGCTATATCAACGTCAAGCCGTTGCCGCGCAGCTCCGGCTACCAGTTCGTCAACTCGATCTTCGGCGGCTCGGTGCCGCGGCAGTACATCCCGGCGATCGACAAGGGCGTCCAGGAGGCGATCGCGCGCGGCATCATCGCCGGCTACCCGGTGGTGGACATCGAGGTCGAGCTGATCGACGGCAAGTACCACGACGTCGACAGCTCCGAGATGGCGTTCAAGATCGCGGGCTCGAAGGGCATCCAGGCGGCGGCCAAGTCCGCCGGGATGATCATCCTCGAGCCGGTGATGGCGGTCGAGATCGAGGTGCCGGAAGAGAGCATGGGCGACATCATGGGCGACATCTCCAGCCGCCGCGGCCGGGTCCTCGGCATGGAGACACAAGGAGGCGTCAGCGTCGTCAAGGCGCAGGTGCCGATGTCGGAGATGCTGTCCTACGCCCCGGATCTGGGCTCGATGACCGGCGGCCGCGGCTCGTTCACGATGAGCCAGAGCCACTACGATCCGGTGCCGGCGCACCTGATGGACAAGATCATCGCCAACTCGCCGAACAAGCCGGCGGCGGCGGCCGAAGAAGAGTAGCGGCGCAGCTCTACCTCTTTTGGGGTTTCTATTGAGTCCCGCGCGGCCGTGGCGGCCGCGCTCCCCACCCCCACCCTTGAATGTTTCCGGGCCGCGCCGGATCCCGCCCCCGGGTGGGGCGGGCACGGTGGTCGCTCCATCGCGCAAACGGTTCAGCGCACTTGCGTGGAGCGGCGCCCCTCGCCCCACCCGGGGGCGAGGGGTTGGGCGAGGGGGGGTGGGGAGCGCCGCGGCAGCCGCGGCGCGGGAATCAAAGGCACCTGCAGAGAGTGCCTCAGCGCCGCGCGTAGTCCTGCAGCTCCAGGCCGCTGAAGAAGTGGCTGATCTCGACCTTGGCGTTGTCGAGCGAGTCGGAGCCGTGGCTGGCGTTCTTCTCGATCGACTCGCCGAAGTCCTTGCGGATGGTGCCGGGGGCGGCCTTGCCCGGATCGGTCGCGCCCATCACGTCGCGGTGGCGCTTCACCGCGTCCTCGCCCTCGAGGACGCTCACCACCACCGGGCCGCTCACCATGAAGTCGACGAGCGACTTGAAGAACGGCCGCTCCTTGTGCACCGCGTAGAACTCCATCGCCTTCGGGCGCGACAGCCACACCATCTTGGTGGCCACGATCTTGAGGTGGTTGTCCTCGAAGCGGGCCAAGATCTTGCCGACGAGGCCGCGCTCGACGGCGTTGGGTTTGATGATGGAAAGGGTGCGCTCGAGCATGGTCATTCTTGCCTTGTTGGAGGGAGGGTCAAACGCGGATCCGATCGTGAGCTCGCTGCGACTACGGCGTCGTCGGGGCGCCGCGGACGCTGACGGCGTCTGGAGAGGCGTAGGTCGGGGTCACCTCTTCGAACAGCGCGCCGACGTCCGGCGCGAAGCGGCTGTCAGGATAGGTCTGCAGGTACCAGCGCAGCGGCCACTCGCGCTCCGCGGCCGGTCTCGATCGGAGCTGGGTCAACACCGCGACCAACGCCGTGCCTTCGGCGCCGGCCAACCGCGCCTGGGCCACGAGCTCGGGGGAGGGCTCGCGCACCCGGATCTGTCGGGGCGCCGCCGCCTGCACCGGCTCGCGGCGCTTGACGCAGACGGCCTCGGCGTCGACGTCCTCTTCGACCTGCACGCCGACGACGCCGTCGCAGCCCATCAGCGCCGCGCGCCGCAACAGATGCCGATCCAGACGCTCGCCCGTGGCGATGCCGTCGGCGCGAACCGTGATCACGCCCACCTCTTCGAAGCCTGAGGGCAAGCTTGCCAGCACCGGTGCCCGACCTTCACCACCGCCGTCGAGGCGCAAGCGCCCGGTGCGCTCCATCGTGGAGTGCACGCAGCCCACACCGAGGGCCAAGCATGAAACCAGCGTCAAGAATCCGCGCATCAATATTCGTCCCGAGGTAGCTTCGTTATCTCAACTTGAGCCACGCATCTACCTTGAATATCGGCGTTCCCCGATTTCCGGTGCGCGAGGTTAGCACAGCGAGCCTCGAGGTGTCATCCCCTCTTACATAAGTGTTTCTGTAGGCGCGGGTGGGTCGCCGTGTCGCGCCGGGATGGCGAAATTACCTTCTGTTTTCGAGCGCCTTCTTGAGAGTGACGCCGATCTCCGCCGGGTTGGCGGTGGTGTGGATCCCTGCCGCCTCGAGCGCGGCGAACTTCTCCTTCGCCGTACCTTTGCCGCCGGCGATGATCGCCCCGGCGTGGCCCATGCGCTTGCCCTTGGGGGCGGTCGAGCCGGCGACGAACGCGGCGATCGGCTTCTTCATGTGCGCCTTGGCCCAGGCCGCGGCCTGCTCCTCGGCGGTGCCGCCGATCTCGCCGATCATCACCACCGCCTCGGTCTTCGGGTCGTCGTTGAACAGCGCCAGGCAGTCGATGAAGTTGGTGCCGTTCACCGGGTCGCCGCCGATGCCGATGCAGGTCGACTGGCCGATGCCGAGCGCGGTCAACTGGCCGACCGCCTCGTAGGTCAGGGTGCCGGAGCGCGACACCACGCCGACCTTGCCGGGCTTGTGGATGTGACCGGGCATGATGCCGATCTTGCACTCGCCGGGGGTGATGACGCCGGGGCAGTTCGGGCCGATCAAGCGCGCCTGCGGATAGGCGGAGAGGGTGCGCTTGACCCGCACCATGTCGAGGATCGGGATGCCCTCGGTGATCGCCACGATGACCTTGAGCCCGGCGTCCGCGGCCTCGAGGATGCTGTCGGCGGCGAACGGCGGCGGCACGTAGATCGCGGTCGCGGTGGCGCCGGTGGCGTGCACCGCCTGCTCGACGGTGTCGAAGATCGGCACCTTGCCCTCGAACTTCTGGCCGCCGCGCCCGGGCGTGACCCCGGCGACGATCTGGGTGCCGTACTCCAGCATCAGCTTGGTGTGGAACGAGCCGGCGCCGCCGGTGATCCCCTGGATCAAGACGCGCGTGTCTTTGTTGATGAGGACGCTCACTTCGCACCTCCTGCCGCCGCCACCGCCTTGTTCGCGGCGTCGAGCATGTCCGAGGCCGGGGTGATGGCGAGCTTGCTCTCCGCGAGGATCTTCTTGCCGAGCTCGACGTTGGTCCCTTCGAGGCGGACGACGAGCGGCACCTTCAGACCGACGTTCTTCGCCGCCTGCACCACGCCGGTCGCCACCACGTCGCACTTCGCGATGCCGCCGAAGATGTTGACGAGGATGGCGCGGACCTTGGGGTCCTTGAGGATGATGGTGAACGCGGTCGTCACCTGGTCGGCGGTCGCGCCGCCGCCGACGTCGAGGAAGTTCGCCGGCTCGCCGCCGACGTACTTGATGATGTCCATCGTCGACATCGCCAGGCCGGCGCCGTTCACCAGACAGCCGATGTTGCCGTCGAGCGCCACGTAGGACAGCTCGGCGTCCTTGGCGGCGCGCTCCCGCGGATCCTCCTCGTCGACGTCGCGCAAGGCGGCGAGCTCGGGGTGGCGGAACAGCGCGTTGTCGTCGAAGTTCACCTTGGCGTCGAGGGCGATGACGTCACCCTTCTTGGTGACCACCAGCGGGTTGATCTCGACCAACGACGCGTCGGTCTCGACGAACACCTGGTACAGGCTCGCCATGATCTTCGCCGCCTGTTTCGCGGTGTCGCCGGCGAGGCCCAGGCCGTAGGCGAGCTTGCGGCCGTGAAACGCGGTGAAGCCGCCGGCGGGGTCGACGCCGAGGCGCAGGATCTTGTCGGGGGTCTCGGCCGCGACTTTCTCGATCTCCATGCCGCCCTCGGTGCTGGCGATGAACGCGACCCGGGAGTGCTCGCGATCCAGCGTCATGCCGACGTAGTACTCCTTGGCGATCTCGGTCGCGGCCTCGACCAGCACCCGGCGCACCACCTGGCCCTCGGGCCCGGTCTGGTGGGTGCAGAGCGCGTGGCCCAGGAGCGCCTTGGCGTGGGCGAACGCGGCGTCGGCGCTGTCGACCAGCTTGACGCCGTGCACCGTGGGGGCGTCTTTGAGCGTGCCTTTGCCGCGGCCGCCGGCGTGGATCTGCGCCTTCACCACCATCTTGCCGGACAGGGTGTCGGCCACGTCGTGGGCTTCTTTGGCGCTCTGCGCCACCTTGCCCTCGGGGACCGGGATGCCGTAGCGGCGAAAGATCTCTTTACCCTGGTACTCGTGGATCTTCATGAGCCTACTCCCGCTTCCGTGCAGGTCCGTCGCGGACCCGACGAGCGCGGAACTATCAAGGCGGGACCGAGGGCGCAAGGAGTGTCGGGGCCCTTGCCCGCTGCAGGCGGCGTCGGTAAGTGTAGGCGTATGTCCACCTTTCCTGTGACCCCGGCCGGGCACGAGAAGCTCAAGCGCGAGCTGCAGCAGTTGAAGAGCGTCGAGCGCCTGAAGATCAGCAAGGAGATCGGCGCGGCGCGCGAGCTCGGCGACCTGTCGGAGAACTTCGAGTACCACGCCGCCAAAGACCGGCAGGGGATGATCGAGGCCAAGATCCGCGACATCGAGGACAAGCTGTCGCGCGCCCAGGTGATCGATCCGACCAAGCTCTCCGGGGACCGGGTGGTCTTCGGCGCCATCGTCGTGCTCGCCGACTGCGACACCGAGGAGGAGCGGGTGTTTCAGATCGTCGGCGAGGTCGAGGCCGAGGCCGAGCGCGGCCTGATCTCGGTCAACTCCCCGGTGGCGCGCTCGCTCATCGGCAAGGAGGTCGGCGACGAGGTCAAGGTGCCGGGGAAGGGCGGCCCGCGGCTGATGGAGATCGTCGAGGTGAAGTTTTCGACTCAGGCGCCATGAGGCGGCTCCGTGCCTGAGCGCGCCGCGGCCCTGCGCACCGCCCTCGCGGCCGTCGCCAAGCCGCTGCACTTCGCCGCCAGCGACGGCTTTGCCCACCTGGAGCGGGTCGTGGGCCTCGAGACCACGCTCCGCAAGAGCGCCGCGGAGCTGCGCAAGCTGGTGACGGGTGGGCCGGCTCAGACCGCCGTGGACGCGCTGGTCGCCGAGCTCGGCGGCGAAGAGCTGCCGCGCGGCACCCGGATCCAGGCGCTCGAGCGCTGCCTCGCCCGCCTGAGCGTGCTCGAAGAGGCGATCGCCAACGACGGCGCCGCGCCTGCCGGCCTCCCGGCTCCGGAGAGCATCCCACCGGTGGCGCCGCCGGCGGCGGCGCGCCAGCCCGCGCACCTGACGCTGCAATCGCCGGTGAAGTACGTCCGCGGCGTCGGCCCCAAGCTCGCCGAGCTCTTGAACGCGCACGAGATCAAGACCGTCGGCGATCTGCTGCACTTCCTGCCGCGGCGCTACGAAGACCGGCGCGCCATCGCGGAGATCCGCGAGCTTCAGGACGGCGTCAACGCCACCGTCGAGGGCGAGGTGCTGGTGCGCTCCGAGCGCCGCTATCGCGGTCGCGTCGGCCTGGACGTCGCGCTCGGCGACTCGAGCGGCGTGTTGCACCTGTGCTGGTTCCGGGTGCCGGGCCACGGCTTCGCCGACCGCTTTCAGAAGGGGCGGCGGATCCGCGCCTCGGGGCAGGTGCGCGCCTGGCGCGGCAAGCTGCAGATCGTGCATCCGGAGACCATGTTGGTCTCGGAGAGTGGCGACACCGCGGAGCTCGCCGACGCCGTCGTGCCGATCTACCCCGAGATCGAGGGCTTTCGTCCGGCGCAGCTGCGCCGCGTGGTCCACGCCGCGTTGCCGGCGGCGCGCGAGCTCGTCGAGGTGCTGCCCGCCCCGATCCTGCACCGGCGCCACCTGCCGGCGCTCGGCGACGCGGTGCGCGCCCTGCACCAGCCGCCGCCCGAGGTCGCGGTCGAGGCGCTGAACCGATCGGCGACCCATTGGCACCAACGCCTGATCTACGAAGAGCTGTTCCTGGTGCAGCTCGCGGTGCTGCGGCGGCGGGCGCTCGCTCGCGCCCAGCCGGGCCACGCGGTGCCGCTCGGCCGGCCCCTGGTGGAAGAAGCGGCGCGGCTGTTCCCGTTCCGGCTGACCGGGGCCCAGGGCCGGGTGCTCGCCGACATCGACGCCGATCTGCGGCGCGCGATCCCGATGAACCGCCTGCTGCAGGGCGACGTCGGCAGCGGCAAGACCGCGGTGGCGGTGGCGGCGGCGGCCGGGGTGGCGCGCGCCGGCTACCAGGCCGCGATCATGGCGCCGACCGAATTGCTCGCCGAGCAACACGCGCGCGTGGCGCTGACCACCTTGGCGTCGGCGGGCTTTCGCGTCGCGCTGTTGACCGGCGCCGTGACCGGCAGCGAGCGCCGGCAGATCCTCGAGGAGCTCGCGGTCGGCCGGTGTCAGGTGATCGTCGGCACCCACGCGCTCATTCAAGACGAGGTCCGCTTTCACCGCCTGGCGTTCGCGGTCGTCGACGAGCAGCACCGCTTCGGGGTGCGGCAGCGGGCGCGCCTCTTGGCGATGGGCCGCGAGGGGCTGGCCTCGAACCCGCACATGTTGGTGATGACCGCGACCCCGATCCCGCGGACGTTGGCGCTGACGGTGTACGGGGACCTGGACCTGTCGCTCGTCGACGAGCTGCCGCCGGGGCGGAAGGCGCCCGAGACCCGCCTGTACCGCGACAAGGAGCGCGACCAGGTCTACGCTCGCGTGCGCCAGGCGGTCGACGACGGCCGGCAGGCCTACGTGGTCTTTCCGCTGGTCGAGGAGTCGGACGCCGAGGGGCTGGAGCACGTCCGCGACGCGACCAGCGCCGCCGCCGAGCTCGAGGCCGGGCCCCTCGCCGGGGTTCGGGTCGGGTTGCTGCACGGGCGGATGTCCTCCGACGACAAGGACCGGGTGATGCGGGCGTTCGTCGCCGGGCACCTCCAGGTGTTGGTCGCGACCACGGTGATCGAGGTCGGCATCGACGTCGCGAACGCGACGGTGATGGTGGTCGAGCACGCCGAGCGCTTCGGCTTGAGCCAGCTGCACCAGCTGCGCGGTCGGGTGGGGCGCGGCGCCCACCAGGGCTTGTGCCTGCTGGTGGCGCGCTACACCCAGAGCGAGGACGCCTGGCGCCGCCTGAAGATCATGGAGCGGACCAGCGACGGCTTCCGCATCGCCGAGGAGGACCTCGAGATCCGCGGTCCGGGCGACTTCTTGGGCACACGCCAGTCCGGGGTGCCGCTGCTGTCGGTCGCCAACCTCGCCCGCGACCAACGGCTGCTGCAGCAAGCGCGCGACGACGCCGCGGCGCTGCTCGAGGAAGATCCGGACCTGGCGTTGCCGCAGCACCGGCGCCTCGCCGACAAGGTGGCGGCGATCTTCGTCGAGAAGCTCGACCTGGTGCAGGTGGGGTGAGGGTGGGGCGGGCAAGACCAGCGCCGCGCGGCTTTTTCGACTGACGGTTATGGCGTAGCATGGCGTCGATGCGTTGTCCCCACTGTGCCGCGCCGAACGCTGAGCCCCCGGTGTGCGGGGTCTGCGGCAACGCTCTCTCGACCCCCGCGACCCAGGACGTGTTGCCCGAGCTCGAGCCGACCCGCACCCAGAGCGACGTCGCGGTCGCGGTGCCGACGTTGTCGGATCTGGAGCCGACCCGCGCCACGGTCGGCGCGGTGCCGGTCGCGGCGGCGCCCGATCTGGAGCCGACGCGCGTCGCGGTCGGCGCGGTGACGGTCGCGCCCCTCGAGGATCTCATCGACAACGACGGCGCCGCGCCGCAGGCGCCGGTCGCGGTGCTGCAGGAGATCGACGTCGAGCGCTGCCAGACCTGCGGGGCGCTCTCCGAGGGCGAGCGCTTCTGCAGCCACTGCGGCCAGCGCTTCGGGACAGCGCGGCCCGGGTTCACCGAAGGGCCGGCGCTGCGCCTCTGCGTCGCCTGCGGGGTGCCGAACCCGCCCGGGCGCCTGAAGTGCATGGCCTGTGGCGAGGTTTTGTGAGAGGAGGAGCGATGCCCAAGGCGGAAGAACAAGTCGTCATTCAGGCGCCCATCGATCGGGTCTTCGACGTGATCACCGACTACGAGCGCTACCCGGAGTTCTTGCCCGACATGCGCCAGGTGCAGGTGCTGTCGAAGACCGACGACGTCGCCATCGTCTCCTTCGAGCTCGAGATCATCATGCGCATCGGCTACACGCTGCGCCTGGTCGAGGACCGGCCGACCGCGGTGCGCTGGACCCTGGAGAAGGCGAAGATGATGGCCGCCAACGTCGGCGCCTGGCGGCTCGAGGACCTCGGGGACGGCAAGACCCGCGCGACCTACGGCCTGGAGCTCAAGCTCAAGGGCCTGATCCCCAAGTCGGTGAGTACCCGCCTCATCGGCACCACGCTGCCGGAGACCTTGGCGCGCTTCAAGGCCCGGGCCGAGAGCAAGAGCTAGACCGCTTTCGGGAGAAAGTGATCGCGGTCCCCGCCCCACTCGGGGGCGGGGAGACAGGGGTGGGGGTGGGGAGCGGCGCGGCAGCCGCGGCGCGGGAATCAAAGCAAGCGCGGCCGGCCGTAAACCCGAGTCCAGAGCGTGCGGTCGACGTTCCGCGACGATGCTGCTAAGATCGAATCAGGTGCGCGTGGCGGCAACTGAGAGGGTGAGTCGTGCTCGATGCCTTTATCATCGACGAGCTGAAGCGCCGCGAGCATGAGGAGCGCGACGAGGACGGCCGGCCCCGCCTGGAGGTCCCCGCCGACGAGGAGCCGGTGTCGGGGGGTGATCAAGACGGCGGCGGCAACGGTGGCGGCGATGACGACCATGACGATGAAAAGCGCGATCGCGGCATCGTGGTGATCGACCTCTAGAGACCCGAACACACGGTCGCGCCCGCCGGTGCTGCAGCGGAGGCGGAGCCGCGAGCGCGAGGAACGCAAGAAAGGGCGCGGAACGATCAGCTCACGGCGAAGGCGGGCCAGCTACTGGGAGCCGAGCGCGTAGCCGGCGACCGAGAGGGTGATCCCGGCGCGCAGCCCAGCCAATGGATCCTTCGCCGGCAGCGCCGCGTGGGCGAGCAGATCCCAACAGTCGCACGGCGAGTGGTAGCTCACGCTGATCCGATGCTCGATGGGCCCGCGGTCTCTCGGCGGCGCGGCCGTCCCCGCGGTCTCTGGGACCGCGAGCAGGATGTCGGTGGCGTAGCTGAGGCTGAGGCGCGACGCGACGCCGACGGACGCGAACGGCGACACCGAGTGCACCCACCGGCTCGGATCGAGCGCGACCCCGGCCGTGCCGAGCTCGTAGATGCTGCGCCGCAATCGATCCGCCTGCGGCGAGATGTAGGTGTACTGACTACCGACGCGCGCCGGCCCGAGCCCGAGCCAGAGGCCGCCGCCGAGCTCTTTGGCCGGGCGGCTCCGGGTCCACGCCAGGCTCGACCAGACGCTGCCGCCGGCGAGCGCGCCTACCGCCAGCGTCAAGCGCGCCTGGGCCTGCAGCGTCTCGCCGTTCGTCAGGTCCCACGGCTGTGCCAGGCTCAAGGTCCACAGCGGCGTCGTCGCGGCGCCGTCGTGCCGATAAAGGCTCTGGTCGAGGCCGATGGCGCCCTGGTGCGAGGTGCGTAGCGCAAAGCGCTCGTCCACGGCGGCGGCGATGGGCGCGTCTCCGGCACCGCGCCACGGGATCGCGCGGTAGCCGGCGCGCAGCGCCACCCGATGCACCAGGTCGCCGTAGCGCTTGAAGAGCGGCAGCTCGGCGTCGGCGGTGGTGAACAGGAACAGCACCCGGCGCGGGTCACGGCTCGCGAGGTCGGTCCAGAAGCCGGTCGCCAGCGCCCGCGCCGACACGGCCAAAGGTCCGAGGGCGTCGAGGTACGACAGGCCGACGTTGGTGCCGACCACGGTCGAGAGCGGCGGCAGGTCGGGCGCGTACGGGCCGTAGCGCACGTAGCTCAGATCGGCGTCGACGTGCAGGCGCTCGGCGATCGAGGTCGGGGGCACGCTCAGGCGCAGCGCCGGGCCCCGTTGGCCGATCCGGCGGTCGGCGCCGCCGGTGTTCGAGTAGGCGCCCGCGGGCGAGCCTTGCAGCCGCTCCAGGAATTCGGCCGCCGCGACCCCGACCAGATACGGCTGCCGCCACGAGAGCGCGGCCCGGGACGGGACGTACTCCGTCACCCGGTCGCTCAAGCTCACCCGGAAGTCCTCGGCGACCAGATCGTCGGAGGCCCACTTGAGATCGGTGAGCAGGCGCGTGCGCGGCGCGAGGTCGGCCTTGACCTTCGACTCGACGCTCACGCGGTGCACGAGCTTCTCGCGTCCCGCGAGCTCGGGGCTGCCGGCGGCGCTCGGGTTCTGGTCTTCGTAGATGCGCGCCGCCTGGTGTTTGCGGTCCTCGGTCCACTGCACCGCGACCTCGCCCTCGACCCGGTCGGCGGGCGCGGCGCGCAGGCGCAGGCCCAGGCGCGGCGCACCCCAGGTGGAGGGCGGCGTCAGCCGGTGCTCGCCCCAGTCGGTGCGCAGCCCCGGCGCGAGCGTCACGTCCCACGACTCGCCGAAAGGCACGAACAGCGGCAGGTCCACGGTGGGCGCGGTGGGGCTGTAGAACGTGAGCTTGGGCGCGAGCAGGCCGGCGGCGCGCCTCGTGAGCGGCACCGACAGCGGCAGCAGCGGCGGGGTGAGCGGCACCAGGCCGAGGCCGAAGGGGTTGATGTAGAGCTGCGGCCGCCACAGGGTCGCGCGGTCGTCGAGATCGGCGTCGAGGCTCTTGGCGCCGAGGCGCCAGGACGGGGGCTCGGCGCCGCAGTCGCACTGGGTGAACCAGGCGTCTTCGACGTGGAAGGTGGTGCGCGAGCGGCGCTCGATGTCGCCGGCGAACACGAACTGGTCGCGGCCGAGCGGCTTGCCATGCGGGTCCGGCTTGGCGCCGGGCCGCTTGACGTGGATGGTGGCGGCGTCCAGGCGGCCCTGGACCCGATCCTGGCCGAGGTGCAGCCGGTCGCAGCTCAAGACCGTGGTGCCGTCCACCAGGGTCACGTGTCCAAAGGCGTCGGCGCCGGCGAAGCTCTGGTCGGTGCCGAGCTGGATCGAGGCGCGGTCGGCCCAGAGCCGGACGTCGCCGCAACGGAGGGTCACCTCGCCGTCGAGCTCGCAGCGCTCGCGGTCGCAGTCGCTCCGGTTCGCCGCGACGTCGACCAGGTCGCAGCGTGGCGTGGCTTCGCGCGTCAACAGGGCGGGGGCGGCCGCGCGCGTGGGCGTCGGCGACAACAGAGCCCATCCCGTGAGCAGGGCGCAGACGAAGGCTGAGAGCGGCGGGCGAGGTCGCATCCGAGCCGACCGTATGGGGTTTCTGTCAGCCTCTCAAGTGGTGAGCGCGCCCGTGAGCGCGCTGGCGTCGGAGCGGCTCCCCTCGCCCCACCCGGGGGCGAGGGGCCGGGGGAGTGGGGGTGGGGAGCGCCGCGGCCGCCGCGGCGCGGGAATCAAATGCAGGTGAACGAGGTGTGGCTAGCGGCGCTCGAAGTCGAGGGCGAGGACGTTGTCGTTCTGGACTTCTTTGAACGGCACCTTGTGCTTGACGCGGATCTCGATGCGCACCGACGGCGACGGGCCTTCGATGGCCTTGGCTTGGATCCAGGTGACCGGACTCTCGAAGAAGTGGGTGTCGAGCTGGCGGCGGTTGTTCCGGAGCGGCACCGTGGTGTTCTCGAGGAACAAGATCACCATGTCGGTGCGGGTGTTGTCGACGCGGTACTTCACCGGCTCGGTCGTCTTCACGAACACCCGCGACGCATCCTGGAACTGTTGGAAGCCGATCCAGCTCATCTCCTTGAGCTCCGCTTCGAGCTCCTGGGCGAGCACGGGCGGCGCGACCGTTGCGACGCCGACGAACACCAGGGTGGCGATAGAGCTGCGCATGGCTGAAAGCCTAGCACGGTGATTTCGGTTGCCGCCAGTTTCTGGCGCTCTATGGCGGGGCTGTCGTGAGGTGGTCGACTTGCGTCGTTTCTCCCTCGCGCTGGCGGCTTCGCCTCCGCTGGGGTGCGGCTTGCGCTGACGGGGGGATAATCGGACCCAATGATGTTCCCTTTCGTGTCGCTACGGACAGTTGAGGCACGGGCCGGCGGTGCTCGGTTCGCCCTGCAGCGTGCATGTAGTCGTCGGGCATGGGTCAAGGCCGCACGCTGAAACTCCTGGTTCTCCCTGCAACAGGAAGAGTCCCTGGGCCGCCGCCTGCCGGCTGGATAGATAGACGGCAGTAACGAAGAGAAGACCGATACCCGCAAGAATCGCCCATCGCATCGTGGTATTCCTCATGGGCACGCTGCGCCCGTGACGCCTTTGAGCAGGACGAGAGTAAGCCCGACCTCTCCGGCGCTGTTGCTGACGGTGAGAGTGTGTTGCCCTGCCGTAACGTTAGGGGGCAAGATCGCCTCAAGGCGATCATCGACCTGGGCTCGGATCGTCAGCACGATGTTGTTGCCTCCGTCCTGCAGGGTCACCGACGCTCCAAGAAGATTGCGCCCCGTCACGATCACAGCGTCGGCCACATGGTGCAGCCCGTGGCCGGGGGCTGGATCATCGGTCCCATTCCCGTCGATGCCCTCAATAATGATTCCGCCGTAAGAACCCCACTCGCGTTCGATCACCAGAAGGGGACCGGCTGATGCCTGGAGCCTGAAGGCCCTCCGCGGTGTGGTTCACCAGGGAGCGCGGTGCCGGAGGTCTTGGTTCGAACCCGTCGGAGGCCC
>JACRCV010000009.1 GCA_016218825.1 Deltaproteobacteria bacterium
ACCGGGAGGCCAGGTTACAGCGCCTTCGTGCATGGATGGGAGCGCCTGATGGACCGCGTGGCCATGCTGGGCGAGCTACACCTGATGAACGCCATTCCCCGGCCGGAGGGGCGCCGATGAGATGCGATCAAGAGTCAGCCCCCCGAGTGGGGGCGAGGGGCGCGCGCCGCTCGAGCGGTTCTCGCCCCCGGGGTCACGGAGCGCCGCGGCAGCCGCGGCGCGGGAATCAAAGGCAGACGAAAGCGGCTCAGTGACCGCCGCTCTTCGAGTCTTGAGGGAGCACGTTCCAGCGCGTCGCCATGAGCGCGAAGCCGATGACGGCGACCGGGGCGATGGACCAGGCCCAGGCGTTCCAGCCGGCGAGCTCCAGGAGCTTGCCCATGCCGACGCCGACCAGCGAGCCGACGAGGTACTGGCTGCCGTCGAGCAGGCCGGCGGCGGTGGCCGCGGCCTTGCGACCGCCGAAGTCCATCGACGCGGTGCCCGCCAAGAGGCCGTGACAGCCGTTCAAGAAGAAGTAGATCAGGATCAACAGCGCCGCCGCGACCCAGGGGTTGCCGGCGGAGTAGGGGATCTTGACCACGTGGCCGCCGGCCGGCGCTGCAGCACCCTCGGCGACGCCGGGGGCCAGAGCCGTGGCCGAGCTGGTGAGCGCGGCGGCAATCGCGGCTTCGTCGGCGCCGTTCGCGACCAGGGCGTTGGCCTCGGCGGTGAGCTTGGCGAGCTGCTCGCCGGTCGGTTTCTGCGGCAGGGTGACGGCGGCCTCGCGCGTCGGCACCAGGACCGCGAACACCACGAGGAGCAGGCCCTGCAAGAGGTAGCCGAGCGCGGTCACCGGGCCGCGGCGCGAGTGGAAGTAGCGGTCGGAGATCATCCCCATCGCGAGCGCCCCGGCGATGCCGACGACGACGGTGCCGTTGAAGGTCACCTGGTAGATCAGGGCGTCGGAGCCGATGCCGTGCACGTCCTTGAAGTAGCTCGGCCCCCACTGCTCGATGGTGTGGCGGATGAGGCCGGTGCACATCATCGCGCCGGCGATGATCCAGAGGGTGGGATTGCCGAAGATCTTCTTGACGATGAAGCCGTACGACGGCTTGTCGCTGTCGCCTTCGCCTTCGAGCTTCTCGTCCACGCGCGGAAAGCCGAGCTCCTCAGGGGTGTTACGGACCAAGAGGTAGTTCGCGGCCGCGACCACCACGAGCACCATCGCCGGCACCCAGAAGGCCCACTCCCAGGGCAGGCGGGCGCAGATGAAGCCGCCGACCGCGTAGGCGAGGATGCGGCCGAACTGGATCATGCCGCCGAAGATGCCGGCAAACGCGCCGCGCTCGGAGCGCCGGAACCAGGCGGCGTTCACCTTGACGACCGACAGGGCGCCGAAGGTCTGGAAGTACATGTTGAACATGTAGGCCGCGGCGAAGTAGGCCAAGAGCGGCGTCCAGACGCCGATCCCGAAGACGATGTTCGCGAGCATCGCCCCGGAGGCGCCGACCAGGATCGCCTTGCGGCCGCCGATCCGATCGGCGATCGGGCCGTTGAGCAGCACCGCCAGGCCGTACACCAGCAGGCCGGCGGTGATCACCCAGCCGAACTGGTCCTTGCTCCAGCCGTACTGCTCGCGGATGTAAGGGTTCGCGACCGAGAGGTTGTAGCGGCTCATATAAAAGCTCGCGTACAACAGCCCGAGCGGGAACCAGTTCAGGAAACGACGACGGCGAAACTCCCACGCGTGGGGGGCGAGCTCGGTCAAGATTGTTCTCCGATGTGGTCGGGGTCTATTCGCAGCGCACGGTGTTGGAGCGGTAGACGTTGTGGGTCATCCAACCGGGGCCCTCGAAGGCCGGCACGATGCCCGACTCCGAGATGTTGGTGATGTGGTACGAGTGCTGGTTCCACACCCGGCGGGTCGCGACCCAGTTGTTCTTGTCGTTGCCGTAGCAGACCACGCCGTGCATGCCGAGGTTGGCGCCGGCGGGGGTCTCGAGCGCCAGCAGGATCTCGGCGTGGTTGTCGTTGTCGACGTCCACCACCACCGGATTGTCGATGATGGTCCGCGAGCCGCGCGGCGCCTGGTACTTCACGGCGCCGGTGATGCCGTCCCAGATCCAGACGTCGCCCTCGTCGGCGTGCACCACCTCGGCCTTGCCGTCGCCCTCGAAGTCGAAGGTCGTCGGCCCCGAGGCGCCGGTCTGGTCGGAGATCGCCTGCGACCACTTCGGGGTCAGGTCGTGCTCGAAGACGTGCACCGCGTTGGTCGCCGCGACCACGATCTCCGGGTAGCCGTCGCCGTCCAGATCGCCGATCGCCGGGTTGGTGGCGATGAAGCCCTCTTCGTTGCCCTGGTCGTCGACGTTGCCGCTCGAGACGTGCTCCGGCCCGTACTTGGTGACGCCGTTGTGCTCGAGCACGTAGAGATCGTCGCCGCCGGTCAACAGGATGATCTCGGGCTGCGGGTCGCCGTCGAGGTTGGCGACGGTCGTCAGGCCGTCCTGGACGTCGGGGCGGTCGAAGTAGGTGCTGCCGTCGTAGTTGTAGGCGGTGCGGCCGGCGATGAGCTCGTTCATGCCGTCGCCGTTCAGGTCGGCGAAGACGCTGATCGGCCCGTGTCCGGCGCCGCCCTCGCCCTGGCCGCGGCTGCCTTCGGCCTCGGTCTGGCCCTCGAAGACCAAGAGGCCGTTGTGGTCGAAGACCGCGTTGCCGAACGAGATCTCCGGGAAGCCGTCGCCGTTCATGTCGCCGAGCGCCGGCGCGCCGGCGTCCTCGATCACGCCCTGGCCCTGGTGCCAGCGCTCGCTCTCCCATTTGAAGGTGCCGTCGCCTTCGAGGGCGATGAGCGAGCCCCAGGCGTACTTGCCCTTGATGCAGCACTCGAGGTCGGACATCTCGCAGTCCGAGGGCGGCGGGATGTAGTTGTACTTCACGCCGATGATCTCCGGGACGCCGTCGCCGTCGATGTCGCCGGCGGCGAGCTGACCCTCGGCCTCCATCGCCAGCGCGTTCGGATCCGCCGGATCGCCGACCGGCGGCCGGCCCCAGGCCCAGAGCTCGTGGCCGTCGTTGCCGCTGACCGCGACCACCACCGCCGGCGCCGCGTCGTTGGCGTGGCAGAACGACTCCTGGTCCATGCTGCCGCCGTTCGCCGGGCCGAGCGCCATCGTGCTCTTCAGCGCCGTGAAGATCACGTCGGGGGTGTCGAGGACGTCGACGTGGCCGTCGGCGTTGTCGTCGGTGAGCTGGATCACCACCGGCGTCAGCCAGACGTCGTCGTAGTCGGGGAACAGGGGGGTGTCGGTCCAGCGCCACTTCTCGCGCGGTTGGAACACCGACGAGCCGATGCAGGCCGGCGACGGGATCTCGATGCCGTTGCACTCGACGTTCACCGTGAGCGGCGAGGCGTCACAGGCGTTGGAGAGGATCCGCACCGTGCCGGTCTTCGGCCCCGGGTTCTGCGGCGTGCACTTGACCTGGGCGGTGAAGCTGTCGCCCGGCTGCAGGTCGCCGTAGGTCGCGCTCTGCAGCGCGAACGACGCGTCGCCGCTGATGCTGGCGTTGGTGACGGAGAGCGCCTCGTAGCCGAAGTTGCTGCACACCGCGGTCTGCACTGCGGTCACGCCGACCTCTTGCGAGCCGAACGACAGCGGGTTCGGGCTACAGCGCAATATCGTCGGGCAGTTGCCGTTGTAGTTGCCGCGCAGCGCGATGCGCGTCAGCTCGCTGTTCGAGGCGTTGGAGATGATGTCGAAGCCGCCGAGGTCGCCGGTGGCGTTGGTCGGTCGGTACTTGATCTGCACCTGGGCCGAGGCGCCGGCGCTGATGTTGAGCGGCATCTGCTGCGGCGCGGGCGAGAGCTTCATGAACGCCAGGCCGCCCGCCGGATCCATGTTGAGGCCGCGGACCTTCAGCACCCCGGCGCCGCAGTTGGTCAAGGTGACGGTGCGGGTGGCCTCGGTCGTCGTCATCCCGAAGTCGACGGTGGCGCACGGCTGGGTGGCGCCGCATTGGATCGTCGCCGGATCGCCGCCCAGAGGGTCGACGCAGAGCTTGGCGCCGAGCGCGTTGCCCCACAGCTGGACGTCGCGGCTGCGGCCGGTGGCGTCGTTGGACGCGAAGCGCAAGATGCCGATCTTGATGCCCTCGCTCTCGGGCTCGAAGTTCACCGTCAGGCTGGTGGCCATGCCCGGCATCAGGAAGTTGGCGAAGATGCTCATGTCCCCGAGGCGGTAGTCCGGGGCGCCGCTGGCGATCGTGGCCGAGGAGATGCTGCAGCGGTCCATCAGCGGGTTGTCGCCCTGGGTGATGTTGGTGATGTTGAAGTTGATGCTCGCGGATCCACCCACCGTGACCTGGCCGAAGTCACCGAAGTCGGGCTGGATGTCGAGCACGCAGCCGTCGGGCGGCAGCGTCGGGTTGCCGGAGACGCTGATGGTCGCGACCGACTGGAAGCCGTCGACGTCGTCGGCGGTGAGGGTGAAGAGGGCCTCGGTGAAGGTCGCCGCGGCCGGGGTGTAGCTGATGTCGAGGTTGTGGCTCTGGTCGGGCTGCAGCGTCACGTCGGGCGGCGCGCCGCCGGCGGTCACCGCGAACTCGGTCGAGCCCGAGGTCCTCGTGGTGTCGAAGTAGCGGCAGGCAACCTGGCCGGCGTTGTAGATCCGGAAGGTGCGGGTGCGGTTGTCACCGACCCCGACCTGGCCGAAGGACGCGGTGCCCGGGATCGCCTGCAGGTTGCAGGAGGGGCGCGGGATGCCTTTGCCCATCAGCGGCACCGGGTAGTAGGGCTGCTCGGTCGGCGAGTCGGTGTAGATCCAGAGCTCGCCGAAGTCCGGCGGCGGGGCGAGGGTGAGCGGCGCGTAGGTGACCTCGACGTCGCCCTGCTCGCCGGGCTGGTAGACCTGATTCGGCGTGAAGGCGATGGTCACCGGGCCGCCGCCGACCTCGAAGACCCCGCCGGGGTCGACGCCGATCGTCGCGTTGACGACCGTCAGGGCCTCGTCGCCGCAGGAGGTGAAGCCGAAGCGCTTGCTCTTGTGATGCGAGAGCGGCACCTCGCCGAAGTCGAGATCGGAGGGCGGCAGCGCGCACAGACACGGTCCGCCCACGAGCCCCTTGACGTTGAGGTAGATCGGCGAGTCGGCCTGGCCCGGGCTGTAGGCGGCCGGCGCGGTGATGCCGGCCGGGATCTGGGCGTCGTTCGACTCCAAGACAAAGCGCCCGGCGTGTGGGCCGCAGAGCGTGCCGCGCAGCTCGACGTTGAAGGTCAGCTCCTCGCCCTTGCCGAGGCTCATGTAGACGCCGTCGGCGGTCGGCGATTCGGACGGGTTGAGGCGGAAACGGTTCGAGGTGCCTGGGGCCGCGGTGGGGTTCTTGAGCTTCAGGGTGCCGGCGCCGATGTTCTTCACCCGGACCGCGAGCGTCCCGGTGCCGTTCGCCGCTACCCGGCCGAGGTCGGCGGACAGCTCCGGCAGGCGGCAGCCCTGGGTGCCGGTGCACAGCTCGGCGCGCATGTCGCGGTTGACGGTGTCGTAGCACACCTCCGCGGCGTCCGCGGAGGGCTTCACGCACACGTCGATCTGCGGCACGTCGGGAGCGGCGCTGCCCAGGCCTTCGTTGCAGGTGCAACGCGAGAGGAGGAGGAGGGTCAGGGGCACGCCAACTCGGATCCACTGCAGCTTCAACATCATAGCCTCCTGCTATTTGGCCGCCCGAGCCTACCGTACCTTGCGGCCGGTTGGTAAGCCCCCAACCGCCCGAAGGTCCCGGACACCCGAATCGATCGCCTTTCGCCGTCGTCGGCGAGGCCTCGATGGGGGACGCGTCCCGGCTGCCTAGGATCTAATGTTGCGGATCGGCGTCATCACCAGATCCTGGACCTGGCGGATGATCGCCGAGAGCGCCTGCATGACCTGCATGTACATCTGCTGCGCCACCTGCAGGTCTTGCATCAGCATCGTCGTCGACTTGCCGGTCATCCCGAGGCTCTCGGGATGGATCATGCCGTCTTTCGCGGCGTTGCGGGCGTCGGTGACCGCCTTCGGCTCGCCGGGTGTGGCCTCGCCCAGCTGCTTGAGCTTGTCGCGCAGCGGCTCGTTGTGCTTGTCGAGCTGCTCGAACGCCGCGACCTCTTTGAACTTCAGCTTGAGCTTGTCTTCTTCGCGCTCGGTCAACAGCAGCATGACCAACATGATGATCATCTCGATCGGCATCCCGGAGCGGAGCAATCCCATGATCTCCTGGTAGGTGCTCTTGCACTTCGCCTGGTAATTGCTCTTCTCCGCCGAGAGCTCTTTCATCAGCGAGTAGCCGGTCGGGCTCGCCTTCTTGAGCTTGTTCCACTCGGCTTCGATCTCGGCCTCGGTCTTCGGGCCGGTCGCCGCGCCCGGCCCGGCGCTCCCGGGGTCCATGCCACGGGCGGCGAGGGCCGCTGCCATCGCTGCCTGGGCCTTCGGGTCATCCGGGTTCTGGGCGGCCGCCAGCATCGCCTTGGCGACGTCCCCGAGACCTTGCTCTTCCAAGATCTTGGTCGAGGCGGCGATGCGCGCCGGGTCGTTTCCGGCTTTCTTGAGCTCGTCGACTTTGGTGCGCTGCGCCTTGGTCAGCGCGCTCGGCAACCCGAGGCCGTAGGCGATGGTCTCGGCGTAGACCTTGTCGCGCTCCACCAGATCGGTCGACTCGACGCCGAGCGCGAACGCCAGGTTCTTCAGGCCCTTCTTGGTCTCGGCCACCGCGCTCATGGCCTCTTTCTTGCCGGGCCCGGCGGGCATCGACTCCGCGACCGCCTGCAGGCCCGTCCCCTTGTCGTCGTCGGCGAGCGAGCGGGTCGAGATCAAGAGGTTCTCGAGCTGTGCGACCCGCGGGTCGTCCTTGAGCTTTTCGCGCGCCGCGAGGACGCCGGGCAAGCCCTTGTGCATCGCTTCGAGCTCGCGCTTCCCATCGACGATCGGCGTCAGGGTGGCCGCGGCCGCCTGGTCGACGGTCCTCGGGTTGATGGCGCCGCCGCTCGCGCGTGGCGCGCCCCCCTGCTTGTCGTCGTTCGCCGAGAACGCGCCGAGATGATCGGGATCGGCGCCGCCCAGCACCCGGGTCATCGCCTGTCTGGTCGACCGATTGCCGACGTAGCTCAGTCCCTGCAGGGTCTTGAGCTTCTGTTTGTCGGCCTCGGAGAACGAGAGCTGCTCGAAGTCTTTTTGCGAGAGCGGCGACAGCGCCCTGGCGAGCGCGCCGACCGCGGCGTCCAGCTCCTTGACCTTCTTGTCGCGCTCCGCGTCGGAAGCCGCGCTGTCGATCTTGGCGCGGAGCTCATCGGCGCGATTCAAGAGCGCGCGCAGCCCGTTTGCGGTCACGGTCGTGTCGATCCCCGCCATGGTACCCTCCGTACGGGCATGCAGCATCAGCCCATTTTCAAAACTATCGGCCGCTGCCGGCCGATGTTGCGCGATTTTCAACGACTATCAGAGGTAGGCACGGATGTCATGGATCAAGGTGTCGAGCTTGCCCACCTCGTAGTCGCGGTTCAGGCGCAAGGTCCGCTTCCGATCGCTTTGGACCATCTCGACCGCGCCGGTGTCCACCATCCAGGTGACCGCGTTCTCGATCAGGATGCGCCCGGCGGACTCGGGCCGATGCAGCTGGCCTTCCAACACCGCCCGCCGGGCTCGCTCCATCGCCCGCGCCGTGAGCTCCTTCTGCCACAGCGGGAAGCGCCGCAGGTCGTTCAAGGTCGTCGCGGTGATGTAGTAGGCCTCGAGGAAGCTGTCGAGCAGGCCGGCGAGGTAGCGGATCGAGGCCGGCTCGCGCACCCAGATCCGGCCGTCCTCGTAGACGTCGATGAAGCCGCGGATCGCCAGGCTCGCGAGGGTGTCGTCGAAGTGGGTGTCGAACGACGCGTCCACCCGCCAGAGGAACTCGCGCTTCATCAAGCGCGACAAGAACCGGCAGTCGGCGTGGACGTCGGCGTAGGTCGCCTCGACGCCGCCGCGGCGCGCGAGCGATCGGCAGACGAGCGCCGCCGGGGCGATGTAGTTCATCAGCGAGTTCTTGTAGAAGTCCAGGGTGATACGGCGCTCCTCGACGACGCGGTAGATGGGCTCGGCGTCGCCGCGCCCCGGCCGGTCGACCACCACCGCGCCCTCCTCGGCGAGGCGGAGGATGGCCTCGAGCACCGCCTCGACGCGCGTCTCGGGGTCGGCGATCACCTCGGTCAGGCGGGCGGCGGCGGCGTCCAGGTACTCGACGAGCTGGTGGACGCGATCGACGAGCGCCCGCTGGGTGAGGCCGCGCCCCGGGTGGCCGAGGAGGACGGCGGCGGCGACCGCGGTGGGGGTGACCGAGCTGATGGTCGCGACCCGGTGCAGGATGCGATAGCCCAGGCGCTTCACGCCGACCCGCCAGGCCTCGTCCACCGCCGGCTCGGCGCTGCGCGACAGCCCCTCTTTCTGCGCCAGCTCGGCGAGTGACAGCGCGTGCCCGAACTGGACGTAGACCCGGCCGTAGCGCGACCGCAGCACGCTCGTGGTCTTCAGCAGACCGCCGATGTCCTCGGGCTTCTTCTCGGCGCCCATGAGCTCGCGCTCGTAGGCGCGCGCCTCGACGATCCGCTCGTAGTCCACCGACACCGGCATGAAGAGCACGTCCTCGCCGACGCCGCGGCGCCAGGCGTCGGCGACCATCGACAACAGCCCCATGCGCGGCATCAGCACCTTGCCGGTGCGGCTGCGGGTGCCCTCGATGAAGAACTCCATCGAGGTGCCCTGGCGCACCAGCTCGATGACGTAGGAGCGCAGCACCGCGCCGTAGAGCGGGTTGTCGCGAAAGCTGCGGCGCAAGAAGAACGCGCCGCCGCCGCGAAACAGCGCCCCGAGCGGGAAGAACGACAGGTTGACGCCGGCGGCGATGTGCGGCGGCGCCATCCCCTGCTGCCAGAGGACCGACGACACCACGAGGTAGTCGACGTGGCTCTTGTGCGACGGGCAGAAGACCACCGGGCCGCGGCGCGAGGCCTCGACCACCCGGCCCAGGCCCTCGTCGTCGACGACGATGCCGTCGTAGATCCGCGAGTACACCCAGCCCATGGCGCCGGCGAACACCGAAACGACGCGCGGGTTGTAGCGCGCCGCGATCTCACGCACGTAGCGAGCGGCGCGGGCCTCGACGACCGCGGCACGCTTCTTCGTCGCCTCGCACTCGACCGCGTCGCGCACCAGGGACTCGCGCAGCACTCTCTTGACGACGGTGTCGAGCGGCGGCAGCTCCGGACCGGCGATGACCCGCTCCTCGGCGGCGATGCGGCGGTCGAGCTCGTGCCGCACCCGGCGGGCGAGCATCGAGTCGTCCTCGTCGGCGTGCTCCGCGACCAGGGCGCCGAGGTCGATGGCGTCGGCCACTCGGACGCGGGCGTAGCGCGACAGGCCGACCATCGGGCTCTTGCGCCGCTGCCCCGGGCGGCCGCGGCGTCCGAAGAGGTAATCGGTGAACGAGTCTTTGACCGGGCCGGAGTCGATGCGGTCGGAGACCGCGTGCGGCACCAGGTAGATCGGGCGGCCGCTCACCCTTTGGGCGGCGACCAACGCCCGCAGGTAGTCGTTGGCCTTGGGCTTGGGCTTGAGCTCGAAGCCCGGCGCCTGCAGCGCCAGGAACACCGCCTCGCCGCGCAGCACGATCTCGGCCAACAGCGCCTCGCTGCGGGTCGGCACCGCGTCCTGATAGCGCTTGCGCCACGGGCTCTTGAGGGCGCGCCGCCGCTGCCGCCACAGCTTCCAGAGGCGATCGACCGGCTGCCAGAGCAGGAGGTTGATGCCGCCGACGAAGCCGGCGAGCGGCAACCGCAGACGACTGAGGGCGTGGTTGAGATAGAGCGCCAGCCAGGTCGAGCGGGCGCGGGTGACGTAGACCACGACGCCGGCGGCCGCCAGCTCGCGGATCTGCTGGGCGCTGCTTTGTGGGTAGTCGATCGGGCCGAAGACCCGCTCGAACAGGAGGCGGAGCAGACCGCCGTAGCTCTCGTGCATCGCCGACGGCGCGATGAGCTCGGTCTCGATCGACAGGTCGGGGTCTCGGGGGTCGTTCATCCGCGAGCTCGTCGTGACCGCCGTCTAGCGGTGCTGTCTCCGCCCCGGCTGCCTCCCGGTCATGGCGTGTTTTGCCCGAGCTCGAGCTCGATGCCGAAGACCTGGGTGATGATGCCGTAGATGAGCAGCAGCGCGAGCATCAGCCCCAGCACCGAGAGCGCGCCGAGGCCGCCCAAGACGACGAGCGCCAAGAGCGCCGCCGCGGCGACGATCGGCTCGGCGACCCGGCGCAGCGGCTCGACGTAGGGCGGCAGGTTGGGGCGCAAGAGCTGCGACAGCGCCAGCTTCTGGTCGCCGCCGATTCGACTCGCGACCCGGCGGCTCTCGTCCGCCACGCGGGCCTTCAGCTCGTTCCAGGCGTCGGTGAGGGTCATCGGCGGTTGGCCTCGCGCAGGCGGGTGGTCAGGACCTTGATGATGCCGCGGGAGATCTCGGGCTTCTCGGCCAGGATCTCGCTGAAGTCCTCGCGCTTGATCTTGAGCAGCGTCAGGTCGGAGAGCGCCGCCACCGACGCCGATCGGGGCTCGGCGTCGAGGATCGCCATCTCCCCGAAGCACTGGCCGGTGCCGAGCTCGGCGAGGTTGCGGGCGCCGACGTAGATCTTCACCTTGCCGTCGACGATCAGGTACATCGCGTCGCCCTGGTCGCCCTCTTTGAAGACCGTCTGCTCCGGGGCGTACTCGACCTCGTCGGTGATCTGGGCGATCGCGGACAGCTCTTCGGCGGGAATGGTCTTGAACAGGTCCACGCCCTTCAGAAACAGGACTTTCTCGATGGTGCTGATCACGCTGCCCTCGGGGTCGAAGACCGCCACCGCGGTCCGGTCACCAACCGTGGAGCATAGCCAAGGGTCGAGGGCAAAGGAAGGTCCGTGGCGTCGACCTGGAGGTGAGCGCGACGTGGGGGGTGCACAACCGGCCAGGCAATTGATATGGGAGCGACGTGGTGACTGAACGCAGCGAGGAAGTAGGGCGGCTGGTGGCGGCGACGCGCGCGCTCTTGCGCTTCCAAGGGCAGCTCGGGCTGCAGGGCGTACCGGTGGCTCCCGAGTTCATGGCACGTCGCGCCCGCGTCGAGCCCGTGGTGTCTGAGCCCACGGCCGCGCCCGTGGCACCGGTCGTGGTGCCGGCCGCCACCGATCCGGTCCAGGCGCTCGTCGAGATCCGCACGACCATCGGCGATTGCAAGCGCTGCAAGCTCTGCCGCGGGCGAACGCAGGTGGTGTTCGGGACCGGTCTCGCCACCGCGAGGTTGATGTTCATCGGCGAGGGGCCGGGCCGGGACGAAGATCTGCAGGGCGAGCCTTTTGTCGGCGCCGCCGGGCAGCTGCTCGACAAGATGATCGCCGCGATGGGGCTCGGGCGCCGCGAGGTCTACATCGCCAACATCGTCAAATGTCGGCCGCCGAAGAACCGCGATCCGGAGCCCGACGAGGTCGCCGCCTGCGAGCCCTTTCTCAAGGCGCAGATCCGCGTCATCAAGCCTGAGGTCATCGTCGCGCTCGGGCGCTGCGCGGCGCAGACCTTGCTCCGCGACCCGACGCCGATCACCCGGATGCGTGGCCACTGGCGCGAGTACCAGGGCATCGCGGTGATGCCCACCTACCACCCCGCCTATTTGTTGCGCAGCCCGTCGGAGAAACGTCCGGCGTGGGAGGACCTGAAGGCAGTGATGAAACGATTGAACCTGACGCCGTTGCCGCCGAAGGGCGTCGCCCCCGGAGCGCCGAAGTGACGTCCAATCATCGTCCCGACCGGCGCCGGCGTTGGCTCGGCGTCGCGGTGTTGTGCCCGGTGGCGCTCTTGGCCGGCTGCTCGAGCTCCAAGGTCGTCGCCAAGCAAGCGGCTCCGGTGGTGACCGCGGAGGAGGAGGCCGCCGGTCCGGTGCTCGCCGCCGAGCGGGCGTACACCGTCGGCAACGCCTCGCGGGCCATGCGCCTCGCGGAGCGCGTCGGCCCCCTCGATCCGCAGTTCGAGCGCGCCTCCGACATCTTCGAGCGCTCGCGCTTCGAGGTCGAGTCGGTCGCCCTCGACTGGATTGATCGGATCGATCTGATGATGAGCAGGGATCAGTACCCGGCGGCGCGCGAGCGGGCCCGCTACCTCCTCGCGGAGTTCCCGATCGGCGACGACCTGCGCGCCGAGGTCGAGACGCGGCTGAAGCAGATCGACGAGGCCGTTGTCGTGCACGAGCAGAAGCTCGCCGAGCTCGACCGTCAGGCCACGGATCAGTTGTTGCGCTACGACCTCGACGGCGCGCAGACGACGCTCAGAGAGGCGGAGGGGGTGGCGCGGAGCATCTCGCCGGAGCGCGCGCTGGCGCGGGAGCGGGCGATCGCCGCGATCCAGCTGCGCATCGACCAGCGCAAGGCGCAGACCGCGGGCGACACCGAGGGGGCCAAGGCGTCGCTCAAGGCCCGGCGCGCGGTGTTGAAGAAGCGCCGGCCGGGTGAGCGGCCGTCGAGCATCGTCGAGAAGCCGGCGGAGCCGCCCCCGGCGGCCGCGGTCCCGGCGTCCGATCCCGGCAAGGACCAGCAGAAGGTGCAGGACATGCTGCGCGAGGCCACCGGCGCCCAGAAGGCGAGGGACTACTACAAGGCGATCCTGGCGTTCGAGGGCGTGCGTCGCCTCGACGCCAAGAACGAGGCGGCCCGGGTGGCGCTCGAGGCCTTGGAGCCCAAGCGCCAGGCCTTGATCAAGGACAACCTCGCCAAGGCGAACTCGCACTTCCTGAAGCAGGACCTGGCGGGCGCGGTGCCGTTCTTCAAGAAGGTGCGCGAGCTCGACCCGAAGAATCAGGAGGCGCGTGAAGGCCTGGAGATGTACGAGAACCTGGAACGGATCCGGGGCAACGCCGGCGCCGTGCCGCCGCGCTGAGCGCCGCCTTCTCGTGACGCAGGGGAGCAGGGGCGCGGATGGGTCGCGGCGGGCCGGCATGACGAGGGCGCGGGCCGGGGTCTTGGCGCTCGCGGCGGTGTCGGGCTGCGGGCACGCTCCCGAGGCAGCGCCCGGCACCCCGGCGCCGCTCACGCCGGCGCCGATGATGGTGGCGCCGTCGGCCGCAGAGGCCGAGGCCAGCCTCGATCCGCCGTTGTTGTTCCACCTGGCGTTGGACGCCGACCGCGCCGGGGACACGGCGCGCGCCCGCGGCCTCTACGAGCGCCTGCTCGCGGCGCATCCGGACAGCGAGCTCGGCGCCGCGGCGCGCTTCAACCTGGCGCTGATCGCCGAGACCGCGCACGCCTTCGACGTCGCGGCGCTTCGCTACACCGAGATCGGGGCGACGCCGGCGCCGGCGGCCGACCGCGATCGCCGTACTTGGATCGACGCCAACTTCCGGCTCGGGGTGGTGCTCTCGAAGCTCGAGGACTGGTGGCGCGCGGTCGCCGCGTTCGACCGCATCCTCGAGGCGCCGTGGATCGGCAGCGACGATCGCTTGGAGGCGCTGGTGGGACGCGGGATCGCGTTGAAGCAGGCGGGCGACTCCGAGGCCGCGTCGCTCACCTTCGCGCATGCGCTCTCGGTGTATCGCCGGGCGAGCGCCGACGGGCCGTTCGAGGATCGGGGCCTGGCGGCCGAGGCGGCGTACTGGGCCGGCGAGATCAAGGCGGAGCGCTACGAGGCGGTTCGGCTCGAGCTCCCGGAGAGCGTATTGAAGGAGCGCCTCGACGCGAAGTGCCAGCTGCTGCTCGAGGCGCAAGCGCTGTTTCTGCACGCCATCCGGCTGGGCGACAGTCACACCGCGGCGGTGGCCGGGCTGCGGGTGGGCGGGCTCTACGAGTCGCTCTACGGCATGATCGTGAGCCTCGAGGTGCCCACCGACTTGAACCCCGAGGAGGCGGCGGTGTACACCGACGAGGTGAAGGGCAAGGTGATGATCCTGGTGCGGAAGGCGCTCGTGGTCTACGAGCGCTCGCTGCAGGCGGGGCGGCGGGCGCCGTCCGCGGCGCCCTGGGTCGCTCGCCTCGAAGAAGCCGTCTCGCGGCTGCGGACCGTGTACCTGATGAAGGAGGGGGGGACCTGAGCGGCTTGACCCCCGCTCTGGGCGTTGGCTAGACTGGCGCCCGTTCGGGGGGGGTCGCGGCCGACGCCGCTCGCTCTCGACCAAACACCATGAAGTTCGAACTCGACACCAAGATCATCATCGGCGACGCGCCGCTCGCCGTGACCGCAGTCCATTCCCAGTTCGACGAGCATCGCGCCGCGCTCGCCGACATCAGCACCGTGCTCGGCAGCATCGTCGTTCGCATCGACGGCACCGAGTACGCGGCCGATCTGCGCGATCCGATCGTGCGGTTGGTCGATCAGTGGGTGCGGAAGATCCCGTGGGTCGTCGGTGGTGACACCGAGGCGGTGGCCTACCGCAACAGCGAGCACTGCTACGCCTTCGTCCCCGCCGGCGACGCCGTCGAGCTCAGCCACTTCGCGGGCAGCGAGAGCGAGGTCGAGGAGTACATCCTCGATCCAATCACCGTCCGTCTGGACGCGTTCGCCACCCAGAGCCTGGGGATGGGGGAGCGGGTCTTGGAGCTGATCAAGAAGCTCGACGCGACGCTCGTGGCCACGAACGAAGACTGTCGGGATCTGGCGGCCAGCCTCGAAGAAGGTCGCAAGGCTTGGCGCGAGTATCAACTGCACAACCGTCGCTGATGTGGCGGGCGCCCGCCGTCGTCGCGGCGACGCTGCTAGGGGCGGCGTCGGTCCAAACCTTGAAGGACGAGATCGCGGCGCGCGGCGTGCCCCGGGATGCGATCGTCGTCGCCTTCGAAGCCGATGGCGCGATATTCCGGTTCGCGGCCCAGGCGGCCGGTACCGCAGGCCCGGTCGCGCCGCGGGCGCACAAGCTCTACCAGGCGTTGCTCGGCCTGAAGCACAAAGGGGCCATCGCCGCGGACCGCGACAACACCCCGAAGGCACGGCCACCGAAGACCGCGATCGAGCTGCTGCAGATCGCGCTCGACCCGGGCGCCGCGGAGCGGAAGGCCGGCTGTTACGAGCTCTCGGCGCTCTACGTCGCGGCAGCGCGCAGCGTCGGCCTCGAGGCCGTGGGCGTGGAGCGCGACGAAGCCGCCGGCACCGGTCAGATCGGCCACGTGATGGCCGGGGTCCGCGTCGGCGCGGGCGCGCCGCTGACGCTCTTCGATCTCCAGAACGAGACGGTCGGCGGCAAGCAGATGACCCACGAGCTCGGCGACCTGGAGCTCGCCGCGCACCACTACAACCACCGCGCCGTCGCCGCGCACCTCGGCGGGCGCTACCGCGAGGCGCTCGCCGAGATCGACCGGGCGTTGGCGTTGGCGCCGGAGTCGGCGAGCTTCCGCAACAACCGCGCCACGGTGCTCGCGGCGCTCGGGGAGCCGGCCTTGGCGGCGGCCGAGGCCGCGCACGCGGTGGAGCGCGCGCCGGCGGTGCCGCTGTACCGCTACCAGCTCGGGCGGCTCTACCTGGTGCAGGGCGAGCTGCAGACCGCGGCGACCACGCTCGCGGCAGCGCTGGCGCTCAGGCCCGGCTACGGCCTGGCGCGGCGCGATCTGGGTTGGACCTACCTGCTCGCGGGTGACGTGGTCGCGAGCGAGCGCGAGCTGCGCCGCGCGGTGCAGGACGATCCGGCGGCGCCGGAGGTCGAGCTCTACCTCGGGCTCTTTCTGGTCAGTCAGAGGCGCGACGTCGAGGCGCGCGCGGTCGCGACCCGGGCGTTGACGCGGCATCCCGGGGAGGCGAGCCTCCAGGCGTTGTTGCAGCTCGCCGGTGGTGCGCCGGCCGCGGACCCGAAGGTGCTCGGCAGACTGCGGGCGGTGCTCGAGAACGTCGGCGCCGCGAAGGCCCAGGTGTTGACGCCCTGATTGCGGTGCGGAGCAACGATGAAGACGGTGGTGCAGAAGTACGGCGGCAGCTCGGTTTCGGACCTGGAGCACATCCGGCGCGTCGCCGAGATGGTGGTGGCGCGCAAACGCGGCGGCGAAGACGTGGTGGTGGTGGTCAGCGCGATGGGCAAGACCACCGACGCCCTGATCAGCCAGGCGCGCCAGGTGACGCCCGACCCGCCGCGGCGGGAGCTCGACATGTTGGTCACCGCCGGCGAGCGCATCAGCATGGCGCTGTTGTCGATGGCGATCCAGGATCTGGGCGAGGCCTCGATCTCGTTCACCGGCAGTCAGTGCGGGATCATCACCGACGAGAACCACCAGGGAGCGCGGGTCCTCGAGGTGCGGCCGTGGCGGGTCAAAGAAGAGCTCGGCCGCGGTCGCATCGTCATCGTCGCCGGCTACCAGGGGGTGTCGCGCCACAAGGAGATCACGACCCTGGGGCGGGGCGGTTCGGACACCACCGCGGTGGCGCTGGCCGCGGCCCTCGAGGCTTCGGCCTGTGAGATCTACTCCGACGTCGACGGGGTCTACAGCGCCGATCCGAACCTCTGCCCGCAAGCGCGGTTGTTGACCGAGCTCAAGTACACCACGATGCAGACGATGGCCGGCGCCGGCGCCAAGGTCTTGAACGTCGACGCGGTGGAGTTCGCGCGGCGGGCGGGTATCGTGATCGCGGCCCGCAAGACCGGTGACCCGAGCGGCCGGCAGACGTTGGTCTCGGACCAGGCGCGCGAGCCCTCGGGGGTGGTCGCGGTGGTCGGCGCGAGCGCCGTGACCCGGCTGCACGGTGCGCCGGGGCGCTTTTCGACGCTCCTGACCGACGTCGCCCTGCAGGGCGGGCGGGTGATGGCGGCGGCGGCGGGCGCGGCGCTCGAGCTCCTCGTCGACCGCACCAGCATCCCCGGCAGGGACGAGCGCTTGCTCGCGGCGGCGGCGGCGAAGCACGGGCTTTCGGCGGAGCCGGTGGGCGTCGTGACCCTCGTCGGCAGCGGGCTGTTGTCGCGGGGCGGGGTCGCGGAGCGGATCGAGGCCAGCGCGGCGCGCCTTCACAGTCAGCCGCAGGGCGCGATCGCCAGCGACACCGCGCAGGCGCTCATCGTCGAGCCGGCCACGGTCGACGCCTGGGTGCGGGCGCTGCACGCCGAGCTGGTGGAGGGCGCGCTCAGGTCATCCACGTCGTAGCCGCGAGCAGCCACTGGGCGGCGAAGTAGCTCCCGAGCTCGACGGCGTAGGGGGCCTTCGGTGCCGTGAAGCGGCGGCAGGCCACCAGGCTGTCGGAGAGCATGAACAAAGACGCGCCGGCGACCCCGCAGGCCGCCGAGAGCGTCGACACCGCGCTGCCCTGGGTTCGGGCGATCGCCAGGGTCACCATCCCGGTCATCGCGGCGACGTAGAACAGCACCGCGGGCTTCAGGCGACCGAGCCGGGGCCACAGCGAGCCGAGCACGAAGAGGGCAGGCGCGAGCGGGTAGAGGAGGCAGGCGAAGAGCTCGAGGGACCCCACGACCGGCGTCGCGAGCGCCACCTGGTAGGCGACGAGCGCCAGCAGGAACGCGCCGAGGCCGGCGGCGAACAAGCGATCCGCGAGCATCAACAACACGTCCCCGGCGACCGACAGCACGAGCGCCACGACGACCCACAGGCGATAGCGGCCGGGGGCCGCGGTGTCCAGGACCAGCACCGCCGCGAGGATGAAGAGCATCGCCAGCGGCTTGCACACCAGGTGCACCGCGCGGCGCGACGGTGCGTGGCCCCAGATCGCGAGCCCGGCAGCGAGCGCGGTCAGGATCGCGAGGACGATGTGGGTGGAAGTTGGGAACATCGTCAAGCAGGCGACCGGCGCTCGGCCTCCGTCATCGGTCTTGCGCCCGCGGCACGAAACAGCGCAACCCCGGCGGCGCCGACGAACATCAGCCAGGGGAGCACCGAGGTCTTGCCGGCGAGGCCGAAGAGCTCGCCGAGGTTGAACGACGGCCGCCAGGTCGGCGTGGCGTCGGGGGCGTCGCGGTCGACGAGGACGCGCTCCTGATGGTGGGCGATGTTGTCGGCGGCGAAGTTCTCCCACAGCCAACCGGTGATCGGCATCCGCGGTGGGCGGCGGCCGGGAGGCGGCGGGGTCGCGGTGACCGCGACCGCGAGCGCCATCGTGACGAAGCCGACGAGGACGGCGGCGCCGATCCAGGCGCGGTGCCGCGGCAACACCGCGGCGATCGGCACACCGGCGAAGACCAGGCTCAAGAGAGCGTAGCGCGAGCCGAGACCCCAGCCGGAGTGCCAGTAGGACAGGCAGGCGACCAGCACGATCACGCCGTAGACCAGCGCCGCGCTCACCAGGCCTTCGGCTCGTGTCGCCCGGACCGACAGCAGGCGAACGCTCCCGGGGACCGCGGCCGCGAGAAAGGGGCTCATGAACACGAAGCCGCGCGCGTCGCCGAGGGTCAGGTCGTAGAGCCGAGCCCACGAGAAGCCGTCAAAGCCGAAGAAGCCGCGGCCGGCGGAGGTCGCCATGCCGGCGTTGACCATGCTCTCGTAGCCGAGGCGAAACGGGCTGCCGTAGGCGAGTTGGTGATGCAGCATCGGCGCGAGCGCGGCGAGCCCGACGCCGGCGGCGAACCACGGCGTGAGCCGCAGGCGGCGGGGCGGCGGCAGCGTGTCCCAGGCGTAGGCGCACAGCGGCACGAGGATCACCGCCGCGGTGTACTCGAACGCGGTCGGCAGGGCGGCGGCGAAGCCGGTCAGGAGCACGCGGCCGGGGGTGGCGCGGCACAGCCCGAGGCGGACGGCCTCCAGGCTCTGATAGCTCCAGAACGCGAAGAGCGCGACGAAGGGCGCCGAGCTGACCATCGTGCTGTTGGGGAACAACGGGGTCGCGAGGGTGACGGCGAGGCTCAACAGCGCCGCGTCGCGGTCGGCGAGACGGCGGCGAAAGGCGCGAAACAGGACGACGGCGAACAGCGCCAACGCGATCCCCGGCCCGAGCACGGTGGTGAGGTAGGCACGGGCGATGGCGCGATTGCCGGCGTTGTCGATGCCGGCGGTGAGGGCGCGCGCGACGACGTAGCCGGGCACGCACGCGATTGCGGTGCCGACGGCCTTCACCGAGTAGGCGTTGCCGCCCGCGCTCGCGAGGTCGCCGGTGGAGTCGCGAAAGCGGTCGATGGCCAGGGTCCGGTCTTCGACCAGCGCCACGGTGGTCGCGAAGTGGGCGTTCTGGTTCCAGCCGCCGCCTTGAAAGAAGTAGGCCACCGATCCGAAGACCATGGCAAAGACGAGCCATGTTTGTCGCACTCCGCGACGCTATCAGAAGGGGGCGCGGGCGGCCTAGAAACTCATCCATAACTCCGCTCTAGACGCTCCGCGTTAGGAGTGTGAAGCGCATCCGATCCGCGCTGTGCCTGGTTTGGATGCGCTTGCCTTAGCGGGCCGCATGTCGCCCAGTGGGCGAGTTCTTGCTTGCTTTGGCTTCTGGTTATA
>JACRCV010000071.1 GCA_016218825.1 Deltaproteobacteria bacterium
CTTCACGTCGTCGACACGATGCTCAACACCGAACAGGGGACGCTGGGGAGAGGTGGGTCGGAACATGCACGCCATACACCAACTTGGCGGCGATGGATCTTTTTGAGGCGGGAGCGGGAGGGGTTTTTACGGGCGAATCAGGTATTGGCCCGGGAACCGCATGTTGATCGAGATACTCGGCGCCTCGCGAGAGTCCGGCACATACTCCCACGCCCGCCCGAACGCCTCGTAGTCCGCCGCCCAAGCGACTTTGCCGTCGTCGAGGCGCCACGCCCGTCGAGGGGCTCCGAGCTGGTCAGTACCGAGCACGTACACGGACTCCGCCCCACCCGAAGATCCCGCGATCACCGCGACCGGCTCGCCCTGCAGCCAGACGTAGTCGACGTCACCTGTGACCGAGCTGGCGTCGGAGAGCATCCGGCCGCTCGCGTCGTAGCTCCACTGTGCCATCGTCAAGCCGTCGAGGTCTTTGCGCACCCGCAGGTGACCGTCATTCTCATCCCCCAAAGCCCCAGCCGATCCTACGGCACCGCCCGCGGTCGGCTCAAGACCCGCGGCCATTCGCGAGTCCCCGCCGGTTCCTGGCACAACCAGAGAAACTGTGTTCCTCTGGAGCAGGGCCACGAATCCGAATCGAGGTCGCGCCACGACAACTCATCGTCACGACACCCAGGCGCTGGTCGTAGAGCTCAAGAAGGAGCGGCGCACTGCCCTGGTGTGGGGCGCGATCGGCGTGCTCATCGCCGCTTTCCTGGTGTTCTTCTTCTTCACCGGCGACGGCGAGGGTCCGTCGACCCCGACCGGCCGCGCCGCCAGCCAATACCTGGAAGACCCTCCCGGCATGCCCGGTCCCGCCCTCCTCGGCCCCTCCGCCCTGCCGCCTGGCCTGACCACCCCGGGTCCCGGCGCCGTCGGCGACGCCGCGAAGACGCCCGCGCCCAGCGAGCCGGCGAAGCCGGTGTTGGTCAGGGTGATGGTCGCCAAGAAGGCGCTGCTGTTCGTCGACGGCAAGACGGTGCCGCGCGCCAAGGACACGCCGCTCGAGCTCAGCCCCGGGGCCCACGAGGTGCGCTTGAAGATCGGCAAAAAGTCAGTCACCGCCAAGATCGAGGTCAGCGCCAACAACGAATACGAGCTACGCTTCGACCCGAAGAACGAGCGCGTCGTGCTCAAGAAGGTGAAGTAGCCGCTAATGCGGCCCGCCATCCTTGGCGCGGCTCATCGCGACGATCAGCGCCCCGCCTTCGAAGGGCGGCCCGCCGACCACGAGGGTGGCGCCGGCGGCGATCGCGACCATGGTCTTGAACTTGAGCTTGTCGACCGAGAGCTCGACCTTGAGCATGCCGTCAGCCTCCATCGCCAAAGGCTTGACCACCATCCACTCGCCGTTCGGCAGCTGCATGCGGCCGGCGGCCCCGAGGTCGAGCTCGAAGACCGCCTGGTCTTTGAGCTGGTAGCCGGTGAAGCTCAGCTTCGAGAGCTGCTTCGCGAGGCTCTGGATCCGAGCGTCGATGTCTTTGTTCTTGTTGTGGGCGTGAATGATCTTCAGCTCGACCTGCACCGGCACCGCCGCCGCGCCCTCGGCCCCACTCACCAGGCTCGCGAGCAGCACCAGCCCGAGCACCTCACAACGCTTCATCGGTCGCATCGGCATTCGCGTCACTTTCTACCCAGATGATGGCGGTCTTTTGGTCCGCGCCGCTCCACACCACGGCGGTGGCAGCCCCTCCAACTTCGAGCGACTCTACCACGACCGCCGCCCGCAGCGGACCCCCTTCGTCGACCACCCGCGCCCCGAGCCAAAAAACCGCGGCCGGCGCCGACAACGCCCCGAGCGCCATCGCCACCGCAGCCCCCGCGACCGCCCGGCGGTGGAGCATCACGAGCTCGTCGACCGCGCGCCGCAGCCGATCGAAGAACGGCAGCTCCTCGGTGGCGGCGATGCGGGCGTGGATCTTCTCGAGCCCCAACAGCGGCTCGACGTCGCCCAACGCCCTGTCAATGGTCTTCACCAGCGACTGCCCCGCAGCGCGCCAGGCCTCGACCTTGGCGGCGCACTCGCGACACTCCTTCACGTGAGCGCGGGCGCGCTCCGCGGCCTCATCCATCTCGTCGTCGAGCCAGGCCATCAGCCAGGGCCCTGGGAACTTGCAGCCGCTCATCGCGATCCCTCCGAGCCGCTGCTCTTCGCGGCTGCGGCGGCCGCGGTCAGCTTCTCTTGCATCCCGCGACGGGCGTGGAACAGGCGGCTCATCACCGTGCCCTTCTTGATCTTCAGGATCCGCGCGATCTCCGAGTAGCTCATCCCCTCGAGCTCGCGCAACATGATCACCGCCTGGTGAATCTCCGGCAGGTCCTTGAACGCCACCCGCAGCTGCGTCGCCAGCTCGCGGCGCTCGGCGTTGCCCGCGGGATCGGTGTCGTCGTAGCGCGGCCACAGCGAGTCACCCGAGCCGAGCGCGTCGCGCGTCGCCTCGTCCTCGACGTCGGCGCGCCGCTCCCGCCGCCGCTTGCGGAGCGCGTCGATGCTCAGGTTCACGACGATGCGATACAGCCAGGTGTAGAACGCCGAGCTGCCCTCGAAGTGCTTCAGCCGTTGGTGCACGCGCGCGAACGCGTCCTGCACCACGTCCTGGGCGTCGTCGGGGTTCTTCAGCAAGCCGAACGCGACCCGGACCGCGCGCCGATAGTGGCGGGTGACGAGCTCGGAGAACGCGATCTCGTCGCCGCGCTTGGCGCGCTCCACGAGCACCTGGTCTGTGAGGGTCTCCGTCATTGGCCTCGCCGAAAGCCCCAGCCCCGCCATCGCGGCGCCGTGCTCATAGGTCAATAGCCACGAACCCCAAGGAGTTTCAAGGACCTTCGCCCCACCCTCAGAGCCGCAAAGCCCCACGGGCCGCTTCTCCACCGGGCGCCGGCGCGCGGCGACCACCGGGAGACTCACGTGAAGGGCGACGCCAAAGTCCATGGACGGCCACCGGTTGGTGGGCTTCAGACGACACCCACACGAACCGCCTCCTTGATGAGGGATCGACGGGCGGACCGGCGCGCCTATTCACTTTGCCGTAGCTTCTCGGTTTTTGGCTCACGATCGCGCGTATGGTCGACCCCACCCCGGTCGTCGATCGTGCGGGTTATCGACCCTTGGAGAAGCTCTTGCCGAGCTCCTTGGAGCGCTCGGTGGCGGCGACCACGGCGTTGATGAGCGTGGTCCGCAGGCCGCCTTCTTCGAGGGTGTGCAGCCCCGCGATCGCGGTGCCGCCCGGACTCGTCACCTGGTCCTTGAGCACCCCGGGGTGCGCTCCGGTCTCGATGAGGAGCTTCGCCGAGCCCAAGACCGTCTGCGCCGCGAGCGCTTGTGCCTGATAACGCGGCAGGCCGACCCGGACCCCGGCGTCGGAGAGCGCCTCGATGATGAGCATCAGGTAGGCCGGGCCGCTGCCGGAGAGGGCGGTGACCGCGTCGAGCAGGCTCTCCTCGACCTGGACCACGTTGCCGACCGCCTCGAAGATGGCGCGGGCGCGCTCGAGGTCTTGGGCGCTGACGTCGGCGCCGGCGCTCATCCCGGTCGCGCCTTCTTTGACGACGACGCAGATGTTGGGCATCACCCGGACGATGCGCGTGCCTTTCGGGAGCGTCGCGGCGATCGCGGCGATCGGCACGCCGGCGGCGATCGAGATCACCAGGGCCTCGGGGCGCAGGTCTTTGGCGATGTCGGTCGCGACCTGGTCCAAGATCTGGGGCTTCACCGCCAGCACCACGATGTCGGCGGCGCGCACCGCGTCGACGTTCGACAGGATGGCCTCGACGCCGTACTCCTTGCGGAAGAACTCGAGACGGTCGGCGCGCGGGTCGGTGGCGACGAGCTGCGCGGGCTCGACCGCGTGCGCGTGCAACAGGCCGCGCACGAGCGCCTCGCCCATGTTGCCGGCGCCCAACAGCGCCAGGCGCAGGCCGGAGAGCGGCATCAGTTGGTCCCGGGGCTCTTCTTCTTCAGCTGCTTCAACGCGTGGCGCACCAGGTGCAGGATGCGCTGGTTCGACGGGTCGGACTCGAGCTTCTCGAGCGCCGGCACCACCGCCGTGTCGCCGAGCTCGCCCACCGCCATCACCGCGTTGCCGCGCACGTAGACGTCCTGGTCGTTGAGCGCGGTCGTCAGCACGTCCTTGGCCTCGTCGCCGCCGACGACGCCCAACAGCTTCAGCGCCTTGGTGCGCTCGTGCTTGTTGGCGCTCTCTTGCGCGTCTTTGATGAACTGCGCAATCGGCAGGAAGCGGCGCAGCTCGCGCAGCGAGGTCCGGGTCTCGTTGCGGACGCTGTCGGCCTCGATGTCGCGCTCGTAGACCTTGAGGATCAGAGCCGCCGACTCGGCGGTCGCGATTCCGTGCAGCACCACCACCGCGCCGCGGCGGACGCTGGCGTCGCGGTGATCGAGCGCGGTCTCGAGGAACTTCAGCCCCTCGGGCGGCGGCATGTTGAGCGCGGTGTCGCGGGCGACCTGGAAGATCTCGGGGGTGTCGCCGAGGGCGCGCACCAACACCTGCTGCGCCGCCGGGCTCGGAGCCTCGGCGAGGTAGAGGACCGCCTGGCGCCGCACCGCCGGGTCATCCGAGCCGTAGGTCGCGACCACGTAGGGCAACGCCTCTTCGCGATCGAACTTCGACAGGCCGCGCTGCGCCTCGTCGCGTACGAAGGGGTCGGCGTCGGTCGCGAGCCGCTTGATGACGTGGGAGATGGCGCGCGGGTCGTTGAGGTTCGCGAGCGCGGTCGCCGCCGCGGCGCGCACCGTGTAATGCTCGTCGTTGTTGAGCGCCGCGACCAGCGGCTCGAAGGCGCGGTCGTCGTCGCTGCGGCCCAAGAACACCGCCGCCTGCAGCCGGACCTTGAACGAGTCGTCGGCGCGCAGCGCCTCGATCAGGCGCTTCAGATAGGCCTCGGTCTGCGGGCCGACCGGCAACCCCTCCGGGGCGTCCGCCGCGGTCGGCGCCGGGACCGGCGCGGCCGCGGGAGCGGGAGCGGTGTCGGCCTTGGCGGGCGGTGGCGTCGGCGGCGCCGACTGCGCCAGCACCAGCGCCGGAGACAGGAACGCGGCCGAAACGGCCGTCAGTTTCAACAGGTGGCCGGATAGCAGTGTCGTCATCACCACTACGCCTCCTCGGCGAGTCGTAGCCAAATTGCGCGCTACAGGCGCGATGCTAAACCGACCTCGCCTAACACAAGGCCCTGGCCGGAGCAATGGTGCTCGTCCGTCCATAACTCCGCTCTAAGGCCACGCGCCCCGGGGCAGCCGGCGCCTCAGAAACGCGGACGCGTCTCTGAGGTGCCAGGGCGAGCTTGTCGGTGCGAGGCCGGGGGTCAGTGCAGGTCCATGCGCGGCTCGCGTATGTC
>JACRCV010000072.1 GCA_016218825.1 Deltaproteobacteria bacterium
CTACGCGGCGAGGGCGCCGCAGGCGGCGCGCTGGACGGCGGAGGGCGAACTGAGAGATGGTGCAACTGTCACGCGGACGGGGTGACCCCCGGGGTCAATGCTCCTGAGAAGACGGGGGTCAAAGGTAGTGAGAGCCGGCAACAGATCAAGCTCTCCGCCGAGGTGGGGCCCTTCAACAAATGCCGTTGCGAATCCGCCAAGCCCGAAGCCAACATGCTGTTCCGGCAGCCGAAGCGTGATCGATCCTTTCAAGCCGACTCCGTCCGCATAGCTACCTGTAGCATGTACAGTCCCGCCTACTTTCCAACCAGCTGCCGGCTCCTCGTCTCCGTAGGCTAATGATGGAAGGAAGAGGCACCCGAACAGCAGCGTCAAAGCCAGTCTCGTATTTGTCGTCATGACCTCATCTCCATTTCGATTCCGGTGTATGGGCGTCGAGAACGTGTCCATACGTGGTATCTGGGATAGACGTCTGTGATCCTAGTCACGAAACGCACGAAGCAACCCCTTGTTAGTCTTCTAGTTTTCGGACGGCTTGTTTCAGGGCCGTCGTTGTCGATTGCACATACGGTCCCAGCTCCACGATTGGCCGGCCGGGGCCGCGGCACGGGCGACCACCGAGATCGGCAGCGACGCCGCGAGCGCGAAAGCGAGCACCTCGACCGTCACCTCGCCGTTCGGCATCGTGTGCCGGACGATTCCGCCCGCCGGCCCGATGGTCGTTGGATCGCCAACCGACGCAGGCCCGGGCGTAGAACCAGAAACGAGAGCCCCGGATGCTCGTGGCCAAAGGCGCGACAGAAGGCGCGAAGGGGTCGGACTCGCAGGGCGGGGTCGGCCAGCTGGTCGCGAGAGCGGCGACCGCGGTCACTCCCGTGCTCAGTGCTCGCCCGCCGGGACGATGCCGAGCCCGAGGCGTTGCTGCTCGGTCTCGAACGCGGCGCGCAGCTGGCGCGCGTCCTCGGTCGACACGTAGGTGATGGCCATCTCCGGCGTCAGGCGCGTCACGATCTCGCGCATCGTCTCCATCGCGTGGGTCAGGTGGGCGGCGCCGGCGTCGGTGCCGGCCTTCAAGCGCCCGAGCGCCCCCGCGGTCTCGACGTCGAGCGGCCGGAGCTGACTCTTCACCGCCGCGGCCGCGGCTTGCTGCAGCAGGGCCTCGGCCTCGTCGCGCCGACCGCAGGCCGCCGCGGTCTGGCCCCTGAGCGACAGCACGAAGGGCTCGAGATAGCCGAGGGTGCCGTCTTCGACCTCGACCGCGAGGCGGCCGACGAGCTCGGCGGCGGCGTCGGTGTGCCGACTGACGAGCGCGCAGCGGGTGGCGTAGAGCAGCACCAGGGCGCGGTCCGCCGGATCCTCGAGGGGCTCCATCACCGCCTTGAAGCACGACAGCAGGTCGTCGCCGGGCTGCCCCCGGCCGCAGCGGACCTCGACCCAGGAGTGGATCGCGGGGGCCTCGGCGCGGGTCACCGGGTCGCCGATCACCCGCGCGGTCTCGAGCGCCGACACCAGGAGCCGCCGCGCCGCCTCCAGGTCGCCGAGCTTGGCGTAGGTCTGGCCGAGCTCGACCTCGGTCGCCGCGGTCCCCGGGACGTCGTCGCTTAGTTGACTCATCTCCAGCGCCGCCGACAGCGCCATGATCGACGCCCGGAAGTCGCCGAGGTGCCGGCGCACGATGCCGATGTTGTGCAGGCAGGCGCCCTCGTCGTCCTTGGCGCGCGTCGCTCGCATCAGCTCCAGGCTGCGCTCGTAGCGCTCCAGCGCCCCGGTCAGGTCGCCCTCGCGCAGCTTGACGTTGCCGATCTCCCGCAACACCAGCCCCTGGCGCAGCCGATCGCCGTTGGCGCGCGCCACCCGCAGGCCGTAGACCAGCGCGCTCTTCGCGGCCCGGAACCGCCCGGCCTGCAGGAAGCCGCGGCCGAGCACCGTGGTCGCCTCGGCGAGCGCCGGCAAGTCGCCCTGCGCTCGCGCCCGCCTTTGCGCCAAGCGCGCGTAGCGCACCCCTTGCACCACCTCGCTGCGCTTCTTCGCCATCTGCGCTAGGTCAATGAGCACCGCGAGCGCCTCGCTGTCGGCGCCGGCGGCCTCGAGGTCGGCAAGCGCCGACTTCAACAGCTCTTCACCGCGGGCGTTGTCTCCGGCCTGCATCGCCACCCGGGCCTGGAGACGTCGCGCCCCCGCCTGCAGGCGGCGATCCGGGGGGCTCGCGAGCAGGGTCAGCGCCCGGGCGGCGCACGCCTCGGTCTCGGCCGGCACGCCGCGCATCCACGCGACGCGCCCCAGGCCCAAGGTTGCCTCGACGACGATCTGGGTCTGGTCGGCGCCGGCGGCGCCGGCCGCGGTCTGAAACCACACCGCGGCGCGCTCGAGCTCGCCGGTGCGCTCGAACAGCCGGCCGAGACGCAAGCCGATGGTCGCGGTGCGCCGGTCACCGGTCTCGGGGAGACGGGCGAAGGCGCGGGCGTAGTACTCGATGGCGCGGCGATCGGCGAACACCACGGCGGCGCGATCGCCGGCCTCGACCGCGGCGTCCACGGCGCGGCTGTCGTCGCTGCCCTTCAACAGGTGCTCGACCTGCTCCTCGGCGCGGCCGGCGACCGGCAGGTCGGCCACCGCCGCGGCCCGATCGTGGAGGAGGCGCCGGCGTGCCTGCGGGATCCGTTGGTACACCGCGGTGACCAGCGCGCGGCTGGCGAAGGCGTAGACCGGCTCGGTGGCTGCCGCCTCCAGCGTCAAGATCTCGCGGCGCGCGAGCTCGGCGAGGATCGCGGCGGTGCGGCCCAGGTCGGCGTCGACCATCGGCGAGACGTTTTGCGCCGAGAGGTGATGACCGAGCACCGCGGCGGCTTCGAGGACGCCGCGATCGGCCTCCGGCAGGGCGTCGATCCGGGCGGCGATCAGCTCGGTGTCGGCGTGGCGCGCGGCGCGGTAACGGCCGCCGGTGAACACGTAACCGTGCGCGGCGCGCTGGATGGTCTTGTCGACCACCAGGCGGGCGAGGGTGCGCTCGACCAGGCTCGGCATCCCCTGGCTGTCCTCGGTCAGGCGCAACAGCGCCGGCATCGGCAGCTGCAGGCCGAACAGGCGGTGCGCCGCGAGCGCGGCGATCTCGGCCTGCTTCAGGGGTGGCAGCGCCACCCTCTGGACATGGGCGCCCAACACCTCGAGCGTCGCGTTACCGTCGGCGCGGGCGTCGGCGCCGCAGATGACCAAGAGCGGCTTGTCGGCGAGCTCGTCGAACAGCGCCCGCAGCACCTCGAGGGCCATCGCCTCGGCGCGATGCAGGTCGTCGATCAAGAGCGCGGTCGGCGTGGCGCCGAAGGCCTGGGCGAGCTTCAGCCCGATCTGGCCGGCGTAGCGCGCCATCTCCGCGGCGCCGGTGCCGTGCTCGGGCAGCGTGGCCTTCGGCGCCTCCGGCGCGAAGAGCTCGGGGCACAGCGTCTGCGCCGCGGTGACGAGCGTCGGGATCGGCGCGGCGCTCTCGGCGGTGGCGCGGAAGCGGCCGACCGCGAAGCCCTCGAGCGCCAGGACGCTCGCGAGCTCGCGCAAGAACGGCGACTTGCCGACGCCCTTCTCGCCCTCGACGAGCAGGGCGCGACCGCGCCGTTCGCGGAGCACCTGCCGTCCGATCTGCTTGATCTGGGCCACCGCCTTGCGGCGGTGCGAGGTAGCGCCGCCGCGCAACAGCCGCTCGGTCGTGGCGCGCACCGGGCCGCGGCCGAGGCGTAGGTCTTGGAGCCCGCCGAGCGCGTCGGCGGCGAGCTGGGCGTCGGCGAAGCGCGCCGCCGGGTCGGGGTGGACGAGGCGCATCACGAAGTCGGAGAGGCCGGCGGAGATCACCGGGTTCAGGCTCTGCGGCGTCGGCAGCGCTTCGGTCAGGCGGCGGGCCGCCTCCTCGACCGTCCTGACCGCGGTCTGCGGCAGCAAGGCCTCGTAGAGCACCATCCCCAGCGAGTACAGATCGGCGCGCCCGTCCACCGGATCGCCGCGCACCACCTCGGGGGCCATGTACGGCAACGTCCCGGCGGCCGGCAGCTTGTCGCCGTGGGCGACGAGCAGCCCGAAGTCGATCAACCGGGCTGCGGACGCGGTGCCGCGGCCGACCACGAGGATGTTGCTCGGCTGGATGTCGCGATGCACGAAGCCGCGGGCGTGGATCGCGGCGAGCGCGTCCAAGACCTGCATCGCCACTGCGCCGAGGGCCTCGGGATCGTGGCGGTCGGCGAAGCTCGCGAGCTTGTCGCCCGGCACCAGCTCCATGGTGTAATAGGGCCGGCCTTTGGCGTTGACCCCGTAGTCGAAGGCGCGGACGACGTTCGGGTGGCGGAGCTCGCGCAGGCGGCGAAACTCGATGCGGTAGCGCTGCACCTGGCCGTCCTTGGTCGCGAGCTTCAGCGCCCGCACCACGTTCTGCAGCCGGTCATGGACTCGGACCACCCTCGACGCGGCGCCCCGGCCGAGATCGCCCTGGAGCGCGAAGCGGCCGCTGATGCCCTCGAACTGGCCGTCGCTCACGGCCTCTCCGCCGTCGCCGCGAGCTCGACCGCGAAGTCGGTGACCACGCGGCGCACCTCGTCGCGCTCGTAGTCGCGGGTGAGGATGTGGTTGGAGCGGGCGAGGGCGACGGTGCGGACGCTCGCGCTCTTCACCCGGGCCTCGAGGCGCGCCATGTTGGCGAACGGCACCACCCGGTCCTTGCGGCTGTAAATCAGGAGCAGCGGGCAAGTCACCTGTGGCAACAACCGGTCCACCTGGAGCATCAGCTCGCGAAAGGAGCTCAGCCCGGAGAGCGGCGAGCGGCCGACGTCGGGCTGCAGCGCCCGCGCCCCGGGGTCGTAGACGCTCGGCGCGGTCTTGCCCTTGAACTGCCGCAGCGGCCGGAACAGCGGCAACAGCGGCAACAGCGGCTGGCGCAAGAACAGCGGCGCGGCGAGGATGGCGGCGCCGACGACCGGGTAGTGCACCGCGAGCTTCAGGCACAACAGGCCGCCCATCGAGAAGCCGCAGACGATCACGTGGTCAGACCGGGATCGCAGCGCGACGTAGGCGTCGACGACGCTCTCCCACCAGTCGGGCCAGCGGCTGGCGGCGAGCCGGGCCTCGCCCTGCGCGTGGCCGGCGAGCCGCACGTTCGCGACCACGAAACCCTGTTGGGCCAAGTGCAGCGCCAGGTCGCGCAGGTCATGGGGGGTGCCGGTGAAGCCGTGCGCCAGGAGCACCGCGGACTTGCCTGCCCCGGTCACGAAGGGGGCGAGGCGGTCCTCGGTGACCCCGGTGGGCATCGGCTCAGCCATGGTCCTGGAGCCTCGGCGTCGACGCCGGCGGCAACCGGTCCGCCTTGCACTCGATCTCGGCCCGTCGCATGCTCGCCCCTCTCCCCTGGTGTAGCACCGCCGCGAGTCTTCGGCCATGGCGGTAACGCCGGCGGTGGTCGTCAGCCGCAACCGGCGCGGTTGTGGCGCCCGGGGCGCGCGGCTACTGTAGTGGTCGTGACGCAGCCGTTTCCGGTTCAGGTCGGGCGGGCGACGCCCGCACAGCTCGAGCGAATCGCGGTGTGGCTCGCCGACCGGGCCATCTACGAAGACGCGTTCATGTTGGCCGCGCCCCCCGATCCGGCGTGGGTCGCGGCGTCGATGCTCCTCGTCAAGAACAACAGCGGCATCGAGTTTCAACCGGTGCGCTTCTGGTCGGTCGCGGACGCCGCCGGGGCCCAGGTCGGGTTCGCGATCGACTACGGCTGGGACTTTGCCGAGGACAGCGCCCGCGAGATCGACTGCGCCCTCGTGGCCTACGACGGCAAGAACCCGCGGCTGGCGCTGTACGCCTTTGCGTCGTTGATGCACCGCCTGTTCTCCGAGTGCGGCGCGACCGCGCTGTGGGCGCGGGTGCCGCTTCGCGGCGGCGGCGCCGGCCTGTCGCGGTTTTTCGCCGCTATCGGCACCACCGTGACCAAGGTCGGCAGGGTGGTGCAGCCCACCACCAAGGCGGAGCTGCGGCGCGCCTATTACACCGCGACGCCGGCGTCGTTCTACGCCTCGCCGCTCGGGATGCGGGCCAAAGCGCTCGAGCTCCCTCGAGACGGGCGCTAGACCGCTCTGGTGCTGAAGCGGCCGTCGTGCCCGCCCCACTCGGGGGCGGGATCCGGCGCGGTTCGGACGTACTCAGGGGTGGGGGTGGGGAGCGCGGCCGAGAGCGGCCGCGCGGGAATCAAAAGCGTCAGCGCGCGCCTTGGCTGCCGGATCGCATCGGCACGCCGTGGCGACCGAGGAAGCCACGCAGCTGCTCGAACTGGCGCACCGTCAGGCCGGTCAGGCGGAAGGCGATCCCCGGGATCCGGTCCCACTGCACGTCAGGCGCGTACTCGCTGGTGCGGACGACCTCGCCCTGGATCTCGAAGGGCAGCTGCTCCTCGTCCGGCAGGTCGGGCAGGATCGTCACCTTGGTGCCCGCCGGCAGCTGATGCATGGTCTCGACGAAGATGCCCGACTCCGACATGTCCACGACCGGCCCGCTCCAGAACTCTTCGCCGGTGTCGTAGATGACGCGCAGGTTCGTGACCTTGAACCGCGGCGCCCGCTGTTTGTCTGTGCTCATGCGTCGGACCTCGTCAGTCGGCAGACAGTGACGCAGATCTGGTGCGATCTCAAGGCCCTCGCGCGTGTCTCCCCCGTGTCGTGGCGCTGCATCCGGGGCCGACATGCGCTATCCTTTTCTGGTTTGCGGGGGCGCGGTGTCTAGATCTGGAACCCGAACGCAGGAGGGTCACCATGAAGCGATTGGCCATTGTCTCGGTTGTCGTATGGGCGGCGGCGTGCGGCAAAGAAACAGAGCCGAGCTCGGACGAGGCGCTGCTCGCGGCGTATCGCGGCGCCATCCCGTCGGAGGCGCAGATCACCGCCAAGGATCCGCAAGCCACCGTGCGCGCCGTCGGTGACCCGGCCGGCTGGCCCAGGGTTGCCGGCCCCGAGGCCGTGCAGATCAATCAGGCGGTGCTCGGTATCGTCAGAGTCATGCGCGCCATCACCAACCTGCAGCCGACGCTCTTCAACAGCGCCACCAAGGAGTTCCTCTGGGGCCCGTGGGCGAACGAGGACGACTACGGCACCGTCGCCGCCTACATCAAAGAGCTCGGGGTCTGCAAAGACACGCCGGCGTGCGCCGCGGCCGCCGACTGCACCGCGGTGCCGGGGTGCAAAGAGGACTTCAAGTACGCCTACGCGCTCTTGCGCGGGCGAAACAACGACCTGACGACGATGAAGCCGGTGATCTGGGGCGCGGCGACCCCGGACCCGACGAACGAGGACAACGGCGTCGGCGTGACCCTCTTCGACTTCGAGGCCAACTTCGCGTTCGCCGATGCCAACGACCCCGACTTCGCGACCAAGGTCTTCGATCGCGGCCGCTTCGTCTCGGTGTACGGCGCCGCCGACGACGCCGAGAACCCCGGGGCGCGCTTTGGCTGGGTCTACGCGGTGTTTCGCAACTTCATCGGCAAGGACAAGTACGCGCCCGGCGCCGATCCGCAGCAAGCCGGCAGCGACGTCGACTACCTCTACGGTCACTACCGCGGCGCCGACGGCAACGTGCTCGACTTCCTGCACTTCGAGGTGCCGCTCAACATCGACAACACCGCGACCGCGGCGCTGGAGACCCTGTCGGTGAAGATGGCGTTCTTGAACACCGGCTGGGGCCGCGCCGAGGTCGGCGCGAGCGGCGGTGACCTGGTGGCGCCGGCGGCCTACGACGAGACCGAGTGCTGGAGCGCCGCGCTCAACCGCACCTACCTGGCGCAGGTCTACACCCCGGAGACCGGCGCGCCGATCGTCGGCACTCCGGAGGGCACCGAGCAGGGCTGCGGCCCCGACGTCGGCGGCGGCGTGATGTTGTTCGCCCGGCCCCTCGCCGACCTCGGCATCCCGACCCTGGACGACGTCGACCAGAGCATGCGCGCCGCCTGCGAGAGCGTCGCCGAGAACGGCATGCAGTAGCCGCGCCGGTAAGAGCAGGACGACGCGGATCAGCCAAGTCAGGTCGTAGCGCGCTTGCCGGCCGGCACGTTCAGCGCTTCACGCTCACCGACACTCCGTCACGCAGCGGCAGGATCGTCGTCACGAGGTCCTCGCGGGCCGCGAGCTCCGTGTTCAACCTCCGAATGGCGGCGGTGGCCGGGTCTGCGCCCCTTCCGGTCGTGACGCGGCCGGACCATAGGGCGTTGTCGAAGATCAGCAGGCCTCGTTGCCTGAGCTTGGGCAGCGCGAGTGCCGGGACTTCGGGGTATGCCTCCTTGTCGATGTCACAGAAGATGATGTCGAACATTCCGGCCTCTTTGCGCAGCACGTCGAGGGCGTCGCCGGTCTCGAAGCGGACGCGCCGCCCGAGGCCGGCTCGCGTCAGGTAGGCTGCCGCTTGGCGGCTGTTGTCGGCATCGAAGTCGGTGTGGATGACGAGCCCGCCGTCGCCGACGGCGGTGGCAAACCAGTAGGTGGAATAGCCATAACCCGAGCCGAGCTCGAGCACTCGGCGGGCACCCGATGCCAGCGCCAGGGTGAGCAACAGGCGGCCCACCAGCGGGCCGACGATCGGGAAGCCCCTGAGGTCGGCCTCGCGCTCCATCGCGGCGAGCACCGCATCGTCCGTCCGGCGCAGCCCCGCCAGGTACCGATCTATCTTTGCCGATACGATTTCCCCGCTCATGCGAGTCTCCCAGGGCCTGGCGCGGCGGGCATCGGAGCCGCACCAAGGACTCTATGGGCAACCCTCGGAGCTGCTCTCGCGACCGCCAATATCGGGGCCGCTCGAGTTGAACAGGCCGGCGTCGCTGCCATTGACGTCGCGTCCGACGTTGGCCCCGGCGTCGATGAGCGTCGACGCGGAGACGCAGTAGTAGTCAGCGGTGCCGAAGATGACGCTGGTGTAGGCGGGGTCGGCGGAGAACTGAAAGAAGGTCCCGACCGGCAGGCAGCTGCAGCTGCTGCACTGTCCGCCGCACAACCCGCCGGTATTGTTGAACGCGGCGTTGCCGTACACCGGCCCTGCCGCCAACGCGCCGGTGCACGACGCGCTCGTATTCCAGCCGACGCCGTCCTCGACGTAGATGGCACGACCAGCGTTCCCGGTGATGAGGTTGTTGCGAATACAAAGGCTGGTCGAGGGGTCGCCGCTCGGTGTCTGACGAATGCCGTCACGACCGTTGTTGGCGATGGTGTTGTGGTCGACGAACGTGCCGTCGTTCCGGTAGAGCTGGATCGCGTCCATGGCATTGTTGACGAGGACGTTGCCGGCGATCGCGCCGGAGGCGTCGTTGTTGTTGGCCCGCCCGAAGACGATGGCTGCCCGATTCGAGCCCGGCGCTCCCGTGCCGCCACGGATGACGTTGTTGTACACGAGCAGGTTGTCGCTGATGTCGGTCTCGCCGCGGATGCCGCTCTCGCCGAATCCATCGATCACACAGTTTTGGATCGTGTTGCTCGCGGCGGCCACGGAGATGATGGTGTCGGTGTTGCCGGTGGAGTGGATGTTGAGGCCTTCCAAGAGGTTGTTGCTGCCGCTGAGTCGGAACACGCGAGTGTCCAGGCCGGGGATGTCGGCGTCGACGACAGTGCCGCGAGCTTGACGGATCTCCGCCCCGGTGCTGCTCGTCAGGCTATTGAAGCTCGCGGTGGTGGTGAAGCTGGCCAATATCAGGAGCTTGTCCCGCACGCCGGTGCTGCTGTTGGCGGTGGTGATACGCGCGTTGAGCTCGGTGGCGGTCGTGGCCGTGAGGCAGTCCTGGCCGCTGCCGCAGACGGCCGGGTTGGTGGTGCAATAGACCTCGACGCAGTCGACGACCTTGAGGGTCTCGCAAGCCGTATCGGTGTTCGTGGTGCAGTCGGCGCCGCAGGTCGGGAGTCCGTCGTCGCAGTCGGTCCCACTGCAGTCGGTCCCGGCGCCGCGGCCGTCGCCGTCGATGTCCAGGCAGGTGTCGGCGCAGTCGGGGACGCCGTCGAGGTCGAGATCGCTGATGCAGTCGGCAGCGCAGCGCAGGTCGCCGTCGTCGCAATCCGATCCCGTACAGCTCGGACCACTCCCGTAGCCGTCGCCGTCGACGTCGATGCAGGGGTCGTCACAGTCGCGCCGGCCGTCGATGTCGGTGTCGGCGATACAGTCGGCGTTGCAGAGCGAGACCAGCTCGTCGCAGTCGGTGCCGGCGCAGGTTCTGGTTGCCGCGCCGCCCGGCAGACCGTAGCCGTCGCCGTCGGCGTCGAGGCAGCCGTCCGCGCAGTCCGAGAGCGCATCGGCGTCGACGTCGGTCGTGCAGTCGGCGATGCAAGTCGCCACCGCGTCGTTGCAGTCGGAACCCGAGCAGGTGTTCCCCGCCCCTCCACTCTGGCCGTAGCCATCGCCGTCCTTGTCGAGGCAGGTGTCGCCGCAGTCAGGGATGCCGTCGAGGTCGACGTCGGTGGCACAGTTGGTCGTGCAGGTCGGCAGGATGTCGCTGCAGTCGGCGGCGGCGCAGGCCGCACCGGCACCATAGCCGTCGTTGTCCACGTCGATGCAGGGGTCGTCGCAGTCGCGCCGAGCGTCGCCGTCGCGGTCGGCCGTGCAATCGGCATTGCAGGGGCGAACACCCTCGTCGCAGTCGGCGCCAGTACAGGTGTTCGGGCTACCGCCCGCCACGCCGTAGCCGTCGCCGTCGGGATCGACGCAGCCATCGCGACAGTCGGGGAGACTGTCGCCGTCGACGTTGGTCGTGCAGTTGGCGGTGGGCGAGCCCGCGTCGTTGCAGGTGGCGCTGCCGTCGTTGCAGTCGGGGCCGATGCAGGTGTTGCCGCCGTCGCCGGCGGTGCCGTAGTTGTCGTGGTCGGCATCCATACAGGTGTCGGCGCAGTCGGGAACGCCGTCGTTGTCGACGTCGGTCGTGCAATTGGCACGGCAGCTCGACAGGTTGTCGTCGCAGTCGACGGCGGCACAGTTGTTGCCGGCGCCGCCGGGAGAGCCGAAGGCATCGCCGTCCCGGTCGATGCAGCGATCGGCGCAGTCGGAGAGCGAGTCGCCGTCGGCGTCGATGGCGCAGTTGGTGGCGACGACGCTCGCGTCGTTGCAGGTGGCAACGAAGTCGTTGCAGTCGGCGCCCGTGCAGGTGTTGCCGCCGCCGCCGGGAGAGCCGAAGGTGTCGCCGTCCCGATCGATGCAGGTGTCGCTGCAGTCGGGCAGACTGTCTTGATCGACGTCGCTCGCGCAGCTGGCGCAGTCGGAGGGGCACGACGGCACGGTCTCGCTTCCGGTGCACGCGCCGTCACCGCAGGTGGCGCAGTCCTCAGGACAGGCCTGTACGGTCTCGGCCGCCGTGCAGCGCTGATCGCCGCAGGCGGCGCAGTCGTTCGGGCAAGTGGCGCTGGTCTCGCCGGCGTCGCAGGTGTCGTCGCCACACGTGGGCAGGCAGTCGGTGTCGCACGAAGCCGAGCTCTCACCCGCGGCGCTGCAGCACACGGTGTCACCGCAGGTTCCAGGCCCACAGCCGTTGGCGCCGCAGACCGACATCTGACAAGGCTGGCCGGCACAGGGATCGCCCGCGCCGATGCAGATCCCGCCCGAGCAGATGTCAGTGGCGGTGCAGAACAGTCCGTCGTTGCACGGCTCACCGTCGGGCTTGCCGACACACTGGTCGCTGACGATCACGCACCAGCCGCCAGGGTTGCAGCGGCGGCCGGCGGCACAGTCTTCGGCGGTCTCGCAGCGGTAGTCCGAGGAGAGCGTCGGGAAGTTGCAGGTGCAACGCGTGGCTCCGAGGAGAACCATCGTTGCACCGAGTCGCGCGTATCGATTCATGGCAGCTGAAGGCTAGCCGCATCGCGCTCGGTTTTCAACGCTCGAACGCTGGGCGCAATTGCGAATTGAAACCGCTGCGCCAACCCGCTAGTCTTGGCGCGTGCGCTCGAAGCTCAGTGGTCTCGTTTGGGCGGGTGCGGTCGCCTTCGGGTCGCTTTCATCGTCCGCGGCAACAGCCGGCGCTGGCCTCGGCAGCACCGTCGTCGTTCTTCCCGTCGGCGGCCGTCCCCCCAAAGGCATGGCCACGCTGCCGGCGACAATGACCCGCGTGTTGCTGCAGCAGCTGCGTACCCGCGGGGTCAACGCAACCGAGGGCAGCGCCAGCCTCGCTGAGACCGCAACGCTCGTAGGCTGCGACCCGGCGATGCCCGCCTGCCTGCTGCAGATCGCGTCGATCCTCGAGGCGTCAACCATGCTCACCGCCGTCGTTGGCTCACGTACTGCCACGAGCGGCGTGACCGTGGAGCTCGTGCTGGCGACCGCCGGCGCGGTGCCGGTACGTCGGACGGCGACGCTCCGCCGCGGCGATCCCGTGGCCTTGGCGCGCGAGTTCGCGCAGGCCGTGCAGGAGCTCCTCGACACGGAGCCCGCCGTCGACAAGCCGGCAGCGCCCACGAGCGCGTCCACCCCGGCGCCGGAAGGCCTCGCGGCCGCACCGTCGCCTCCGGCTGCGCCGCCCGCCGCACCGCCGCCGGAGACCATCCACAGGACGGAGACGCCGGCGGGTTCCGCCCCGGGGAACGTCGAGCTCTACAGCTTCGTGGTGGCCGGGGGCGGCGCGGCGCTCCTCGTCACGGGCGGCGTCCTTTTGGGCATGGCCCAGTCGATCCGCGACGAGGTCGCCACCGCCCCCACCGCGACCGAGGAGGACCTGCTGGCGCTCGCCGCGAAGGAGCGCCGCGGCAAGAACCTGACCCGCGCGGGCACTGGCCTGCTGTCCGCAGGCGGCGCCGCCCTCGCCGCCGGGGTCGGTCTCATCTTGTACCAGAGCCTCGTGCCGCCCGACCCGGCCGCGACGACGGCCTTACGAGTCGCACCCGTCCTCGGCGACCGACGCGCCGGCGTCATCGTCACGTGGTGATGGCGGCGGGAGCGCAAAGCACCGATGACCACGCCTAGGGCCACCGCTCGGCCCCCCAACTGGCCCGACCTGGGCAAGTACGAGATCCTGACCGAGATCGGCGCCGGCGGCATGGCCACCGTCTATCTGGCGCGGCAGCGCGGCCCGCAGAGCTTCGAAAAGCTGGTGGTCGTCAAGACGATCCACCCCCACCTCGCCAAGCAAGAGCACTTCGTCAACATGTTCCTCGACGAGGCGAGGATCGCGGCGCAGATCAACCACCCAAACGTCATTCAGGTCTATGATCTCGGCATCGAGAACGACACCTACTTCATCGTCATGGAGTACCTCCAAGGCGAGCCGCTCAACTCCGTGCTGGAGACGAGCATCACCCGCAGCACGCCGCTGCCGCCGCAGTATGGCGCGCGGATCGTCGCGCGCGTCGCCGAAGGGCTGCACGCCGCCCACGAGCTCACCAGCATGACGGGCGACGTGCTCGATGTGGTGCACCGCGACGTCACACCGGGGAACATCATCGTCAACTATGACGGGCGGGTGAAGGTCGTCGATTTCGGCGTCGCCAAGGCCCGCGGCCGTCTGACCCAGACCGAGGGCGGGCAGCTCAAGGGCAAGCTCTCCTACATGTCGCCCGAGCAGATCGAGGGCGACCGAGTCGATCGCCGATCGGACATCTTCGCAGCCGGAGTCGTCCTCTGGGAGGTCCTGGCCGTGCGCCGGCTCTTCCGGCATAGCAGCGAGGCCGCGGTCCTGGCGGCGATCTTCTCCAAGCGGCCAAAGCCTCCCTCGCACTTCCGCCCGAGTGTGCCGGCCGCGCTCGATGCCATCGCGCTGCGCGCCCTGGAGAAGGACCCTGCCAACCGCTACCAGACAGCGAGAGAGATGCAGATCGAGCTCGACGCCGCGTCGGCACCCCACGCCACCGATCCCGACCTGTCGCGCTGGATGGACACGTTGTTCGCGGACCGCGCCAGCGCCCGCAAGCGCGCCATCGCCCAGGTGGTCGAAGCTGCCAACGGGCACTTCGCGGCCGATTCGAGTGGGATCCGCGTCCTGCTCCGGGACGAGGACAGCGGCTCGCTGTCCCTGCCGGGCAAGAGCGCGGTGACCTCCACGGTGCAGTGTGATCGGCCGACGACCCCACCGGACCTCGCCGGCGACACCGACGCCTATGAAGTGAACGATGCACCCTCGCCCGAAGCACAGGCCCACTCGCGGGCCCCCGCGCGCCCTGTGGGGGGATCGCCGCGGTTTCCGGCCGGAAAGCAGGGCATCGTGGCGGCGTTGGGTGTGACCCTCCTCGCCGGCCTCGGCCTGATGTTCGCGCTCAAGCCGACCGCCAACGATAGGATGTCGAGCGGTTCGAACCCCACCGACGGCCGCACCGTCGCCGTCTCCCCCAAGGCCGTTCTGCCGGATCTGCCTGGCGCCGCCGAGCCCCGGCCCGAAGCGTTGCCCGCGCCGACCCCCGAGGCTGATGCCGGCGGAACCGCGGAGAGTGCGCCGGCACCGGCCGGTGCAGCCCCGGCGAGGCAGACCGCCAAGCGCCAGCGGAAGGACGAGGCCAAGACCGACACGCCGCGGACAACCGCGAAGAAGCCGGTCGACGCCGCGGAGGCGAAGCGCCTCTTCGACGAGGCCACGCGGCTCTACCTGCGGGGCAAGCTCGATGACGCCGAGCGCAGCTATAAGGGGGCGCTCGCGGCCGACCCAGCCTTTGCCCCGGCGTACCGTGCCCTCGGTCTGCTCCACCAGCGACGCGGCAACAGGGCCCTGGCGATCAAGAACCTGCGCGCTTACCTGAACCTGTCGCCCTGGGCGGAGGACGCCGAAGCCACTCAGGCGCGCCTCAAAGAGCTCGCGGGCACCAAGTAGCAGGTAGGGCTTGACACGAGCACGGTTTTGTTAGATGACGCTAACAATGACTAGCGCGGCTGCCAGCACCAAGGTTCACGAGATGAGCCCCGCGCTCGAAGACTACCTCGAGACCATCTACCTCCTCGTCCAGGAGCATGGCTTCGCCAGGGTCAAGGACATCGCACGGGCTCGCGACGTGAAGGCCGCCACGGTTTCGATTGCCTTGCGCAAGCTCGCCGAGCTCGAGCTCGTGCGCTACGAGCGTCGCGAGTACATCGCCCTCTCACCCCACGGCGAGGAGGCGGGCCGCCGGGTGTTCACGCGGCATCGGCTGCTCGCCCGCTTCTTCGAGGAGGTGCTCGGGATGCCGGCGGCCGCTGCGAGCGAGCAAGCCTGCGCCATGGAGCACAGCCTGACCGACGACGCGATGAATCGCTTGGTGAGGTTCTTCGAGTTCGTCGGCTCGTGTCCGAACGTCGTCGACAGCTTCCGGGAGTGCCAGACGGCGCTTGGACCAGGGTGTTCCCCGGAACAGCGGAACACGAGTGGCGCGTGCGCGCTCTGCTCGGAGAAAGAGGAAGACCCACAGATGAGCTTGGCCGACTTGAAGCCGGGACAAAGCGCGGTGGTGACTCACGTCGGGGCGGCCGGCGCCCTGCGCCAGCGCCTGCTCGACATGGGGATCCTCCCGAACACCACCATCAACCTCGAACGCTCGGGGCCGGGCGGCGAGCCGCTCTGGATCCGTTGCCACGGCGCGCGCCTGGCGCTTCGCCGCACGGAGGCTACGGTCATTCGGGTGCGCGACGAGATGGCGTAGGGGTTGGTTTTTTTTGCCCTCCGAAGTAGTCGAGGCTAACGATGCTAGATGCTGCAAAGCAAATGACCAAGGCTGAGCCGGCGAAGGCGTTTCGGGTTGCCCTCGCCGGGAACCCCAACTGCGGCAAGACGTCGCTCTTCAACGCGCTGACGGGGGCACGCCAGCACGTCGCCAACTATCCTGGGGTCACGGTCGAGCGGCGGACCGGCAGCTGCGCGGTGGACGAGCTGCGCGCCGAGGTCGTGGATCTGCCAGGTACCTACAGCTTGAGCTCGTTCTCGCCGGAGGAGAAGGTCGCAGAGGACGAGTTGATGGACGGACCTGCCGTGGTGGTCGTGGTCGCCGACTCCACCCAGCTGCAGCGGAACCTCGTGCTCCTCGCCCAGATCATGCAGACCGGGGCCAACCCCGTCCTCTGCCTCAACATGGCCGACGAAGCGCGCGCCGCCGGCCAGACGCTCGATCTGCCGCTCATGGAGCAGCTGCTCGGCTTCCCGGTCGTCGAGACAGTGGGACATCGAGGGCACGGGGTCGCCGGCCTCAAGCAGGCCATCAGGCGTGCGGCACGAACGCCGGTCGTCCGGCACAAGATCGTGCTCGGCGCGGAGCTCGAGAGCGCCTTGGCTGCCATTCGCAAGGTCCTGCCGGCGAGCCCGGCCCGGGCGCTGAGCGACGACTGGACGGCCACGCGTCTGCTCCTCGATGATCCGGCGCACACCAAGAGAGTGGAATCCCTCCCCGGCGGCGACCGGGCGATCGCGGCGGCCCGCGGCCAACGCACTCGGCTCGAGTCGCTGACTCGCAAGGACATCTCGGTCTTCGTGACCGAGCGCTACTTCGGCTTCGTCGATGGGCTCCTGCGCGAGGCCCGCACGCTCGCGCCGCGCCTCGACCCGCGTGAGCTCTCGGACCGGATCGACGCCGTCGTGGTTCATCGCCACCTGGGCCTGCCGATCTTCGCGCTGGTCATGTTCGCGATCTTCTGGCTGACCTTCGCCGTCGGCCAGTACCCGATGGAGTGGATCCAAGCGGGTGCGACGTGGCTCGGCGACACGGTGTCCGCGCTGTGGCCGGAGGGCCCCGATTCGGTCTTGCGGTCGTTGCTCGTCGACGGGGTGATCGGCGGCGTCGGCGGCGTCATCGTCTTCCTGCCGAACATCCTGCTCTTGTTCCTCGGCCTCGCCTTTCTCGAGGACACCGGCTACATGGCGCGCGCCGCCTATCTGACCGACCGGCTGATGCATCGATTCGGTCTCCACGGCAAGAGCTTCATCCCCATGCTGAGCGGCTTCGGTTGCACGGTGCCGGGCATCATGGCCACGAGGACGCTCGAGAACGAGCGCGACCGGCTGGTCACGATGCTGGTGTTGCCGCTGATGTCCTGCGGCGCACGGCTCCCGATCTGGCTGCTGCTCATCCCGGCGTTCTTCCCGCCCATCTGGCGCGCGCCGGTGCTCTGGCTGGTTTACGCCGCGGGCACTCTGCTCGCACTCGTGCTCGCGCTCGCGCTGCGCAAGACCTTGATGCGGGGCGACGATGCGCCGTTCGTCATGGAGCTGCCGCCGTATCGTCTGCCGACCTTGCGCAGCGTCGTCATCAAGATGCTGGGCCGGGCAGGCCTCTACCTGCGCAAGGCCGGGACGACCATCCTCGCGCTCTCCATCCTCTTGTGGGTGGCGACGTCGTTTCCGAAGCCTTCTTCACATCGAGTCGACGAGCAGATCGCCGCGGGCGAAGTCGTGGTGACCGAGAAGGTCGACGCGGCGGCGGCGACGCCATTCGGGTCCGCTCCATTGGTGCTGTCCCAGAGCGAACTGGCGGGTCGGCGAGCGACGGAGGACCTCGAGTTCTCGGCGGCCGGTCGGGTGGGTCGCGCCCTGGCGCCGGTCTTCGCTCCTCTTGGGTTCGACTGGAAGATCGTGACGGCAATGATCGGCGCGTTCGCGGCCAAGGAGGTGTTCGTCGCGCAGATGGGCATCGTCTACTCGATCACCGATGCCGAAGCGGGCACCCAAGGGCTGCGCGCGGCACTGGCGCGCGACTACAGGCCGGTGACCGGGCTGAGCCTCATCATCTTCTTGCTCGTGGGGACGCCCTGCATGGCCACGTTCGCCATCACCCGGCGCGAATCGGGGCGCTGGCGCTTTGCGGCGCTGCAATTCGGTGGCTTGACCGCGATCGCCTATCTGCTGGCGCTGATCGTGTTCCAGGTCGGGCGCCTTTTCGGATGACTGGAGTCCTGCCATGGAAACCTTCATCGTCACCTCGCTCGTCGGCCTCGCCGCTGCCTGGTTCGGCTGGCGCGTCCTGCGGCGTCTCAGACCAGTTCCCGGGAGCCCCCCCTGCGGCTCGAGCTGCGAAGGCTGCGCCTGTTCAGGCGCGAGTCGCAGCGTGCCGCCGGGGCAGCATTGATCCAGAGCCCATCCAACACGCCGATCGCGAGGTGTTGCCTTCGCGACGGCAAACCGAGGTGTAGCATGTTGATACGAGATGTCGCCCGTTGTTCCCGAGCGTTCCCCCGCGGACTGGTCAGGCCTTCGGGTCTCGCCCTCTTCCTCGTTGGCGCCTTCGTGGCCATGCCGGCGGCCAGAGCCCAGGACCTCCCGCCGGAGCGGATACGGGACAACCTCTTCCTGCTCGAGGAGGCCTACAATCAGGAGCCCGGCGTCATCCAGCACATCTCGTTGTTCCAGTACCTGCCGCGCGCCAAGCAGTGGGTCTATTCGTTCACGGAGGAATGGCCTGCACCCACCGACCTCAACCAGCTCTCAGTGACGCTCAACCTCGGCGGGGCAGAGCGCGATGGTTCCACGGGCCTCAATGACATGTTGCTGAACTACCGACTCCAGGCGGTAGGCCTCGGCGGGCAGGGGTGGATCGCGATGGCGCCGCGCCTATCCCTCGTGCTCCCGACTGGAAGTCCGGAGAAGATGACGGGGCGCGGCAGTGTCGGCTTGCAGCTGAACCTCCCGGTCAGCATGGAGGCGGGACGCTACGTCGCCGTTCACCTGAATGCCGGCGCGACCGTGACGCCGGGCGCCCGCTCACCGGCCGGCCGCACCGCAACGGCTCTCGATGCGAATGCCGGAGCCGCGTTGGTCTGGCAGCCGGTGAAGTGGCTCAATCCGCTCGTGGAGTTTTCGTACACGATGATCGACGAGATCGGCGACGACGCCAACGCCCGTGCGCATGCGCTGGTCATCAACCCCGGCCTGCGCTTCGCCATCGACCACGGGCCTACCGGGCTTCAGGTCGTGCCTGGAATATCGGTTCCGATGCAGGTGCTGCCAGCGGCAGCCTTCGAGGTCGCGGCGCTGGCCTACCTGTCCTTCGAGCACCCGGCGTTCTGACGTTGGATTGACCCTGACAGGTCAGCGGTGGCAGCTTGTCGGCTGATGGACGCCGCCCTGCACAGCTGTGTCATCGAGGCCGCCGCCGCCCGGGCGCGCCCGCTCGACGACGCGGTAGAGCGCGCGGTCCGCGAGGTCATCGACGCCCTCGACCGCGGCGCGCTGAGGGTCGCGACTAGAGAGGCCGGTGGCTGGGTCACGCACGGCTGGATCAAGGAGGCCATCCTCCTCTACTTCGAGCTCGCGTCGATGACGGTGATGGAGGTCGGGCCCTTCGAGTTCTTCGACAAGATCCCGTTGAAGAAAAACCTGAAGGCGGCCGGGGTGCGCGTCGTCCCTCCCGGCACCATCCGCTACGGCGCCCACGTCGAAGCGGGCGCGGTCGTGATGCCGGCCTACGTCAACATCGGCGCCTACGTCGGCAGCGGCACGATGGTCGACACCTGGGCCACCGTCGGCTCCTGCGCCCAAGTCGGCAAAGGCGTGCACCTCTCCGGCGGCGTCGGCATCGGCGGCGTCCTCGAGCCGGTGCAGGCCCAGCCGGTCATCATCGAGGACGGCGCCTTCATCGGCTCGCGCGCCGTCGTCGTCGAAGGGGTGGTTGTCGGCGAAGAAGCGGTGCTCGGCGCCGGCGTCGTCCTCACCGCGTCGACCCCGATCATCGACGTCACCGGCGGCACCGAGACGGTGAGCCGCGGTGTGATCCCGCCGCGCGCCGTCGTCATCCCCGGCGCGCGGGCCAAAGACTTCCCGGCCGGCACCTACCACGTCCCGGCGGCGTTGATCATCGGCGAGCGCTCTGCCAACACCGACCGCAAGACGTCGTTGAACGACGTGCTGCGGCGCTTTGCCGTGCCGGTCTAGGAGCGCACGTGGCCGCGAACGCCGAGCACCCGGCCGACGCCCTCTGCAGGATCCTGCTCGAGCTCCTGAAGATCCCGAGCGTCACCGGCAACGAGGCTCAGATCGCCGACAGCTTCGAGCGCTGGGCGCTGTCCCGGGTGCCGCGCCTCGAGCTGCAGCGCTTCGGCAACAACCTGGTGCTCGGCGACCTCACCGACGCTCGGCCGTGCGTCGCCCTCGTCGGCCACCTCGACACCGTGCCGCCGCACCCGAGCGACCCGGCGCCGCACCGCGAGGGCGACCGGGTGCTGGGCCGCGGCGCCACCGACATGAAGAGCGGCATCAGCGTCGCCCGCCTGCTCTTCGAGTCGCTGCCCCTCGACCGCCTGCCCTACGCCCTGCTCTTCGTGCTCTACGACCGCGAGGAGGGCCCGTTCGCCGAGAGCGGTCTCAAGATCTTGCTCGAAGAGGTCAAGGCGCTCTCCGCCATCGATCTGGCCGTCATCCTCGAGCCGACCGACAACGTCATCGAGGTCGGCTGCCTGGGCTCGCTGCACGCCAAGGTCGTCGTCCGCGGCAAAGCGGCGCACTCCGCCCGACCCTGGCAGGGGGCGAGCGCCATCGACAAGGCGTTGCCGCTGCTCACCCGGGTCGCGGCCCGCGCCCCCGTCCCCGTCAACGTCGGCGGCCTCACCTTCAAAGAGAGCATGTGCTTCACGCTCGCGAGCGCCGGCCAGGCGCGCAACGTCGTGCCGGACCGCTTCGAGCTCAACCTGAACTACCGCTTCGCCCCCGCCGATGATCCGGAGGTGGCCTGCAAGAACGCCGTCGCCACGGTCCGCGACGTGGTCGGCGACGCCGAGATCGAGGTCGTCGATTTGGCGCCGCCCGGCAGCGTGCCGAAGGACAACCCGATCTTGACCGCGCTCGCGCTCCAGGTGGGCGGTCTTCGCCGGCCGAAAGAGGCGTGGACCGACGTCGCCCGCTTCGGCCTGTGGGGCATCGACGCGGTGAACTTCGGCCCCGGCACGCCGGCGCAAGCGCATCAGGCCGCCGAGTGGGTGAGCGTCTCGCAGATGGTCGCCTGCTACGAGACCCTGCAGCGCTTCCTCGGCACCCCGCCGCCCGAGCTCTGAGCCGCGGCGCCATATTCACTTCATCGTGAGCTGATCGTTCCGCGCCCTTCCTTCCGTTCCTCGCGCTCGCGGCTTCGCCTCCGCGCTGCGGTACCGGCGGGCGCGACCGTGTGGTCAGTTCCAGGAAGTGCCCTACGGATTCGCGTCGCTGCCGCTCGTGGCGCGCAGGATGCTGACGCCCTTGGGCGCCTCGAACTCCAGCTTTTGGTCCGGGATCTTGGCGCCGAACACCAGATCGGTGAAGCGATACTCGGTGCGGTTGCCGAGCGGATCGAAGACCACCGACACCCGCACCCGTCCGGTCTTCGGCTCCACCGCGAACAGGATGTGGTCGACGGTCGGGATCGGCGTCTTCGGCCACAGATCCACGGTCAGGTCCCCGGGGCTCCCGGCGTCACAGCTCGCCTGACAGGCCTTGGCGTCGAACAACCGGCCGATGTCCCCCTGCCCCCAGAGGAAGCGCACCGCCGACGACAACGGGCTGTCCTGAAAGCGCTCGAACACCGTGACCTGGGCGTTCTCGGGCTCGTAGAAGTACGCCGCCTTGCCGTCGAAGATGAAGTACTTCGCCGCCGGCTTTTCGTAGGTCCAGTTCAAGCGGCCGTCCTTCTTGGCCCACATCCTCCCGGACTCTTCGCGCCGCTTGCCGCGCAGCTTGTCGACGTAGGTCTGGGTGAAGCGCGCCTCGATGTCTCCCGCCTGGCGATAGCTCGCCTGCACCTTCCCCAAGACCTCGGCGGGGGCGGGGCTCGCGGCGACGATCACGGCGGTGACAAGCTCGAGCGCGTTCATGGTCGCCTTTCTCGCGAGCGGCGTCGGTGTGCTTCGACGCCTCCGGAGGTGATTGATTCAGCCGGCGGCGCCCGGCGCCTTGCGGGTCGGCACCTTGATCTTCGGCGCCTTCGGGTGCCGGCGGTACAAGATCACGGTGTGGCCGACGACGCCGCAGAGCACCGCGTCGGCGCGCGCCGCGAGGCTCGCCGCCGTCTTGCGCTTGTCCTCGGGATCGTAGAGCCGCACCTTGATGAGCTCGTGGTCCAGAAGCGCCTGACCGACCGCGGCCACCACCTCGTCGGTGACACCCGCCCGCCCCACCTGCACCACCGGCTTCAGGTCGTGGGCCAGGCCCTTCAGGTGCTGGCGCTGATAGCCCGCGAGCCCGGGCGCGGCAGTCGTGGTCATCGGCGCGCCCGACTACTCGGGCTGCCAGCCGATGATCACCGACGTCGGCTTGTCGGGGGCCTCGCGCATCGCGGTGCAGCTCGCCGAGAGCTTGTCCTTCTTGCCGTTCAATACCACCATCCCGGCCATCATCGGGTTCTGCACCCGCTCGACCTTCAGGCCTTTGCCCTTCAGCGCTTTCTCGTAGAAGTCGGCGACCGCCACCGGGTCCTTGGCGACCGACAACATGAGAGTGTAGCCGTCGCCCTTCGGGGTCTTGTTGTGCGTGCCCGAGGCCACGGTCGCGCCCTCGATCACCGGGAGCGGGAAGCCTTCGGGGATCTTGCCGGTGCCGAACTCGGCGATGCCGTCCTTGCTCTCGATCTTCACGCCCTTGTCGTCGCCCTGGAAGGTCGCGGTCTCGCCCTTGTCGTTCGTCACCACCAGCGTGCCCTTGCCGTCTTTGCCTTCGCCGGCGAACGTCACCGTCTCGCCCTTGTCGTTCTTGATCGTCAGGGAGGTGCCGTCGAGCTTGACCTGGCCGCCGGTCGCGGTCTCTAAGAGCTTCTCGCCCATGCACTTGCAGCCCGAAAACGCCAACAACGCGAGGACGATGGACAGACGCATGTCGTTCTCCTGGAGAAGGTTCGGCCGCACCATCGTGGAAGGCCCGAAGAACGTCAAGGGGCGCCACCCACACCACGACCATCGGATCCTCGCCTTGATGATTCCCGGCGGGCGCGTCGCGCCCGTCCTCCCCACCCCCACCCCGGAGCGCCGCCTGCGGCGCCGCTCTCGGCCCGCCCCCGGGTGGGGCGGGCGACATCGGTCCGGACCGGCGTTCTTCGACGCGGCGCGGGCGGCATGAGGTTCTTGGCGTCCGGCGAAGGCCTGTCGCTGCTCGCCGCCGTCACCTGGGCGGTGGCGATCGTGCTGTTCAAGAAGAGCGGCGACGCCCTGAGCCCGCTGGCGCTGAACCTGTTCAAGAACCTGGTGGGTCTTCTGTGCTTCGCGGTCACCGTCCTCATCACCGGTGATTCGCTGTTGCCGCCGGCCGCGACCGACGAGGTGTTGTTGCTGCTCACGAGCGGCATCCTCGGCATCGGCGTCGCCGACACCATGCTGTTTCGCAGCCTCAACATCCTCGGCGCCAGTCGCTCGGCGATCGTCGACTGCCTCTACAGCCCGTTCACGGTGCTGTGCTCCTACCTCATCCTCGGCGAGAGCCTGAGCGCGCTCACCATCGTCGGCGCCCTGTGCATCGTCGCCGGCATCGCCATCGTCGGTCGCGAACAGCCCGCGGTCCGCATCCCGACCCGGCTGTTCGTCGAAGGAGCGGGCCTGGGCATCGCGGCGATGGCGCTGATGGCGATCGGCATCGTGATGGTGAAGCCGATCCTCTCCGAGCGCTCGGTGCTGATGGTCATCACCTGGCGCCTGATCGCCGGCTCCGCGGCGCTGGCGCTCGTCGCGGTCACCTCCCGCCGCCGCCGCGCCGAGGTCCGCTACGCGCTCACCCCCAGCCGCTCTTGGCTGTTCGCCGTGCCCGGCAGCGTCGCCGGCGCCTATCTCGCCCTGATCTTCTGGGTCGCGGGGATGAAGTACACCACGGTGATGACCGCCGCGATCTTGAACCAGACGAGCACCTTGCTCGTGGTGTTGCTCGCCGCGCTCTTCCTCAAGGAGGCGCTCACCTGGCCGAAGATGATCGCGGTGGCGCTCGGCGTCGTCGGCAGCTTGCTGGCGCTGGTGTGAGCGGACCTCAACGACACGCAGGCGCCACGACCACGACCCCGGCCGCGGTCGCGGCGATGGTGTAGAGCCGGAGGTCGACGACGGAATCGGCCGCCGCCGGTAGCATCACCTCGCCCTCGCTCACCAGGGTGCCGGCGCCCGCGCTGTACGCCACCTGCATCAGACGCGGGCCGGGGATGATGTCGGCGTCGATGAAGCCACCGGTCTGCCAGCCGAGCCAGGCCCGGCCGCTCTTCATCCAGCCGACCGTGATCGGCCGGCTCGGATCGGCGTTGGCGACGGCGAGCGACGCCGGCAGGGCGCTCGACAGGGAGTCGTAGAGCACCGCGCGGCCGGGCTCGCCGACGAGCACCGTGGTGCCGTCGACGGCGACGCGGTCGTAAGGCGGCATGGAGTCGTCCTGCAAGGTGTCGAAGATCACGTGCTCGGCGACCACGGTCGCGGTCGGGACGCCGGGCGGCGCGCTCGGGTCGGAGATGGCGTAGCTGGTGATGTGCAGGCCGTAGCGCGGCGAGCACGGCGCGCCCGCGCCCGGACACTGGCTCCAATCGGTGACCGGCAAGGCCAGCGACACCTGGGTCTGGTTGTCGGCGACCCGCAGCCGGCCGGTCCACGAGAAGGGCTCGGCGCAGGGGTCCCCGAGGGGGAGCTCGAAGACCGGCATCGGGTTCACGGCGGCCACGCGCAGATCCCAGGCGCGGATCCCGGTCGGCGACGAGCACTGGTTGGCTTCGGCCGCGAAGGCGGTGAACGCCCAGATCTGGGCGCCGACCATGTCGGCCGAGCCGTTGTGAAGGCCCACGAGCCGGCGCGACTCGCCCAAGGGCGGTGCGGCGGCGGTGTCGGCCGCGACCACCTGCAGCCACGGCGCCCAGGCGGTGGAATCGCCGGTCATCGTGTGGGACGGGCCGACGCGGGAGTCGACGATGGCCGAGCGATGCAGGCCGACGACGGCGCGGGGCGTGTCCGGCGCCGAGGCCGCGGTCGTCAGCGACCAGCCGGTGACGGTCTCGGCGAGCAGGTCGATGCGGCCGACGGCGGCCGGGCCCACGACCAGGAGCTCGGTGGCGCCGCTGTCGACGATCGCCTCGACGTTTCCGTGCCGCTCGCCCGAGACCCGGGCGAACGACGCCGACGGCTGGCACGGCAGGAACGGGCAGGGCGGGGCTTGCTCGCCGGGCGCCGCGCCCCCGCCGGCCGGCGGGGTGACGGGCACGAGCGGCAGCGCCAAATAGCCGCTGACGAGCAGCGCCGCGCCGGCGCGGTCGAGGCGATGACCGGCCATGGTGTCGACCGGCCAGGCGGCGGACGGCGAGGGCAAGGCGTCGCAATAGGAGCAGATGCTGAAACCCTCGACGCCGCGGGGGCCGACGCCGTAGCCGCCCCAGGCCTCGACCACGAAGTCCTCGACGCCGGCGAAGGGGGTGACAAGGGCGGCCTCGTTGAGCAGCGGCCGACCGTCCGGCAAGCAGAGCTCCACCGCGTGGCCACAGGCGCGGCAAGTGAGATCGCGGCACGGGTCGATCCACACGGTCTGGCAGGTCCTGCCGTTGGGGCAGCGCAACGGGTTGGCGGCGCCGGCCGGCTGGCAGGCTTCATAGCAGCCGGCCGCCGGCAAGGGCGGCTCGCCGCAGCCAGGCGTGTAGAACGCGCCGGGGCAATACGGCGGCGGCGCGGCGATCGGGGGCTGCGGCGGCGGCGCGTCCGTGACGTCGTAGATCTGCAGCCCGGCGGTCGCGAGCGTCGAGACCCGGCGGCCGCGCACGCTCACCCGGCTCAGGCTCCCGAGCACGTCGCTGTAGTGCTGCGCGTGAAAGACCACGCCGCCGGCCGGGTCGAGCTGCATCCAGTGCAAGAGCCGCGACGAGACCCACGAGACGTAGGGACCGTCGGCATCCAGATCGCGGAGGTCGGCGTCATCGCCCAAGTCGACGGCGGTGCCGGGAGTGGCGTCGAGGTCGCTCACCGGCAGGAAGATGGGGCCGTGGCAGGACGCCGGCAGGCCGGACGCCGACGCCCCGCACCCGCCGCTTTGAACGCCGATCGCATAGACGACCCCTCCCTGAGCCCGCGCCAGCTCCGTCACCACGCCGGGGGACTCGGTCGAGTCCATGATCATCGTGTCGGCCACGACCTCCCAGACGAACGCCGGGGCGGCGGGGTCGGTGGCGTCGATCAAGGCCAGGAGGTGGTTGTAGGCGACGATGAACTTGCCGGGCGCGAGCGTCACCGGCGGCGCCGAGAGCACGACCGGCAAGGTGCTCACGTGTGACAGGCTGACGCCGTCGGCGAGCACCGCGATGCGCACGGCGTCGCGGTCGGCGAACAGATACCGGAAACCGTCGGTGGCCACGGTCGCGCCGCGGCCGCCGAAGGTCTCGTAGGTGCCGACGATCGCGGGGTCGCGCCGGACGAAGGGGCCGCTCGTGCACCGGCCGCCCTGGCAGGTGTCCGGATCGGTGCAGGGGTCGCCGTCGGCGCACGGCAGGCCGTCGGTCGCGGCCGCGACGTCGATCTCTTTGCAGTCGCCGAAGAAACAGACGTGGGCGACGGCGCAGGAGAACATGCCGCAGGGGGTGCCGTCGTCGGCGTCGGGGTGGGAGCAGCCGTCCTGCGGATCGCAGAGGTCTTTGGTGCAAAAGTCGGCGTCGTCGCAGAAGACGCTGTCCGGGGGATAGACGCAGCCCTGGGCGGGATCGCAGAGGTTCTTGGTGCAGACGTTGTCGTCGTCGCAGGTGAAGCCGACGCCGCGGCAGGCGCCGTCGAAGCACTGATCGCCGCCGGTGCAGGCGTTGTCGTCGTTGCACGCGGCGCGGTTGTTCTCGTGCTCGCAGGTCTCGGTCGCGCGGACGAACCAGTCGTCGGTGCAGGGGTTGCCGTCGTCGCAGCTCGGCAAGGGCTTGGCGAACCCATCGGCCTCGACGAGCAGGACTTCTTTTCCCGGCACGTCGGTGCGCACGCCGATGACGCCCAAGAGCGGACCCGCCTCGAGCGCCTGCCAACCGACCGTGACCCTCATGCTCGTGCCCGGGCCCACCGCGGTCCCACGCGCGTCGTCTTGGGCTTCGGGCCATTCAAAGGTGAGCGCGGGGTCGTCGCTGAAGACCGCGCGCACGAAGGTGTGTCGCGTGCCGGTCGCCCGAACCACGAACGCGGCCGGCGTCAGATCGCCGACGAACACCTCGCCGAAGCCCACGGCCGGGTCGACCTCCACGTCCGCATCGGTGTGCCGCAAGCCGTCGTTGCCGCACCCTGCAGCCAACGCCAAGAACGTCAAGAGGAACGGACGTGAGCTCGGCATGGCAGTCATCCCTTCAGGCTATCGGGGTCGAGACACCGGTGCGGCGTCAGACCGATCAATTTCCGTGCCGGCGATGATGTGCTGTAAGTATTGGTAATCGCCTGATCTGCAGCACGCGCCTGTCAACGATGGTTGTCGCGCGCGCACTCCCGGGCCCAGGTGAAATTGAGTCGCCTTTGGACCTGACGTATGTTTGCCGGATGATCCCACCCGGCGTTCGGTCTCTCGTCGGCCTTCTGGTGCCGACCGCGGGCGTCTTGCTGACGCCAGGCCTCGTCCTCGCCGAGCGCGCGGCGTCGACCCCGGCGCCTGCCGAGGGTCTTACGACCGCCGGTTCCCGCAACGCCGCGCCCGATCCAGCCGCGCCGGGTCCAGTCGGCGCGCTCGCCGATCCCAAGCGCCTGGCTCTCGAGAGCGTCATCGCGCGCTTCCTGAGCGCCGATCCGCAGCTGCGCGGCGTCCGCGTCGAGCAGGCAATCGCCGCGTTGGATCTGGCCGCGAGTCGCGATCGCTTCCGCGTCTACGCCACGGCGTCGCCGGGCGTCGCCGGCGACTTCCGGTTCAAGCCCAACCATGACGCGATCGTGCTCGGCGACCTTCCCCTGGGCGGCGTCATCGCCGACGATCCCTTGGGAGGGACGGCCGCGGCCAAGATCAATCTCCACGGCGTCTCCGATCCCCGAGGTTACCCGCCCGGCCACGTGGTCGCCGCCGAGCTCTCCTACGCCCTGCCCCTGCTCCGGAACCGCTTCGGCCGTCTCTACGAGCTCGAGGAACAGGTGTTTCGCGACATCGTCGAGGCCCGCGGCCTGCAGCTGCAAGCGGCGACCATCGAGCGCTGCGCCGCCGCGCTCGAGCTCTTTGCCGGCGCGCGAACCCTGCAAGAACAGCTGACGGTCTACGACGAGCTCTTGGAGACCCGCGACAAGACCTACAAACGGACCATCGCCGACTACAACAAGAAGCTCGTACAAAAGCTCGATTACCTGGCGGCCAAGGCCGACTTCTTGGCAGCGACGCAGCGTCGTGAGGAGCTCGCGGCCGCCAAAGCGCAGGCGATCGCGGTCTTGGCGACGTTCTTGGGCGAGCAGAGCACCTTCGAGCTCGAGGACCACCCGGCGCTGCACCACCCGCCGGTCGACCCCGGCGCCGCGCATCCGGGCGTCGGCGCCCATCCTCTGGTTCGCGTCTTGGACCAAGAGATCGAGAGCCTCGAGGGCCGCGCCGCCTTGGCGGCAAGGACCTACGGCCCCGAGCTCTTCCTCATCCCCAGGGCCGGGCTGAACGGCGCTTCCGACCTGCTGGTCGGCACCAGCACCCGGAGATTCCTCGACGCCTTCGTCGGCATCACCCTCGGCCTGACGCTGCCGGTCGTGGAACCCAACGCCGACTACCAGCCCCGGTCGTGGCGTCACCAGGCCGAGCTGTTGCAGAGCCGGCGCGACGAGGTGGTTCGGGCGCTGACCGAGCGGGCGCGGCTGGCGGCGGTGGCGAGCGCGTCCATCGTCAAGCGCTTGGCGCACACGGACGAGAAGCTCTCCATCTCGCAGGCGCAGGTCGCCGAGGCCCGCGACCTGTACCAGAGAGGCCGCCTGGAGTTTCAGGACTACTTCCAGCACTGGGCGATCTTCGAGAACGCGCGCTTCGAGCGCCTCGAGCTCGAGCTCGAGCTCGTACACGCCTGGGCGGTGGCGTTCGCCGCCCGCGGCGATCCGCCTTCGTTCTGCGGCGCCGGAGCGGCGCCATGATCCATCGCCTCGCGACGTTCTTCGTCGAGCGGCCGCTCTGGGCCAACCTGATCACCGTCGCCGTCATCATCGCCGGCGGCCTGTTCGCCAAAGACGCCTCGCGCACCCTCCTGCCTCAAGGCGCGCCCCGACGCGTCGAGGTCCAGGCGACGCTGCCCGGTGCCTCGGCGTTGGACGTCGAGCGCTTCGTCACCTTTCGCCTGGAGGAGAGCCTCAAAGGCCTGCGCGGCATCGAGCGCGTCGAGTCGACGACCACCAACGGCCAGGTGCGGTTCGAGATCCGGGTGAATCCCAAGCTCGCGACCGCGACCGAGGTGGTCGACGAGGCCAAGCGCCGCTTCGACGGCATTCGACACCGGCTGCCCAAGGACCTCTTGCCCATCCAGGTGGCGGAGCAGAGCTGGAGCGGACAGAGCGGCGGTTATTTCCGATTCATCGTCACCGGCTTCGACAAGGGCGACGACAAGCACCGCCGCGCGCTCAGCGTGCTCAGGGAGGCGCTGGAACGCCTGCCGGGCGTCTTCCTCACCGAGAGCAACCTCGAGAAGCGCAACCTCTACATCCGCCTGAACGACGCTCGCCTGGCGCGCGCCGGCGTCTCGGCCGCCGTGGTCCGGGAGCGCATCAGCGCGGCGCTCTTGGCCCTGCCCATCGGCTCGATCCGCGCCGGCGACGAGGACATCGCCATCGAGATCACCCGACCCTTCGTCGACCGCCTCGACAACCTGCGGAAGCTGCCGCTGTTGATGAACCGGGCGGGGGCCGGCATCTCGGTCGGCGACGTGGCGGAGATCCTGCTCGAAGAGCCGGACGAGACCGTCCGCCATACCCGCGACGGCGCGCCCTACGTCGACGTGACCCTGACCTACGAGGAGTCCGCCGACGTGATCGAGGTCAGCGAGCGGGTGCGCGCCTTCCTGGGCCAGGAGGCCAAAGAGATCCTGCCGGCGCCGCTCGGCGTCGAGATCGGCCACGACGTCAGCGAGCTCGTCGCCCACGAGCTCGGCCTCCTCAAGTCCGACGGCCTCCAGGGCGTCGTCTTGGTCATCCTGGTCCTCTGGTTCTTCTTCGGCTGGCGCGTCGGCCTGTTGGCGGCCATGGACTTCCCGGTCTCCTATCTCGGCGCCTTCATCGTCATGGACTACTTCGGCGTCAACCTGAACATGATCTCGCTCGTCGGCTTGATCATCGTGGCCGGCGTGCTGGTGGACGACGTCGTGGTGGTCGCCGAGAACTACTCGCTGCATCGCGCCAACGGCCTCGCGCCCTCGACCGCCGCGGTTCGCTCGGTGACCGACGTGGCCAAGCCCATCCTCGGGATGTCGGTGACCGTCATGGTCACGTTCCTGCCCTTCCTGCTGCTGCAGGACGCGGCGGCGTTCATCGTCAAGCCGCTGCCGATCATCGTGCTGGCGACCATGCTGCTCTCGATCTTCGGCTGCTTCTGCCTGTTGCCGAGCCACCTCGCCCACATGGTCGGCTCGGTGACGCTGCCGCCGGAGCGTCGGATCATCACCTGGTCCCGCGGCATCTACGAGCGCTGTCTGCATGTCCTGCTGCGGCACCGCGGCCTCGTCCTCGTCGCGGTATTGGCGATCATCGGCGGCGCCGTGGCACTCCTCATGGGTCCGGCGCGCGTGTCGGGCAGCCTGCGGGTGGGCGGTGACGTCGCGATCTTCGTCGAGCTCGAGAGCGCCGTGTCCCTCGACGCCGCGGCCGAGGCAGTCGCGCCGGTCGAGGCGATCGTCGGCAAGCTGCCCGCGGAGCTCAACGAGCACTACGAGACCAGCCTCGGGCGCTCCTACTTCCGCAAGCAGACCTATCACGGCTTCAAGTTCGCCCTGGTCGCCGTCAATCCCCCCGGCACCTTGGTCGAGCGCGACCAGAAGCGCGCCCGCATCGAGGCGCTGTTGCGGCCGCAGCTCGAGGCGCTCGCAGCCGCAGGCGGCTTCAAGCGACTCGCGATCTTGAGCGACGCGAACGACGAATCGGTGCAGGACGTCGTGACCGTCTATGTCTCCGGCGGTGATCGTATCGAGCTCGCCGACGTGCTCGGCGCCATCCGCCAGGCGACGGTCGCGACCGAAGGGGTGCGCGACGTCTTCATGGACGAGTCGCGGCTGCAGCGGGCGTTTCACTTCGTGCCCAACGAGACCGCGGTGTTGACCTATGGCCTGACGGTGGAGGGCATCGGCGCCCAGATCCGCGAGCACTTCTCGAAGCAGGAGCTGGTGCGCCTGCGCACCCGCGGCGAAGAGCTGGACGTCCTCATCGATTTTGCCGGGGAAGATCCGACGCGGGCGGCGCAGCTGGCGAAGATGTCGGTGATGAGCGAGCGCGGCATCGCGGTGCCGCTCAGCATGCTGGGGAGCTGGAGCGAGACCGAGGTCTTGCGCCGCATCGAGCACCAGGACCGCCTGCGCATGTTTCGCATCGACGTGCTCTTCGATCAGGCTCAGAAGTCCAGCGACGCGGTCACCGCGGCCGTCGAGAAACAGCTCGAGCCGGTGCGCAAGGCGTTCCCGGGCTATCACATCTCGGTCAAACCCGACGAGGAGCGCGCCAAGGCGGCGACGCGCACCAAGACGCTGCTGCTCCTCTGCCTCGGGCTCGTGTACCTGGTGCTGACGCTCACGTTGAGCTCGCTCGTACGGCCGCTCGTGGTTCTCTTTGCCGGTGGTTTCGGTTTCGTCGGCGTCGTCTACGCCTTCTTCCTGCACCACGAGACGTTCGGCATCCTGGCGGTCATCGGGATGTTCGGCCTGCTCGCGGTGGTGGTGAACGACTCCTTGGTCATGACCACGGCGCTCGGCGAGGCGTTGGCCAAGCCCAAGGAGCAGCGCCTGGAGGCCGTCGCCAAGGCCGCCGCGCTGCGCTTCCAGCCGTTCATGATCACCTCGCTCACCACCCTCGCGGGCATTCTGCCGCTCGCCTATGGCCTGGGCGGCAACGCCGGCTGGATGCAGCCGATGGTCTTGGCGATGGGCTGGGGCCTGTTGTTCGCCGCCATCCTGACCCTCTTCTTCATGCCCTGCCTGGTGGTCACCATGGACCACGCCGCGCACTGGACGCGCACCTTCCCCGGAGACGTCTGGCGCCGGCTTCTGAGAAGACCGCGCCGTTCGCGGCCGGAAGCGTAGGGCTGTTCGACGCCCAGTTCTACTGCCCCTCTTGTTGCGATGCCCAAGGTGGCGTGTGGCACTGTCTTTTTGGGCGTGAGTCTCGCGTGCGCGCGGTGCGCCACCACGCCGGGCCCCCGCGTCTACCAGGACCAGCTCCTGGCCCCGCGGGGCTGGTTCGCCTACAGCAGAGCTGCCACGTCTCGGTAGCCGCTCAGGACGCGGACGACCGCAATGTCTGCGCCGGCGACTTTGTAGAAGATGAGGTACCGCCCGACGGGGAGGCACCGGAGTCCGGGGCGAATCTCGTCGCGAGAGCGTCCCAGCTCGGGATTCAGCACCAGGGTCTCGGACTTGTCTAGGATCTCATCGACCAAACGATCGGCAGCGGCTGGGCTGTCATCCGCGATGTAGCCCCAGATCTCCTCCAAGTCGGCCTCGGCAGCCGGCATCAGGCGGACGGTGCCGTGCGAAGCCTTCTCGGTCATTTCGCCGCTGGCCCGGCGCTGCGGCGACCTCTGGCGCGCGCCTTGATGGCCTGGCGAAGTCCGGGCTCGAGCTGCTTGCCTTGGCCGGCCTCGAGCTGAGCGAGGCCGACATCGACGTCCGCGCGAAGGCTCGCGAGCCGGGCGTCGTGGAATTCGTCGCGCTCTTTGAGGAGTCGCAGGCCGTCCCGAACGACTTCGCTCGCCGTGTGGTACAAGCCGGTGCTGAGCTTGGCCTGGACGAGCTTCTCGAGCTCCGGGGTGAGGGATACGTTCATGTTTTGACTCCCGATCGAAAGCCCGGGACCATTGTGGGGGTCATAACAGTAATTGTCAACTACTGACATCACGCTTCAGTGCTTCGGACATGCGTGATTTCCGGTGGTTGGACGACCCGGACGGGACGACCCCGGGACGACCCCGGTGCCCGGTGCCATTGCGTCAGGAAGCCTCGTGCGAGGCAGAAAGGAGGTGCAGAACTCGCAACAGCAGCCCAGCGGATGAAAGCTCCGCCCGACAAACGGCTAGCCACCGGGTCGGCAGCGAGTCTTGCGTGCAGGATGGGGTGA
>JACRCV010000076.1 GCA_016218825.1 Deltaproteobacteria bacterium
CAACTCACCGACCATCGCACTCGCATTGCCCGGTTCATCCCCACGTGCGTGGGGACCGGCGCGAGCCTACGCGTACCTCCCTAGTCGATCCCGGTTCATCCCCACGTGCGTGGGGAACGGACCCCGAGCTTGCCAGCTCGTGTTGACGTTGCCGGTTCATCCCCACGTGCGTGGGGAACGGACTGGTGCTCTAGGTATTGCTGTTCGATGTAGCGGTTCATCCCCACGTGCGTGGGGAACGGCTGGTCGGCGGTTGCGTGGCAACGTGAGACGCCGGTTCATCCCCACGTGCGTGGGGAACGGCCAACACCGATCCAAGGGGTCGAGGCGGGAGACGGTTCATCCCCACGTGCGTGGGGAACGGGGTGAAGGCCTACGGCAGCGCATCGGTGGAGGCGGTTCATCCCCACGTGCGTGGGGAACGGCCGACCCCGACCAGCCCAGCGGCCTCTACGCCGGGGTTCATCCCCACGTGCGTGGGGAACGGATTGGGAGCTCCGGCACCCGGGGCAACGGTTCCGGTTCATCCCCACGTGCGTGGGGAACGGGTACGTGATCCAAGAATTGCAGCGAGGTTTCGCGGTTCATCCCCACGTGCGTGGGGAACGGGCAGAAGCCGAGCCGGAGATCCTGAAAGAAACCGGTTCATCCCCACGTGCGTGGGGAACGGCGCACCAACTCAGTCAGCGCGCGCACGTCGGCCGGTTCATCCCCACGTGCGTGGGGAACGGACACAGGTGGCGCCGTCGAGCTGCTCCTGCAACGGTTCATCCCCACGTGCGTGGGGAACGGTCTTGTTCGAGTCCTAGGTTAAGACACAGCTATTTTGACATTCCAAGTTCCACCAAATTGTCAAAGACCATAACGCACCGCGTTACAGCTTGGAGGCGGCGTCATCGTCGTCGGGCGGTCGGAACCTAACGAGCTGGAGTCCCTCGAAATCGACGGGCTCTCGGCGATTGGCACCGCACGTGGCGAGCTCGAATCCTGATTCACTGGGTACGCTCCACGCCATCACCGCGTTGCCCTCGCCGACCTCCTTGAGCACCTGGGCCCAGAGGTACTCGCGGACCCGCCGTGAGTAGTCACCCACATACACGCCGGCACGAACCTCGACAAGCCAGATCGCCATCCGTCCCCGGAGTCGAGCTGGCACGTTCTCGAGCACAACCACGACCATCCGTCACTCCCTGTGCCCGCCATCGCCTTGGACCGCGTCTTCCGGAATCGCTGGTGGGATCTGCTCGGGAGCCATCTCCGGTGGCTGCAGCTCACCGGCTGCCAGCACCTCCTCGATGAGCGGGATGAGCCGTTCGAGCAGCTTCGACTGCCTGAATACGTCCCGGCACCCGAGACGCACTTCGCGCTCCGGCTCTTGCGGGTTCCGCGCCGCGACGCGAAACGCGAGCGGTACGACCGCCTCGAACTTCACGATGTCCGCGATGTCGTAGACGAACGAGAGCGGCTTGCCGGAGTGGATGAAGCCAACCGCGGGGGCATAGCCGGCAGCAAGCACCGCTGCCTCCGTGATCCCGTACAGACATGACGTCGCCGCGCTCAGACATCGGTTCGCGACGTCGGCGGTGTTCCAGGCGTTGGGGTCATAGTCCCGCCGTACCCACCGCACCCTGTGCTGCCGCGCCAGCGCTTCATAGGTCTTCCTGACGCGCGCGCCCTCGATCCCCCGGAGCTGGTCGATGCTGCGCCGCTCCGGCGGAGCCTCGCCAAATCGCATGGCGTACATCTTCCGCACGACCTTGAGGCGAGCGCTGTCGTCGAGCGCGAGCTTCGCTTGATAGAGAAGCCTGTCTGATCGGGCCCCGCCCGGCTGACCGGAGGCGTAGAGCCTCACGCCGCCCTCACCCACCCAGACCAGGAGACACCCTACCCGGCTCGCTAGGGCAACGGCGGCGTGACTGACGCGGATCCCCGGCTCCAAGAGCAGGCAGGCTACGCCCCCCACGGGAATGTGGACCCGGACGCCCGTCTTGTCGACGAGCACGAATGCCCCGTCCAGGACGTCCAGATGCCCTCGCTCGAGGAAGAGCAGGGAGACCCGCTCCTTCATAGAGATGGGCTTTGGCGGCTCGATCACGTCACGCCCGTTGCAGAAGCATGAGCCCGCAACCGAAGGCCTTCTGCGGGCCAAAGCCGAGCGCGACCTTCGCCAGGAACAGCGCAGGGTCGCGGACCACGAGGACGCCCTCGAAGTCCACGGTGCTGAAGCGGATCGGCGCCTCGCCCTTGCGATGCAGGCGGTGCTGACGATAGCCGTCCACGCGCAGCGCGGCTCGCTCGACCTCCTCGACGAGGCCGTCTTCGCCGACGACTTCGGTCGGTCCACGCGCCAGATCGAAGCCGGCCTTGGCTGCTTGACGCGCGAGCCACCGCTCCCCCTCGCGTTGCAGGGCGAGCACCACGTCGAAGGGCTCTCCTGCTCCATGTTGCTTCCTCGCATCCATCACCACGTCGCAGCGCTTGCCCGGCGTGCCATCGGCGCCTGTCCCACGCTTCACCGTGGGGCTCGCCCGCAGGCTGAACCGCAGCCTGTCACCCGCGCAGAGCCTCGGTGCAAACGGCTTGGGGTCCTCCAAGTGCCACAGCCCTGCACCGTCATCGCGCGGCGGCGACTTCGACAGCACGAAGAAACTAACGCGGCCGGGACCGCGACTGCCCCCTACGTCCTGACGAAACAGGAAGTCGCGGGTTTGCTCCGGCGCTCGGCTGAACAGACGCCACAGCGCCTGATGAGCGCCCTCCGGGGTCGCGACTTGGCGCCAGAACTCGGGGCGCGCCGCGGCGTCGGCGCGTAGCTCAATCCGACTCAGGAACATCGCTCGCCTCCTCGCTCGTGGTCTCGCTGAGCACGTGCTCGTCGCGGGTCAGGAACTGCCAACGGGTGCGGCTCAGCACCCGGTCGCGACGGACCTCCCCCCGCTCCGCCGTGAGCCCCGGCCACTCCCCCTCCCAGCGATACACGCGCTCACTCGACCCCCGCGCCAGCCGGTCGGCGCAATGAGCGTCGAGGCTGAAGCGGAGCTGCCGCAGCGCCGCGACCGGGCTGTCGGCTTCGACGAGCGCCGGCTCGAAGGGGAGAGCCAAAGGAGCCGCCTTCCTGCCGGCGTAGGGCGTAAAGACCGGCCGACGTAGGGCCTCGGCCAGTGACTCGACGGTCCACGGGCCATCCCCGTGCTTCAACCACACGCAGACCGCGAAGATCGCGTCGGTGCGGTACTGGCGCTGGCTCAGTTGGGTGTCCAGTGCATGCGGCGTCCCGTCTTTGTCGAACGTCGCGCTCAGCTCCTCTCGGCGGGTGGCGATCGGCACGCCCTGGCGCTTGCGGAACGCCTTCCTCCGAGTCTCGTCCGGGGCCTGAGCCGTGTGGTAGTCGACGAGCAGCGCTCCGGGCGCGTCCGTGCGTGTGGCCACGCCGAGCGCGCGCTCGAGCTCGGCCTGCTCATCGGCCTGGTCCCTGCGAATCCCGAGACAGCCGGCGACGAGGCCCAGGATCATGGATCGAGTCGGCGCTGTGAGGCTCGGCCGGCGCTCTCCCACGGCAACGTCGCCGAAGGAAGCGAGCGGTGCATACAGGCGAAAACCAACGAAATGCATGGCTCAGGCCTCTGCCACGAAGCTGACGAGCTCGGCCAGCGTGCCCTGGTTCTTGGTCGTGTCGAAGTGACAGGACGCGGGGGCGCTGCCGTAGACCTTGTCGAAGCTCGCCTTGGTGTCGCCGAGCCGCTGGATGGCCTCGACCAGCATCGCGTCGCCTTTGACCGGCTCGAGGAACGCCACCGCCAGCGAGCGCGGCTGGAAGTCGCCCTTCTCCGCGAGCACGTAGCTCGCGAGAGAACGCGACGCGAAGCTGTTCTGCTTGCCGGTTGGCGCTACTGTCAGGCAGGCCTTGGTGAACGCCGCGACCGTCTTGTTCTTGAGCGCCTCGTCGTTGCCGAGGTTCTCGGCGAGCAGGGCGCGATCGATGCAGACATAGTGGTAGAGCACCGCCGAAGCGAACTCCTGGGTTCCCACGTGGCCGGCGCCCGTATCCTCCTTCGCGTTCAGGTCGTCGACCGCCGTGAAGTAATCGTCCTCGATTACGACCTTGTGCACCGACAGCGCGTGGGCTACCTGGGCGGCGGCTTCGACATTGAAGCCGGGCTTCGCGGCCAACATGCGACCGAACAGCGCGATGTCGGCGGCGCCGGCCGCGGTCGCCACGAGCGAAGCGAGCTCATCCTCGCTGGGCTCCCGCTTCTCTTTGCCAAGGCGAATCCCAAGCTCTTTGAGCGAAGCGAGCTCGCTCGGCGTCACATGGACCAGGGTCTCGGTCTGGCGCTGTGCCTCCTCGTCGCCTTTGGTCTTGAGCGTGCCGAAGACCGCGGCGACTTGCTTGGCAACGGTGCCTGCCTTCGCCGCGTCCATGCCCTTGACCAGCTCCGCGTGAACGACGTTGCCGAAGTCCTTGGTGCGCGTGCCGATGTGGCCCTTGAGGTCGGCGGTGAAGCCTTCGGACGTCCGCCATGCCCGCTTGAGGCTCTGGGAGGAGACCCGCAGACGCTGGGTGCCGCCGAACAACGCGGTCTTCGGGCGGCCGAGATCGTCGCGGTTGAGATTGGACGGCGCATAAACGGTCAAGAAGTGAAGCTGCAAGAAACGGGACATGGGTGCCTCTCGATCAGGGGTTAGGGAATCTGTTCGATTTCACTCGCGGGCGTTCGCCGGCTCCGGTTGAGCCTCGTAGTAGTCGAGCGCCCACCGTTGTTTCGTCTTGTCGTTCCACCACCAGAGGTCGGTCGCCAGCCGGTCGACCGACGCCCTGCCGCCGAGTTGGCGCAGCACACGGACGAGCGCGACGAGCCGCTCGTCCCAATCAGTCGTGTTGCTGCGGAGGAGGTGACGGAAGCGCACGTCGCTGACGACCGCCTTGTCGCCCTGCGGCGCGGCCATCTGCTTGCCAAGGCTCCCCGCGTCCGGGTCGTCCTTGTCGACGTGCGCGAGCACCGCGGCGATCAAGCCGAGCTTGTTCAGTTCAATCTCCGCTTGTGGGTTGCCTTTTCTGCGACGCAGCAGGTGAAACGGGGCGCAGAACGCGGCCTCGGCCACGGTTCCGCACCGTGCGAGCTCGGCTCTGCCGCCGCGGTTTTCCTGCAACTGTTTCCACCAGGATTGCCAAATGGACGGCTGTCGCGCGGACTCGGGGTCCGACATTGTCATGGCTTCGCCTCCTTCTTCTTGGACCTTCGTTTGGGGGTCGTCCCGGGCAACTCCGCCGGAGCCAAACCCACACACTTCAAGAGTGACTTGTTGTCGGGTCTCGTGAAGCGAACCGCGCTCTGCCTGGCGCGCACTGCTCGTGCCAGGCCTGCGGGCCCCTCCGACACGTCCAAGGGGCACAGAGCATCAAACAGGCGCACGGCCTCGCCGTGTAGGATGGACAGAAACCGGCGCTTCTCGTTGGCCCGGTCGTCCGCCGAGTCCTTTTCGATGGCGGCCGCCACTCCGCGCACCGCGGCGTGGAACGCGGATTCGGTCGCGGCCCAGAACGCCACGTCGACCCTGGCCTCGACCTCGCCGGACTGGTCGCCCGGTCGGTCTTTCCAAGCGGACTTCGTCTGTTGCAGGAGCGTCTTTCTGACCGCGTCGCTGGCCTCGACGAGCCCTGTCGCGTCCGCCCGCAATTGCTCGAGAACGCTGCGTGAGACGTGAAGCAGTGGGACGTCGGCCTCCACGAACCGCAACGGCTTCATGTTGTCCATGGCGTAGCCACGCGCGGCGACCCTGTAGCAGGGTGCACAGCGCCCGCGCTCCTGTTGCATGAAGGAGTCGACGACCTTGGGCGGCAACAGGCGCTCGCTGCCGATGGTAAGCAATGGCCAATCCCGGTACGGCAGGCCGGCCCTGCTTCCCTTTTTCGGGTTCGGAGGCTCGCCCTCCTTCCCCACGGTGTATGGAGTCAGCGGGTGCCGGTATGGTCCGTCATAGCTCGTCCCGTCTGGCCTGCTTTGAAACGCTCGGACAACCGGCACGTCACGATCGCCGTAGATCGCACACGTGCCCTTCCGTTCGGGCTCGATCACCAACCGGAAACGCCGCGGTAGTGCCCAGTAGTGCTGCAGCGGATGGACATCGGGCGGAAACGTGCTGGGTTTGCCCTTCTCGCTTGTCCGGGTCTGCCCCATCCACGGGATTCGGTCTTCCATCGCGGTCTTCTTCGGGTCGCCGGGCAGACTATCGAGGTCGAGCTGGAGCAGCACATTGCACCAGACCGTGCCCCAGAGGCTCTCGTCCTGAACCGTGACCGAGAGCGGCCCGCCGCCGCGTAGCGACGTGCACTGCCCTCGGCCTCCGCTCGGCGCGAAGGCCTGAAGGGTCAGAATCGCGGCGGCCGCCGCAGGGAGTCCCAACTCTTCGAAGCCGCCATCCTTTGCGAAGAGCGAGGTGTCGCCGGCCATGCCGCGATCGATGAGCAGGCCTTCGATGGGCTTCTCCTCGACCTTCTTGTCAGTATGAACGGTCAGGTCTTGCATGAACCTCGGCCCGTCCCCGTCGAGGAAGAAGGCATCCCGCTCCACGAGCATCTTCTTCCGCAGGAGCTCCGGCGCGCAGCCCTGCTTGTACACCTGCTCCCACTCGTCCGAATTCTTGGGTGTGAAGACTGTCTGAACGAGGCCAATCAGGAACTCGAGCAGCGCCGCGTCGAAGTCAGGCCGCGGGCTCTCGACGCGCAGCGGCGCGTCACCTGTCTCTGCCACTTGCCAGGGCGCGATCCGCTCGACCTTCCCGGACGCCCGGCGCACCGGGATCCACGGCTCTTCGATGAGATTGTAGGCCATGCTACAAGCCTTTCTCCAACCGGAAGTCGAGACCCCGGCCGGGTGTGAACACGATCGTGACCGGCGCTTGCCGATCGTCGCCACGGGCAGCGACCCCGCGCCCGTGCCACTCCTCGTGAACCGCATGCATCTCGATAGGTGCCACGTGCGCGGGCGGCTCTGCGCCAAGCTGCGCCAGCCGGGCTCGCAATGGGTCCTCCTCATCGGGTCTGCCCGCGCAGGCCAAGGCGGTCCGTACCGAGACCTCCCCCAGGCGCCAGCGCACTCCCTGAGAGACCGAGGTCGCCGCCGACCACGGGCAGACCTCACCTGCGATCGAGCGGACGAGCCGAAGCGTCACGGTCGGTTCCCCGAGCCGCGTGGGCACGAACTCGTCGTCCGCCCACGTGGCGCCCGTGCGCAGGTAGCCCTGATCGAGATTGATCTTGTTGTGCTCAGCCATCGCCTTGTTGCGCAGCGCCTCCCCCTCGGCGTTGAGCTCGCGCCGTTCGAGGGCCAACACCTCCGGGACCGAGTCGCCGTCCTCCGGCCCGTACACCGCTTCGACGAGCTCCCGGGCCTTCGCCGGCAGCTCGAGCCTTCCCAGGTCATGGAGCACTCGCTGCGTGCGCCAAAGGACGGACGGACGGCCATAGACGGCGACCGTGCCTTTGAAGGTGCCGCCGGGCCAGCCTTCTTCGGGGCGCTCGTTCCAAGCTGGGCCCAGCACGTGGAGGACGGCGTCGCCACGTTCCCCGCGCGCGTGGCGATGGAGGCGTCCAGCCCTCTGGATCAACCGATCGATGGGCGCCAAGTCGGAGACCATCTCGTCGAAGTCGAGGTCCAGGGACTGCTCGAGCACTTGCGTCGCGACGACGATCCGTCCCTCGCGGCCGATGGCGTCGCTCGTCGGGCCGAACCGGCCCACGATGTCGCGCTCGATCTCCAATCGGTCGCCCATCGGGAACCGCGCGTGGAAGAGTTGCACGCGATCACGCCCGAGTTCTCGAGCCAGCCGATCGTAGGCTTCGAGCGCGTCGCGAACGGTGTTTCGGATCCAGGCCACCGCTTTCCCGGCCCTCGCTTGGTCGACACACCAACCGGCAACCGCGTCGATGGCGTCGAAGAAGCTGACGCCCAGAATCCGCTCGCATCCGCTACATGCATCGACCGGGACCACGTCGACCCCCGACCGGTCGGCGCGCACCAGGGCAGGATAGGCGTCGCCGTCGATCGCCGCGTCCCGGGCTCCGAGGCCCTGCCGGAATGCCTGCACGAGCTGGCGCCGACCCGCCATGGGCAACGTCGCGCTGAGGAGCACCGCAGAGCCGCCGCAGGCCGCTTGCAGTCGGAGCAGCTCCATCAAGACGCCGTTCATGTAAACGTCGCAGGCATGGACCTCGTCGACGACGAGGACATGACGGTGAAGCCCGAGGAGGCGCAGGCTGTTGTGCTTGGCCTGGAGGGCTCCCACCAAGGCCTGGTCAACCGTGCCAACACCCGCGTCAGCGAGCAGCGCCTTCTTCCGGCTGTCACCGAGCCAGCTACGCGCCAGCGCGGAGGCGGTGGGCTCTTCGGGGCCGTAGGTCGAGCCAGCCTGCCGCTCGAGCGTTTCCGCGCCGATACCGGTCGTTCTCCCTGAGAGCTTCGGGCCGGAGTGAGCGAGAACGAAGGACGCCGGCGGGGTCGGCTCGAACAAGCGGTCGACCAGCGGCTCGACGCGGGAGCACATCGCATTGGCTGTCGCCATGGTGGGCAACGCGAAGTAGAAGCCGTCCGCCTTGCCGGCATCGAAGAGCCGCGCGACCAACGTCAGCGCCGCCTCCGTCTTGCCGCTGCCGGTGAGGTCTTCCAAGAGGAAGAGCTGCGGACCCTCGCCCAGTCTCACGGAGGAGGCCTCGACCTGCAGCGGACTCGGCCGCTCGATCTTCTCGAACAGGCGCCCGAATCCTCCGAATGAGCGCACCTGCGGCGCCACGAGGCCGGCGGTCCTCACCGCGTCGTGGGCATGTTTCAAGGCGGTGCTCCAATAGCTTCGGAGGTCCCGCACTGCGGGGTCGAACGGAAACCAATCTCGGTTGGACCCCACCCAGTCGCAAAGCGTGGCGTACCCAGCTAGCCACCACGAAGATCTCCTCCATGAATCCTCGCTGATTGGCGCCGCAATCGGGAGGCGAGACACGACGGCAGGCGCGAGGACCGCGCGCGCCTCGGCAACGAACTCGACCGCGTCCAACCAGGCCCCGTTCGCGCGTCGCAAGAAGAAATGGTCGTTGAGGCTTGCCGCGGTGCTGCCAGTCATCTCGGGCGGTCTGCCGTGGTGCCCGGTCACTGCCGCGAGCCACGACCACAACGCCTTCTTGACGAGAAGCGCATCCGGCGTGGTCCCGTCAGCGTCGGTGACGTCGACTCGAACGATCGGGGCATGCTTCTCGCTCCTCGGATCGGCGAGCTCGCTCCATAGCATGTATCCGAGGCTGTCGTGGCGCGGATGATTGGCGATGCAGGCCGGCGCCCGACCCAGTCGGGCGGCGATGTCGCGTCGCTGATACTGGAAGCCGTCACCGAACTTTCCGAGGTCGTGGAGCGCGAGTAGGAAAGCAATGACGGATTCCAGGTCGCTACGTTTCATCTCAGCGACGCGCGCGAAGGCATCCAACCACCCGGGTCGCGCCTCGGCGAGGGCGACGCCGACCGCAGCCACATCGAGGCAGTGGCAGGCGAGCGGGTGATAGAGGCCCGCGTCGTCGGCCTTGCCCCAATACCTGAAGAAGCCGGGCGCCGTTCCGACGGCCTCGTGTTCTATGGCTCTCAGATCGCTCAAGTTCGCGCCCTTCGGCCGGTCGGTTTCACCCGTGCGCGCGGTGAGCCGGCAGCCCGCATCAGGTCAGCGGGGCTCATCTCGTGTCGCAGCGCAGCTGTGACGATGCCGGCGCAAGCCTCGGCGTCGGAAGCGGCGTCATGGTGGCTCAACGTCAATCCGAGGTGACGGCACACATCCGGCAATCTCGTTGGACGTACGCCCCACACCACGCGAGCGAGCTTCATCGTACAGACGAACTCGAGCCTGGGTGCCTTGAGCCTCGCCACTGCGCAGCAAGCGTGCAGTACTGAGCGGTCGAACGCCGCGCTGTGTGCTGCGACGAAATCCGCACCGTCGAGTAGCCACCGAACTTGGCGCCACACCGTGCCGAAGGTCGGTTCGCCGGACACCTGCGGCCACGAGATGCCGTGCACGTACGTGAAGACGAAGTCGCGCCGTGGCGGTCGGATGAGGCGATGCTCGCGAGCGACAACCGTCGAGCCCTCGACGCGAACCAGACCGATCGCGCAGGCGCTGTCTCGCCCTTGGTCCGCGGTTTCAAAATCCATTGCGACAAAACACGGCTTGACGGCGGCGTGAGCCGGCTCCCGTCTGCAAGGAGCGGCACCACGCGTTTGCCCGCCGGTCGCGGGCCCCCGTTCAATCGCATGCGCAAGAAGACCCACCCCACCTCCCAACACGCGAGATCCCTACTCCACCACTCCGACATCCTAGATCTGGCCGATCTGAGCAACCCAAGGCGTAGCCAAGCCTTTTCGCGTGATCGCGCACCAAGAGGAATTCTGCAACGTACCTATAATGAGGACACCTCAGCCCACCCAAAAAGGAGCATCAGCGCAGCCCGCGCCCGCAAGCCCGAGGTGGCGAGGCGACGGTGGGGCCTCATCGAAGGCTCAGGGCTGACGGTCGGCACGACACGGTGGCCGCGGCACCGCCTCTCGAGATCTCGCCGTCCGAGCCGAGGTACCCGGGCGAGGACGCTCAGGCTGCGCGGTCACTGCTCCCGGCCGCGGCTCGATCGCTGCTCGACCGTTCGGGACTCGACGCTGTGCACCGCTTGTCAGGAGCACTCGGCGAAAAGTGGAACAGCCCGCGCTCGCAAGCCCGACGGACCCCGGGCGAGGACGCTCAGGCTGCGCGGTCACTGCTCCCGGCCGCGGCTCGATCGCTGCTCGACCGTTCGGGACTCGACGCTGTGCACCGCTTGTCAGGAGCACTCGGCGAAGAGCGCAACAGCCCGCGCCCGCAAGCCCGAGGTACCCGGGCGAGGACGCTCAGGCTGCGCGGATGCCAGCCGAGGCCGCGATTCGAGCGCTGCCCGGCAGCCCAGTGCTCGGCGCCGGGCACTGCTCGACATCAGGAACACTCGGCGAAGACAACAGCAGCCCCGCGCCCGTAAGCCCGCCACGAGGCACACGTCCAGAGGGGACGAGGGACCTGGCATTTCCAAAGACCGCGTTGCTACCACACCCGGTCGACACCGTAGGCGTCCAACGCCGCGTCACCGCTGACGACCGCCATCGCCTCGCAAAGAGCCTGCGCGGCCAGCAGCCGGTCGAAGGGGTCACGGTGATGAAACGGCAGCTCCGCCACGCGCCAGACGTGCTCGGGATCAATCGGCAACATGGCGATGCCGTTGTCGCGGAGCTGCTTCGATATGATCTCTCTGAGCGATCCGCGCAGCGCGAGCTTGCCGAGACTGTGCTTGACGCCGATCTCCCAGAGCGACACGACGCTCAAGAACAGCTCGCTGCCCTCATCGAGAAAAACCCGCCGCGACCGAGCGCTCGCCACCGCGTCGTCGCTGATGAGCCAAAGGAACGCCTGCGTGTCGAGAAGATAACGCACCCTCAACGCTCGTACGGCTCGAAGTCGGCGAGCGGCGCATCGAAATCGGCGGCAACCGTGATGAGCCCCTTCGCGCCGCCAAGCTGCCGCCGCCTCGGAGCCTCGTCCACCAACACCAGCTTCACCAACGGAACATCACCCTTCGAGATCACAACCTCCCCGCCCGCCTGCACCTCCCGAATCAAACGGGACAGGTGAGTCTTCGCCTGGTGAATGTTCACACGATGCATAGCCAGATGATGACTAAGTCCATTGACTAAGTCAATCAAGGCACGTCGCCATGGCCGGCGGTCACCCACCGGGCTTCCCGCTTGACCGAGGGGCGCTGCATGGATTACATTGTAATTACACATCGGAGGTCGGCGTGCGCGCACAGCTCGTTCGGATCGGTAACTCGAGGGGCGTACGGTTGCCGAAGACCGTCATCGAAGAAGCGAAGCTCGGTCGGAACCTGGACATCACCGTCGAGCGCGGCGCCGTGGTCATTCGCAGCCGGGCGCAGGCTCGACAAGGCTGGGCAACGGATGCGCAGGCCTGTCGGGCGGCCGAGGCGGATCGTTTTGATGATTGGGACGCCGCGATGCTCGACGGAGAGTGGCGGTGAACCGATTCGAGGTTTGGCTCGTGAACCTCGACCCGACAATCGGGAGCGAGATCCGAAAGACCAGGCCGGCGATCATCGTCTCGCCGGACGAGCTCAATCAACATCTGAACACGGTCATCGTTGTGCCGCTCACGACCGGCCGCCCGTATTCCTTTCGGGTCGCGACCCGCGTTCGCGGCAAGCAAGGGGTGGCGGCGTTGGACCAGATCCGGACCGTCGACAAACGCAGACTCGCGCGCCGCGTAGGCGCCCTGGATCCTACGACCGCAAAAGACGTCCTGGCCGGCATTGCCGAGCTCTTCGCGCCTTGAGCGACCGCCGCCTTCGGCGCCCTAACCGTCCTTCGGCTTCGCCTTCGCCAGCTTCTTGCGCTCTTTGCTGACCGCCTCGCCGAGATGCTTCACCAACGCCTCGACGCCCTCGCCGGTCGCGGCCGAAATGGCAAAGAACGGCAGCTTGTGCCGCTTCGCGAGCTTCTCCAACCGCGGCCTCGCGGCGGCCACGAAGTCGAGGTCCATGCGGTTCAACACCAACACCCGCGGCACGTCGGCGAGCGCCGCGTTGTAGAGCCGCATCTCCTTCTCGATCGCCTTGAAGTCCTTGATGACGTCGCGGTCCTCTTGGTCGGGCTCCACCGTCACCATGTGGACGATGCGCCGCACTCTTTCGATGTGGCGCAAGAAGCGCGCGCCGAGCCCCACGCCCTGGTGCGCCCCCACCACCAGGCCGGGCACGTCCGCGACCACGTAGTGCTGATAGGCGCCGAGCCGCACCACGCCCAGGTTCGGGGCGAGGGTCGTGAACGGGTAGTTCGCGATCTTCGGGCGCGCCGCCGAGATCCGGGCGATGAGCGACGACTTGCCGACGTTCGGAAAGCCGACCAAGCCGACGTCAGCCAGGAGCTTCAGCTCCAGGCGCAGCTCGAGCTCCGTCCCCGGCTCGCCGGGCTGCGCGAACTTCGGCGCCTGATGCGTCGAGGTCTTGAAGTGCTCGTTGCCCTTGCCGCCGCGGCCGCCCTTGGCGACCACCACCTCCGCGGCGTCGGCGTCGAGATCCGCGAGCAGCTCGCCGGTCTCGGTGTTGTAGACCATCGTGCCCACCGGCACCCGGAGCACGATGTCGTCGGAGTCGCGGCCCGCCATCTGCCGGCCGCGGCCGGGCTCGCCGTTCTTCGCCTCGTGGCGGCGCTGGAACTTGTAGTCGAGCAGCGTCGACATCTGGCCGTCGGCGCGCACGATGACGTCGCCGCCCTTGCCGCCGTCGCCGCCGTCCGGCCCACCGTAGGGGATGAACTTCTCGCGCCGAAACGACACACACCCAGGGCCGCCATCTCCGGAGCGCGCCTGGATGGTCACCTCGTCGACGAACTTGTGACGCAAGCTACGCGGTCGGCTTTTGGTGTTCCGGCTTCGCCTGCGGATAGATGATCGCCAGCGTCCGGTTGTTGTGCTTCTCGTAGCGGACGATGCCGTCCTGCTTCGCGAACAGCGTGAAGTCGCGCCCCCGACCGACGAAGCGGCCAGGGTGGATCACGGTGCCCACCTGACGCACGAGGATGTTGCCGGCCTTCACCCACATGCCGTCGTGGCGCTTGAGGCCGCGAAACTTCGGCTGCGAGTCACGTCCGTTGCGGCTGGAGCCCTGACCTTTGGTATGAGCCATGACTTACCCCTGGATCCCGACGATCTCGATCTCGGTGTACGGCTGCCGATGCCCGAGCATGCGCCGATAGCCTTTGGTCGTGGCCTTGAACACGTCGACCTTGCGCGACTTGTCCTGCGCGACGATCTTCGCGGTCACCACCGCGCCCGCGACCTTCGGCCGGCCGATCTTCGGGTCGCCGTCGCCGCCGATGAGCAAGACGTCGTCGAGCTTGATCTCGCCGCCGACCTCGCCGTCGAGCTTCTCGACCTTGAGGCGCTCGCCCTTCTCGACGCGGTGCTGTTTGCTGCCGGTTCGAATCACTGCGTACATCACACACCTCCTCGGGGATCGGGAGCGTGCCCTACCCAGGAGCTAGGAAGAGGCGGACTTTTAGAGGAAAGACGGGCGACCTGTCAAGTGATCAACGCGACTCGCCGACGAACCCGTGAGGCAGCAGGGCGATGACCTCGCGGCGCACCTCGTCGGGCGTCTTGCCGCTGGTGTCGACGACCAGGTCGTAGCTCGCGGTGTCGCGGTAGTCGACGCCGTAGAGCGACAGGAACCGGTCGCGATCGACGTCGTCACGTGCCGCGATCTCGTCGAAGCGCCGCGCCACGTCCTCGGCGCCCGGCAGCTCGAGGCCCGAGAGCGCCTGCACGCACTCGGCCATGCCGAGCGCCGGGTCGTGCGGCACCACGCGGTCGAGGGCGTCCTTCGCTTGCGGAGACAGCTCGCGGTTCACGAAGCGCAGCGCCTGCTCGCGCGGCGCGCAGCCGAGATACACCGTGACGATGTTTTGGCGGCCGAGACGGCGCAGGAACTGGCCCAGGTGCCCCGCGAGGCGGCTGTCGAGTGCGGCCAAGCGCGTCGTGCCTCCGGCTTCGGTCGGCGTCGAGCCGGAGGCGATCGCTTGGCAGGCGGCATAGTCGATCTGGCGATCGACGTCCGGCATCGTTTTCAACATCCGCCCCATCTCTTCGACCGTGACGCCCCGCGCCGCCGCCATCTTGCGCACCGAGGCCTTGCCGACCGAGGTCGCCTCGCCCCCCATCGCCGCCGCCAACGCCGTCGCCAGCGTGCCCTTGCCGGTCGCCTGGTCGCCGCCGATCAACACGACCGGCGAGTCGGAGAACATCGCCTGCAGCGCCTCGATCGCCTCGGGCCCGGCCACCTTAGTAAAGGCGGCCTCGAAGCGCGTCCGCTCCAGCTTCTCCCCCATGCCGGCCGGGCTCATCATTCTGGTCATGCCCGCCGCGCCCCGCGCCCGTTTCGGGATCGTGCCGCCGGAGGAGGGTGGCGGCGGCTCGCGCAGAGGCTTCTTGCCCGTCTTTTTCGGGGACCCGTCGTTCGGGGGTCGCACCTCGAGCGCGCCGCTCTGCTCGGTGCGTACACGTTCCCCTTTGGCGACCAGGCGGTCCATGGTGCCATTATCGCACGGTTCTCCGGATCGTTGCTGCGGGTTCTCAACCCCCGGCACCGTGGTATGGTGCGAAGGTGTAATCTTCTCGCGGCGGGCGGTCCCCCGTGAACGGTGACGCGAAGGTTTCTCGGGCTCGAGGCACTGCGCATGCGTAGGACCGCGTCAGCGGCGCTGGCGATTGGCTTGGCGTGGGCGGCGAACACCGCCCTGGGAGCGTCTTACGTCGTGCCCCTCGTCGTTCAGACCGAGGACCAGGCTTTGCGCCCCGAGATCTGCGCCCTGTTCACCGCGCTCAGCCTCGCGACCGGCTTCGACGTGCAAGACGGGACCGGCCACGACCGGCCGTGGACCGCGGCAGCGACCGCGAACGACGGCGCCCTGCGCGTGGCCCTCAAGAGCCCCGAAGGCCGCCTGCGGGCCGAGAAGACCCTCGCCGCCCGTGACGCCTGCGCCGACACCATCGAAGTCCTGACCATCCTCCTCGCCGCACACCTGCCGCTGTTCGCCGCCGAGACCAACGCCGCGCCCGCCCCCGCCGCCTCGAGACCCGAAGCCGCGCCCCGCCCCGCCGCCCTCGATGCCCCCGCAAGCGCGATCCCGCCTGCGCCCCCGCCGGCGTTGCAGACCGTGCGGTTGTCGCTCGCACCCACCCTGGTCGTGCCCGGCTCGCGACCACGCGGGCTCGCGACCTTGGGCGCCGAGGCGCGAATCGAACCGCTCGGCGTCGGGCTCGCTGTGGGGCTCTTTGGCGGCGTGAGGGTCGGGCTGGGCTACAACCGCCAGGCGCTTCACCCCGGCACCCTGACGATCACCGAGCTCGCCCCGGCCCTCATAGGCGGCGTCGAGATGTGGCGCGCCGGCCATTTCACCCTTCGCGGCGGCGCCAGCGTCGGTGTGCGGGTCACCGACGGCGCGGTCAGCGGGCTCGCCCAGGACGGCTCGGCGAGGCTCACCGCCGCCGAGCTCGGCGTGCTCTTCGAAGCGGTCTTCGAAGTCGCACACCCGCTGGCGCTCGCCGCCGGAGTCTCGGCGGGGCGCCTGTTGCCGCGTCCGGGGTTCGCGGTGGCCGGCAAGGGCCGGGTGTTCTCGACCCCCGAGGTGCTCGGGGCCGCGCACCTCGGGCTCTTGTGGAGCCCGTGGTCGTGAGCAGGACAGCGTCGGCACCGCTCGAGCTCGCGGCCGTGGTGCGCGACCACTACGACTTCGTGTGCTCCATCACCCACCGGCTGGCCGGGCCGGGCCTCGACGTCGACGACCTGGTGCAGGAGGTGTTCGTGGTGGTGCACCGCCGCCTCGACTCGGTGCGCGAGCCCGAACGGCTGCGGGCCTGGTTGTACGGCGTCTGCCGGCGGGTGGTGGCGGGCGAGCGGCGCAAGATCCGAGTGCGCGCCGCGCTTCGCGCCCTGTGGGGCGGACCCACGCCGCCACCGGCAGTCGCGACCCCGGAGCGCGAGGCCTCGCAGACCGAGCTCGAGCGCCGTCTGTACGCGGCGCTCTTGGAGCTGTCGCCGCGCCGGCGCGAGGTCCTGATTCTGTTCGCGCTCGAAGAGATGAGCGGCAAGGAGATCGCAGCGCTGCTCGACATCCCCGAGGCGACGGTCTGGACGCGGCTGCACGCGGCGCGCAAGGACCTCCTCCAGCGCCTGAACCAAGGCGGCGACCAGAACCAGTCGGTGCGGGAGTATCTGCAATGGAACAACTAGAACCGAGCGCCAACGACAACGCCGAGCTCGTGAAGCTCGCGGCGCGGCTGCGCGAGCTCAGCCCCAAGCGAGCCTTCGCCCCGCCGCGGATCGACGCGATCCTCGCCGTAGCCAACCACCGGAGCACCACCCGGACGCTGCACCGCCGCTGGGCGTTCGCGACCGCGACCCTGGCCGCCGCTTCCATTCTTCTGATCTTGGCAACGAGACCGGACCTCGACCGCTCCAATTCCCACACCGACGATCTCGCGAGCCGCGCGCCCGCCACATCGGCCCATGACATCGTGCTCGTGAACCCGTCGGCCGAGTCGGTGCTCTTCGACCTCGGGCCAAAGGTCGGACGCCTCCTCGCCCGCCCGCAGTCCCGGTTCGCGTACGACCCCGAGCGCCGCTGCGTGACGCTCGCGAGCGGCACGGTCGTGCTCCACATCTTCCCGAACAACGAGGGTTTTCGGGTGGTCACCGCCGGCGTCGAGGTGGAGGTCAAGGGCACGCTGTTCTCGGTGGCGGCGGAGTCCGACGCGGTCGTGGTGTGGCGCGGCACGGTGCAGAAGCGACGCCTGGGCGGCGGGGCGCCGGAGCTCATCGCCGGCAGCGGGCAACACCGCGACCTGACGGCGCAAGATCTCGAGCGTCTCGGGGTCGCGGTCTTGGGCGAAGGCGGAGCGGACGCGACCCGGCGGGCAGCGGCGCGGACGGAGGTGCGATCTCGGCCGATCGCGACCGGCGCGGAGGAGGGCGCAAACGAGGCGACCGACGTCGAGCGCGACTTGGTGTTGCAGGCGCAAGCCGCGGTGGCCGAGGGTCGTCTCGCCGACGCGCGCCGGCTCCTGGAAGAACATCGCGCTCGGTTCCCGGACGGCGTGCTCGCCGAGGAGGCCGAGCTGCTCCTGTTTCGCACCTGCCTGATGCTCAGCGACGCCGCGGCGGCGCTTCATCACGGTGAAGAATTTCTGTCGAAGTTCGCGGGGTCCGGGAGCGCCGCCGACGTCGCGGCGATGCTCCGCAAGGTCCGGGAGGGGGATCTGTCGGGCGGCCGGTGATCTTTCGTTGGCGACCAGCGAAGGTTTGCCGGGCTCGCGTCACTGCGGCGGCATAGGATTCAATGAAGGAGCGCACGATGACGAGAGCGATGCGGCTGTGGACGGTGGTCTTCGCGTGGCACATGAGCGCCTGTGGCGAGGCGGTGCGCGTCATCGGCGACGCGAACCGCGGCACCCAGACGGGGATGCTGGGGGCGGCGTGCCACCAGGACGGCACCTGCGACGACGGCTGGGCTTGCGTCGAGAGCACCTGCGGCGTGGCCTGCACCTTCGGGATGGATCAAACGTGCAACGACCTCGCCGTCGCCTCGGCGCTCTGGGGCGCCTGCAACGAGGACGGCACCTGTCGCTGCAATCCGGGCTTCGCGCCGAGCGCCACCACCGGGCGCTGCAGCCCGACCCCGGAGACGGCGGTGATCGGCGACGCCTGTGAGAGCGACGCCGAGTGCGGCGCCGGCTTCGTTTGCTGGCACGATCGCTGGGGTCTGGCGTGGCTGCCGGAGGGCTACTGTCTGTTGGGGACGGCCTATGGGGGTCCGGCGATGTTCACCGACGCGATGCCGTGCCCGGCGGGGAGCATCTGGTCGCCCATCCCGATCCTGCAGGCGCCGGGCACGTGCCTCGACGTCTGCGCCGCTCCGGCCGACTGCCGTGAAGGTTACCTGTGCGACGTGGTCGAGCTCTTCCCCGGTGAGGCCGGCTCGCCGGTGAGCGCCGCGCCGGTGTGCTGGCCGCCGGTGCCGGCGCCGATGCCGGCGTCGATGAAGGGCTACGAGCTCTACAGCCGCGAGGTCGGCGCCGGCCGCTGGTTCTACACTTTGATCACCGGCACCAATCGCCTGAAGACCTGCGAGGAGATCGTGTCGACCGGCGGGCGCGACCTCACCACCGACGGCTGGGTCCGGGTCACGGTGCTCGAGACCGAATCCGCGGAGGCCTGGATGGACTACTTGCCGCTCGGCAGCGACGTCGTGTGGCTCGCCGGTCCGAGCTGGGAGGCGGCGCCGGGTGAGAGCTGCGGCACGTCGTTGCCGCCGGCCGAGGTCGTCGCCGCGGTGCGAAGCTACTGCGAGGCGCGGGGCATCAACCTGGGCGTCGTCGGCGGGTAGCGCGGGCGTAAGCGTTCACGGGGTCATCACGATGGCTCTCGTAACCGGCCGTAGACGCGAAGTCCCCCGTGAACGGTAACGCGCGATCTACGGGCTGCCGACGTACCGCGCGGTGAGGGGGTCGACGATCTCGAACTTGCCGAGCAGCGCCGGGAGCGCGGCGAGGTCTTGGATCGGCACCGGTGTGACGAGGCGGTACATGCTGCCGAACTTCTCCACCGCGCCGGTCACGTAGACGAGCGGCGCCGGCGCCGGCACCACCGGGTTGACCTGGCCGTCGCGATGGACCTCGTAGAGCATCACCTCGGTCGGATTGATCTGGACGAAGAAGCGGTCGACGCCGGTCACCTGCCAGTCCAACATCCCCACCGCCAGCACCTGGAGCATCATGGCGCCGCCGGCTCCGCGGCCACGACCTCGTAGCCGATGAGCTTGGCGCCGTCGTGCCAGCCCAACACCTTGATGCCGTTGTTGCGCATGAACCGGCGCAGCTTGTCCTCGTACGGGGTGTTCTTCAGCTGCAGGCTCATCACGACGCGGTCGACGTCGCGGTTGAACTGCATGACGCCGTGGACCTGGGCCTCGATGTAGCCCCAGCTGGCGCTCCCGCCCTTCGGGGTGCCGAGCGCCGCGTCCACGAGCTCGCGCACGTGGCCATCGTCGATGGCGCCGCTCGCGAGGACGTGCGCCGCGTCGAACGCCGTGCCGGTCGCCTCCGGCCCGGCGCCCGAGGAGTTGCCGGCGGTGAAGGTGATGCGGGCGTTCACCTCGGGCTTCAGCACGAAGTAGCAGCTGCCGTAGCTGATCGCGGCGCCGGTCGCCGAGCCGCGGGCGTTGGAGCCGCCGTACTTCGGGCGCTGGCCGGCGAGGTAGGGCTGCAGCTGGTTGATGGCGTCCACCAGCTCCGCGGGCGACGTCATGCTCCGGGTGCGCTCGGCCACGGTGCGGAGGTCGGCCACGGTCACCGAGTACGGCCGCTCCGGGAAGTAGCGACTGATGACGGTGCGCAGCTTGCCGGCCAATTCGGGGGCGAGAAACGAGCTGTCGTTCAGGCCGCCGCCCCTGAGGAAGCCGAGGAGCCGCTCGAGGTGCGCGGGTGATTGGCCCAGTCGTCTGAGGTTGTCGGCGGCCGCGTAGATCGCAGTGACTCGGATGGCGCCGTCGGTGGTCACGAGCAGGCCGCGGGTCACCAGGTCGGTGAGCACCGCCTGGGTGTCGGCCGGCAAGCCGGCGAGCGGCAAGCTGCCCTGCCGGTCGACCGCGTACGTGGCCCGCTCCAACGCCAGGCAGGTCTCTTGGGCCTTCTGGTAGGCCTCGGAGTGCCGCCGCCAGGTGGGCTCGATGCCCGCATAGGTGAGCCGGCCGTCGGTGACCGTGATGACGCCGGCGCTCGCGAGTGAGTCGACCAACCCTCTGACGTAGTCGCCGGCCTCGGCGAGCTTCACCTCGGTCTTGCCGCGGAGGCATCTGATCAGATCCTGGAGCTTGCGTTCCTGGGTCGCGAGCGGGTCGAGGATCTTCCGCTCGGCCTCGTAGCATGCCCGGAGTGTCGCCTTGGTCACCCGCCCGTCCGGGGCGCTCAGGACGCCGGCCTCGATCTTGGCGCGCAACAGCTCGCGGACCGCCGGCTCGAGCTCCGCGACCGACAGCGACAGGCTCGCCATCTTGTCGGGAGTCAGCAGGCCGTTGACGACCGCCAGCTCGCGGGCCCGCTTCTCCGCGTCGCCGCTCGCCGCGCTGCGCGCCGCCTCGAGCGTCGGGATGTCGATGCTGCCGTCTCTTGGTGACAGCTTCGCCGCCGCGAGCCACTCGCTCACCATCGTGCGCCAGGTCTCGGCCAACGCCGACAGCTTGATGGCGCCGTTCGGCCCGAGGCCCATCCCGGTCATGAGGTCGTTGACCAACGTTGGATCGATGACCTTGCCCCGGGCCTCGAACATCTCGGCGAGGTCGGTCTTGGCGTCGCCGCCGCCGTTGAGGCCGGGGATCTGGTCGATGCGCGCCGCCTCGTCCCGCAAGTCGGTCGGCAGGTTGGCGAACGGCTGCTTCTCGAAGCCGCTCATGAAGATGGTCTGCTCCCATTGGTAGCGCGAGCCGCCGGCGTACGCCGAGCTCGATCCCGAAGTGATGCCGACCTCGAACTGGGTGCGGTAGCGGTCGTCGGCGAGGAAGGCGTCGATCAGGTGCTGGTCGCGGCTGACGGCGATCTTGTAGTTGGCGTCGTCGGCGCTGGTGGTCTTTCCCAGCGCCTTGTCGGGCGAGAAGTTGATGGTGACCGGCGAGCTCCGGAAGTGGGCGAGCACTCGGTCGACGATCTCCGCCGAATAGCCGAGCCGCGTGAGTCGACTGACCAGCGCGCTCTTGGCCGCATCGGAGCGCTGTTTGGCGAGGGTGCGCATCTTGGTGACGACCTCGCGCTGCGTGGCGTCGAGGGTGTCGAGCTGACCCTTGAGCGCCGCCTCGGTCGGCGGGCGGGTGGCGGTGCTGAGGACCCCGGCGAGCGGGCCGGAGACCGGGACGCCGCCGGCGGTCGGGCGACCGGGATCGACGCTGTCGCCGCGAACCTTGCCGGCGATGGCTTGGAGCGCCGCGGCCCCCTCGGGGCTGAGCGCCAGCTCGCCGTGCGCGATGCGGTCCTTGGCTGCGTCGACCTCGGCCTCGGTGAGGACGCCCTTGTCGGCGTCGGTGTCGATGATCCGGGCGGTGTTTTGCTCGGCACCGGCGGTGAGGTTATTGATCGGGATGCCCATGGTTGCTCCGCGGTGCCTCTACGGCGCTTTGCTGTAGAGCACCTCGATGCGCGCGACGCGGATGCGAGGACTGCCGCTGATGTCGATGACGCCGTCCTGCGGCACGGTGTCGTCGAGGGGGATGAGCTTGGTCTCGCCGGAGCCGATCCAGGTGGGCGGCGTCGAGCGCGTCTGGCCGTCGGCGGTGCGCCAGCGCGCGAAGCCGGAGTCGGGCGACCCTTGATCGGTCCACTGCACCAGGATCGCCGCCACCTTGCGCCCGGGCGTGAGGCCGAGGCGGAAGCCGCCGGGCGGCGGCGCGACGTAGGTCTGGCCCTCGAAGTCGATGGCGCCGGCATCGGTCCGCGCCGCGGTGTACACGGTCCGGCGCTCGCCGTGCCGCGGCAGGGTCTGCGGCTGCACGTAGCTGATGGTCATCGGCGCGCCGGTCGTCTCCCACGGCTGGGTGTTGGCGCGGACCAGGGTGAGGCGCAACCAACAGCCGCGCGGCAGCTCGCCGTCCGGCAGCTGTTGGCCGTTGCCCTCGTAGACGTTGTCGGTCTCGGGGGTCCCGGGGTGGTTCACGTCCCAGGCGTCTTTGAGGTGCGGGTCTACGAACTTCTTGCCGATGTTGTGGACGGTCTTCGGCCGGCCGTGCTCGGTGTAGCCCTCGGGGTAGATCACGTCGACCTGCACCTTGAGCGGGTTCTCGATCCAGGGCTCGTTCTTCTCGTTGGTCTTCAGATCATAGGCGTGGCGATTCGGCCAGACGCTCTCCGCCTTCATCGGGGCGAACGGCGCGCCGCCGCCCTTCGGGCGGGCCGCGAGCAGCAGGTCGCCGATGCGGCGGGTGTCGGCGTAGCGCAGCTCGACGACGTGCATCCGGCCTGCCGGGAGCGGCAGCCAGATCTCCTGGCCGTTCGTCACCGCCCGGCCGCCGAGCTCGAAGCGGGTCGCGGTCGTCGACTGCCGCCGGCTGTCGGCCGGGCGCGCGAAGATCGCGCCGTCCTTCGGGGCACCCGCCGGGCCGGCGGGTGGGGCGGCGCTCGACAAGGCCCCGGCGCTCGTCGAGGGGGTCAGGCCGGAGACCAAGGCCGGCGGCACGCCGGCTCCCGAGTAGGCGCCGCTGGTCGGCGGCAGCCCGGGGGTCGAAAACGTGGGGGTGGCGGTGACCGGCAGCTCCGGCCCACCGGCCTCGAACCACGTCACCGCGCCCGAAGCGGCCTCGGCACGCGTTAAGGGCGGCGTCATCTTGCTCCTCTGTTCTCGAGTGCGACAGCCTATTGCCAAGCTCGATTGTAACCGACTAGACAGGCCGTTCACAAGGAAGCCTTCGATGTCGGCCGCTCCCGATCTGCAAACCCTCGTCGACGCCGCGCTCAACGCGGCGAATCGAGGCGACAGCCGACGGGCGGTGCAGGCGGCCGAGGCGGCGGTGGCGGCGCTGCAGGAGGCTTGGCAGGCGCCGCGACCCGGGGTGCCGCCGGTGGTCGCGAGCGCGGTCGTCGGCACCAGCCTCTTGAACCTCGGCGACCTGCTCCTCGCCTTCGGGGCGAAGCCCCAGGCCCGCGCCTGCCTCGAGCAAGCGGTGGCGCTCTTGGAGCGCGCCTACACCCCCGACGCCGTCGAGCTCGGCGCCGCCCTGGTGCGCCTCGGAGAGATGCTGGCGGCCGACGGCGAGGCGGTCGCGGCCGAGCCGGTGTTGCAGCGCGCCCTCGCGATCTTCACGCTCGCCGGCGGCAGCGACGACTTGCGGGTGGCGCACGTCTTCGGGGTGCTGTCGATCGCGGCGCTGACGCTCGGCCGGCCGGAGGAAGCGGCGGCGTTCGCCGGTCGGGCGCTGGCGATCCTCGGCGACGCGGTCGATGCCGGTCTCGAGGTCGCGCACCTCTGGAACACGGTCGGCGCGGCCACGGCGCTGGCCGGTCGGCCGCGGGAGGCCGCCGCGGCGTGGCGGCGGGCGCTGCAGCTCGCGGCGGCGGTCACCGGTGAGGAGGCGGCGGCGCTCGGCCGGATGGCTATCGCGAGCCTGCAGCAGCTGGCAGCAGCGGACCGGGGTATGGACGAAGCGGAGCTCCTGGCGCATCGCCGGCGTCTGGGCTTGGCGCCGGGGACGGCCGGGTCGCCGCCGCCAGGTCGCTGAAGAACGCGCCGACCTCGCGCGCCGCGCGGCTCACGGCGTCGATGGCGGGCTCGACGACGCGACAGGCCGCGTCGTAGGCCGTGAAGACGCCGCCGATCAAAGTGCGCAGCGAGCGGTGCCGCACGAAGACCCCGAAGGACCCGAACAGCCCGGTCACCCAGATCGGGACACACAACATCAAGCCGGCCGAGCCGTCGTCGGCGACCCCGGCGCTCAGCAGGCCGGGGATGTAGAAGCCGAGGGTCCGGGTGTGCAGCACCGGATCACGGCTGGTCGCGTAGAGGTAGCCGGCGGCCGCGCCCCACTTGGCGCCGCCGTGGGCGGTGGGCGGCTCGCCGGCGGTGTGCTTGATGCCGGTGGAGTAGCCGCCGTACACGAAGGGCACCGACACCCCGAGACCCACCGAGGCATCGACGGTGGTGGCGCCGCCTCGCTCCCGGCCGCCGCGCAGCGCGAACGCCGGTCCGATCTCGAGCACCCCCGGTAGGCCGTACTTGACGCCGACCGTCACCGTCACCGCGCTGCCGGGGTTGAGGGGGTTGGAGGCGGCGTGGCCGGCCCTCATCAGCTCGCGCCCGATCTTGCCGAGCGCGAGGCGCCGCCCGGGATCGATGACCGGCGCGCGTTTGCGATCGAGCACCACCTGGCGGCAGAGATCTCGACCCAATTCTTGCGTGAGCAGACGCCCCTCGGCACGCAACGCCTCGGGGTCCACGACCCCGGGCTCCCGGCCCTGAACGAGCCCCGAAGTCTCCGCCACCTCGTCGACCGCCTCCGGTCGACCGGCGCAACTATTGGTATTTATTGGTGGAACGAGGGGATCGTGCCCGACGGTCGCTCGGGGCGCGACGGCGCAGACACGCTCCGTCTTCATGGCGGGTTACCGTTCACGGGCGACCGCCCGCCGCGAGAAGATCCTCGGCGAAAACAAGGCGTTGTGGCGCGGCTCTGCGTCCCCCGTGTATTACGAGAGCCATCGTGATGACCCCAAGAACGCCTACCATGGCGGCACTCTCCCTTTGGAGGAGTATCGGTCCCCGGGTCGGCCGGTTGCGGCTTGTCTCGGGCGGGCCGCCATCCCCAGCCCGAGAGCGGCTAGCGGCGGATCCGACGTCGCCGGCCGATGCCGGCCAGGGCCAGGAGCGCGCCGATGAGGGACGGCGGCGTCGCGGTGCAGGACCAGCGGCTCTTGCCGTTGCATTCGGGGTCGCAGGCGCAATCTTTGTCGCAGGAGTAGGTTTCGTCACAGGCGCAGACGCCGGCGTTGGGATCGGTCGCGGCGCTGGGCGGCGGATCGGTCTTGGGCGGGGTGTCGGTGCCGCACAGGCCCCACTCGTTGCAGACGTCGCCGTTGCAGTCGTCCGCCGACTCGCACTGCGCCCAGCAGGAGCCGGTGCCGTCGGCCTCCGGCCAGCAAGAGTAGCCGGGGCGGCAGTCGCTCCTGCGCTCGCACTGCGGCAGGCAGGCGTCGAAGCGGCCGAGCGGCACACAGTGGCTGCCGGCGGCGCAGTCGGCGGCGGCGTAGCAGTCGATCACGCAGTAGCCGTCCGGCATCCAGTCGATGCACCAGCCGTTCTTCGCGCACTGGACGTCGGCGGTGCAGGCGGCGCCCGGGCCGTTTGGGCCGTCGTGGACGCACTCGCCGGACTTCGGGTCGCAGGTCTCGCCGGGGTTGCAGCCGTTGACGGTGCACGACGGCAGGCAGACCGGCGGCTGGCCGTCGGGGGACAGGCAGTCGTAGCCGGCGCGGCAGTCGGCGATCGAGGCGCAGCTCGCCAGGCAGTAGCCGCCGTTGCCGGTCGAGAAGCAGGTGGCGTTGCCGGGGCAGGCGTCGGTGCAGGTGGTGGAGCAGTAGCCGCCGGTGAAGCCCATGGTCTCGCCGAAGCACAGGCCGCCGATGCCGCACTGGAAGTCCTGGGTGCAGATGACGCCGACCGGGGTGACGGTGGGGGCGCACGACGGATCGGCGCTGTCCGAAAGCCAGTCGCAGTCGTTGTCGGCGCCGTCGTCGCAGAGCTCGGGGACCGGCTGGCAGACGTCGCCGCCCGCGGCTTGCTGCACCGCCCGCATCGCGTTGACCCGGCCGTAGCCGTAGTGCGCCTCGAAGCCGTGGGCGTCGTAGGTCACGCTGCCGACCTTGTCGGCGGTCTCGAACAGGATCGACTGCACCTGGGCGCGGGAGAGCGACAGGTTGACGCTGTAGACGAGCGCGGCGACGCCGGCGGCCACCGGGGTCGCGGCGCTGGTGCCGCTGAACTGCATGAAGTAGTCGCCGGCGGCGTAGCCGTTTTGGCCGCGGATGTCGGTCGACACCGCGGCGGCGGGCGCGGTCAGGTCGAGCTCGGCGCCCCAGTTGGAGTAGTCCTCCCGCAGGTCGAAGTAGTTGCTGGCGCCGATGCCGAGCACCAGCGGGTGGCTCGCGAGCTCGTAGCTCTCGTTCATGCGGCCGTCGTTGCCGGCGGCGAACAGGATGACGCTGCCGGCGCCGTCGCGGCCGGTCTCGGCGACGGTGTGGATCGCGAGGTCGAGGTCGGAGGGCACGCCGGCGGCGCCCTCGGGGCCCCAGGAGTTCGACAGCACCTGGGCGCCGTGGTCCGAGGCCCAGTAGAACGCGTCGCTGTCGATGCCCATGCGGCTGAAGCCGCTCTCGCTCATGATCCTGAGCGGCATCAACGAGCAATCGGGGCAGACGCCGGCGATGCCGATCTCGTTGTCGCCGGTGGCGGCGGCGATGCCGGCGGTGTTGGTGCCGTGGGCGTCGGTAGGGTCGGGGGTCGGGTCGTCGTCGTTGTCGATCAGGTCTCTCGGGCTCACGATCTTGCCGGCGAGGTCGGGGTGCAACATGTCGGTGCCGGAGTCGATGATCGCGATCGCGACGCCGGCAGCACCACGGATGAGCTCGAAGGCGCCCTGCGAGCCGATGTTCTCGTGGTGCCATTGATCGGCGAACAGCGGGTCATTGGGGATGTAGAGCGGCCGCAAGCGGATGATGAAGTCGGGGTGCGCGAAGCGGGCGGCGCGCGATTCTTGGAGCCGCAGCGCCGCGGCGACGGTGGCGCGCGGCGAGGCGCAGAGCACCTCGTAGAGGCCGAGCTCGGGGCGCAGGACGCGGGCGGCGACGCCGCCGGCGGCCTTGACCCGGCGGTTGACCTCGGCGGCGGAGAGGGTCTTGTCGAACTGGGCGCGGATCTTCTCGTCGGCGATGTAGACCGAGGTCTCGCCCTGCGGGTGGTAGACCGGGAGCAGGGTCGCGGCGGCGAGGGCGCGGGCGTCAGAGCGCAACGCCGCCGGGTCGGTGGCGTGCCCGACCAGCCAGAGGTCGCCGAACATGTGGGTGAAGGTCACGTCGGGGTGCTTGGCCTCGAGGCGGGAGAGCAGGGCGCGGCTCGAGACTCGGAAGGCGACGGCGTTGGTGTCTTCTTCGAGGGTGACCTTGCCGTGGGTCGAATAGTAGGCGGGCGGAAGGTAGGACGCGGAGAGCATCGCAGCGAGCAACAACATCATCGGGAGCTCCATCTACCAGCGCGCGCGGCGCTTCGAACAACCTATTGCCGTGCCGCTTCTGGCTTCGCGGCGGTCAACGAGTGGGCGGGCGCCGATGTGCAACGTCGGTGCCAAGGCCGGTCGGATGCGGCTTTGCCGGGTGTCGGCCAACACCCTGTGATCCGCGCCACAACGCCTTGTTTTCGGCGAGGTTCTCGCGGCGGGCGGTCCCCCGTGAACGGTAACAAGGTGGTATGGGTGCGGGCTCCGGCGCTCGCGTGGGGCGGGGGTTTGCAGATCTGCGAGCCCGCGGCGGTGCGGGATTCGCGTTCGTGCGAATGGTGCTGAAACGCTGGCTTTCGAGTGGCAATCCGAGGTGAACAGCGACTTCGGGCACATCGGCGATTACTGGCCGCTCTTCTCGAGATGCCGATACAGCGTCGCGACGTGGATGCCGAGGAGCTTCGCGGCCTGCTCTTTGTCGCCGTCGACCTCGGCGAGGACCCGGGAGATGTGTTGGCGCTCGAACTCTTCGATGGCCGCCTTCAGCGCCATTGGGCCGGCGGGGGCGTCTCGGATCTCGGCCGGCACGTCCTGCGGCGTCACCAGCTCGCCGTCGGCGAGCAACACCGCGCGCTCGATGACGTTCGACAGCTCGCGTACGTTCCCCGGCCAGGCGTAGGCGAGGAGCAAACGCATGGTGTCGTTCTTCAAGCCGGCCACTCGTTTGCCGATGGTGCGACAATGGAGGCTCAAGAAGTGATTGGCGAGCGCCGGGATGTCCTGGCGCCGTTCTTTGAGCGGCGGCACGTCGATGCGGAACACGTTCAAGCGGAAGAACAGGTCGCGGCGGAAGGTCCCTTTGGCGACCAGGTCCTCGAGCGGCTGGTTGGTCGCCGCGATCAGACGGAAGTCGACCCGGATCGGACGGTCGCCGCCCACCGGCTGGATCTCGTGGGCTTCGAGCGCCCGCAACAGCTTCGCCTGCACCTGCGAGGTCAATTCGCCGACCTCGTCCAAGAACACCGTGCCGCCCCGCGCGGTGCGCAAGATGCCGTCGCGCTCCCGCACCGCCGAGGTGAACGCGCCGCGCTCGTGGCCGAAGAGGTACGACTCGATGAGGTCGTTGGGGATCGCCGCGACGTTCACCGCCAAGAACTCGCGGTCCTTCACCTGCGAGCGCTGGTGAATCGCGCGCGCCACCAGCTCCTTGCCGGTGCCCGACTCGCCGGTGATGAGCACCGTGGACGGCGTCGGCGCCACCTTGTCGATGAGCTCGAAGACCCGCCGCACCTGCGGCGTGTCGCCGACGATGCCCTCGAAGCCCAAGCGCTCCTGCACGCTCTGCCGCAGGCGCACGACCTCCTCTTGCAGGGCGCGGTAGACGAAGAGGTTGTGGAGCTTCTGCAGCAGATCCTCGAAGACAATCGGCTTCAACAGGTAGTCGTAGGCGCCGTGGCGCAGAGCCTCCACCGCCGACTCCACCGACGCGTACGCGGTGGAGATGAGGACCAGGGTCTCGGGGCGCTCGGCGACCACGCGCTTCAGGAGGCTGATGCCGTCCAACCCCGGCATGCGGATGTCGGCCACCAGCACCTCGTAGTTGTGTTCCAGGGCCTTGGCGTAGGCGGCGGCGCCGTCCGCGACCCCTTCGACCTCGTAGCCGGCCTTCTCCAGGAACTCGCACAGGTTGACGCGCAAGATCTCTTCGTCTTCGGCGATCAGGATGCGCCCGCTCACGACATGACCTCCTTCTCGGCGCCGAGCGCGGCCACCCCCGGCAGCCGCACCACGAACACCGTGCCCTCGTCGCTCGAGGCCTCGAGCTGCAGGCGCCCGGCGAGCTCGCCCTCGACGATGGCGCGGCTGACGAACAACCCGAGCCCGGTGCCGCGCTTCGGCCCTTTGGTGGTGAAGAAGGGCTCGAACAGCCGCGACTGCAAGGCCTGCGGGATGCCGCCGCCGCTGTCCGTGACCCGTACGACCACCGCGCCGCGCTCGGCCGCGGTCTCGAAGCCGAGCTCGCCGCCGTCCGGCATCGCGTCGAGCGCGTTGATCCCCAGGTTCAACAGCACCTGCACCACGCGGTCCTCTTTGGCGCGGACCCCGGGGAGGTCGGGGGCGAGCTGTTTGCGGATCTGAACCCGCCGCGCCCGCGGGTCGTGGGACAAGAGGCGCACCACGTCGGTGACCACGTCGTTCACCGACACCCGCGCCAGCTCGTCGCGCCGCCTTCTGGTGAAGTCGACCAGGTCGCGCAACAGCGCGCTCATCCGCACCACCTCTTTCTCGACGACGTCGAGGGTCTGGCGGATGCGCTGCGGATCGGTCACCTCGCCGGCGAGCTTGAGCTGGGATTGAATCGCGGCGAGCGGGTTGCCGATCTCGTGCGCCACCCCGGCGGCGAGCAGGCCGAAGGCCGCCATGCGCTCGTGATGGACCAAGGTCGCCTGCCCTTGCTTCTCGGCGGTGATGACGCGCGCGATCTCGACCACCGACTCGATGCGTCCGGCGGCGCGTGACACCGGGTAGGTCTCGACCTGCAAGATCTCGGGGCCGTGCGCGCTCCGGCGCGGCCGCTCGACGGTCATCGGCTTGCCGCTCGCCAGGGTCTCGAGGATCGGATGGTCGGGTGACAATGGCGCCTGCTCTTCCACCGCGGCGTCGTAGCGCCGGCCGACGAGATCGGCGCCGTAGGCGGTGAGGGCGGCGCGGTTGGCCTTCGAGATCTGGCCGTCTTGCCCCACGACCACGACCCGCTGGTCGATGGAGTCGAGCAACAGGTTGGTGAAGTCCTGGCTCTGCTGCAGCTCGCGGGTGCGCGCCGCGATGCGCTCCTCGAGCCGGCCGTACGAGTCGACGAGCGCGACGCTCATCCGATTGAACGCGGTCGCGAGCTCGACGACCTCGGCCGGTCCGCTCTGCGGCACGCTCTCGCCCAGCGAGCCGGCGGCGACCCGGGTCGCCGCCGCCGCCACCCGTCGCAGGTGACGCGCCAGGCGCGCGGCGGTGAGCACCATCGCCACGGTCAAGAGCACCGCGAGCAGCGCGCCGAAGGTCACCGCCTGCCACTTGAGGCGCTCGAGGCCCGCGAGCGCCGCGGTGAGCGGCACCTCGACGAGCACGCCCCAGCCGCCGATCCCCGCCGGCGCGTACGCCGCGACCGCTTCGGTGCCCGAGGGGAGCGCGTACTCGGCCATGAAGCCGCTGGTCCAGTCGCGATCGTCGGCGTCGCCGAGCGTCCTCGCCGAGCGCGTCGGCTCGAGCTCGTCGGCCGAGCTCCAGATCACCTGGCGCCGCGCGTCCACGAGGTACATGACGCCGAAGGGCGCGAGCTCGGTCTGCATCGCGATCAGCGGGTGGTGGCGCTCGAACGGGAAGCTCACGCACAGGCGGGCGGCGCCGTCGGCGTCGCGCAGCGCCGGCACCGAGACCACCATCTCCGGCTCGGTGTCGTTCATCAGCACGCCGACCGGGCCGGGCGCCTCGGACACCGCCGCGGCGCAAAGGGCGTGTGGCAGCACATCGGCAGCCGTGCGGCCGCGGTCGACGAGGGCGCGCGACCGGCCCCCGGTGTCGACGAGCTCCCACAGGGTCGCGGTGGAGTCCGCGCCCGGGATGGTCGCGAGGTCGTCGGGCCCGTCGAGGGCGTGGGCGACCGCCTGGGCTTCGCGGAGCTTGTCGTTGATCGAGCGGCGCACGTCGGCGGCCGCCATCCCCGCGACGTGGTGCACGTCGCGCAGCACCGCCTCGGTCCAGAACTGCCGCGAGCGGGCATAGCCCCACAGGTTCGAGATCACGAGCGGCACGAACGAGAACAAGAGCAAGAGCGCCAACAGCTGGCGCGCCAGTGTCGAGGTGGGGCGACTCAAGGCCTCACTATGACAACCGAATAGGGCGGGTGCAACCTCGGCTGGTGAGGGGTAGACACGTTTATCCGAGGCGTCGCCGACGTCCAGGACAGCGCGTTGGTCGCGGGCCGTCACCGAACGAGGGGGGGTCGAGGCCTCGGACAAACGTGGGCGCCTCACGGCGCCAAAATCACTTGCAGCAGGTGATCTTGCAGCAAGTCGTGTCCGGGACGTTCACCGGCTTCTCGACCGGCGTCGCCACGGGCTTCGAAAACAGTTTCTTCATAATCACCTCCTTGAATTCTTTCTCCCCACCGCCGGGCCTCGTTAGCAAGGTCCGTTCCAATCGCCGGACGGGATGAGGCCTCGCGCCTGCGGGTCTGGTCAACGCCTCGATAACAGGGGGGGAAATGCGTTGGGTTGACGGCTAGGCAGCAGGGCGACCCGCGGCGGCGGGGGGGGGTGGGTTCGCAGGGTCGCGAACGGGGGCTCATCAGGCGCGCCAGCGGGCCTACGGGCAGCCGCCGGTATTCGCGCCACCCCAGCAGAAGTTGCAGCCGGTCGCGGTGCAGCCTGGCGTCGCACAGCCGCCGGTGCCGCAATCATAGGCGTCCGGCGCACCGCAGCCGCAGTCGCAGGTAAGGTCCACCCAGTAGCTCTCGGGGCAGCTCCACGCCGCGGGCAGGCAGCTGATGGTGTTGGCCCCGTCGTGGCAGATCTCGCAGGCGTCGCTGACGCAGCCCGGGGTCGTGCAGCTGCCGGCGAGACATTCGTGGTCGACGGCGCCGCAGCCGCAGTCGCAGTAGTAGTCGTCCCACGCGGCCTGGCCGCAGGTGTAGGTAGCCGGCATGCAGCTGTTGGTGCTCGCGCCGTCGTGGCAAACGTCGCAGACGTTGGCGAGGCAGCCCGGGGTCGTGCAACCGCCGGTAGCGCAGCCCCTGTCGGCGGCGCCGCAGCCGCAGTCGCAGTAGTAGTCGTCCCACGCGGCCTGGCCGCAGGTATAGGCGGGCGGCACACAGCTGTTGGTGCTCGCGCCGTCGTGGCAGACGTCGCAGCTGCTGGCGAGGCAGCCCGGGGTCGTGCAGCTGCCGCCATAGCAGCCTTTGTCGTCGACGCCACACCCGCAGTCGCAGGAGTAGTCCTGCCAGGCGTCCTCGCCGCAGGTGTAGGCGACGGGTGCGCAGACGGCAATGGCGCCGCCGGTCGTGTGACAGAGGTCGCAACCGTCGTCCCTGCAACCCGGGGTTGTGCAGCCGCCGATGCAGCTCGGGTCGACGATGCCACAGCCGCAATCACAGCTGAAGTCTTGGAACTCGGCCTGGGAGCAGAGCCAGCCGCCTGGGGTGCAGGCGATCACACTCGGGCCGTCGTGGCAGACGTCGCAGACGTTGCTCACGCAGCCTGGGGTCGTGCAGCTCCCGAGGTAACACTCATAGTCCTCGACGCCGCAGCCGCAGTCGCACGCGCCGTCGCCCCACAACCCACTGCCGCAGGTCCAGCCGCTCGGCCGAGGCGGTGGCGGACAGCTCGCGATGGCGGCGCCATTGGCGTCGTAGCAGTACTGACAGCCCGCGGCGCCGCAGCCGGCCGCGGCGCAGCCGTCGGTGCAGTCGGGATCGATGCGGCCGCAGCCACAGTCACAGCCGTCGTCGGTCCCGTAGTAGCTGGCGCTGCACCGCCACACCGGGTTGCTCGCCGCGTCGCCGCCATCGTTGTCACCCCCGGCGGCCGGATCGCCGGCGCCATCGTGGTCGCCCCCGGCGACCGGATCGCCGGCGCCATTGTGGTCGCTCTCGGAAACCGGGTCGGCGCCGCCGTTGTGGTCGCTCCCGGAAACCGGGTCGGCGCCGCCGTTGTGGTCGCTCCCGGAAACCGGGTCGGCGCTGCCGTTGTGGTCGCCGCCGGCGGCCGGATCGCCGCCGCCCCCCGAGCCGGAGTATCTCCCGCCCTCGTCCGTAGGGCTGCCGCAGCCGGCAACCGCTACCAGCACGACCGCGACGCACGGCGACACAGACTTGAACATCGGAACCCCCCTGGACCGGAGCATTATAGGCCGGTGATGGTCGGCGCCACAACCCGCACCGCGGCGTGGTGGCGCCGGGCGACCAGGCTTCAACGCATTGCGCCCTCGGGCGCCACTACCAGGCCCGGGAACTTCTCCCGAAGCCGCTTGTCGAACGACACAACTGGAGTCCCCAACATCTCGGCAAGCGCGACGTACAACGTGTCGTATGCAGGGTGCTTCTTGGAAACGGCCAGCTCAACCGCACGGGCCCAAAGGGCGTCGCCCGGCCATGCCTTGTCGATCAACGCCTCCGCATCTTCCAGCGCCGCCAGAGCCGTTGCCATGGGAACGTTCCGGTGGCGCACCCACTTGGAAAACGCGTTGGCGAGCTCGGCGCGAAGCAGGTCGGGTACATCGATCCGATCAGCCGCAGCCAAGACCTGTACTGCGGTCTCCCGTTCACCGGTCACGCCAAGCAGGGCGTATAGGAACACCATCGCGTCCACTATCATGGTGACCGGTCTCTTCTTCCGGCGTTACCGTTCACGGGGGACCGCCCGCCGCGAGAAGATCCTCGGCGAAAACCAGGCGTTGTGGCGCGGCTCTGCGTCCCCCGTGAGCCCCACGCTCAGGACCGGCAAAGCCGGATCCTTCGCGTCTACGGCCAGTTACGAGA
>JACRCV010000073.1 GCA_016218825.1 Deltaproteobacteria bacterium
CCTGTTTGCTCCCCACGCTTTCGCGCCTCAGCGTCAGTGTCTGTCCAGGTGGCCGCCTTCGCCACGGGTGTTCCTCCCAATATCTACGAATTTCACCTCTACACTGGGAATTCCGCCACCCTCTCCAGCACTCAAGCAAGGCAGTTTTGGATGCACTTCCTGGGTTAAGCCCGGGGATTTCACATCCAACTTACCAAGCCGCCTACGCGCCCTTTACGCCCAATGATTCCGAACAACGCTCGCACCCTCTGTCTTACCGCGGCTGCTGGCACAGAGTTAGCCGGTGCTTCCTTTGCAAGTACCGTCGAGTCCGCTGGGTATTATCCAGCGAACGCATCGTTCCTGCCGACAGAGCTTTACGATCCGAAGACCTTCATCACTCACGCGGCGTTGCTGCGTCAGGCTTGCGCCCATTGCGCAAAATTCCCCACTGCTGCCTCCCGTAGGAGTCTGGACCGTGTCTCAGTTCCAGTGTGGCTGATCATCCTCTCAGACCAGCTACCCGTCTTAGGCTTGGTGGGCCGTTACCCCGCCAACTACCATGATGGGCCGCGGACTCAACTTCCGGCGCGACGTCTCCGAAGAGATCCTCCGCTTTTACCACTATACGTTTAGAATCGTGGTCTTACCCGGTATTAGCCCAAGTTTCCCTGGGTTATTCCGGACCTGAAGGTAGATTATCCACGTGTTACTCACCCGTGCGCCGCTCTACTAGGAGTATTGCTACCCCGTTCGCGCTCGACTTGCATGTGTTAAGCACGCCGCCAGCGTTCGTTCTGAGCCAGGATCAAACTCTCCAATTAAACTCTTGGAGCCGCTCTCAGGCCGGCTAAGACCTTCGAGCGGGGATCCTTAAATTAAGGAATGGACGTTCTCTCAGCGACATCCGAGCTGGCAGCTATTGCTGCTTACCCGTCTGTACGCCCTTACTTAATGGCTCTTGCTATTCAGTTTTCAAAGACCAGCTGCCGTCGGGGCTCAATGCCAATCCAACGAGCGAGGGCGGGTTAATACAAATTCTCGAAGCGTACGTCAACAAAAAAATGCATGTCGTGTCGTTTTTATTTTCGCCGCCGCGCGCGCCCCCGGCCGCTCGCGGCGTTGCGGCCTCGTCTACGGCTTCTTCTCGGTGGGATCGCGGGGCTTCTCGACCACGTCTCTCCTGGACTCGTCGGCGTCGCCGCTCTTGAACGCGTCGCGGAAGTTCCGCATCGCCTCACCGAGCCCCTTGCCGAGCTGCGGCAGCCGCGAACCGCCGAAGATGATGAGCACGATGAGGAGAATGACGACGATCTCTGTTGTCCCGAGTCCCATGATCTCTCCTTGGCGGCGCTACCATGCACACAATCGCCGAGGTTCGCAATAGCGGCGCCGCGCACGAACAGGGCAATCGAGCGCACGCTTTCTTTTTGATTCCCGGCGGGCGCTTCGCGCCCGTCCTCCCCACCCCCACCCCGGAGCGTCGCGCGGCAGGCGCCGCTCTCGGCTCGCCCCCGGGTGGGGCGGGCAACATCGCTCTGCCTTTGATTCCCGGCGGGCGCTTCGCGCTCTCAGGCGCGGCTGCGGCGCTCGGAGATCACGTCGCGCACCATCGTGACGAACTCCTGCGGCAGGTAGGGCTTCTGCAGAAAAGCCGCGAGCCCCAGCGGCGCGAAGCGCTCGGTGGCCTCGGCCGCCGAGTAGCCCGACGACAGGATCACCGGCAGGTCCGGCTTCAGCTTCTGGATCTGGCGGCAAGCATCGGCGCCGCTCAGGTTCGGCATGGTGTAGTCGAGGATCACGACGTCGATCTCGTCGCCGCGCGCCCGCACCACGTTGACCGCTTCGAGGCCGTCGTTGACCACCAGGGTCTCGAAGCCGGCACGCTCCAGGGTCCGCGACGCGACCACGCGCACGATCTCTTCGTCGTCCGCGATCCGCACCAGCCCGGTCGTCGCGTCCGGCGTCAGCGCCGCGTCGACGTCCGTGACCCGAGTCGGCGCCGGCGGTCGCTCCTCGGAGGCCGGGATCAAGACCCGAAACACCGAGCCCCGCCCGGGCGCGGTGCGCACCGTGATCACGCCCCGGTGACCGCGCACGATCCCCAAGACCGCCGCGAGCCCCAGGCCGCGGCCGGTGAACTTGGTGGTGAAGAAGGGCTCGAAGATCCGATCGAGCAGCGCCGGATCCATGCCGAGGCCGCTGTCGGCCACCGTCAACGTCGCGTAGCGCCCCGGGACCGGCGTCTCGCCGACGACGAAGTCGAAGAGCGGCAACGCGGCGCCCTCGCAACCGCCGATGGTCACGTTGATCACGCCGCCCTTGTCGGCCATGGCCTCGGCGGCGTTGGTCACCAGGTTCATCACCACCTGCTGCATTTGGGTGACGTCGCCGCGAATCGAGCGGACGTCGCCCTGGACCTCGTGGGCGATGCAGGTGGTCTTGGGGATCGACGCCTGCAACAGCTGCAGCATCTCGCCGACCACCTCGGGCAGCGACATCGTCTCGCGCGCCAAGGTGCCGCGACCGGAGTAGGCGAGCATCTGGTTGGTGAGGGTCGCGGCGCGCCGCGCGGCAAACGCGATCTGCTGCACCGCCACCCGCGCCGGCGCGTCGGCCGGCATGTCCATCAACGCCAAGCTGGCGTTGCCGAGGACCCCGACGAGCAGGTTGTTGAAGTCGTGCGCGATGCCGCCTGCCAAGATCCCCAGGCTCTCGAGGCGCTGGGCGTGGTTGGCCCGGGCCTCGAGGCGCCGCCTCTCGGTGATGTCGGTCTGGATGCCGAAGGTGGCGCGCTCGCCGCGGTACTGCCCCACCCAGCTCGTCAGGAGCGTGTCGATGCGCCGGCCGTCCTTCGCCAGCGCCACGAGCTCGTAGCGCTCCGCGTGGTCCGCGACCTGGTGCCGCGCCCCCGCCGCCTGGACCCGGGCCCGCGACTCCGGCGCCACCAGGGTCATGTAGTCGAAGTCGGGCGCCAACAGCTCGTCGCGCGAATAGCCCATCAGCTCGACGCAGCGCTGGTTGACGTACACCAGCCGGCCGCGCTGATTGATGAAGATCATGTTGGGCGATCGGTCCGCCATCTCGCGGACCATGACGTCCTGCGGCTCCAGCTCGCGCACCCGCGCCTCGAGCGCCGCGACCTTCAGCCGCAGGCTCTCAACAGACTCGACCGGCGGCCGCTCGCGCTTCGACACCGTTCACTCCTCGGAATCGCTACAAGGCGCATCATGGCCATAGTCGAGCGGCAGCGCAAGCCGGGGGCGAACGCGGCTCACACCGGGCGCTGCACCTTGCGCCGCACCACCGCCTCGAGGCAGTCGACGAAGGCCGCCCGCGCCGCGAACTCGTCGGGCTTGCGCCAGCTCAAGAAGATGCCGCGGTGCAGCTCGGAGTCGGGGAAGTGCAGCACGTGCAGCGCCGCCGCCTCGACCTCGTCGGCGAGCGCCATCGACGGCACGAACGCCAGCGCCATGTTCAAGCGCACCATGCGGATGAGCGCCGCGATCTGCGGGGTCTTGATCCACACCTGCATGTCGACGAGATGGCGCGCCAGCACCCGCTCGATGACGCCGCCGGTCGGCGACTGGTCGTCGAAGGTGATCAACCGCTCCCCCTTCAGATCCGCGGCGCGCACCAGGCGCCGGCGCCACAGCCGATGGCCGCGACCACAGACGAGCACCAGCGGATCGTCGGTGAGCAGCACGCTCTCTACCCCGACCGGCGGCGCCGCCCCGGCGGTGATCGCGAGATCGATCTCGCCCTCGGTCAGCAGATCCAAGACGGTGCCGGAGTGCTCGAAGCGCACCAGCGGCTGCACCAGCGGATGCCGCTGGCTGAACACCGCCAGCGCCTCGGGGAGCAGGTAGATGCCGACGCTGTTGATCGTGCCGACCCTGAGCTCGCCCACCGGCACCTCGACCTCGGCGCGGACGCTCGCCTCCATCGCCGCGATCCGATTGAGGATCTCGGCCGACTGCGCGAATAACCTCGAGCCCACCTCGGACAGGCTGGCGCCGCTGTGGTGGCGGCGGAACAGCGGCACCCCGAGCTCATCCTCCAGGCGCGCGATCTGAATCGACAAGGTCGGCTGCGACACGCCCAGGCGGCGCGCCGCGCGGCTGAACGATCCGGCCTCGGCCACGGCATGGAAGTATCGGATCCGGGTCAGATCTAACATCGCCGCCCCTCTCGCCCTCAGCCCCTGAGCTCGACCACCGTGACGCCGTCGCCACCCTCGTGCCGCTCCCCAGGACGCGCCGCGGCGACGTACGGCGAGCGCAACAGCTCCTCGCGCACCGCCCGCTTCAGCGCCCCGGTACCATGTCCGTGGGTGATGGTCACGACCGTCTCGCCTGCTATTGCGGCCTTGTCGAGGAACAGCTCGATGGCGCGCAGCGCCTCGTCGGCCCGCAGACCGCGCACGTCGCAACGCAAGGTCTCGAGCTCGGGCCGCGGCGCCGCCTGCGCCTCGCCGCCTTGCCGCCTCGGCGGCCCGACCTTCGCCCCACCCTTGGCCCCGACCGCCACCAGATCGGCGAGCGCGATCCGGGTGCGGAGACTGCCGAGCGCGACCACCGCGTGGGTCGGGTCGACGGCCAGCACCTCGCCCTCCTCCTTCAGCGACACCACCCTCACCCGGACGCCGACCTCGATCTTCGCCGCCGCACCTCGGGCGCCGGCGGCCACCTCGAGGCGTGCCTTGCGGCGCTCGTTGTCCCGCTGCAGCGCGTCGACCCGCAGGCCGATCGCCCTTTGGGCGCGCTGCGCCGCCGCCATGCTCGGCGCCGCCTGCAGACTCGCGATGAGCTGCGCCGCCTCGGCGCGCGCCTGCTCGAGCTCGGCGGTCACCTCGGCGCGCACCTCGAGCTCCAGCGCGGCGCGCTCTTCGGCCAACGCCCGCTGGGCCGCCGCCACCTTGGCGGTCGCGGCCTCGAGCGCCTGGCGCTCGTCCTCGAGCGCCCGGCGCTCCCGGTTGGCGGCGCCGGTCTCGGCATCGAGCCGGGCGAGCGCCAACGACAGCGCCCCGCCCTGATCGAGCCGCGCCCGCGCGTTCGTCACCACCGCGTCCGGCAGCCCCACCTGCGCCGCGATCGCGAGCGCGTTCGACACCCCGGCGGCCCCCAGCTCCAACGAATAGGTCGGACGCAGCGTCGCCTTGTCGAAGGTCATCCGCGCGTTCGCGAAGCGCGGGTCGACGAGCGCCAGCGCCTTGACCTCGTCCAGGTGCGTGGTCACGAGCACGTGGGCGCCGGCGTCGGCGGCGGTCTCGAGGACCGCAGCCGCGAGCGCCGCACCCTCCTTCGGGTCGGTGTCCGCCGCGATCTCGTCGACCACCACGAGCACCGCCGGGCCGACCTGGCGCAAGATCTCGGCCAGCGTCGTCAGGTGCGCCGAGAACGTCGACAGGTCGCGGGCCAGATCCTGGGCGTCGCCGATGGCGCTCTGGATCGCGGCATACAGAGGCAGGCGCGAGCCGGAGGCGGCGGGGATCGGCAGACCCGCCTGCACCATCAACGCCATCAACCCGACCATCGTGATCGCCACGGTCTTGCCGCCGGCGTTCGGGCCGGAGACCACCAGCACCTGCTGTCCTGTGCCGAGGACGACGTCGTTCGGTTGCACGCTCTTCTGCTGCAACACCAACAACGGGTGTCGGCCGGCCTTGATCGCGAGCCCGGCGTCGGCCGCTGTCAGCGTCGGGGTCTCGGCGTCGAGCGCGTCCGCGAGGCGAGCCTTGGCTTGGCTCAAATCGAGCTCGGCCAAGAGCCGCACCGCCAGCTGCAACGCCGCGGCGTGGTCGCCGAGGTAGGCGGAGAACTCCGTCAAGATCTGCCGCTCTTCTTCGAGGGCCAGAGACTCGGCGATCGCGAGCTCGTTGCCGGACTCGACCAGCTGCTGCGGCTCGATGAACAGCGTCGCCCCGGACTGCGAGGCGTTGTGGACGATGCCGGGCACCCGGTTGCGGCACGCGGCCAGGATCGGCAGCACGTAGCGGTCGGAGCGCACCGAGTAGTAGGTGTCCTGGAGGTAGAGGGAGAAGTCGGGGTCGTGGATCAGACCCTCGACCTTGTCCTTGATCTGGGCGTGCAGCTGTCGCGCCCGCTCGCGATAGCTGCCGAGGGCGGCGCTCGCGGTGTCCTTCAGCCGTCCCGAAGGCTCGAAGGCGGCGTCGATGCGGTTCGCGAGCGCGCCGAGCTCGACCAGAAGGGCGGCGTGCCGCCACAAGACCGGGCAGGCGTCGCGGCGCGCGCTGACGAAGGCCCGGGTGGCGGCCGCGGCGCGGATCACCTCGCTGCACGCCCGGATCTCCTCGGGTGGGAGGAGCGCCCCCTTCTGGGCCCGGTCGAGGGCGTCGGTCGGATCGCCGATCCCGGACAACGGCAGCACCAGGCCGAGGCGCGACAGCGTCCGGCACTCGGCGACCGCCGCGAACGACGCCGTGACCGCGTCGGCGTCGGCAAGAAAGGCGAGCGCCGTGGCGCGCTCCCGCCCCCGCGCGGTCGTGGTGCGGACCGCGAGCGCGTGCTTCAGCGCCGGCCAGCCCAGATCAACGAGGGTGCGCGGCAGGACGAGCACCGGAGGTCACCGCGCTCGCGAGCCGCGAGGGGCGCCGACCGAGATCAGACGAGCCGCCGACCGCATCGAGCTCTCTCTAGTGCGCCTGCAACGCCGCGGCCTTCTCGGCGAGGGTCACGAACTCCTTGCGGTAGCCGAACTGATCGCGACCGATCGCCCCCTTGGCCCGCGACGTCAGGCTCGCGAAGGCGGCGCTGCCCTTCCACGGCGAGTCGCGCAACAGCAACCCGAGCTCGACCACCGCCGAGGCGAAGCGGAAGGTCTCGGAGGTGGTGTCGAAAGCAACCTCCTGGTCGGCGAGGCCGTGGGTGAGGAGCTTGCTCTCGGAGCCGGTGGGCTTCTTGTAGCGCAGCTTCACGGTGAGTAGGTCCTTGGACGCCGCCGCCTCCGCCGACGGCTTGGCCGCTTGCTCCTGGGCCTTCAACCCCGGGATCGGCTCCGCCGAGCCCGCCGGGATGATCTCGTAGAACGCGGTCACGGTGTGGCCGGCGCCGAGCTCGCCGGCGTCCTTCTTGTCGTTGTCGAAGTCTTCCTTGGCCAAGATCCGGCTCTCGTAGCCGATCAGCCTATAGGCCTTGACGCGGGCCGGGTTGAGCTCGATCTGGATCTTCACGTCCTTGGCGATTGTGAACAGCGTCCCGCCCATCTGGTTGACGAGCACCTTCTGCGCCTCGGCGACGGTGTCGATGTAAGCGTAGTTGCCGTTGCCCTTGTCGGCGAGCTTCTTCATCTTCGAGTCCTTGTAGTTGCCTTCGCCGAACCCGAGGACGGTCAAGAACACCCCCTGGTTGCGCTTCTCTTCGATCAAGCGCTCGAGCTCGGCGTCGCTCGAGGCGCCGACGTTGAAGTCGCCGTCGGTCGCGAGGATGACGCGGTTGTTGCCGCCTTGCACCAAGCCCTCCTTCGCGACCGAATAGGCGAGCTGGATCCCGGCGCCGCCGGCGGTCGAGCCCCCGGCCGCCAGCGAATCGAGGGCGGCGAGGATGGCGCCCTTCTCGTCTCCCGAGGTCGGCGGCAGCACGACGCCCGCGGAGCCGGCGTAGACCGTGATCGCCACCTTGTCGACCTTGCGCATCTGGCCGACCAGGAGCTTGAAGGCCTGGATCAACAACGGCAGCTTGTTCTGGGCCGACATCGAGCCCGACGAGTCGATCAGGAACACCAGGTTCGCGGGCGGCAGCTGCCCGGTGTCGACCTTCTTGCCCTGCAGGCCGATCAGCACCAGGCGGTGGCCCTTGGCCCAGGGGCAGGTCGAGATCTCGGTGTTGATCGAGAACGGCTCGGCCCCCTGCGGCGGCGTGTAATCATAGGGGAAGTAGTTGACGAGCTCCTCGATGCGAACCGCGTCTTTGGGCGGCAACGAGTTGCCGGTGAGGAAGCGCCGGGTGTTGGCGTACGACGCGGTGTCGACGTCGATCGAGAACGTCGACACCGGTGCTACCGCGGCCGCCAAGAACGGGTTCTCCTGCAGGCTCTGATACTCTTCGCCGCTGTGCCCCGGCGCGTCAGCGGCATCAGCGGCGTCGACGCGCACCGCCCTCGGTGCGGGCGCGGGCGGCGGCGCCGGCGCCAAGGACGGCGGCGCCGAGGGCGCGGCCCGCTTCTCTCTCGAGGCCCTTCGAACCGGCGCCGAGGCACCACCCGCCGCCATCGACGGCGCCGGAGCCGAAACCTCCTCGGCCATCGCGACGCTCTTCATGTCCTTCTCGGGCTCGGCCTTGGCGAGCGGCTGCGGCTCCTTGCCGATGGCCTTGAGCACGAAGACCAGCTTGATCTCGTCGCCCGCCGGGATCACGACGGTCCGGGCGTCGGGCTTGTAGCCGCCGAGCGCGCAGGTGACCTTGTGCTTGCCCGCCGGGACCTTGTCGACGGCGTAGGCGCCGTCGGCGCCGGACGTCGCGACCAGCCCGGTCGTCCCGACCGTGATCTTGGCGCCCGAGAGCGGCACCCTGGTGGTCGCGTCTTGGACCTTGCCCGACAGCTTGCCGGTGGCGGCGCCCGCCTCGGCGCCGATGCTGGATGCGGCCGCGAGCCCCGCGGCGACAAAGACGATCCCTGCAGACCAACGAACGTGACGATTCATGATGACCCCCGTTCTCCGCTCTACCTCGCCAAGCCACCGGGCGCAGTCAAGGGGTCATTCGCGCCGGCGCCGCCCGAGCTCTGACGCGCTGAGCCATTTGTTGAAGGCGGTTGCCTAGTGACCCGCAGACGTGCTAGGAGCAGCCGTCCTCGGCATACAAGGGGCGGACCATGGTGGTCACCCTCGGGAAACGCGGGCCGGTTCGACCCACGAAACCTGTGACGAGAAGACGCCAAGCACAGAGTGACTGCGCTGGCACAAGGAATGAAGGCATGTCGAAGAAATTGTTTGTGGGTGGGCTGAGCTTTGATACGACCGACGACGGGTTGCGCGAGGGCTTCGCCCGTTTCGGCGAGATCACCGAGGCCAAGGTCATCACCGATCGCGACACCGGCCGTTCCCGCGGTTTCGGGTTCGTGACCTTCACCGACGAGAACGCCGCGCAGACCGCGATCTCCGAGATGAACGGCACCGAGTTCGACGGCCGCACGATCCGAGTCAACGAGGCCGAGGACCGCGGTGGCCGCGGCGGGCGTGGCGGCGGCTTCGGCGGCGGGCGTGGCCCCGGTGGTGGTGGTCGCGGCGGTCATGGTGGTGGTCGCGGCGATCGCGGCGGCCGCTGGTAGTAGCTCCCGACCTATCGGCACACCCAGCCGGGCGTGCCGCCCTTCAGAAGAACGTCAGGGCGCGATGACCGCGACAACCGCGGACACTGCCCATCCCATGTAGCTCGCCGTTACCAGGCAGAAGAGCGACGTCTCGATCGGACGCTGCCACCGGCGGTGCGCGTCGTCGACCGCGAAGCCGGCGGCGAAGACCTGCGCCGCCCGCGCCCGCATCGCCAGGGCGCGCGCCGCCGACAGCTCCGGGCGTGGCAACCGCGCCAGCGCCGCCCGCATCGGATCGGCGGCCAAAGACGACTCGAACCCGTCACTCATGACGTCCTCCCGCCGGCGGCGCCTCATCCTCGAGGATGGCCTGCAATAGCCGCCGCCCCCGCGACCAGCGCTGCCGCACCGCCTCGACCGACAACGACAACACCTCGGCGACTTCGAGGGCCGACAGTTCCTCGACCCCCAACAGCAGCACCACCTCGCGATAGATCGGCGGCAGACTGGCGACCGCGGCTGCGAGTCTCCCGGTCGCGTCAGCCGCGGCGATGACCTCGAAGGGCGTCTCAGGCCGGCGTGGCACCGGCGCCTCGAGGCCGATCAGCGCCGTGAGGCGGTCCTGGTGCAGAAACGCGCGCCGCAGGTAGCTCACGCCGAGGTTACGGGCGACGACGAAGAGCCAAACCCCGAGGCGGGTGTCGGCGCGCAGGCCCTTGGCGCTCTTCGCCAGGCGCAGGAAGGTCTCCTGGGTCAGCTCCTCGGCGATGCTGCGGCTGCGACAATAGCGCAGCAGAAACGGAAAGATGCGCGGCCGGTAGTGCTCGAACGCCTCGGCGAACGCCCCCTCGTCGCCTCGACGCAGGCGACGCACGACCTCGGGCTCGTCGACAGGTGTCACCCCCCAATGAACGCATCAGATCGACGGCCGTGACAAGGCTCGCCGCACGCGAGCGCGTCACGTTTGCGGCGCTGCGACGTTCCATGTGCAGACCCACAAAGGAGGCGTTCGATGCTCGAGTTTCTCGCGGCTGGCGGCTTCACGATGATCCCGGTCTTGGGCTTCGGCCTGCTGACGCTGGCGCTGGCGGGGGTGTTCGCGGCCCGGCCCAGCGAGCGCCGCTACGGCACGGTGCGGGCGCTGTCGGCCGCGACCCTGTTCGCGACCGGGAGCGCCACCGCCGCGTGCTTCGCCGCGGTGATGAGCAAGGTGCCGCGGACCGACGCCTGGGCCCACAGCCCCGACATGCCGCTGTTGGTGATGACCGGCATCGGCGAGGCGCTGACGCCGGCGATCATGGGCCTGGCGCTGTTGACGCTCACCTGGCTCGCGGTGGCGCTCGGCTGGCGGCGCCTCGGCGCCGGCGACGTTTGACCCTCAGCGGACCGACCCTTGCAGATGCGCGTGGCCGCGGACGCCGACGAGCGCGGTGCGCTGCAGCAGCACCGGGATGGTCTTGCCCTCGGTGACGAGCTCCATGTGGTGGTACTGCGAGCGCATGTAGTACAGGCGCGCGCGGCGCGCGGCGTCGGCAAACGCGTCGAGGCGCGTCGGGATCTGCGGCGCGAACACCGCGTCCTCGAACAGATCGACAAACGCCTCGGCGGCCGGCAACGTGTCCCAGGCGACCATCGTCAGGGCCCGGGTCGGATCGCCGTCCGGGGTCACTTCGGCGGCGTCGACCCAGGCGGCGAAGTCCCGCTCGTTGCCGTAGAGCGCGTCGATCAGGATGATGTGCGACACCGGATCGGCGAGCCACAAGACGATGGTGCGCCAGGCGCCGGAGTGCCCGACAACCACGACCTCGGGCACCTGCGGCACGGTGTGGCCGGTCTCGGCGAAGGCCCGCGTCGCCGCCGCGGCGAGCGCCGACAGCGAGTCCCAGAACGGCTCCTCGTTGCCGCCCTGCGGCGCCTCGCAGGCCACGAACAGCGCGTTCTTGCGGCTCGCGGCGAACTGCGCTGCGAGCCCATGGGCGCGCCACGCCTCGTCGACGGAGGTGTAGTAGCCGTGGACGTAGAACACGAAGCCGGCGAGCAGCGGCTCGTAGCGGTCCGGGATCCAGAGGTGCACGGGGCCGCGGGGCGTCGTGACCCGCCAGTGCCTTCCCGCCGCCTCGCGCTCGCCCGGATCGCGCCCGCGCCGTTGTGCGGGGCGCGGCGGCGCCTTGGCCCCCCGCCGGCTCGGCGCCGACTTCAGGCCGCGGGCCGACTGCGCCTCGGGCGTCGCCCAAAGGAGCACCGCGGTCGCCGCGACGACGCGCGCCAGAAGCAGGCCAGAGAGAGCGCCGGGGTTGATCCTCGTTCCCATCTGTAGACCGGCATCGTAACAGCAGCGTCCCCCTCCTGACAGCTTGACAACGGGACACGGTTTTGAGGTTCTACGGTTCTAAGCGCCCGGGGGATTCCGGCAACCAGGAGCAGACATGAACAATACTCGCCTCGCCCCCGCGGTCGTCACGACCATCGCCACGCTGCTCACGCTCGTCCTGGCCCCGGTCGCCTGTACCGGCGCCGCCAGCGTCACGCCCGCCAAGATCAAGACCGACGGCATCATCAACGGGACCTCCACGTCGAATTGGCCGGCGGTCGGTGCCTTGGTCGTCGACGCCTACGGTTCTTGGGAGGAGTACTGCACCGCGACCCTCATCGATCCGCAGTGGATCCTGACCGCAGCGCACTGCGTCGACCCCAACGACAACCAGGTGCCGCACGAGTACGTCGCCAACTTCTTCATCGGCGCCAACGTCGCCGGCGCCGGGCACGCCTACGTCATCGACGCGATCCACGCCCACCCGGACTACGACCCGACCTACATCGACAACGACATCGCCGTCGCCCACCTCGGGTCTGCGGTCACCGGCACGACGCCGCTGGTGTACAACACCTCGGCGGTCGGCACCGGCAACACCATCACCTGGGTGGGCTACGGCGTCTCCCAGGCCGACGGCAGCGGCGGCGGCTCCGGCGGCGGCACCAAACGCACCGCGGTCGGCGCCATCTCCCAAACCTACACCACGCGCTACGACTACGACCAAAACAACCAGGGCCAGCTGACGTGCTTCGGCGACTCCGGCGGCCCGGATCTGGTCGGCGGCACCGGCAGCGAGCGGGTCGCGGGGGTGCACTCGACGGTCAGCGACAACTACTGCGCGTCGTCCGCCACCAGCACCCGCGTCGACGCCTACCAGACGTGGATCCGCAACACCCTCGCCGGCGGCGGCCCGCTCGCCTGCGACATCGCCGGCGGCGACTGCGGCGCGCAGGCGTGCATGCTGGTCGCCGCCGACACCTACCGGTGCCTGCCCTCCGACAACAAGAGCCTCGGCCAGGCGTGCAACTCCGACCCCAACACCTGGGCCAACCTCCCGTGCGCCGACGGCGGCATGTGTCTCGACTACGTCGCCGGCGAGGTGTGCTACGCGCTGTGCAAGACCACCGCCGACTGCACCGCCGGCAAGGCGTGCGCCTACGTGTTCACCGACTGGGCCGGGGTCGGCGTCTGCTTGACGGGCTGCAACATCCTCGGCGGCTCGTGCGACGCCGGCACTGCCTGCTACCCGTCGTCGAGCGGCGCCAACATCTGCATGAGCAGCTCGGGCGCCGCCCGGGGCGCGGCCTGCAACCCCGGCACCCCGCAGACCGCGCCGCTCCCGTGCGGCGACGGCTCGGTGTGCCGCCTGACCGGCCCGGCCGCCACTGACGGCCGTTGCGCCCACTTCTGCCGGGCGAGCACCGACTGCGGAGCGGGCGAGACCTGCACCCTCCCGGTGCTGCAAGGCATCAGCGACCTCGGCGCCTGCACCGCGGCCACTCCCACGGTCTGCACCTGCGACGCGGACTACTACTGCGACACCAGCTGCGCCTGTGACGCCGAGTGCCCGTGCACTTGCGACACCACGACCGCCTGCGATGACAGCTGCGAGTGCGACATCGAGTGCAAGGGTGGGTGCGGCTGCACCGCCGACAGTCGCGGCTCCGCGCTGGTGTTGGCGCCGGCGCTGCTCTTGTGGTCGAGCCGCCGCCGCCGCACGCGTTAGAACGGGCAGAGCCTACGCCGGGCGACTCATCCGGGGGACCTCGTGACTGCACCACACTCCTATCGCCTCGGCTCTGTGCTCCGCTTCGCGGCCGCCGCCGTTGTCGTCCTTGGCGCCGGTGGTTGCCGCCGGCCCCCGCCCCCGGCGGAACCGGTCGCGGCCGAACCCGTGACCGAGGCGGCCGCCGCGGAGCCCGTCTTCGTGCCGCTCGCCTCCGAGCCGGTGGCGCCGCCGCGCGAGCTCAAGGAGATCCGCGAGGCCGGAGTGCTGCGCCTGCTCGTGACCCGCACGGACGCCGACCTGCTGCCGCGCGAGGGCTCACCCGCGGCGCTCGATCTCGCCAGGGCCTGGGATCTCGCGGAGCAGCTCGGGGCCAAGCCACGCTTCATCTTCGCCGACGATCCGGCGGCGCTGCTCGCGGCGTTCGAGCGCGGCATCGGCGACATCCTGATGCTGCCGCTCGAGCAGGGCGCGACCCCGCCGTGGCTCCGGACCACGTCGCCTTTGGCGCAGGTGGACGAGGTCGTGGCGATGCCGGCCACGGCCGCCGCGCCAAAGCGCCTCAAGGACCTGGAGCGCACCACGGTCGCGGTGCGCCGCGGCTCGCGTGGCCTGCAGACGCTGCAGCGCCTCGACAAGAACATCCCCACCGTCCTCGTTGCGGCGACCGTCGACGACGAGGACCTGCTGCAGAAGGTCGGCGCCGGCGAAGCGACAGCCGCGGTCGTCGACAGCGCCGCGGTCGCCTCCTACCTCCGGTACCAAGACGACGTGAAGGCGGTGTTCACGCTGCGCTCCCGGGTGTCGTTGTGCTGGGGGATCCGTGCCGGCGCCCCGAAGCTCCTCGAGGCGACGAACGGCGCGTTCTACGAAGAGGCGATGACCGAGCACCACCGCGCCGAGTACGGCGGCGACCTCGACGAGATCCGCAAGCGCAAGGTGCTGCGGGTCGCGATGCTGAACAACGGCGCCTCGTACTTCCTCTATCGCGGCATGGAAGCCGGATTTCAGTACGAGCTCGCGCGGCTGTTCGCGGCTCGCCTCGACGTCCGGCTACAGGTCATCGTCCCGGACCGCCCCGGCGAGCTGTTGACGTTGCTCGCCGACAAGCGCGTCGATCTGGCGCCGATCCCGCAGGTCGGGAGCGAAGACCCGGCGTTTGCCTACACCATCCCGTTCATCACCGCCGACCTGCTCCTGGTGCAACACGCGAGCGAGCCGCCGATCATGAGCGTCCAGGGCCTCGCCGGCCGCGAGGTTCACGTGCGGGCGTCGTCGGCGTACGTAGAGCTCTTGAAGGCCTTGCAGCCCAAGGTGCCCGGGCTGAAGATCGTCGCCGCCCCGGAGGAGCTCGAGACCGAGGAGCTCATCGACAAGGTGGGCCGACGGGAGATCCCGCTCACGGTCGCGAACTCGGTGCTCCTCGGCGTCGAGCTCGCGCACCGCGACGACATCCAGGGGACCGTGGCGCTCGCCGAGAGGCAGCCGCTGGTCTACGGGCTGCGCAAGGACGCGCCGGCGCTGCGGACGAAGATGAACCAGCTGATCGAGCGCGAGCTGAAGGGCTCGGCCTACGACAGCATCTACGCCAAGTACTTCCAGGATCCGAAGAAGATGCGGCAGCTGCACACCGAGGCCAGCGAGACCTCGGGCCGGATCTCGCCGTTCGACATATTGGTCCGCAAGCACTCGGCCAACAACGGCCTCGACTGGCGCCTGATCACCGCGCAGATGTACCAAGAGTCCCGCTTCGATCCGAACGCCCGCTCCTGGGTCGGCGCGGTGGGGCTGCTGCAGATCATGCCGAAGACCGGCCGCGAGCTCGGCTTCAGGAACCTGCGCGATCCGGAGACCAACATCACCGCGGCCACCAAGTACATGGGGCAACTGATCGCGCAGACCGAGCCGACGCTGCCGATGCGGCAACGGGTGCGCTTCGCGCTCGCGGCCTACAACGCCGGCGCCGGACACGTGACCGACGCCCGCCTGCTGGCGAAGAAGCTCAACCTCGATCCGGATCGCTGGTTCGGCAACGTCGAGAAGGCGATGGTGCTCTTGGAGAAGCCGCAATACTACCGGCGCGCGCGGCGCGGCTTCTGCCGGGGCTCGGAGCCGGTGGGCTACGTGAGCCGCATCCAAACCAAGTACGACGCCTACGCGACGCTGATGCCGGCCGAGGGCGAAGACCTCAAGGGCGACTAGGCTGGGCGCGGTCCAGGCTAGCTCGCCGCCGCCGGCGCAGTGATCTGGCCGGGCACCGCTTCCTTGGCGGCCATCTCGCTCTTCTTCTTGCGGATCTTGGGCTCGGCGGCCTTCAGGGCGCGCTGCAGCCGCTTCATGCCGTAGACAAACGCCAGCGCCTGCTCCCGCTTGCCGGCCTTGCGGGCTGCCTTGGCCTTCGCCTTCATGCTCTTGACCTTCGCCATCGTCGCTTCGCGATCCATCTCGAACCTCGCTCCAATCGGCGCCATCGTGACGCCGGCCTCGACTTTGAGGCCGGCACTGATATCACAGCCACCGGAAAGCGCCAGGGGTCGAGGGCGCTTTGCGCCTAGGGCCGGCCGCGACAGCGCCAGGCGACGCTCGCCAGGCGCAACGGCTGGTGCGGCAGCAGGGTGTCGTTCAGACGTACCACGAGGGTCGAGAGCGGCGGCAGCGCGTCGGTCTCGATCCGCACGCTTTGCTCTCCCCACTCCACCTGGACCTCGGCGTGCAGGACGTCGGCGTGCAGATCGGCGTGCTCGACCTCGGCGAGCAGGTGGCGGCGCACCTCCGCCGGCACCGGGGCGCGGAGCTGCAGCTCGAGGACGACGCGTCGCGGCACCGCGGTCAAGTACTCGAAGCGCTGCGCGACCGTCAGGCCACCCTCGTCGTCCTCGGGCCCCAGGGCAAACAACACCGGCTGGTAGAGGCGGCCGTACGCCATCTCGTGCACCGCGGCCCGAAGCTCGGCGCCGTCGCCGTCGGCCTGTCCGAGGCGTCCCTCGGGTGCGAGGTTCAGATCGATCACCGTGGGCCATGAGAACGGTCGCGGCTCGGAGTCGTGCGCCCCGAGCTCCGAGGAGAAGTAGGTCGGCTCGAGGACGGCGCTCAGGCGGCCGTCGTCGTCGGGGTCCCAGAGCTGGCGCTCGACGGAAACTTCGTACAGCTCGCCGCGCCGCAACAAGTCCCCGAGGGCCGACAGCCCGAGCCTCCGCCCCTGCCACGGCGTCACCGTGGCGCGCATCACGACCAGATCCGGGTAGGCGGCACGCGCCTCTGCGATCGACAGGATCCGCGACCCGCTCCCGGTAGCGAAGTAGAGGCCGAAGGTGCTGTCGAGGAAGTGCCAGTCGCCGGCGAAGAACGCCTCGGTGGCCGAATGCCCGAGCTGGATCGGGACGCCGAAGAAGCTCGCGCGCCGCGACGGGATCGCGAGGCAGCCGAGGATCTGTTGCAAGAGCAGGTCGCGCTCGCCGCACCCGCCCTGGTGCCGGTGCAGGGCGCTGAGCGGATCCGCAGGCAGCGGGACACCGCCTCGCCAACCGGCGATGCTGCCGTAAACCCAGGCGGTGGCGAGGCGCGCCTGCTCCTCGGGCTCGAGGGTCTCGGCGACGATTGCGTGGCACAGCGGCAGGATCTCGGGGACCGGCTCCGTGAACGGCAGCTTGCCCACGCGCCGCGACGCCCACGGCTCCCGATCTCCGAGCCGAGAGGCGGGCGGCGCCTCGGGCCCCGGCAGCACCTGCTGCAGCGCGCCCCCGACGAGGCAGCCGAGGAGAAACACGAGGCTCACCCGGAGACGCCGGCCCACGCTACAACCGCCAGCGGCGCACGAACCACTCGCGCACCGGACGCGGCACGACGCGCACCAGGCGCAACAAGACCGCCATCGGCCATGGGAAGCGGACCCACGCCCGCTGGCGCGCGATGCCGCGGCAGATGATCCGGGCCGCGACCTCGACGTCGAGGATGAACGGCATCGGGAACCGCGCCCCGGCGGTGAGCGGCGTGCGCACGAAGCCCGGATGGACGACGGTGGCCTGGACACCGCCGGCCCGGAGCGCCGGCCCCAATGCCAACAGCAAGTGGCTCAAGCCCGCCTTGCTGGCCCCGTAGACCGCGCCCACCGGCAGCGGGATCTCGGCGGCGACGCTGGAGATCGCGACCAGGTGACCGCGCCTTCGCGCCAGCATCCGCGGCACCAGCGGCAACAGGGTCGCGGCCGCGCCCATGAAGTTCACCCGCAGCGCGTGCTCGGCCGTGGGCCAATCGAGCTTGTGCGGCCGCACCGTCGCCGAGACCCCGGCGTTGGCGATGACGAGATCCAGACCGCCGCACGCCTCGTCGAGGGCCACGACTTGCCGCGCCGTGCGATCGGCGTCGGTGACGTCGAGCACCACCGCGTGCGCCTTGCCGCCCGCGGCCTCGATGGCGTGGACCTCGCTCTCCAACAGTTCCCGCCGCCGTGCCGCCAGGTGGACCTCGTAGCCGTCATTGGCGAGCAGGCGCGCGACCGCGGCGCCGATGCCCGACGAAGCGCCGGTGATCAGCGCCTGTCGTGGTCGCGGGCTCGCCGGAGTCGACGTCATCGCCGCGCCCTCACAAGAGCGCGGCGAGCGCTTTGGCCGCCTCGCGCACCTCGGGCTCGTCGTTCGTGAGCTCGAGGGTCTTCAGGCGCGCCTTGAGCGCGTTCGGTCGCTTCAAACGCCCGCCGGTCTTCAGCAGACCGATGGTGCGCACCGCCTCGAGGACGATGCTCTGGTCGCTCAGATCCAGGAGCTTCGCCATGACCTCCTCGTTCTCGGGGAAGCCGTACTCGGCCTTGTAAGCCTCGAGCGCCGCCAGCACCGCCTTCGGGGTCGACGCCGTGACGATGGCGTCAGTCAGCGTCTTCTTCTTCGAGGCGTCTTTGGCGACGCCGCGCTCCTCGAGCTGCTGCTTGAGCGCGTCCGGCAACGCGCCGCCGCCGTCGAACAGCTTGTTGAGCTGCGACTTGTAGGACCGGTACGCCTGCGAGCGCTCGCCGCGCGGTGACGGGCCGCCGGCGCGCTTCGGCTCCTTGCGGTGGGCGCTGCCGTCGCGCATCTGGTCGATCTCGCGCCACGACCGCTTCGGTCGGTCGTCGTCGTCTTGTCGGTCCGCCATGGGTCCTCCTCGGCGTTGCCGCTGCACCCTAGGAACGAGGCGCGCTCCGGTCAAGCAGCCAGACCCAGGCGCCCCCGCCGCGCCGGCGGCGCCCGGCTTGCATCAGCGGCGGCTCTTCCGTTACGGTCGGGGCTTCTCACTCCGGGCGGATGTGCTCGCCCGACGGAGTTACCGATGGCCACCCCGCTCGCTCCCCCCAAGGTCGCGACCTTCGCCAAAGGCGCGAACGTCACCGCCACCTTCGAGACCTCGCTCGGCAGCTTCACCTGCAAGCTGTTCGCCGACCAGTGCCCGATGACGGTCGGCAACTTCGTCGGCCTGGCGACCGGCGAGACGCCGTGGACCGATCCGCAGGGCCAACAGGTCGCGAAGCCGCTCTACGACGGCACCGTGTTCCACCGCGTCATCCCCGGCTTCATGATCCAGGGCGGCGATCCGTTGGGCAACGGCACCGGCGGCCCGGGCTACAAGTTCGCCGACGAGATCGTCAAGGGCCTGAAGCACAACAAGCCCGGCATCCTGTCGATGGCCAACGCCGGCCCGAGCACCAACGGCTCGCAGTTCTTCGTCACCGAGGTGCCGACGCCGCACCTCGACGGCAAGCACACCGTCTTCGGTGAGGTCACCCAGGGCTTCGACATCGTCAAGAAGATCGCCAACACCGAGACCGACGCTCGCGACCGGCCGCTCACCCCGGTGGTGTTGAAGCGGCTCAGCATCAGCCGCTGAGGCACGACGCGCTTCCTTTGATTCCCGCGCCGCGGCTGCCGCGGCGCTCCCCACCCCCACTCCCCCCACCCCTCGCCCCCGGGTGGCTCACCATTAGTCACATTTCGCCTCCATGGCGGCAAGCGCACGCGCCACGGTGAGAACCTCATGCAGCCCCCGGGTGATGGTGATGCTGCCCGGCGGACCACCAGAGGACTTGCCCGTGTAG
>JACRCV010000074.1 GCA_016218825.1 Deltaproteobacteria bacterium
GACATACGCGAGCCGCGCATGGACCTGCACTGACCCCCGGCCTCGCACCGACAAGCTCGCCCTGGCACCTCAGAGACGCGTCCGCGTTTCTGAGGCGCCGGCTGCCCCGGGGCGCGTGGCCTTAGAGCGGAGTTATGGACGCACGCCGTGCCTGGCCGCATATGAGCGGTTCTGCTAGACTCGGCGTCGATGTTGAGACCGGCAGCGCTTGACCGCACGACGACGACCGCGGCCCTGTCGACCGCGCGCCTGCCATTCGTCGCGCCGTCGCGCAAAGACGTGATCCGGTGGATCTTCGGCAACATGCCGCTCTTGTTCGACGGCGACAAGTATCGGCGTTTCAAAGCGACGTACCAGTTCGTGTTCACCGACGTCGACGATGGGTTCGCGATCTACGCCGAGTTCGACGCCGGTGCGGTGCAGGTGAAGGAAGGCCAGCACCCCAACCCCTCGGTCGTGGTGCACACCTCATCAAGCTCGTGGTTTGACGTCTCCGGGCACGTCCAGAACCCGATCTGGGCGATCGTCACCCGGCAGCTGCGGGTGCACGGCAAGGTGCCGCTCCTCGGCAAGCTGGAGCAGGTTCTCTGCAAACGCATCCAGCCCTGAAACGGCTGCCTGTCGTTAGCTTTCGGGCACAAACGAGGGACACTCCATCGTGGTGATGATCAAGAGAGGCTCCGGTGCCGGCGAGTTGAGCTGGAGCTTCCCGGATGACCTGTACTACATGCCCTTCGACCACGAGTGGGCGCGCGTCGAGGGCGACGCGCTGAGGGTCGGCATCAGCTCGTTCATCGTCTGGTTCATGAGCCGGCTCTTGCCCATCGACTGGATGCGAACGGTGCCCGCCGGCCGGATGGTGAAGAAGTACCAAGCGCTCGGCAGCTACGAGAGCCCGTCGTACTTCACCGCGCTGCGCTCGCCGGTGGCCGGGGAGATCCTCGAGGTCAACTTCGAGATCGTGACCGGGCCGCAGCGAATCAAAGAGGCGCCCTACGAGCACTGGATCTTCCTGATCCGGCCCGCGAACGGCGCGACCGATCTGCGCGACCTGCCGCACGGCGGCGACGCCGTCAAGGGCTGGATGAGCCAGGTCCTCGCCGAGATGGAGAGCGTCGGCGAGTTCGACTAGGAGCCGAGATCGTCTCGCGTTCGGTGCGACAGGGGCGGTCGCTGGAGGTTGATCGTGGTCGAGAACGACGTGCCGCTGTTCGCGCTGTTCTTCATGCTCGGCGCCGGGGTGTTCGTCGTCGGCGTGCTGCGTAACCTGTCGGTGTGGCTGCGCGGCAAGCACTCGTGGCGCGCGAGCGCGCGGACCGTCGCCGCGACGATCTTCTCGCGCCGCATCGTCACCCTCGCCGCGGCCTTCGGGCGCGACGTCCTGTGGCAGCGACGCCTGCTCGAGCACGACAAGCTGCGCTGGCTGATGAAGACCTGCATCATCTTCGGCTACCTCGGTGTCATCACCGTCAACGAGCTCCGGGTCGCGCAGATCCCCGAGCTCGACGGCCGCTCCCACCTGCTGTTGCTGTTCTTCGCGCCCTTCGGCGACTTCTACTATCTCAAAGGCCTCGGCGCGGCGGCCGCCGCCGCTACCCTCAACACCCCGGGCGGCTATCCGTTCACGTCGACGCAGGCGCTGTTGGCGAGCCTCAACGACGTCTTCGAGGTGATGGTGATCGCCGGCTGGCTGATCGCCTTCACGCGCCGCTTCGTGAAGCGCGCCTTCCCGTTGAAGACCCTAGCCGTGGAGCACGCCGCCCTGTTTCTGTTGGGCGGCTGGTTCCTGTTCCGGCTCCTCGCCGAGGCGGTGACCATCGTCGCCTTCCAGGTGCCGAGCGAGGTCGCCCGGCATTGGACGGTGGCGGGAGCGCTGGCGACCGGACTCGGGCGGCTGCCGTTGTCGGCCTCGACCTGGGCCGCCGCGTACACCGTTCTGTGGCCGTTGTCGGCGGCGCTGCTCGGCTTTCTGTTCGGCTCGATTCCGTTCAACGCCAAGCTCTGGCACATCTTCACGACGCCGCTCGTAACCCTGATGAGCTCGGTGCCGCGCCCGAAGCTCGCCGACGTCGATCACATGCCGTCGCGGGTGCCGTTCACCACCGGGCAGCTGATGGAGCTCGACGCCTGCGTCCGCTGCCAGGTGTGCACCGACGTCTGCCAGGTGGCCCAGGCGTCATTGGGCGGCAACGACAACCTACGGCAGTTCCGCTCCTACGCCGACATCAACACCCGGCTGCGCACCTGGGCGCACAGCAAGAAACCACTCGGGGCCGAGGCCGAGGCCGAGCTCGGCGCCGACGCCTACTACTGCTTCTTGTGCGGCCGCTGCCGGGAGGTCTGCCCGGCCCACATCGACACCTTCGCGCTCGGCGCGACGCTGCGCCGCAACGCCTACCTCGCCGGCTGCCAGCCGAAGCTCGCCACCGCGGTCGTCAATCAGATCGTCAAGAGCAACACCTTGCTGGCGACGCCGAAGGAGGCGCGCACCCTCTACCTCGAATACGACGACCCGTCGCGCGCCCGTCACATCAAGCCGAAGGCCGAGGTGCTCTACTACGTGGGTTGCTTCTCGTCGATCGTGCCCCGCGTCCAACACGTCCCGACCACGGTCGTGTGCCTGTTGGAGCGCGCCGGGGTCGACTTCACCGTGCTCGGCGGCGAAGAGATCTGCTGCGGCTACCCGATGGCGGTCAGCGGCGCCACCGACCAGATGCACGACTTCATGGTGCGCAACGTCGAGATGGCGAAGCGCACCGGCGCCAAGACCATCCTGTTCTCGTGCCCGACCTGCTTCAACGTCTGGACCAAGGACTACACCGGCCTCGACGGCATCGAGCTCATCCACCACACCCAGTACTTTGCGCGCCTGATCAAGGAGGGCAAGCTCGTCCCGAGCATCCCGGTGGCGATGCGGGTGGCCTACCACGATCCGTGCGACCTCGGGCGCAAGGCCGGGATCGTCGATGCGCCCCGCGAGCTGCTGCAGAGCATCCCCGGGCTGCAGCTCCGGGAGTTCCCGCATCACGGCAAGATGAGCTACTGCTGCGGCGGCAGCGCGATGACGGTCGCCTACAACAACGAGCTCGCCGGCGTGAACTCGGTGTCCATCGTCATGGAGGCGGCGGCGCTCGGCATCCAGGCGATCGTCTCGTCGTGCGGCGGCTGCAACCGAACCCTGCAGATCACGATGGAGCAGGCCAAGAGCCCGATGGCGATCTTCGACGTCGCCGAGATCCTGAACATGGCGCTCGAGCCGCCCGGCCGGACGCCCTAGGGAGGGGCAGAGCCGTCTCGGCCCAGGATCTCGGCTTGGCGGCTGTGGGCGCGCGCCCGGTCTTGGTCGTCCGCAAAGAACCGGGTGAGGTAGTGGTGCAGGTCGAACTCTTGGCCGAACAGATGACTATCGTGGGCCAGCGTCACGCCGCGCGCAATGAGCCGCTCCCCGAGCCCGCGCGAGCCTCGCGCGACGTGCCACGCTCCACGCCCCACCAGATACCAGGGGGTCGCGCAACCCATCGGGAGAGGTAGCATACCGCGCCACTCGGCGCCCCGCACCGCCTTGGCCGTCTCCGCCGTGGTCGTGCCCCTCGACCGGCGGTGGAGGGCTGCCGCCCCCATCAGCGCGCCGTCGACGACGATGCAGGGTTGACGAACGAGTGTGGCCTCGAAGAGGTGCGCAGCCTCGACGCCGAGGGTCAGCGCCTCCTCGAGTTGTCCGCCATGCATCAGAGCGATCACCAGCCGGCCCCGCGCAGTCAGTAGGTAGAGATAGTCTCCAACCTTCTCGGAAAGGTCGGCCGCCTCTCTGAGCGTCACGATAGCTCCCTCGGTGTCCTGGCGCTTCAGCTGGAGACAGCCCCGCAGGTACTTGGCCCACCCCATGCTGCGGACATCGGCGACATCGACGGACATCTGCCAGAGCTGACGCGCGAGCCGCTCGACTTCGCCAAGCTGCCCCGCTTCGAGGTAGGCTTCGCCGAGGATGGTCCACAACTGGCGCAACCTCAGCGTTTCGGCGCACCTCGCCAGCAGACGTTCGGCCTCGAGACAGGCGGCGATGTGTTCCTCGACTCGCCCCTCCACCGCGTGGCTCAGTCCGCGCAGCATCGCCTCCCACCCTCGTTCCGAAGGTGTTCCGGCCACCTCGGCAACCGCTCGGGCGCGCGCGAGGTAGGAGAACGCCAACCGCCCGAATCCGAGCGCGCTCCATACCAAGCCCTGTTGACTGAGCGACATCGTGAGCTCGGGAGATGGGCCGAGACGCGCCGCCGCGCGCAGCCCCGCGACCTGATAGAACAACAAGCGCACGAAGTCTCTCCAGTAGAAGGTCTCGGTCAATCGTACGCAAGTGCGGGCAATGATTCGCAGACGGCCGTTGGTGGGGTTGGGCCTTCGCCGCGTCCCGAGAAACGGAAACAGCAGGCCGCCGACGGCAACCAGCATGCCCCAAATCGACCTCGCGAGGGCGGCGAGGGTGGAGCGGGGCACGGGGAAGCCCAGCGTCGCGAGCAGCTTCTCCATGAGTTGGACGGCGTCGACGATGCGGCCGTTGCGGTGCTCGACCTCCGCCTGGCGCCTGAGAAGGTCGGCTCGCTCCATCGGACGGCGTTCGCTCTTGAGTCGCTGATTGTAGGCGTCACGTGCGGCGTCGTACTGCCCGGCTTGCAGGCACGCGTCACCGTACTTCTCGAGGAGGAACGCCGGAGGCGTGGGCTTACCCAGCGCCGCCGACACCTCCAGGGCCTTGGCGTAGTGCTCGCACGCCTGCGAAAACGCGTAGCTGGCGAAAGCGTGGTCGCCGGCGTGAATCCAAGCGCTGTACGCCCAACGCGTCTCACCCGCCCTCGATGCGTGGTGGGCGAGGTCGGCGGCGAGCTCCGGCGCGCGGTCGCGTCGGCTCCGGATCCTTGCAGCGAGGGTTCGATGCAAAGACTTGGCCGCGTCCTTCGGCAAGACCTCGTAGATGGATTCCCAGAACCTATCGTGCGCGAAGGAGTAGTGCCCGGTCCCGCCCTCTTCTTCGAGGAAGCCGGCCTGGGTCGCCTCGTTGAGGTGGTCGAGGAGCTCCAGGTCGGAGGTGTCTACCAGGGCCCCCAGGTCGCCGAGGGTGAACTTCCGCCCACAGACCGCCGCGGCCCCGAGCGCCCGCTGGGTCCCCAGCGAGAGGCGCGCGGCACGCTGCCCAACCGCCTCCGACACGCTGCGAGGCATCCTGACTGCATGAGTTGTCGCGCCGGCGAGGTTCCAGCCCGCCGCCTCGTACGCCAACTGCCCGTCGGCGACCAGGAGATGAAGGGCCTGCGCGATGAACAGCGGCGTCCCCTCGCCGTGGGCCAGCAACCGCTCGGTAAAGCCACGGAGGTCGTCGTTGATGGACGTCGAGAGCATCGAGCTCACCAACGCCGTGGCCGAATCGAGATCAAAGGGCCCGAGCTCGATCAGGCGAGCCAAGCCGTGCTCGGCGGCGGCGCCAAACAGGTCGTCGATCGCGTTGTTCGATACGCGCCGGTGAGTAAACATGAAGGCGATCGGCGCGGCGTTGCCTTCCCGGCGTGCGCGCGCGATCGCGCCGACGATGAAGGTCAGCAGATCGAGCGTGCCGGCGTCGGCCCACTGGAGATCCTCCACCAGCACCATGACAGGCGCGGCTTGACTCTTCGCGACCAGACCGTCGGCGATGCTGCGGTACAGGCGCCATAGGTTCCCGGCGCTCTCGTCGAAGCTCACCGAGCTCTCGGCCTTGTCGCCGTAGCCCCCGCCCGAGGATGAGGGCGTCGCCGACGGGGTGCTGTCGGCTCGCGTCGTGACGGTGTCGCAAGGCGCCCGCGCCGCATGCGACGTGGAGGTGTCGAGGCCTGCGGTGCCCTCGTCCGCCGCCGACGTCGGCCCTTGCTCGCGCAGCGCGAAGGCGAGAAGACTCTCCACCGGCTCATAGGGCGCGCCGCCCTGGGCGCGACAAGTTCCCAGCAGGAGCCGCCCGTGGCGCGCGCGAAATCGGGCCAGGGCTCGCGAGACAAGTCTCGACTTGCCCACCCCGGCGTCGCCGAACACGCGCATCAACAGTGGCGAGTCGGGGCCGCGCTCGAATGCCGCCAGCTCGAAAGCGTCCATCCATTGGAGGTCCGGCTTGCGGCCGACAAACGTCGGCGCCGCGACGTACCCCCGGCGTTCGAGCGCTGGGATCTGCGCGAGGAACCGGGGGCCAGTGGGAACCTCGCGAAGCCACGCGGCCAACGCGTCGAAGGCGGCGGCCGCCATCGGGAAACGCGCCTGGGGCTGCTTCTCCAACAATCTCATGATCACACGCGACACCGGCGTGGGCACCACGGTCTCGTCGAGCGGTGCCGGGAGAAGATCTCGATGGGCCGCGAGCCACGCCTGGTCGTCGTTCGTAGCCGGGGAGAACGGCATGGTCCCCGCCACCAGCTCATAGAGCACGACACCGAGCGAGTACAGGTCGCTTCGCGGGTCGGCCGCCTCGAACGCTGCCTGTTCGGGTGACATGTAGCGCGCCGAGCCGAGGAGCTGACCGACCGTGAAGGCGGCCTCGGTGTCGGCGACCTGGGCGATACCGAGGTCGGACAGTTTGACGTGGGGTGCATCGTCGCCCGCACCGACCTCGACTAGGATGTTGTGCGGCTTGACGTCGCGGTGGACGATCTGCCGCGCGTGGAGATGGTCGAGGGCGGCTAGCACCTGGCAGGCGACCTTGACGGCCGACGTCACCTCCAACCTGCCCTGCGAACGCAGGCTCCCACCGGACACATACTCCATCGAGAATAGCCAACGCCCCGCATGGACGCCGATCTCGAAGACGCGCACGCAGTTGGGATGGGCGAGGCGCCGCGCGGCGCGGAACTCACGTTTGAAGCGGACGATCTCTGCCTCGCTCTCGTGCATCTCGTGCAACACCTTGAGCACGAGAACAGAGTCGGTCACACGGTCGAGAGCTCGGTAGACGATCCCCATGCCGCCCTCGCCGAGCTGGTCTTCGAGCACGTATCGCCCATCGATGACCTGACCGGGCTTCCATTGGCGAGCAATGTCGCGACCCGTCGGACCGCTGAAGATCGTCTCGGTCATCACCAGGCGTGATCCCGTTCGAAGATAGACGCCACCCCGCTCTGAGCCCCCACAGCGGTCGATTGTTGATATCACGCAGGCAACAGAAGCCCAACGACCGTCGCACGGCACCGACTCCACTCGAAGACTCCGTGGACCAGGAGGCGCCGGCGCTCCTCCTGCCGCTGCCAGATAACGCCGAGCTGTCGCCCTGCGATCAGCACCACCGTGGCGTCGTCGCCTCGGGTGGACGGCGCACAGCGGGGCGCGGCAACTACGAACGGTGGTGCTAACGACGTGTCGTCGCCGGCTTCGCCCCCAGGACCCTGCGCAGCATCCCCAACAGCGCCAAGTCGCCGTCGACCTTCATCTTGCCGCTGACGATCGCCCACAGCGGGTGCATGACGCCGTTGGCGACGTCGAACCAGACATCGGATCGGGTGCGGATGACCACCGTCGGGTGCGGGCAGCACCCCTCCCCCACCTCGGCCTTGCCGCGCCCGAAGCGGATGTAGACCGGCAGACCGCCGTCGATGTCGGTGAAGATGAATTGATAGGCAGCCTCGAACTCGGGGAAGCGCGCCCGGTCGAAGAGCATCGGCATGTTGTCGAAGACCCAGCGCACCACCTCTTTGCGCCGCGGCACGAAGGCGGGGATCGGACCGCGCGCCGGGCTCGAAGAGACCTTGGGGGCCGCGATGTCGCCCAGGCTCGCGAAGTGCGACAGGATGGGGTGCAACACCTGCGCGTCGACCGGCGGGAACGGCAACCCGACCGCCGCCAGCCCGGCGTCGGCGGCGGCGTGCTCGAAGCGAAAGTCACGGAAGAACGACTTGGGAAGCTCGGGCACGTAGAGAAAGCCGTCGTCGATCCCGGTCCGCCCGCCGACCAACAGCGCGAGGATCAGGTGCAGCCGCGGCGCCTTGGCCTTGAGCTGTTCGCCGAGCCCGAAGACCTCTTCCTTCCATTGGCTCTCCGGCACCAGCCGCAGCCTGTAACCCATGCCCTGCAACACCGCGTGCAGCCTGCGGAAGCTGAGGGGCCTCGGGTTCGCGAGCTGATAGGTCTTGCCGCTAGCGTCGGGGTGCAACGACAGCCCGACGATAGCCCGCGCCAGATAGTCGACCGCCGCGATGTTGAGCGCCCCATCCGCCGGCATGCTGCCGAGCTGCATACAGCCGATGAGGAAGTTCTCCACGAAGATATCGGTGCGCGCCGTCGTGCCGCTGTCGCTGTCGCCGGTGATGAACCACATCCGATGGACGTTGACCGGCAGTCCTTTCTGGCGGGCGAGCGCGGCGATCTTCTCGTTGACCCATTGGGAGTGCGTATAGCCGGCGCTGACCACGTAGCTCGGATCGTCGCCGGGCCCGGCCTCCGGATACGGCTCGTCCTCGACCCGGCCGACCGGATAGACCGAGAAGCTCGAGGTCAGGTGGACCGGGATGCGCCGCGACCGGCACGACAACCGGAGCAGCTCCCGGAAGCCACCCACGGCGGTGTCGCGGAAGTACTCGTAGCCGAGCGTCCAGTTCGCCGGCATGCCGATGTGGTAGATGAGGTCGAGGCTGGCGGCGAGCTCGTCGAAGGTCGCGGCGTCGACGCCGAGCTGCGGCTGGCCGAGGTCGCCCAAGAGCGGCTTGATCCGTGACCCATAGCCGTCACGCCACAGATGGAAGTACGTCAAGTTCTCCCGTACCCGGCGCCGCGCCGCCTCGACGTCCGCGGCCCGCACCAGGCAGAAGACCGTGGCCTTGGTGCGCTCCAAGAGCTCACGCAGCACGAAGCCCCCGACAAAGCCGGTCGCGCCGGTCAACAGCACCCGCGCCGGTTCGGTGAAGGTCGACAACGGCCGGGTCTCCACGGGGACCTCGAAGCCGAGACTGACGTCCTGCCACAGGTGCGAGTGCCGCTTCTCCTCCGTCTGCGCCCCGGGCCCGAGCAGCTTGCCGAGCTGCTCGGCCAGCGCCCCCACCGTCGGGTACGAGAGCACGAAGCTGAGCGGTAGCGCGATCCCCGAGTCGCGCTTGATCTCGGCGCGCAGCTCCATGACCGTCAGAGACGTGAGCTCGAAGCTCTCCAGCTTCAAGTCGGGATCGAGCGGCGGCGGCGAGGCTCCTCCTAGCAGGCGCACCAGCTTGTCGTAGGTGTATTCGAGCAGGACCGCGCTGCGCCGCGCCGGCGGCAGGTTCTCCAGCCGACTCTGGAGCAGACCGGCGCTCGCCGCGCCGTCGCCTTGCGCCGGGCCCTGCTCCCGTGCGAGGCGCGCGAACAGCGGCGGTGGGTCGCCGCTCGCGAGGCTCGCCAACAGCTGCCGCCAATCCACGTGGGCCACGACCACCTGCGAGGCGCCGCTGTGCAGCACGCCGGCGAGCGCCCCGAGCGCCTCTCGCGGCGCCAAGAGCTCGAGGCCCATCTCGCGCATGCGCCGCGCCGCCTGCGCGTCGGCCGTCGCGATCCGCGCGGCCATGCCGACCTCGGCCCACGCACCCCAGTTGACCGCGACGCCCGGCAGGCCGAGCGCCCGCCGGTGGGCGGCGAGCGCGTCGACGAAGGCGTTGGCGGCCGCGTAGCTCGCCTGCCCCGGGTTGCCGAACAACGCCACCTGCGACGAAAACAGCACGAAGTGGTCCAGCGTCAAATCCGAGGTCAGCCGGTGGAGGTTCCAGGCGCCGAGGGCCTTGGGCGCGAGCACCCGTTCGAAGCGGCGCCAGTCCTGCTGCGTCAAGACGCCGTCGTCGAGCACCGCGGCCAAGTGGAAGACACCACGCAGCGGCGGCAACTCGCGGCGGATCTGATCGAGCGCGGCGGCAACCGCCTCCGGCTCGGCGACGTCGGCGCGGATCGTGAGGACCCGCGCGCCCGCGGCCTCGAGCTCCTTGACCTCACTGCGCCCGGCAGCCGCGCTCCGGCCCAGGAGAGCGAGGTGGCGCGCGCAGTGCTCGACGAGCCAGCGCGCGAGGACCAACCCGAGGCCACCCTGCCCCCCGGTCACCAGGTACGATGCGTCCGGCGCGAACGTCGCCGGCGCGCTCGCCGCGTCGCTCGTGCGCCGCGCCAGGCGGCGGACGAACGTCCCGCCGGCACGCAGCGCCAGCTCCTCCTGCGGCGCGGCGCCCGCGAGCGCGGCGACGATGGCTTCGGCCTCGGTGGACCCGACGGTCGGCGGCAGATCGATCGTGACCGCGGCGAGCTCCGGGTGCTCCAACGCCAACACCGCCCTGAACCCGTTCAAGACCGCTTGCGCGGCGCTGGCGGGCAGGTCGCGGTCGCCGACGTGCGCGCCGCCACGGGTCACCAGGCAGACACCCGGTGGCCGTGCGAGCTTCGCCTGGGCCAACGCCTGCGCCAGCGCCAAGGCGCTCCCAAGGATGAGCCGCAGATCTGGAACCAGAGTCTCTGCCGACGTCTGGGCCGCCGGCGTCGCGTCGAGGCTCAACAGGTGAACGATGCGGTCGATAGGCGCGCCTTCGGCCTGCACCGCAGCGAGCAGCCGCGCCACGTCACCGGCGGCGCACGGATCGAGCCGAAAAGCGCCGGCGTCGAGCTTGGCGAACGCCTCGCCGCGCGCCGCGACCCGGCAGGTAACGCCCCGCGCCCGAAGCACATCCGCCAGCGCCGCGCCGACGCCGGTGTCGTCGGCCAGGATCAACCAGACGCCGCTGCCGAGCGCTGCCTCCGGCCGCGACCCGGCCGCCGGCTCCCAGACGACGTCGTAGGTCAGGCCGAGCGCCGGCCTTCGTGCCGCGGCCAGACGTGCGAGCACGTGCTGCGGCACGCGGCGGAAGTGTAGGCCGGCGAGCGCAATCGCCAAGTGGCCGGCGTCGTCGAACACCTCGAGATCGCAGCTCAGCGCCTCGCCCTCCGCGGCGCCCCCATCCTGTCGCGTGACGTGACACCACATCGCGCCCGCGGGTCGGGCGTAAAACCGACAGCTCTCGACGCCCACCGGCAGGTAGGGGTCGCTCCCCGAGCCCTGCCACTCCACGAGCGGTTGCAGGGCCGCCGCCGACTGCAGCGCGCTGTCCAAGAGCGGCGGATAGAAGTGATAGCGCCCGAGCTCCGCCCGGTCGGCCTCGGGACACTCGATCCGGGTGAGGGCCTCGCCGTCGCGGCGCCAAACGTGCTGCACGCCCTTGAACGCCGCGCTGAACTCGAAGCCCTTCGCCGCGTGCGGCGCATAGAACGCCGCTTGGTCAATCTGCTCCTCGGCGGCACCTTGCAGCTCCCGCACCAGGCGCGTGGCCTCCGCAAGTCGTGCGGTCGGCAGGTCGATCCGGCGCAGCCTGCCGCGCGCGTGCAGCACCCACGCCCCGGGGTCGGCCGCCTCGGGGGCGTGGCGATGGACCGCGAACGACGCCGAGCCCGATTCGTCGGGGGTGACGAGCGTTTGCACCCGCGCGCCGCGATCCTCGGGAAGGTACAGCGCCTCGAGGAACTCGACGTCGGCGATCTCGACGGCCCCGGGCCCGAGCACCGCGCCCGCCGCCTCGAGGGCCATGTCGAGGTAACCCACCGCCGGCAGCAGGACCCCCCCGGCCACCTTGTGTCCGGCGAGCCAGGGCAAGGTTCGCGGCGTCAGGTTGTTCTCGAAGACCGGCAGCGGCGTCGTCAGGCGGTGGCCGACGAGGAGGCCGGCGCCGGGCCCCGGGGTCCGACCCTCGACAGCGGCGCGCGGCGGCGTCGCGTCCTCGTCGATCCAGTAGCGCTTGTGTTGGAACGGATAGGTCGGCAAGACCACCCGCCGCCGCGGGTAGTCACGATCAAAGCCGCTGAAGTCGAGCGGCGCACCCAAGGCGTACAAGGTCCCCAGGCTCGAGAGCAGCTGCTCCCAGTCGTCCTTGCCCTTGCGCAGACTCGGCAACCAGGCGGCGGCGTCCTCGGCGACGCACCGCCGCCCCATCCCCAAGAGCACCGGGCTCGGCCCGACCTCCAGGAACACGTCGACGCCCGCCCGAGCCGCGCACTCCATTCCCCGTTGGAAGCGGACCGCCTCCCGCACGTGCCGGCGCCAATACCCGGGCGTGCCAACCTCGTCGCCCGCGACCTCGCCGGTCACGTTCGAGATCAAAGTCAGCGCCGGCGCCGCGTAGGTCAGCGTCGCGGCATACTCCTCGAACGCCGCCAGCATCGGCTCCATCAGCGGCGAGTGAAACGCGTGTGACACCACCAGCCGTTGGGTCTTGATGCCCTGCGCCGAGAGCCCGCCCTCGACCTCGGCGACCGCCGCCTCGTCCCCCGACACCACGACGCTCTCCGGCCCGTTCACCGCCGCGATCGACACCCGGCGCGAACGCCCCGCGAGCGCCGGCGCTACCCGCGCTTCGCCGGCGAACGCCGCCGTCATCACGCCGCCCGATGGCAGGCCCTGCATCAGCGCGGCGCGCCTCGCGATCAGGCGCAGCCCGTCGGCGAGGCTCATCACCCCCGCGACGCACGCCGCGACGTACTCGCCGACGCTGTGGCCCATGACCACCGCGGGGCGCACGCCCCACGAGCGCCACAGCTCGCCGAGCGACCACTCGAGCGCGAACAACGCCGGCTGGGTATAGGCCGTCTGATCGATGAGCGACCGCGCGTCGCCGAACAGCACCTGGAGCAGCGGCACCTCGAGCTCGCCGGCGAGCAGCCGGGCGCACTCGTCGAGCGCCCCCCGGAACGTCGGCTGCGTCTGGTACAACGCCTGCCCCATCGCCGCGTACTGCGAGCCCTGGCCGGTGAACAGCATCGCCACCTTCGGCGCCTTGCCGCCGCGCACCACGCCCCGGACGACCCCGACCGGCTTCTGTCCGGCGGCCGCCGCGCCCAGGCGCTCGCACAGCTCCGCGCGGCTCCCTGCGACCACCGCCAAGCGCGCCCCGAAGTGGTCGCGCCCGGTGTGCGCCGTGAAGCAGACATCACCGAGCGCCTGGCGCGGCTCGGCCTCGAGGTGCCGGACATAGCGCCGCGCCGCGCGCCCGAGCGCCTCGTCGTCCTTCGCCGACAGGCACAACAGGTGCCGCGGCCGCTCCACGGCGACCCTCGCCGGTAGCCGCTCGGGCGGCTCTTCGAGGACCACGTGGGCGTTCGTCCCCTGAAAAGCGAAACCACTCACCCCGGCCAGTCGCCGGCCGGAGCCTCGCGGCCAGGGCCGCCGGCCGGCGGTCACCCCGAGGCCGAGCTCGTCGAAGGCGATGTGCGGGTTCAACGCCGACAGGTGCAAGTGCGGCGGCAGCTCCTCGCGCTCCATCGCCAGCATCACCTTCGTCAACGCCGCCATCCCCGCCGCGAGCTCGAGGTGACCGACGTTGGTCTTCACCGAGCCGATCGCCAGGTGCTGATCGCCGGCGCCCACCTTCCGGTAAACGGCGGCCAGCGACTGCACCTCGATCGGGTCGCCCAAGGACGTGCCGGTGCCGTGGCACTCGACGTAGCTCACCTCCTCCGGACGTACGCCCGCCGCCAAGAGCGCCCGGCGAATGACCGCTTGCTGCGCCGGCCCGTTCGGCGCGGTCAGCCCGCTCGACGCCCCGTCCTGGTTGACGGCCGAGCCGCGGACGACGGCGAGGATGTTGTCCCGATCCGCGATAGCGCGCGACAGCGGCTTGGCCAGCACCACGCCACAGCCTTCGCCGCGCACGTAGCCGTCGGCGCGGGCATCGAAGGTCTTCGCCCGACAGTCCGGGGCGAGGAAGCGCCCTTTGCAGAAGCCGATCGTGAGCTCGGGCGTCAGGATGAGGTTCACACCGCCGACAATCGCCATCTCGCACTCGCCGGCGTGCAGGCTCTGGATCGCCAGGTGCAACGCCACCAGCGACGCCGAGCACGCGGTGTCGACGACGAAGCTCGGCCCGTGGATGCCGAGCAGATACGACAGGCGGCCGGCCGAGACGCTCATCGCGCAGCTCATCGGTGTGAAGGCGTTGATCGCCTCGAGCCCGGTGGCCTTGGTGATCCGATCGTAGTAAGGCGCGCCGCCATTGGCGATGAAGACGCCGACGTTGCGGCCGGCGAGGCCTCCGGGTGCCTGCCCGGCCCGTTCCAACGCCTCCCAGGTCACCTCGAGGAGCAGCCGCTGCTGCGGATCCATGTTCTCGGCCTCGAGCGCCGAGATCCCGAAGAACGCCGGGTCGAACTGATCGATGCCGTCCAAGAAGTAGCCCTGGCGGGTGTACATCTTGCCGGGTGCGTCGGCGTCCGCGTCATACAACCGGTCGACGTCCCAGCGCTCCGGCGGGATGTCCCGAGCCAAGTCCCGTCCGCCCTGCAACAAATCCCAGAAGATCTCCGGATCGTCGGCGCCGCCCGGAAACCGGCAAGCGACGCCCACGAGCGCCGTCGGCTCAGCGCCCGCGCTCGCCGCCCCGGGCGCGGCCACAACTCCGGGCGCCACGACCTCGACCGCCGCCGCGGCCGCGAACAGCTCGTCATCGAGGAAGCGCGCGATCGCCACGATGCTCGGATAGTCGAAGGCCAAGGTCGCCGGCAGCTTCCGGCCGACGCTGCGCCGCAGCACGTCGCGCAACTCCACCGCCAGCAGCGAGTCCATCCCCAGGTCCATCAAGGGTCGCTGTACGTCGAGAGGCTGCGCCGGATCGTGGCCGATCGCCCTGACGACGATCTCCTTGACGTGCTCGACGAGCGACGCTCGCCGCGCCTCGCGGCTCTCGCGCTGCAGCCGCCGGACGAGCTCGGTCGGCCCTCCAGGCGTGTCGCTCGACGTCGTCTGTCGCAGGGCCGCTTCGGCGACCTCGCGCAGGATCGGCTGCTTTGCCGCCGCCGGAAACACCGAGAAGAACTTCCCCCACTCTGCCCGGAGGATGCCGATCTGCGCCCGGCCATCCGCGAGCGCCCGCGCCAACAGCATCGCGCCGCGCTCGGGGGTGATCGGGGTGACGCCCATGCGCGACCAACGGGCCTGGTCGCGCGCCCCCTGCGCCGCCGCCATGCCCACCTGCGACCACGGGTTCCAGCTCAAGCTCTGGGCGGCGAGCCCTTGGGCGCGGCGCTGCTGCACCAGGCCGTCGACGAAGGCGTTCGCCGCGGCGTAGTTGCTCTGTCCCGCCGACCCCAGCAGCGACGCCACCGAGGAGAAGCAAACAAAGTGGTCGAGCGCCAGGTCGCGCGTGCCCCGATGCAGGTTCCAGGCGCCGAGGGCCTTCGGCCCCAAGACTCCGGCGAAGCGCTCCCAGCTCTGCTCGCCCAGGACGCCGTCGTCGAGCACCCCGGCCAGGTGAAACACGCCCCGCAGGGCCGGCTGGCTCGCCGCGACTTCGCCGAAGACCCGCGCCAACTCCACGTCGCTCGCGACGTCGCCGCGGTACCACCGCACCTCGGCACCGCCGACCCGCAGCTCTCGTTGCAGCGCCTCGGCCTGTTCACGCCGACTCACGAGCGCCAAGTGCCGCGCTCCCTGCTCCACCAACCAACGACAGAGCACGCCCCCGAGGCCGCCGGCCGCTCCCGTCACCAGGTAGGTGCCGTCGCCGACGATCTTGGCCGCGGCGCCATCGGCCGCCCCTTTGACGCGCGCCAGCCGGCTCACGTAGCGTGCAGCGCCGCGCCACGCCACCTCGGTCTCCGCGTCCGCGCCGAGCATCTCGTCGGCGAGCGCCTTGCTCTCCGTCGGCTCGGCCGCCGGGTCCAAATCGACCCGCCGCAGGCCGAGCGCCGGCTCCTCGACCGCGACCGACCGAGCGAAACCCCAGGCGGCCGCGGCGACCGCGTCCACGCCGGCCTCCGCGCCGCTCACTCGCTGTCCGCCGCGAGTCACGAGCCACAAGTCACCGTGTCCCGACCGCGGCGCGAGTGCCTGGCTCAGGCACAGCAAGCCCCCGAGACCGCCTTGCAGCTCCCCGGCGAGCTGTGCGGCAGCCCCGGCCTTCGACTCCAGGTGATCGAGGCCCCACAGATACACGACGCCCCGCCATTCCGCGTCCCCGGTCTCTTGGAGCAACCTTTCGAGGTCGGTCCGCACCTGCGGGCCGACGCGGTAGTGTCCCGGATCGAGGCGCGCGTAGCCGTCCGCCGCACGCACCTCCACGCACTCCCCACCCCGGGCCACGAGCTCGCGACCCAGGGCCGCGCCAACGCCGCCCTGGTCCGCGAGCACCAGCCATCGCCCCGTGGCCACGCCCCCGACCGGCCCGCTCCGCGCTGCGGCTCGCCACGTGACCTCGTGCAGCCAGTCGTCGAGCTCGCGCGACATCGCGCGTTTGAAGGCGCTCCTCGGGGCACGCCGCCAACGCAGGTCCCGGATCTCCATCACCACGTTGCCGTCGGCGCCGAGCAGGAGGACGTCGGTCGAGTAGGTGTCGTCGCCGCGCCCGCCGGCGCGCAGCCGCACGTGGGACCAGAGCTCGGCGTCGGGACGGCGGTAGAAGGTCAGGGACGCAAACGCCACCGGCAAGAACGGGCTGTCGTCGCGGCCCGGCGTGGTGACGGCCGCCATCGTCGCGGCACCGCACATCTGCAGACAGCCGTCGAGGTAGCCCGGAAAGATCTGATGCGCGGCGGCGTGCGCCGCCGCCTGGTCCGGCAGGCGGATCAGACCGAGGGCCTCGCGCTCCCCACGCCAAAGGCGCGCGATGCTGCGGAAGCTGTCGCCGAGCTCGAGGCCGAGCGCCCGCATCGTGTCGTAGTACGCCGGCACCGCGAGCTCGCTCTTGCAGGCCGCCTTCGCCGCCTCCAGAGCGTCGCGCTGCGGCGATGGTGCCGCACCACCCGACTGCACCTGAGCCCGCCCGCTCGCGTGCCGCACCCAGGCCTGGCTGTCTGCCGCGGTCGCGGCGTCCCTGCTGACGATCTCGACTCGCACGCCTCCCTGATCGTCGGGCGCGAGCACCGTCTGCAGCGTGCGCTCCTCGTCCGCGGCAATCGTCAGCGCCTGCTGCACCGCAAACTCGGCGAGCGCGATCGGACCCGGTCCCAAGACCTCGGCCGCGGCGGACAGCGCCGCGTCCACGTACCCGGTGAACGGCAACACGACCAGACCGTGCACCCGATGGTCGCCCAGCCAGGCAGGTCCGCCCAGAGCCTTGGCGCTCATCGCCCAATCCTCCGGACGCGCGCCACCGAGGCGACGACCCAAAGACCGCGGCCGCTCATGGTTCCTCGGCCTCCGGCGCCGGCGGCGTGCGGTCGTCGGCGCGCAGCCGGGTCTCGAAGACGTGCAACGTCGAGCTCACCACTCTCTTCCCCAAGAGCGGGTTTGCCGAGACCGTGGGACCGCCGTCGGGTCCGGGCTCCCCGCGCCGCGCGTGCTGAGGCTCATCGACGTCGATCCAATAGCGCTGGTGCTGGAAGGGATAGGTCGGCAGCACGACCCGCCGCCGCTGGTAGTCCCGATCGAAGCCGTCGAAGTCGACGGCGACACCGCGGACGTAAAGGCCGCCGCAGCTCTCCAGGATCTGCTCCCAGTCATCGCGTCCCTTGCGGAGTGACGGCAGCCACGCCTTGTCGCTCGCGACCGCGCGGCGCGCCAGACCCAAGAGCACCGGCTGCGGACCGATCTCGAGGTAGACGTCGGCCCCGAGCGCCTCCGTGGCCTGCACGCCCGCCGCGAACCGCACCGTCTCCCGCAAGTGCCGCCGCCAATAGCGCGCGCTGCACACCTCGTCGCCGATCACCGCGCCGCTGAGGTTCGACACCAGCGCCATCGTCGGCGCGTGGAAAGTGAGGGTGGCGGCGTAGGCCTCGAGCTCGTCGAGGATCGGGTCCATCAGCGACGAATGGAAGGCGTGCGAGACGTTGAGGCGCTGGGACTTAGCGCCCCGGGCGCCGAGCGCGCCGAGGGCGAGGCTGAGGTCGGCGTCGGCCCCCGAGAGCACGAAGCTGTTCGGGCCGTTCTCGGCCGCGAGCGACACCTTGGAGCCGAGCCCGGCGATGACCTCGAGGATCGTGCCGGCGTCGGCGGTGACCGCGGCCATCGCACCGCCCGGTGGCAGGCTCTGCATCAGCGCGGCTCGCTTGGCGATCAGCCGCAGGCCGTCGTTCAGACTGAGCACGCCGGCGGCGCACGCCGCGACGTACTCGCCGACGCTGTGTCCCATGACGAAGTCCGGCCGGACTCCCCATGAGCGCCACAGCTCGTAGAGCGCCCACTCGAGCGCGAACAGCGCCGGCTGCGTGTAGGCGGTTTGGTCGACGAGATCCCCCCGCTCGCCGAACAGGACCGTCAGCAGGGGCACCGCGAGCTCGGCATCGAGCACCCGCGCACACTCATCCAGGGCGCGGCGGAACGTCGGCTGGGTCTCGTACAAGCGCCTCCCCATGCCGGCGTACTGCGCGCCCTGGCCGGTGAACAGCAACACCGCCTTGGCGCTCTTGCCGGCCGCGGTCTCGCCCCGAACGCTGCCCGCGGCAGCGTCGCCCCGCGCCGCCGCCTCGAGCGCAACCGCCACCTGGCGGTGCGAGGCGCCGCTCACGGCCAATCGATGCTCGAAATGCGCCCGCCCGGTGTTTGCGGTAAAACAGACGTCGGCGAGTCGCTCCTCACGGTGGCCGCCGACGTGCGCCGCGTACCGCCGGCAGAGCTCGGCGAGCGCGTTCGGGGTGCGGGCCGACAGACACAGGAGATGCGTGGGGCGCTCGACCGGCGCCGGCGCCGCGGTTTGCTCCGGCGCCTCCTCGACCACGACGTGTGCATTCGTCCCCTGGAAGGCGAAGCCGCTCAGCCCCGCGACGCGCCGGCCGAAACCCCGCGGCCACGGCCGCGGTCCGGTGACCACCCCGAGCGCCAGCTCGTCGAACGCGATGTGCGGGTTGATCTCCTGCAAGTGCAGGTGCGGCGGCAGCTCCTCGTGCCCCAGCGCCAACGCCACCTTGAAGAGGCCCGCCATGCCGGCGGCGAGCTCCAGGTGGCCGACGTTGGTCTTCACCGAGCCGACACCCAGGCGCCGGTCTCGGCCCCGATCGTCGTGAAACACCGCGTCCAGGGACTGGAGCTCGATGGGATCGCCGAGCGCGGTCCCGGTGCCGTGACACTCGACGTAGCCGACCTCGTGCGGCGCCACCCCGGCCCGCGCCAGCGCCTGTCGGATCACGGCCTGTTGTGCCGGCCCGTTGGGCGCGGTCAGGCCGCTCGAAGCGCCGTCTTGGTTCACCGCCGAGCCGCGCACCACCGCCACCACCGGGTCGCCGTGCGCCAGGGCCGCTGACAGCGGCTTGAGCACCACGACGCCGCAACCCTCGCCCCGCACGTAGCCATTGGCGCGCGCGTCAAAGGTCTTGGCACGACAATCCGGAGCCAAGAAACGTCCCTTGCAGAAGCCGATCGTCAGCTCGGGGGTCAAGAGCAGGTTGACGCCGCCGACCAGGGCCATCTCGCACTCGCCCTTCTGCAGGCTCTGCGCCGCCAGATGCAGCGCCACCAGCGACGCCGAGCACGCGGTGTCGACCACGAAGCTCGGCCCGTGGATGCCGAGCACGTACGACAGCCGGCCCGCGGCGACGCTCAGCGAGCAGCTCATCGGCGTGTACGAGTTGATGCCGTCGACGCCGACGGCGTTCATCAGCCGCTCGTAGTACGGGTTGCCGCCGTTGGCGATGAACGCCCCGACGTTGCGGCCCGCGATCCCGGTCGGGGCCTGCCCGGCGCGCTCGAGCGCTTCCCAGGTGACCTCGAGCAAGAGGCGCTGCTGCGGATCCATGTTCTCGGCCTCGAGCGGCGCGATCGCGAAGAACGCCGGGTCAAACATGTCGACGTTGTCGATGAAGTAGCCCTGGCGGGTGTACATCTTGCCGGGGACGTCGGGGTCCGAATCGTAGTAGGCGTCCAGCGACCAGCGGTCGCTCGGGACGTCGCGCGCGACGTCGGCGCCACTTCGCAACATCCGCCAGTACGCCTCGGGATCGTTGGCGGCACCTGGAAAACGGCAGGCCATGCCGATGATCGCGATCGCTTCATCCTCGAGGCGCCGCGACCCCGGGGCCGACGCCGGGGCCGCCACGACGCTCGCGGTCGTCTTGTCAGAGAAGAGCAGCCCGTCCAGGTAGCGCGCGATCGCGGCGATGCTCGGGTAGTCAAAGGCGAGGGTCGCCGGCAGCTTCTTGCCGACGCTCTTGCGCAGCGTGTCCCTGAGCTCTACGGCCAACAGCGAGTCCATCCCCAGGTCCATCAACGGCCGCTCAGGATCGACGGGCCGCGCCGGATCGAGACCGATGCCCGTGGCGACGAGGGCGCGGACGTGCTCCAGCAGGAGCTCGCGTCGCCGCGTCTCGCTCTCGCCCTTGAGCCTCATCACCAGATCGGTCGCCGGCCCGGCGCCCTTGGTCGCGGCTGCCGGCACCAGATCGCGCAGCAACGACTGACCGCTCGCCGCCTCGAGGCTGTCGAAGAGCTTGGCCCACGCGACCCGGAAGACGCCGAGCTCAGCGCGGCTGCTGCCGAGCACTCGCTCCAGAAGCGCCGCGCCGAGCCCGGGTGCGACCGGCGTCACCCCGAGGGTTGCCCAGCGGCGCGCGTCGCGCCCACCCTGCGCCGCGGCCATCCCGACCTCGGACCACGGTCCCCAGTTCAGACTCAGCCCGGCGACTCCCAATGCCCGCCGATGGTGGGCGAGAGCGTCGAGGAACGCGTTGGCAGCGGCGTAGTTGCCCTGCCCGAACGAGCCGACGAGGGACGCCACCGACGAGAAACAGACGAAGTGGTCGAGCGCGCTGCCGACGCTGTTGACGTGCAGATTCCAGGCGCCGGCGACCTTGGGCGCAAACACCCGTCCGAAGCGCTCGGCGCTCTGCTCGCGCAACAAGCCGTCGTCGAGCACCCCGGCGAGGTGGAACACGCCGCGAAGCGCCGGCTGCGCGGCGCGGATAGCGGCGAAGATCCGCGCGACGTCCGCCTCCCGCGCGACGTCCGCCTCGTAGACCGCAACCGCCGCGCCTGCCGCGCCCAGCTCTTTGGCCAGCGCCGCCACCTTGTCTCCCTGTCGGCTCACGAGCGCCAGGTGCCGGGCGCCGTGTGCCACCAGCCAGCGGCACAGAACCCCGCCGAGGCCGCCGCTCGCCCCGGTCACGAGGTACGTGCCGGTTGCGCCGATCCCCGGCCCCGCGGCGTCGCCAATCCTCGACCGCGCCAGGCGGCTCACCAGGCGACGGCCGGCCCGGATGGCCACCTCATTGTCCGGGCCTTCGCTCAGGAGCTCGAGCGCCAGAGCGTGGACGTTGCCGTCGGCGTGCGCGCCGTCGAGGTCGACGCGGGTGCAGGCGAGCTCGGGGTGCTCGAGAGCGATCACCCGCCCCAGGCCCCACAGCGGCGCCTGCGCCACACAGACTCCGGCCTCGTCACCCGCCCGCACCGCGGCCCGGGTCACCAGCGCCAGCCGGACGCCGCTCGCGGCCGGCCGGGCCGTCAGGACCTGCACCAGCGACAACACGTGCGACGAGCCCCACCCCTGTTCGCGCGCGATCGACGCGGTGCTCGCGGCCGTCGCGCCGGCGCCCTTCAGGCTCCACAGGTGCACGACCCGGAGGAACGGAGCAGTCGCCGTCGCCGGCAGCAGCGCGGCGAGCAGCCGCTCGCAATCGGCGCGCGACGGTGAGGCCCGGAAACGGACCGCGCTCTGCTCTTCAAACCGATCCCCGGCGTACACCTCCACGACGCGGCCGCCTTGGAGCTCGATCTCTTGGCCCAGGGCGCTGCCGACCCCGCCGTCGTCAGCGAAGATCAACCACAGGCCGCTCTTGGGTTTCGCGACCGGAGCGGCGGCGGCCTGCCAAGTGACCTCGAACAGCCAGTCGTCGAGCTCCTTGCGCGCTCCACGCATCAGCGCGGCACGCGACGCGCGCTTCCAGCGCAGATCCTTGATCGCCAGTGACACCCGGCCGTCGGCGTCGAAGATCGTGACGTCGGTGGCGTAGGTCTCACCGCCCTCGCCGCCGTCCAAAAGGACGACGTGGCACCAAACCTCGGCGCTCGGGCGATGATCGTAGGTCAGCGCGCCGAGACCGACAGGCAGGTAGATGCTGGCCTCCGGGCCGCGCGCCGCCTCGCCGGCCGCGAGCGACGCGAAGGTGTGCAGACAACCATCGAGCACCCCGGGGTAGATCTCGTGTCGGTCGCGATACCGCTCGGCCCCCGACTGCAGCCGGACTAGACCGACCGCCTCGCGCTCGCCGCGCCACAGGCGCTCCAGGCTCTGGAAGCTCGGCCCGAGCCCGAGCCCGAGGGCCGCGAGGGCCGCGTAGTGCTCCTCGGGCGACAGCTCTTCCGGACAACGGCGGCGCACGGCCGCGAGGGCTTCGGCGCCGGGCCCGCCGCCTGCGGCCGTCACCGGATAGCGAGCCTGGGCGTGCTCGGTCCAGTCGCCGTCGCCCGGGCGTCGTTGCCGGCTCGCGAGCTCGACGCGGCCCCGGTCCCCCGCCTCCGGCACAACAACCGTCTGCAGCGTCCGCCCGTCGTCGCCGGTGAGCACCAGGGGCTCGCGCACCGAGAGCTCCTCGAGCAGCACCGCCCCCTTCGCCGCCGTGTGCCGCACCGCCGCCAACGCGGTCTCCAGGTAGGCGACAAAGGGCAACACGACGCTGCCGTGCACCCGGTGCTCGGCCAACCACGGCACCGCGGCGGTGTCGAGCGCTGCCTGGAACAGCTGCACGCCGGAGCTCGCCAGGCGCCGGCCGAGCAGCAGGTGACCGGTCGCTTCGCCGCCCGCGGCCTCGCCAACCTCAGATGCCGAGCCAACGGCCGCCGTGGTGCTGATCCAGCAGCGCTTGCGCTGGAAAGGATAGGTCGGCAGCAGGACCTGGCGCCGGCCACGACCGTCGGCAAACGCCCCGGCGGCAAGCGGCGCGCCGCGAACGTAGAGACCGGCCACGGTTTCGAGGAGCTGGTCCCAGTCGTCCTTCCCCCTGCGCAGCGACGGCAGCCACGCCACGTCGTCGCGCTCGACCGCCGCCCGCCCCATGCCGATGAGCACCGGATGCGGCCCGACCTCGAGGAAGACGTCGGCGCCGAGCGCCGCCGCGGCGCGCATCCCGGTCGAGAAGCGGACCGCATGGCGGAGGTGCCGACTCCAGTACGACGCCTCCCGAACCTCGTCGGTCACCACCGTGCCGCTGAGGTTCGAGACCAGCGGCACGGTCGGCGCGCGGCGCTCGACCGCCGCCACCGCGGCCTCGAAGTCTGCGAGCACAGGATCCATCAGCGGCGAGTGAAAGGCGTGGGACACCACGAGTCGCTGCGCCTTGACGCCGTCGCGCCCGAGCGTCTCGAGCACCGCATCCACGGCCTCGGCGCTACCCGAGACCACCGTATTCTCGGGGCCGTTCTCCGCCGCGATCGTCACTCGCCCATCGCCACCGCGAAGCACCTCTTCGACACGGGCGGCGCTCGCGGTGAGCGCCGCCATCGCCCCGCCCGCGGGCAGACGCTGCATCAGTGCGCCACGCCTGGCGATGAGCCGCAGGCCGTCCTCGAGGCTGAAGACGCCGGCGACCGTGGCCGCGACGTACTCGCCGACGCTGTGACCGAGAACGACCGCCGGGCGCACGCCCCACGCGCACCACAGCTCGTACAGCGACCACTCGAGCGCGAACAGCGCCGGCTGAGTGTAGGCGGTCTGGTCGAGCAGCGCCGTCCGGTCGCCGAAGAGCACCTGCAACAGCGGCACCTCGAGCGCGCCGGCAAGGCCGCGCGCACAGGCATCGAGCGCGCGCCGGAAGATCGGCTGGGTGTCGTAGAGGGTCCTCGCCATCCCCGCGTACTGCGAGCCCTGTCCGGTGAACAGCAGCCCGATCTTGGGGCGCACACCGGCGGCCGCCGTCCCCTGGACCACGACCGCGCGCGTCTCGCCACCGGCGAAGCTCGTCAGGCGTTCCGCCAACTGCGCCCGGTCCTTGCCGACCACCGCGACGCGCTCCGCGAAGTGGCTGCGGGCGGTGTAGGCGCTGAAGCACACGTCGCCGATGGCCTGCTCGAGATGCAGATCGAGGTGGGCAGCGTAGCGCCGGGCGCTCTCGCGGAGGGCGACCGCGCTCGTTGCCGACAGGCACAACACCTGCCGGGGTCGCTCGTGGAGCACCGCGCGGGGCGCAGGGCGCGCCGGCGGCTCCTCGACGACCAGATGGGCGTTCGTCCCCTGGAAGGCGAAGCCGCTGATCCCGGCGACCCGCCGCCCAAAACCTCTGGGCCACGGTCGTGCGCCGGTGACGACGCCGAGCGGCAGCGCGTCGAAGGCGATGTGGGGATTCAGCTCGGCCAAGTGCAGGTGCGGCGGGATCTCCTCGTGCTGCATCGCGAGCACCACCTTGAAGAGCGCCGCCATGCCCGCCGCCGGCTCGAGGTGACCGACGTTGGTCTTTACCGAACCGATCGCCAGCCGTCCGTCCGCCGGCCGATCGCCGTACACCGCGCCGAGCGACTGGACCTCGATCGGGTCGCCGAGCGCGGTGCCGGTGCCGTGGCACTCGACGTAGCGCACCTCGGGCGCGGCGACCCCGGCCTGCACCAGCGCCTGGCGGATGACCGACTGCTGCGCCGGACCATTGGGCGCCGTCAAGCCGCTGCTGGCGCCATCCTGGTTGACCGCCCCGCCGCGCAACACCGCCAGGATCTCGTGGCCGCTGGCGATCGCATCCGAAAGACGGCTGAGCACGACGACCCCGCACCCCTCGCCACGCACGTAGCCGTCGGCGCGGGCGTCGAAGGTCTTGGCGCGACCGTCGGGCGCCAGGAAGCGTCCCTTGCAGAAGCCGATGGTCAGCTCGGGCGTCAGCATCAAGCTCACGCCGCCGACGAGCGCCATACTGCACTCGCCGGCCCGCAGGCTCTGCATCGCGAGGTGCAGCGCCACGAGGGACGCCGAGCACGCCGTGTCGACGACGAAGCTCGGGCCCTGCAGACCCAGGGCATACGACAGCCGCCCGGCGGCGACACTCAACGAGAAGCTCAGCGGCGTGTAGGCGTTGATGGCCTCGAGGCCGCCGGTCTTGGTGGCGAGCTCGTAGTAGGTGTTGCCGCTCGCCGCGACGAACACGCCGACCTGCTTGCCGGCGAGGCCGCCCGGCGCCTCCGAGGCGCTCTCGAAAGCCTCCCAGCTGACCTCGAGGAGCAGGCGCTGTTGTGGATCCATGTTGTCGGCCTCGAGGGCCGAGATCCCGAAGAAGGCCGGATCGAACTGGCTGACGTCGTCGACGAAGTAGCCTTCGCGCACGTACATCTTCCCGGGGGCGTCCGGATCGGCGTCGAAGTACCGCGCGAGGTCCCAGCGCTCGCGTGGCACCTCGCGCGCCAGGTCCGCGCCGCTGTGCAGCAGGTGCCAGAACCGCTCCGGATCGCTGGCTCCGCCCGGGAAGCGACAGGCCATGCCGACGAGCGCCACCGGCTCATCGGCGCGCGCCGCGACCGAGCGCCGTGGCGCCCGCGCGCTCAACGCCGCGGGCTCGGCGCCACCGCGCCCGATCTCGCGCCCACCATCCCGGGCCGGCGCACGTGTCAACAGCTCCAGATCGAGGTAGCGCGCGATCGCCTCGATGCTCGGGTAGTCGAAGGCCAACGTCGCCGGCAGGCGGCGGCCGACACTGCGCCGCAGGCTGTCGCGCAGCTCGATGGCCACGAGCGAGTCCATCCCCATGTCCATCAGCGGCCGCTTGGGGTCGACCGGCTTGCCGGGCTCGAGCCCGAGCGCGGCGACGACCACGTCCCTGACGTGCTCGACCAGGATCTCGCGCCGCCGCTCGTCGCTCTGGTCCTCGAGCTTCGCAACCAGGGCCGGCGTCGCCACCTGCGCCGCCGCCGGGCGCGCCGCGCGTGCGAGCTCGCTCAACACCGGCTGCTCGGCCGCCACCGGCAACGCGGCGGCGAACGCCCCCCAGTCGACGCGCAGCAAACCGACCGTGGCCCGCGGCAGCGCGAGCGCCCGCTCGAGGAGCGCCGACCCACGGGCCGGCGAGATCGTCGTCACCCCGAGCCGCGCCCAGCGACTCTGCTGGCGCGGGTCGGCGCCGGCGGCCATGCCCACCTGCGCCCACGGACCCCACGCGAGGCTCTGACCGACGAGACCCCGAGCCCGCCGATACTCCATCAGCGCATCGAGGAACGTGTTGGCGGCGGCATAGCTCCCTTGGCCGATGGCACCCATCAGGCCGACCATCGACGAGAAACAGACGAAGTAGTCGAGCGCCACGCCCTGGGTGTGGGTGTGCAGGTTCCACGCCCCGGAGACCTTGGGCGCCATCACCTTGGCCAAACGCTCCCCGGTCTGATCCAAGAGTACGCCGTCGTCGAGGACGCCCGCGAGGTGAAAGACGCCGCGCAGCGGTGGCCCCGCTGCGGCCAGCTCGGCGAGCACGCGCTGGACGTCGAGCTCGTTCGCCACGTCGCCGGTGTAGGTCGTGACCGAGACGCCCCGACCCGCGAGCGCCTGCGTCAGCCCGCCGTCCTCGCCGCGACGACCGACGAGCACCAGGTGACGCGCGCCGCGGTCGGCGAGCCAATGGCCAAGGACGCCGGCGAGGCCTCCGCCGCTCCCGGTGATCAGGTAGGTTGCATCGACGACGATCGCCGGCGCGTTGCCGTCGGTGCTCATCTCCAGACGGGCGAGCCGACTCACGAAGCGGCCGGCGCGCCGCAACGCCACTTCGGCCTCGTGACTGTCGGCGAGCAGCTCCTCGACCAGCGCCTCGGCCTCGGCGACGCCCCACGTGGCCTCGAGATCCAGCCGCGCCGCCAACAGCTCGGGATGCTCGAGGGCGACGACGCGGCCGAAGCCCCAAAGGGCCGCCTGACCCGGGGAATCGACCCGGTCGGCGTCGCTGACCCGCTGGGCCCCACGGGTCACGAGCCACAACCGGCTCGGCTTGGCCAGACCCGCCAACCCTTGGACCAGGGCCAGCACGCTCCCGACCCCGAGCGCCACACCGTCCGCGGGCGCCGCGCCAGAGGCCGCGACCGCGCCGCCGTCCGTGATGCTCCACAGATGCACGACACGAAGCGCCGCCGCCGACGGCGCGAGGGTCGCGAGCAGCTGCTCGACGTCGGCGCGCGAGGCGGGCGACAGCTCGAAGCGATCGCCGCCCAGCGCTTGGAAACGCTCGCCAGCCGCCACCTCCACGACCCGCTGACCGCGAGCCCGCAGGGTCGCCGCCAGCGCGCCGCCAACCCCGGCGCCGTCAGCGAAGATGACCCAGGTCGCCGGCGCCGCGTCGCGCTGCGGCTCCGGGCGCGCCGTTTGCCGCCACACGATCTCGTGCAGCCAGCCATCGAGCTCGCGGTCGGCCGCGCGCGCCAGGACCGCCCGCGAAGCCCGTTTCCAACGCAGCCCCTCGAGCTCGATGCGCAGGGCGCCGCCGGCGTCGTACACCGAGAGATCGGTGGTCGCGGTCTCGCCGATCTCGTCCCCCTCGCGCAGCCGCAGGTGACACCAGAGCTCCTGACCCGGCGCCTTCAGGAAATCGACGGCGTCGCAGGCCACCGGCAAGAACAACGCGCCCGCCACCGCCTCTTTGGGAAGCAGCGCCGCGAACACCTGCAGGCAGCCGTCCAAGAGGCCCGGGAAGATCTCGTGACCCGCAGCCAGCGCCGTCACCCCGCTCGGCAAGCAGACCCGCCCCAACGCCTGACGCTCGCCACGCCAGACGGCCGCGAGGCTCTGGAAGCTCGGCCCGAGCTCGAGCCCGCGCGCCCGGATGTCGGCGTAGTGCAACGCAGGCTCGATGTCGACGCCGCATGCCTGGCGCGCCGCCGCGAGCGCGTCGCCGTCGTCATCGGCCAGCGGCCGTAACGGCGCGCAGACCGCCGCGCAGTGCTCGGTCCACCGGTCTTCGGCCTCACCCTGTCGATGGCTGAGCACCTGGACGCCGGCGCTGCCGTCGTCTTGCGGCGTCAGCACGGTGTGCAGCGCGAACGCCTGCTGGTCACCGACCACGAGGGCCTGCTCGACCGCGACCGCCTCGAGCCGCACCGCCGCCGAGCCCTGCCAACGCCGCGCGGCCGCCAGCGCCGCGTCGACGTACGCCACGAACGGCAGGACGCACGCCCCGTGGGCCCGGTGCTCGTGAAGCCAGGGCAACGACGCCTCGCTCACCTCGCTCTCGTACAGCTGGACGCTGGAGCCTGCGATCCGCGTGCCGAGCAGCACGTGCCCCGACGCCCGGCGGTTGTCGGTCGGAGCCCGACCACCGTGCGCCTCGGCGCCGTCCTCCTTGATCCAGCAGCGCTTGTGCTGGAACGCGTAGGTCGGCGCACCCACCAGGCGGCGCTGGTAGTCGGCGTCGAAGCGCGCCAAATCGAGCGCCGCGCCGCGAACGTAGAGCTCCGCGGCGCTCTCGAGGAGTTGCTCCCAGTCGTCGCGCCGGCGGCGCATCGACGGCAGCCAGGCACAGCCTTCGCGCGCGATGAGCCGCCGACCCATGCCGACGAGCACTGGATCCGGACCGATCTCCAGGAAGACGTCGGCGCCTTGAGCGGCCGCCGCCTGCATGCCGTGGCCAAAGCGCACCGGTTGGCGGACGTGCTGCCGCCAATATGCCGCGCTGCGGATCTCGTCCCCGGCAAGAGCGCCGCTGAGATTCGACACCAGCGGCAGCTGCGCCGCATGCAGCGGCAATTCGGCGACCGCGGCCTCGAAGGCGTCGAGTATCGGCTCCATCAGTGGCGAGTGGAAGGCATGCGAGACCGAGAGCCGCTGGGTCCGCACGTGGTCGGCGGCGAGCCCGGCCTCGACCTCGGCGAGCGCCTCGGCGTCGCCGGAGATCACGGTGTTCGCGGGACCATTGTCGGCGGCGAGCGCGACCCGATCTTGATAGGCGGCGATCGCGGCACGCACCCTCGCCGCATCGGCCATCACCGCGGTCATGGCGCCACCCGCAGGCAACCCCTGCATCAGCGCGGCGCGCTTCGCGATCAGACGCAGCCCATCTTCAAGACTGAAGACGCCGGCCGCGCAGGCCGCCACATATTCGCCGACGCTGTGGCCGATGACGACCGTCGGGGTAACGCCAAACGATCTCCACAGCTGGTACAGTGACCACTCGAGCGCGAACAACAGCGGCTGGGTGTAGGCGGTCTGGTCGATGAGCTCGCCCCGCTCACCAAACAGCACCTCCAAGAGCGGCACGTCGAGCACCCGCCGCAAGGCTTCGGCGCACTCGTCGAGGCAGCGCCGGAAGGTCGGCTGGGTCTGGTACAAGCGCCGTCCCATCCCGGCGTACTGCGAGCCCTGTCCGGTGAAGAGGACCGCGATCTTGGGGGTGGCCCCGAGCGCGATCGTGCCGCGCGCGACACCCGGCGTCTCCTGGCCCCGCGTCGCGTTCGCCAGCCGCGCGCCGAGCTCGGCACGCGACTCGGCGACGACCGCCAGGCGCGCCTCGAAGTGACCACGAGCGGTGTTCGCGGTGAAGCAGAGATCGGGAAGCGCGTCGGTGACGTGGCTGTCGAGATGTTCAGCGTAGCGGCCCGCGAGCTCGCGGACTGCGGCCTCGGTACGCCCGGACAAGCACAGGAGGTGGCGGGGGCGATCGACCCCCAGCGGCACGGACGCCGGGCGCTCGGGCGCCTCCTCGACCACGAGGTGGGCGTTCGTCCCTTGAAACGCGAAGCCGCTGACACCGGCGAGCCGCCGGCCGGAGCCCCTGGGCCACGGCCGGCCGCCGGTCGCGACGCCGACTTGCAGCTCGTCGAAGGCGATGTGGGGATTCAATTCGTCGAGGTGAAGGTGGGGCGGGATCTCCTCGTGCTGCATCGCCAGCACCACCTTGAACAGCGCCGCCATGCCCGCCGCCGGCTCCAGATGACCGACGTTGGTCTTCACCGAGCCCACGGCCAGACGCGCGTCGACCGCCCGCCCACGCCCGTAGGCGCCGCCCAACGCCTGCACTTCGATGGGATCACCGAGCGCGGTGCCGGTCCCGTGGCACTCGACGTAGCTGACCTCCTCGGGGGCGACGCTCGCCTGCGCCAGCGCCTGGCGAATGACCGCCTCCTGCGCCGGGCCGTTCGGCGCCGTGAGCCCACTCGAAGCGCCGTCCTGGTTGACCGCGGCGCCACGCAGCACCGCCAACACTCGGTCGCCGGCGGCGAGCGCCTCCGACAAACGCTTGACGACGACCACACCGCAGCCCTCACCCCGGACGTAGCCGTCGGCGCGGGCGTCGAAGGTCTTGGCGCGGCCATCGGGCGCCAGAAAACGCCCTTTGCAGAAGCCGACGGTGAGCTCCGGCGTCAGGATGAGGTTCACGCCGCCGACGATCGCCATCTCGACCTCGGCGCTCCGCAGGCTCTGCATCGCCAAGTGCAGCGCCACGAGCGAAGCCGAGCAGGCGGTGTCGACGACGAAGCTCGGGCCCCGCAGCCCGAGCACATAAGATAGGCGGCCGGCGGCGACGCTCAAGGCATAGGCCGTGGTGGTGAAGGCGTTGATGCCCTCCAGGCCCGAGGCCTTCATCATCCGTTCGTAGTAGGTGTTGGTGCTGGTCGCGACGAAGACGCCCACCGGCCGCCCGGCGAGCGCCGGCGGCGGCTGCCCGGCCCGCTCCAGCGCCTCCCAGGTCACCTCGAGGAGCAGGCGCTGTTGCGGATCCATGTTCTCGGCCTCGATGGACGAGATGCCGAAGAACGCCGGGTCGAACTGGTCGACGGCGTCGACGAAGTAGCCCTCGCGGACGTACATCTTTCCGGGCGCGTCCGGGTCGGCGTCGTAGAGCGCGTCGATGTTCCAGCGCTCGCGCGGGATCTCGCGCGCCAGATCGGCGCCACTCTTCAGCGCCCGCCAATAGAGCTCGGGATCGTTGGCGCCGCCCGGAAACCGGCACGCCATGCCCACGAGCGCGATCGGCTCGGCGATGGCGCTCGCCGCCCGCAGCCGCTTGCCCAAGAGCGACGCTGACGCCGCCCGCCGGACCGGGGCCACCACACCGGCGTCGCCGCCTGGCTGGTCGTCGCGGAACAGGATCTCGTTCAGGTAGCGGGCGATGGCGCCGGCGCTCGGGTAGTCGAAGGCCAGGGTCGCCGGCAGGCTTCGCCCGACGCTGCGGCGCAGGTCGTCACGGAGCTGGATGGCGAGCAGCGAGTCCATCCCGAGCTCCATCAGGGGCTGCTGCGGATTGAAGGGTTGTGCCGGATCCAGGCCGATGGCCCGCACCACGAGCTCCTTGACGTGATCCAAGAGCAACTCGGCGCGGCGCGCCGCGCTCTCGGGGCGCAGCGTGCGGATGAGCTCGGTGGCGGCGACCGGCGCCGCGATCGCTTGGCCCGAGCCTCGAGCGAGCTCGGCCAACAAGCTCTGTTCGCGCGCCACCGCGAAGCTCTCGAAGAACTTGGGCCAGTCGACCTTCAGGATGCCGACCTGGGCGACGCCGAGCCTGAGCGCTTCGTCGAGGAGCAGGGCGCCCTGCACCGGGGTGACGGTCGCGATCCCCATACGCGCCCAGCGCGCCCGCTCGCGCTCGCCGACCGCCGCCGCCATGCCGACATCGGCCCACGGCCCCCAGTTGATGCTCAGGCCGGGTCGACCGGACGCCCGCCGGGCGTGCGCCAGCGCATCCATGAAGGCGTTGGCCGCCGCGTAGCTGCTCTGACCGAGGGTGCCGATGAGCGAGGCGACCGAGGAGAAGGTCACGAAGAAGTCGAGCGCGTCCGCGGCGGTGCAGGCGTGCAGGTTCCAGGCGCCCGCCACTTTTGGGGCGAAGACTCGGGCGAAGCGCTCCCAGCTCTGCTCGGCGAGCACGCCGTCGTCGAGCACGCCGGCGAGATGGAAGACGCCGGCAAGCGGCGGCCCGTGCGCTCGCAGCGCGCCGATGACCCGCGCCACCTCCTCGTGGCGCGCGACGTCGACGCCGTGACAGGCAACCGTCGCTCCCTTGGCGCGCAGCTCGTCGACCAGCGCCGCGGCATGGTCGCCGCCGTGACGGCTCAGCAGCGCCAGATGCCGAGCGCCGCGTTCGACGAGCCAGCGGCACACGATCTGGCCCAGGCCACCGGTCGCGCCGGTCACCACGTAGGTCCGGTCGGCGCCGATGACCGGCGCCGCCTCGAGCCGATCTTGCGACTCGCGCTCTTTGAGCACGCAGACGAGCCGGGCGCCGTCACGCAGCGCCACTTCGCCGTCGTGCCCGTACAACAGCTCGGACGCCAACTCCGCGACCCGCGCCGCGGGCCACGCGGCATCGAGGTCGACGCGGCCGGCACCGAGCTCGGGATGCTCGAGGGCGATGACGCGTCCCATACCCCAGAGAAGAGCCGGGGTCGGGCTCACGGCGCGATCTGCATCCGTGGCGCGCGCCGCGCCGCGGCTGACGAGCCACAAACGCGTCGCGCCCTTGGTCACGCCCGCAGCCAAACCCTGCACCAGGTGAAGCACGCCAGCACACACCGTCTCGGCCTCGACCGTGAGGCGATCGGCCTCGATCTCGGCGAACGGTCGCGCCTCGAGGCTCGCCAGGTGAACGACGCCGCGGAGCGCGCCCCCCTCGCCGACCTCGGCCAGGAGCCGCAGGACGTCGGCGCGCCGGGTCATCGGCACGCGGTAGTGGGTGTCGTCGGCGCGCACAAACACGGCGTCGGGCATGACCTCGACGACGCGTGCGCCCTGGGCCGACAGTGCCGCCGACAGCGCCACGGCGGTGCCGGTGCCGTCGGCACGACCGTGGACGACGAGCCAGGTGCCCGCCGGCTCCTGGCCGGCGGCGGTCGCCAGCGCCGCCTGCTGCCACCGCGGCTCGTAGAGCCAGGTGTCGATCTCGCGCCGCACGCCGCGCAACAACGCGGTGCGCGACGCTCGCCGCCAGTCGAGGGCCTCGATCGCAAGGACGACGCCGCCCTCGTCGTAGAGCGTGACGTCGGTCCGATAGGCGTCGCCGCCGACCTCGCCGCCGGTGCGCAGCACCACGTGGCACCAGAGCTCGCCCTCGGGCCGTCGGTGATAGGTGAGCGCGCCGAGCCCCACCGGCAGGAAGAGCCCGGCGGCCGCGCCCTGCCGCAACGCCTCCGGCAACGCCGCGGCGCACATCTGCAGGCAACCATCAAAGTGGCCGGGGTGGATCTCGTAGCGCTCGCGCTCGGCCGCGACCGGCGCCGGGATCCGAACCCGGCCGAGCGCCTCGCGCTCACCGCGCCACAGCCCGACGATGCTCGCGAAGCTCGGCCCGGCGTCGAGCCCCAACCGGCGGATGGTCGCGTAGTAGATATCGACATCGACGCTCGTCCGACAGCGCGCCTGGATCGCGGCCAGCTCCGCTCGCGAGCTCGACGCCGCCGGGCTCGGTGCCGCAGCGGACGAACAGACGCCGGCGGCGTGCGAGGTCCAGCCGACCCCGGGACCATCGTCACCGCCGGGCCGGCTCACGATCTCGATGCTGGCGCCACCCTCTTCGGGAACGAGAACGGTCTGCAGTGTCCGGCGCTCATTGCCTGCCACCACCAGCGCCTGCTGCACCCGAAGCTCCTCGAGTCGAACCGCGCCGTCGCCCAAGACCCGCTTGGCAGCAGCGAGCGCCCCTTCGAGATAGGCGACGAACGGCAGGACCACGGCGCCGAAGACCCGGTGATCGGCCAACCACGGCAGGCGCTTTGTGCCGACGACGCTCTCGAACAGCGAGACCCGGGAGGCGGCGAGCTCGACGCCGAGGAGGGCGTGCTCGGTGTCGACGCCGTGGCCCGTGCTCGTCGTGGCCGCGGCGGATTCGAGCACCGGCTCCGGGAGCCAATAACGGCGGCGCTGAAACGGGTAGGTCGGCGCTCGCACCCGCCGCCGCGCGAAGCCGTCGTCGAGCCGCGCCAGATCGAGCGGTGCGCCCCGGACATAGAGCGCTCCAGCGCTCTCGAGGAGCTGCTGCCAATCGTCGCGCTCCCGCCTGAGCGACGGCAGCCACACCGCCCCTTCCTCGGCGACACATCGCCGCCCCATCCCGAGCAGTACCGGGCTCGGACCGAGCTCCAGATAGGTGTCGACGCCGGCCGCCGCCATCGATTGGATGCCGCGCGCGAAACGCACCGCATCGCGCAGATGCCGACGCCAGTACGACGGCTTGCGCATCTCGTCGCCGGCCGCCGCGCCGCTGAGGTTGGAGATCAACGGCACCTTGGGCGCCCGAAGCTCCATGGTCGCGACGTAGGCCTCGAACTCGTCGAGGATCGGGTCCATCAGCGGCGAATGGAACGCGTGCGACACCGTCAACCGCTGGGTGCGCACCTTCTCGGCCTTGAGCTCCGCCTCGGCCGCGCTGATGGCAGCCGCGGCGCCCGACAGGACCACCGCCTCCGGGCCGTTCTCGGCCGCGAGCGACAGCTGTTCCCGATGCCGGGCCAAGAGCGCCGCGACCCGGGCCTCGGCCGCGAACACCGCCAGCATCGCCCCGCCGGCCGGCAGGCGTTGCATCAGCGCCCCGCGCCGCGCGATGAGCTTCAGCCCTGCCTCGAGGCTGAAGACCCCGGCCGCCGTGGCGGCGACGTACTCGCCGACGCTGTGACCGAGCACCGCGGCCGGCCGCACGCCCCAGGAGCGCCACAGCTCGTAGAGCGACCACTCGAGCGCGAACAGCGCCGGCTGGGTGTAGCCGGTCTGGTCGATCAGACCGGCGTGCTCCTCGAACAGAACCTCGAGGAGCGGCACGTCGAGCGCGCCGGCGAGGATCTTGGCGCAGTCGTCGAGCGCCCGCCGGAACGTCGGCTGGCTGTCGTACAGACGCCGGCCCATCCCGGTGTACTGCGCACCCTGACCGGTGAACAACAGCCCGATCTTGTGCCGGCCGCGCTTCTCGACCCTGCCGGTCGCGGTGCCGGGCTTCGCCTCGCCCTGCGCCAACGCCGCGAGCCGCGCGCCTGCGGTGTCCCGACTGTCCGCGACCAACGCGAAGCGATGCTCGAAGTGGCTGCGACCGGTGTTCGCGGTGTGAAACAGATCGGCGAGGCCGACCGCCGGCTCGTCGGCGATGAAGCGCTCGTAGCGGCGCGCGAGCTCGACGAGCGCCGCGTCGTCCTTGGCCGACAGACACAGCAGCTCCGCCGAGCGTTGCGCCAACGGCGCCGTCTGGTCTTCGGTCGTGCTGCGCGGCGCCTCCTCGACGACCACGTGGGTGTTGGTGCCCTGGAAGGCAAAGGAGCTCACCGCCGCGAGGCGTGGCCCATCGCCGCGCGGCCACGGCGTCCGCCGGGTCGGCACCGCGACCGCGAGCTCCTCGAGCGCGATGTGGGGGTTGACGGCGCTGAGGTTCAAGTGCGGCGGGATCTCCTCGTGCTCGAGCGCCAGCATCACCTTGATGAGCCCCGCCATCCCGGCCGCCGCCTCGAGGTGACCGATGTTGGTCTTCACCGAGCCAATGGCGCGCCGGCCTTGTCGCGGCTCGCCGGCGTACACCGCGCCGAGCGACTGCACCTCGATCGGATCGCCGAGCGCGGTCCCGGTGCCGTGGGTCTCGACGTAGCGCACCAGACGCGGGTCGATCCTGCCGCTGTCGAGGGCCTTGCGGATCACCGCCTGCTGCGCCGGGCCGTTGGGGGCGGTGAGCGCGCTGGAGGCGCCGTCCTGGTTCACCGCGGTGCCGCGCACCACGCAGACCACGTGATCGCGGTCGGCGAGCGCGTCGCTGTAGCGCTTGAGGAGGATGACGCCGCAGCCCTCGCCGCGGGTGTAGCCGTCGGCGGCCGCGTCGAAGGTCTTGCAGCGCCCGTCCTTGGCCATCATCCGCGCCTTCGAGAAGCCGACGGTGTACTCGGGCTGTAACAGCAGGTTGACGCCGCCGACCAGGGCCATCTGGCACTCGCGGTTGCGCAACGCCTGGCAGGCGCAGTGCAGCGCGACCAGCGCCGACGAGCACGCGGTGTCGACCGGGAAGCTCGGCCCCTGGAAGCCGAAGACGTACGACAACCGGCCGGCGGCGACGCTGAAGTTGGTGCCGGAGTTGGTGTAGGCGTTGATCTGCTCCAGCCCACACTTGGTCTGGATCCGCAGATAGTCGGCGAGGGTGATACCGACGTAGACGCCGACGTCCTTGCCCGAGAGCGAGTGCGGGCCGTAGCCGGCGGACTCCAAGGCCTCCCAGCTCACCTCGAGCAGCAAGCGCTGCTGTGGGTCCATGTCCTCGGCCTCGCGGGCCGAGATCCCGAACAGCTGCGGATCGAACTTGTCGACCTCGTCGACGAAGCTCCCCCAGCGGGTGTACATCTTCCCGGGCTGGTCGGGGTCGAGATCGAAGAGGGCGTCGACGTCGAAGCGCGACCGCGGGATCTCGGTGATCGCGTCGACGCCGTTCGCCAACAACCGCCAGTAGTCCTCGGGGCTCTGCACCCCGCCGCCGAAACGACAGCCGATGCTGACGACCGCGATCGGCTCGGTGCGCGCGCTCTGGAGTTGGTCGGCCTTCTCCTGGACGCGTTTGGCGAAGAGGGCCAGCTGCTCGGGGGACAGCTTAGCGATGCGGTCCTTGAGGTCGCTCAACACTCTCTCCACGACGACTGGGTCCGAGTTGGGGGCCGCACGCCTTGACTTCTGCGAGGGGCAACTTTACAAGTGCGGCGTGTGACGCGTCAATCTCTGAATTTCGACCAAATGGACCGCTCGACCCCGATGGCCGGCGGGTTTGAGGCGCACGGCATCAACCCGCTGACGCTGGGCGCGAGGCTGCGTTACCGAGTTCAAGCCCAGCCCCCACGAGTGCCGCACGAGAACCCGATGCACAGCGAGGGGGCGCGGCGCCTGGGTTTCCCCGAGGGCCTGGTGGTCGGTGTCACCGGCTACGGGTGGATGACCCACCTGGCGGCGGCGGCGCTGGGCCGCGACTGGCTCGACCGGGGCAGCTTCTCGGTGACGTTCTTGCGCCCCTTCCACTACGGTCAGCAAGCGACGCTGGCAGCGGAGGTCGACGTGCACACCGGGTCGCAGACCCGCCTCGTGTGCCGCGCCTTCACCGCGACCCACGGAGACAACCCGGTGGCGTTGGCGACGATGGCCGTCGAGCGCGACCGCGAGCCCCCGACGATCGACCTCGCCGACTACCGGGCGGCACCGCTCCCCGAGATGGCCGATCGCCCGATCGCCACGCTGAAGAATTTCCCGCCGGGGAAGAGTCTCGGCTCCATCGAGGTCAAGCTCGACCGCGCCCTCGTCGACGCCCACCTCGAGGTGCTCGGCGAGTCCCTGTCGATCTACAAAGGCCAGGACGCCCCCATCTTTCCGGGCCTCTACCTCAGCATGTGCAACTGGGCCTTCGAGCTCAACTACCTCGCGATCCCGTGGATGCACCTGAAGAGCGCCGGCCAACACCTCGGCCCGAGTAGGGTCGGCGACGAGCTGGCGGTGCGCGGCGTGGTCCACAAGACCTTCGAGGAGGGCGGGCGTCGCCAGGTGCAGCTCGATCTGGTGATCGTGGCCAACGGCAAGCGACCGGTCGCCAAGGTGCGGCACACGGTGGCCTACGAGCTCTATGAAACGACAGCCGCGAGCGAAGGTCGGTGACCGATGCCGAGCACGTGGAAGAGTTGGGTAGAGCTGCCGGAGCGGGACCGCCGCACCGCGATCGCTGACGCCGGCTTCTGGTCGCAGCTGAGCGAAGAGCAACGACAGGTCTTCCTCGACACCGCCGACTGGCAAGAGCTCCGCCTGGTGCCCGAGGCCAAGGCCGCCAAGCTCGGCGCGCTCGTCAGCCTGGACGCGATCTGCAAGCATCTCGGGCTCACTGAAGTCGAGGTCTACTGGCTGATGAGCACGCGCAAGCTGCCGAGCTTCATCGTCGGGCCGGTGTGGAAGTTCGACACCAAGAGCGTCGACGCCTGGGTGACACAGATGGGCGGTCGCGACGCGGTGCACAAGGACATCAAAGAGCAGATGGCGCGCCACCGCGCCGGCAAAGGCGGCGACGCCGCCAAGGCCTGACGCCTACTCGAGGGCCGCGACCGCGAGATCGAGCTCCTCGGCGGTGTTGTAGACGTGCGGTGAGAGCCGGACGCCGCCGCCGCGTACCGACAACACGATCTTGCGATCCAGCAGGCGCTTGCGCAGACCGTCGGTGTTCAGGTTGGCGCGCGTCGCGAGCACGATCCCCGACTTCTCGTGCGGCTGGTCTCGCGGCGACAGCACCGTGAAGCCCCGGCGGCGAAGGGCGTCGACGAGATAGTCGGTGAGCTCGAGCAGACGTTCGGCGATCACGCTTTGCCCGATGCTCCGCAACAGCTCGAGGCTCCCCACCATGCCGTGAATGCCGACGAGGTTGTGGGCGCCCTCCTCGTAGCGGCCGGCGTCCGCCTTGAGCGGCTGGCGCGGGTTCAACATGTCGTAGGGGTCGGCCTGGGCCAGCCAGCCTTCGACGCTCGGCGCGATCCGCTCGAAGGCGCGCGGCGAGACGTAGCCCAGGCCGGCGCCCTCCGGACCGAGGAGCCACTTGTGCGAGTCGGCCGCGAGAAAGTCCACGCCGTCTTTCTCGACGTCGAGGGGCAGCACCCCGAGACCCTGGATGGCGTCGACGACGAGCAGCGCGTCGTGGCGGCGACAGATCTCGGCGAGCCGCGAGAGCTCGACGCGAAACCCGGAGAGGAACTGCACGAAGCTCACCGAGACCGCGGCGGTCTTGGCATCGACGGCACGCGCGACGTCGTCAACGAGGACGCGCCCGTCACGCTGTGGAACGAAACGCACCTCGACGCCGCGCCCCTCGAGCGGCAGCCACGGACGGATGTTCGCCGGGAACTCGCGGTCGACGAGCACCACGTTGTCGCCCGCCCGGACCGGGATCCCGGTCGCGGCGATCGCGAGACCCTGCGTCGTCGAGCGCACCATGAAGATGCGCTCGGGCTTGGTGCCCAAGAGCTCGGCCGCGAGCAGCCGCGCCTTGACCAAGGTCTTGCCGACCTTGCCGGGATAGAATGCCGCGCCGTGGGCCAGCAGCTCGTCGCAGTATTGCCCGATCCGCTTGGTCGCCGCGAGCGGCAGCGGCGCGACCGCCGCGTGATCGAGATAGCAGAGCTCCCGAGTGACCGGAAACTCCGCTCGCAATGCTTCCCATGAGTAGGTCATGTTCGGCAACCAACCGGACGCACGCCCTACAAAGCAGGTATGCCGCTCGCGCGCAACGGCCCGGTACGCCTCGCGCCGTCCACGCCGCGCGCCCAGCTCGACCGACCCCGACCCCCCACGCCATCGGGGTGCCCTTGATTCCAGTTGGTGACGGATCCCGGCAGTGCTAGAAATGCGGAGTCTCGGCACACCAAGAAAGACGAGAAGAGAGCCCGATGGGTGCATTTCTTGAGAGTTTTCGGAGTGTTCTCGATCCTACCTGGCAGTTCTACACCCCGTTTGGAATGCGCGAGGACGCGTCCCGGTTCACCTTCGAGACCGCGCCCTTTGCCGACCATGCCGCGGAGGCGTGCTCGCCTCCAGCGATCGGCAGCTGGCTTCGAGCCGCCGCCGAGCTGTTGTTTGACTATGACCAGCTGCTCGCCCACGAGTGGCGACAACGCACCTGGACGCGTCTCATCGACGCTGAGATCGGCGCGCTGCGGCAAGGCGGCGACCAGGGCAGCGCGGACGCCGCGGACCACGAGATGGGCGCGGTTCGCCCTCGGCTCCAAGCTCCGTGGGCCAAGGAAACGGCGCTCTTGGACCCCCTCGAGCTGATCAAGGCCCTGCCCGCCGAGTCCTGCCGACGCCTGCGGCACCGATTCGAGCGCCGCCGCCGGCGCGACGAGAACGCCTTCTGCGACCAGCTGTCGCTGCTCGTGACCCTCGCGCCGACGCGACAGGCGGATGTTCGCCGCCGGCTGAGCCTCGCCGAGATCCAAGGCTGCCTGCTGTACGGCGACGACGTCTACGCCTTCGATCTGGCGCTGCGCGATGAGCGCGGCCTGCTCCTGGTGTTCGCGTCCGCAGATCCGGCGGACACCGCGGTCACGGCGCGACTCGTCCCCGACCGAACGAGCTTCCGAGACGAGCGCGGCCGCGTCGTGACCATCGACAAGCGTGGGCAGGTCGTGCACGAGTCGACGAGCATCGGCTGCCTGCGACCACCACCGGTGTCGGCGCTGGCGGCCGCCGTCGCCCAAGTCCAGGCCGGCGGCCACTCCCCATTGCCGGCCCCGATCACGTTGCGACGCTATCCCCGCGGGGTGCAGGCGGCGATTCGCGCCCGAGAGCAAGACAGCGAAGCGCTCCGGGTCCTCGCGCGGGCACCGATCATCGTGCAGGTGCGCGACTTCGACAAGCCCGTGCCGCTGGGCGTGGTGCGGGCGTGTGCCGGCGGCACCGGCGACCAGCCGCTGACCATCATGCCCAACCGATTCGGTACCGCCTTCGACTTCTCCCACATCATCTTCGACGGCGTGTGGGCCATCACCATGGCCGACCGCCTCACCCGCCGCGCCCAAGAGCTCTTCCGCGGCGAGGCCGCGAGTCGCACCGCCACCCCGGTGCCGGTGAAGCGCCTCGACCTGTCCGGGGTTCTAGTCACCGACAGGGCCGAGCGCGCACCACGGGTCCCCGCGGTCGCATACGGCGAGACGACCGCCGTAGATCTGGACACCATGCGCGCGCTGCGCCGCCGCCTGACCGATCGGGGTATCGCGCTGTCGGCGGGAGACATCCTCCTTCTCGGGTTGTTCCTGCATCACCGACGCCATGCCTTCGGCGCGGAGGCCGAGACAGGCTTGGCGGCCCTCGAGGCAGCGGCGGCGCATGCCGTGGTCGAGACGATTCGCCGGACGCGTGCCGACGAGCGCCTGGGTGTTCCGGTGCCGATCCTCTTCATGGATGCCGCCCCTGTCGATCCGCGGCAGCGGCTGTTCATGGCCACGTGGCACACAGTGCCGGACGACGCGCTGTACGCCGTCCTCGAGGGATCGGCGCCAACCAGCGCCGCGAGCGTCGCTACGGCTTTGGCGGCCTTCGCAAGAGCGGCCGAGAAGTTTCGGAGTCAGCTCGCAGCCGGGGTAAGCCCGACCTTCGCCGCGATCGGGCCTCTGAAAACGTGTCCCGGCCCGTTTCGGAACGCCGCGCATCGACTACCGCTGCGCAGCGCCGCAGTCCGCCGCGGGGTCATCGGCGACCAGCTCTTCTCCAACCTCGGCCAGATGGCGCCCGGTTCGGCGATCACCCGCGTTTCCGGGGCCCGCGGCGACGTCGGCGATCGCGGAATCATCCTGACGACGCTCACGAACTGCAGGCGTGAGCTGTTCATCTCGATTCGAGACTTCCGTCCCTACGTCGGCGAGCTGTGCGACCTCGGACACCCCGACGCGGCAACGGTGCTGGCGCAGGACTACGTGGACGGCTATGCGTCGACGACGAACGCGCTGGTCAAACGGCTGGCCGAGATCCTCGGCACGTCAGCGGTCGCGGCCGCAGCGCCGCAACGGCAATCGACTTGACGGCTTTCGGTGCCCACGTTACACCTCTGAAGGCCCCAGGAAGGTTGACGGTATTCCTCTGGTCGACTCCCCAGTGGTGAACTACTGGCGATCGTGGTACCTCGCTTCGAGGTTGTCTGAACGACGAGTCTGTTCGAAGGGCCCGGGTCGGTAGCCACCGGACCGCGTCGAGCAGGGGCAGGGAGACGGCGTGCACTGGTTGTTCGAGACCTTCGCCGGCTACGGCGAACGGTTGGCGCTCTGCACCGGGTCGGAGACGGCCACGTATCACCAGCTGCTCGAGCGGGCGGGCGCCTGGGACCGGGAGCTCGCGCGCCGCGGCATCGGCCCCGGTCAGTCAGTGGCGTTTTGCGGCGACTACTCGGTCGCGACCAGCGCGCTGATCCTCGCGCTGCTCGCGCGCGGCAACATCGCGGTGCCGCTGACCGTCGCCACCCGCGACAACCATCCGCTCTACCTCGAGCTCGCCGAGACCAAGGCCCTGATCGAGCTCGACGACGGCGAGCACTGGCGGCTCTCGACGCGGCCGGACAAACCCGACGCGCACCCGCTCCTCGCCAGCTTGCGGGCCGCCGAACGCCCTGGGCTGGTGTTGTTCTCCTCGGGATCGACGGGTACGCCGAAGGCCATCGTCCACGACCTCGAGAAGCTGCTCGCCAAGATCCCGCGGGGCAAACGCGCCTGGCGGTCCCTGGTGTTCCTGCTGCTCGACCACATCGGCGGCATCAACAGCCTGCTGCGGAGCCTGCTGAACGGCGGCACCGCGATCTCGATTCGCGACCGCGCCCCGGACCAGGTCTGCGCGGCCATCGCCGCCGAGCGCATCGAGCTCCTGCCGACCTCGCCGACCTTCTTGAACATGCTCCTGATCTCGAGGCTCTACGAGAAGTACGACCTGTCGTCATTGGAGCTCATCACCTACGGCACCGAGGTGATGCCGGCGGCGACCCTGCGCGCCGTCCACCGGGCGCTGCCGAAGGTCCGCCTCAAGCAGACCTACGGCCTGAGCGAGTTCGGGATCTTCAGCACCCAGTCCGAGGGCTCGGAGTCGCTGTGGATGCGCATCGGCCGCGGCGAGGTCGAGACCAAGATCGTCGACGGCACGTTGCGCGTCCGCGGTGACACCGCGATGCTCGGCTACCTGAACGCGCCGTCGCCGTTCGACGCCGAGGGCTGGTTCGACACCGGCGACCAGGTCGAAGCGCGGGGCGACCTCGTCAGGATCCTCGGGCGACAGTCCGACGTGATCAACGTCGGCGGTGAAAAGGTCTACCCGGCCGAGGTCGAGAGCGTCCTCTTGGAGATGGACAACATCAGAGACGTCGCGGTGCGCGGCAAGAAGAGCCCGATCACCGGCCAGGTGGTGATGGTCACCGTGGCGCTGCACGCCCCCGAGGACGTCGCCGCGCTCAAGCAACGGATCTGGGAGCATTGCAGCGGCCGGTTGACGCGGAACATGGTGCCGGCCGTCGTCGAGGTGGTCCAAGACCTGAAGGTCACCGATCGATTCAAGAAGGTCAGGGCCTGATGAGCGAACGACAGGTGGTGGTGGTGAGCGGCGGCAGCCGCGGCCTGGGTGCCGCCCTGATCCGCGAGCTGCTCGACGAGGGTCACGCGGTCGCGACCTTCAGCCGCACCGCGTCACCCTTCATCGACGAACAGAACCGGCGACGCGCGGCGGATTTCATGTGGCGGGCGGTCGACGGCATCGACTCGAAGGCGCTCGGCGGCTTCGTCCGCGAGGTCGACAAACAGTTCGGCCGCATCGACGCGCTGGTCAACAACGCCGGCATCCTCCTCGAGGGCCTGCTGTCGCTGACGCGCAGCGAAGACATCCACCGGGTCATCGGCGTCAACCTCGAGGGCCCGATCCACCTGACCCGCGCTTGCGTCAAGGTGATGCTGCGACAGCAACAAGGCGCCATCGTCACCATCTCGTCGTTGAACGCGACCCGCGGCCATCGCGGCGTCGCGGCCTACAGCGCCACCAAAGCCGCTCTCGACGGCCTGACCCGGAGCCTGGCGCGTGAGCTCGGGCCGAGTCACATCCGTGTCAATTCGGTGGCGCCGGGCTTCTTCGAGTCAGAGATGACGCGCGGCATGGCGGAGGCGCAACGCCAACAAGTGCTCCGCCGGACCCCCCTCGGTCGCTTCGGCGCTCCCGAGGACATGACCGGCGCGGTGCGGTTTCTACTGTCACCGGCGGCGCGCTTCATCACCGGCCAAACGCTCGTGGTCGACGGAGGTCTCACATGCTGAAGGAGACGGTCGAGCTCACCCTCAGCCACGTCGATCTCGGGACCCTCGGCGAGCAAGCGGCGATGACCCTGGTCGGCAACACCTTTGTCCACCGGCTGCTCGAGGGCAAAGGCCACACCCTCAGCGAGGTCAAGGACGCGAACGGCCACGTCGCCTACCCCGGCTTCTTCATGACCCACCTGAGCGTGCCGCCCGCCCACCTGCTCGAGAAGCACCGGGTGTGGGAGAAGGTCGGGGTCGGCATCGAGGTGACGAGCTTCGGCGGCATGATCGTCGAGTCGACCTTCGTTCTCGGCGCTCCCAACGAGATCCCCGAGGAGATCGACCAGCTGGAGGAGGGAACGCTGCCGATGGTGCGGGCGGCGAACATGTTCGTCCTCGAGGACAGCCGCGGCAACGAGCCGCAACCCTCGGTGCCGAAGCGCGACTGCATCGCCGACCTGCCGAAACGGACGACACCACCGGCCGCGGTCGCGCGCTTTGGCCAGGTGCAAATCCAAGGACGCGTCGATCCGGACTTCCGTCCGACGATGAGCGCGCGCGCGCCGGTGCGCTACCCGATCGTCGAGGGGCGCGACAGCGCCGCCGGCCACGCTCTCCTATTCTCGTCGTTCGTGCGCATCATGGACCACGCCTTACGAACGCTGCTCTGCGAGCAGGCGCCGACGCCGGTACCGGTCGAGCTCGTGCTCTGTTTGGCGGCGCTCGAGCGCGAGACCTGGTACCTGAACAACACCTACGGCGACCAGGTCGTGCTGGCAAAGGTCGGCGCGAAGCTGGAGCCGTGCCCGCGGGATCTCCTCGCCAAAGACAGCGGCAAAGTGGCGGCGGGGATCCTCAGTTGCTGCACCGAGCTGTACGAAGAGAGCACGAACAAGCTGCTGATCGCCTCGAAGGCGCGCCAGGTGTTCGCGGTGCCGGCGACGCGCAAGACCCTTCAAAAGGACGTCGAGCGTCTGCTCGCCAACCAGAGCAGCGTCTGACCGACTCAATGCCGGTTGAACACGGAGGTGGCTCAGTGAGTGATGTGGCGGAGACGGTCCGCGCGACCGTACTGGAGATCGTCCGCAGGCAGCGCCCCGAAGTCCAGGCAGTCGTTGGCGAGCAAGCGCTGGTCGCCGAGCTCGGGCTGCGCTCGATGGACATCGCCGAGCTCGTCGCGACCCTCGAAATGAAGCTGAACGCCGATCCCTTCGAGGAGTTGGTCGCGATCAGCGACGTCAAGACGGTCGGCGATCTCTGCGCCGCCTACGCCAAGGCGGTGGCGGCCTAACTCCATGACGGTCGCCGCCGGCGAGACAGCCCTCTTCGAGACCTTGCCGGAGATCCTGCGGGCGCGCGCCCGCGCCCAGCCGGCGCGAGCCGCGCTTCTCCTGTGGCACAAGGGCAGCGTGGACCGCAGCGCCGCGCTCAGCTACGCCGAGCTCGACCGCCAGGCCCGCGCCGTCGCGAGCCTCCTCGAGGCCCGCGGCCTGGCCGGCCAACGAGTGGTGCTGTTCTATCCCGCGGGGATCGAGCTGGTGCCGGCGCTCTTCGGCTGTATGTACGCCAAGGCGCTCGCGGTGCCGGCGCCCGCGCCCGACGCCGCGAACCTGCGCCGGTCACTCGTCGGTCTACGCGCCATCCTTCGTGACGTCGGAGCCCGGGCCGTCCTGTGTCCGGCCGGCCTGCGATCGACCGTGGAGCCCCTCGCCGCGGCGGCGCCGGAGCTGCACACGATCGAGTGGATCCCGACCGACGTCGTCGCGGCCGACACCGCGACGGCCTACACCCCACAGCCATGCGACCCCGAGGCTGCCGCCTACGTCCAGGCGTCCTTGGGGACCTGTCACCGGCCACGCACCTTCGTCGTGACCCACGCCAACCTGGTGCGCGCCGCGAGGCACGCCCTCGAGACTTGCGCCTGCGACCAAGACGCCATCGGCTTCACCTGGGAGGGTCTGGCGAGCCAGCGCGGCCTGTTCTGGGGCGTGGTGCTGCCGGTGGTTGGCGGCTACGAGAGCGTCATCGCCTCGCCGAGCCCGATTCTGCGCTCGCCGCTGTCGTGGCTGACGGCCATCAGCGCGACCGGCGCGACGCTCTCCGGCGGGCCGAGCACCGCCTACGAACACTGCGTGGAGGCGCTGCGCGCCGACGCGCCGATCGCGTTGCGGCTCGACCGTTGGCAGGTGGCGCACGTCGGCGGCGACCAGATCTCCGTCGACACGCTCGAGGGCTTCGCGGCGGCCCTGGCGCCACATGGTTTCAACCGCCAGGCCTTCATGCCGGTCTATGACTGTTGCGAGGCCGGCCCGTTCGTGAGCGCCGCCCCGAAGCCCGCGGGCCTCGTCACCCGCGCCATCCAGAGCGCCGCGCTGCGAGCCGGGCAGGTGGTCGAGGGTCCGCCGGCCGCGTCGGGAGTCGAGCATCTCGTCGGCCTGCCGCTCGTGAGCGGCGACTTCGCGCTGTCGGTGGTCGGTGACGACGGCGCCGCGGTGCCCGCAGGCACGCTCGGCCAGGTAACGATCGCGGCGAAACACCTGCCGCGCGCTGTCGCGACCCCCGATCCCGGCGTGGCCGCCGGCGCCGTACGCCCGGGCGATTGGGGCTTCGTCGACGCCGGGCATCTCTTCGTCGTCGGTCGTGAGGCCGATCGCCTACCGGCGGCCGACGGCGTGCTGCTCGCGCCACGCGTCACCCGGCTCGTCGAGCGCGCGCATCCCCGCCTCGCGTCCCAGTGCGGCGTCGGTTTCACCGTGAATCGCTTCGGCACCAAGCAGGTCGTGCTGGTACACGAAGTCGAGCGACGAACGTGGTCCGCCCCCGGGGGCGACGCTCCGGAGCGGGAGAGCACCCGACTCGCCGAGGCGCCGCGCCTCTACTCACCGGAGCTGGCCCAACCCTTCAACGTCGACGACGTCGTGCTGGCCTTGCGACACGCGCTGCGCCGCGCCGAGATCGGCGCCGACGTCGTGATCCTCGCCAAGGTCGGCAGCCTGCCCCGCACCGACAACGGCGAGGTGGCGCGGTGGGCCTGCGTCGAAGGCTACGACCAAGGTGCGCTGCAGGCGGTGGCCGAGTGGCGACGCCCGATGCTGCCGCTGCCGGCGAAGGATGAGATCGACCGTGCCGATCTCCGCCGCCTCTTGGTGCCGCACGTCCGCGCCCGGGTCGCGGCGGTGCTGGGACGGAACGACGCCGAGAACCTCGGACTGACGCAACCGTTGATGGAGATGGGCCTGACGTCGATGCAGATCGTGATGTTGAGCAACGAGATTCGGGGCCTCCTCGGCACCGAGCTCTCGAACGACCTCGAGCTCAACGCCGCGGTGGTGCTCAACTACCCGAACATCGACGCCCTCTCGGCGCACATCGCCGAGCGGTTGTTCCAGGTCGAGTCGTGGCCCGACGAGCGCGCGCCCGGCGCCGAAGCGCGACACGAGCCCGCCGCCGGCCCTGCACCACCACCGCTGAGCGTCGTGCCCTCCCCGGCGCCGGCCCCGCCACGCTCGGCGGCCGCGGACGACGACGCCATCGCCGTCATCGGCATGGCCTGCAAGTTCCCGGGCGGCGCCGACAGCCCGGAGGCGTTCTGGCGCTTGCTGTGCGCCGGCACCGACGCCATCAGCGAGGTACCGGCGGATCGCTGGAACGTCGACGACTTCTTCGACCCGGAGCCGGACGCGCCCGGCAAAATGTACACCCGCTGGGGCGGCTTCGTGCCGGCGGTCGACGCCTTCGACCCGCAGTTCTTCGAGATCTCGCCGCGCGAAGCGGCGGGCATGGATCCACAACAGCGGCTGCTGCTCGAGGTCGCCTGGGAAGCCCTGGAGCGCGCCGGCCAGGCGCCGGCGCGGCTCGTCGGCAGTCGCGGCGGCGTCTTCGTCGGCATCACCAACAACGACTATCTGCGCCTGAAGACCCGGCTCTTGAGCTTCGAGGCCATCGACCCGTACACCGGCACCGCCAACAACGACAGCGCCGCCGCAGGTCGCATCTCGTACAGCCTCGGCCTGCAAGGGCCGAGCGTCACCGTCGACACCGCGTGCTCGTCGTCGCTGGTCGCCCTTCACCTCGCCTGCCAAAGCCTGCAGAGCGGTGAGTGTCGGCTGGCGCTCTGCGGCGGGGTCAACCTGATGCTGGTCCCCGAGACCACGATCGCGTTCTCGAAGGCGCGAATGATGGCCGCCGACGGGCACTGCAAGACCTTCGACGCCGCCGCCGACGGCTACGTCCGCGGTGAAGGCTGCGGCATGCTCGTCGTCAAACGCCTCGCCGACGCCAGGGCGGACGGCGACCACGTGCTCGCCGTGGTGCGCGGCACCGCGGTGAACCAGGACGGCAAGAGCAGCACGCTGACCGCGCCGAACGGGCCCTCGCAGGAATCGGTGATCGCCCGCGCCTTGGACGTCAAGGCCACCCAGCCGGCGGCGGTCGCGTACGTCGAGGCGCACGGCACCGGCACGCCGCTCGGCGATCCCATCGAAGTCGAGGCGATGGCCGGCGTCTACGCGCCCGGTCGCGGCGGCGCCGCGCGCCTCGCCGTGGGCTCGGTCAAGACCAACATCGGTCACCTCGAATCCGCGGCTGGTGTCGCCGCGGTGATCAAGGTGGTGCTGGCGCTGATGCACGAGGAGCTGCCGCCGCATCTGATGCTCAGCGAGCTCAATCCCTACATCGCGTTCGCGAGCACCCCGGTGACGGTGCCCGGGGCGCGAACCCCGTGGCCGCGCGGCGTGGGCTCGAGGCTCGCGGGCATCAGCTCGTTCGGGTTCACCGGGACCAACGCCCACGCCCTGATCGAGGAGGCGCCCGCCGCCGAGGCGATGCCGGAGGCCGCGTTGCGCCCCACCCATCTGTTGTGCCTGTCGGCGCGCAGCGAGGCGGCGCTCCAGAGCCTGGTCCGCGGCTACCAGGACCATCTCGTCTCCGGTCCCACCATCGACGTGCAGCGGCTGTGCGCCGCGGCCGGCCGCGGGCGGACTCACTTCGCCCATCGTCTGGCCCTCGTCGTCGATGGCCGCGACAAGGCCCAGGCGCTCCTCGAGACCGCAGCGGCCGGGGGCCGCGCCGCAGGTCTGGCGCACGGCGTGGTCGCCGCGAAGGATCGCCCGAAGATCGCGTTCCTGTTCACCGGCCAAGGGTCGCAGTACCCGGGCATGGGCAAGGCGCTCTACGACCACGAACCGACGTTCCGCGCCGCCCTCGACAGCTGCGCCGCGCTGCTCGACTCGCACCTCGACCGGCCGCTTGTCGACGTGATGTTCGGCGGCGACGAGAGCGCGGGCCTGCTCGCTCGAACCGGCTACACCCAGCCGGCCCTCTTCGCTCTCGAGTACGCCCTCGCCACCCTGTGGCGCTCCTGGGGCGTCGAGCCGGCGCTGGTCCTCGGTCACAGCGTCGGCGAGGTCGTCGCGGCCTGCGTCGCCGGGGTGTTCTCTCTCGAGGACGGGCTGCGCCTGATCGCACGCCGCGGCCGCCTGATGGAGGGTCTACCGGCGGGCGGGCAAATGGTGGCGGTGCAGGCCGACGAGAGCACGGCTCGCGCCCTCCTCGCTGGCCACGAAGATCAGGCGTCGCTCGCCGCGATCAATGGACCGCAGCAGTGCGTGCTCTCGGGGGCCGGGCCGGTGATCACCCGGATCGTCGCCGAGCTCGACCGCCGCGAGCTCCGATCGCAGCGGCTCGACGTGTCGCACGCGTTTCACTCGCCGCTGATGACGCCGATCCTGGCCGAGCTCGCGCTCGCCACCAAAGAGATCAGCTTCGCGCCGCCAAAGCTCCCGCTGGTCTCGAACCTGACCGGACGGCTCGCCGATCGGCGCGCCCGCTCGCCCGATGCCGCGGCCGCCGGCGTCGACCGCCGCGGGCGCCCCACGGACAGCGCGGACTTCGTGCAAATGGGCGTGGGCGACTACTGGGTCCGCCACGTCCGCGAGCCGGTGCGCTTTGCCGACAGCGTCCGCACCAGCGCCGGCCTGGAGATCGACGTCTACCTCGAGATTGGCCCGGGCTCTGCCCTCTCGGGCCTCGCCCGCAGTTGCCTGCCCGAGAGCCGCGCCGGCTTCCTGCCGTCGTTGCGTCGCGGTCACAGCGACTGCACCCAGGTGATGCAGAGCCTCGCCGAGCTGTACGCCAAAGGCGCCTGGGGCCACCCGGAGGACTTCGCGCGCCTGTACGCGCCGGCGGCGAGCTCCGATCTGCCGACCTACCCCTTCCAGCACAAGCGCTGCTGGGTCGAGCTCGGACCGGTGCGCGCAACGACCGCGGCCGCAGGGCCCGCGGCCGCAGACCGAGGCAGCGCCCACCCGCTGCTCGGGCGACGACTTCAGAGCCACAACCTCGACCTCTTCGAATCGGAGTTTCGCGCCAAGTCTCCGGCCTGGATCGACCAGCATCGCCTGCACGGCGTCGCCGTGGTGCCGGCTGCCGGCCACATCGATCTGGTGCTAGGCGCCGCGGCCGCGCCGCAGGGGGTCGGCCCCGTGGCGCTCGAGGAGATCGTCTTCCCCGAGCCGCTGCTCTTCCTCTCGGATGACGACGCCCGGGACGTCCACATCGTGCTCAGCGACACCGAAGGCGATCGGGCGGCGTTTCGCGTCGTCAGCCGACCGGCCGGCGCCGGCCCCGAAGCGACGTGGGCGACGCACGCCGCCGGGCGTCTGCGTCGCGTGCCGGCCGACGGGGCGCGAGCCGGAGCCCCGGCGCCCGCCGCTTCGAGCCTGGCGGCACTGCGGGCGCGTTGCGCGCAGGAGGTCAGCGCCGGCGACTTCTACGATCTGACCCGGCGGATGGGGTTCCAATACGGGCCCCTGTTCGCGTGCGTGACCGGGCTGTGGCGCGGTGCTCGTGAGGCGCTCGGGCAAGTCGCGATGCCGGGCGGGCTCGATGGTGCCGCCAAGCTGCACCGCTTCTTCCCTGGCGCGCTGGACTCCTGCTTCCAGGTCATGTTCGCGGCGCTGATGGACGACGGGCAGACGGACCCGCCCGGCCTCTACGTCCCGGTCAGCGTCGAGGCGTTTCGCTACTATCACGAGCCGCCGGCAGCGCTCTGGGCCCACGTCGAGTTCGCGCCCGGGACCGTCCCGCGGGAGACGTTCGCGGCCAACCTGAGCCTATTGGACGACGCCGGGCGTCTGGTCGCCAAGACCGAGGGCCTGCACCTCAAGCGCGCGCCGCGGGACGCGCTCCTGCGGGCCGGCAACCGCGAGCTCGGCGAATGGCTCTACGAGATCGATTGGCCGCAGACCCCCGCTCGCGTCAACAACGACGGCGACGCCGCCGGCGCCTGGCTGCTGTTCTGCGACCAGGGAGGGGTTGGGGCACGCCTCGGCCAAGAGCTCGAGCGCCGGGGCGGCACGGTGTTCTCGGTGCGCGCTGGAGGAGGTTTTGCCCGGCCGGGCCCGCAGGAGCTCGTCGTGGCCCCGACCTCCGCCGAGGACTTCGCCAGGCTGGCGCGTGAGCTGACGCCGCCGGCGGGTGCGGCCTGGCGCGGTGCCGTCTACCTCTGGAGCCTGGATGCCCGCCCCGTGGCACAGACCACAGTCGCGACGCTCGTCGCCGACACTGCGCTCGCCTGCGGCGGCCTGGCGAGTCTGGTGCGGCAGTGGGCCCAAACACCGACGGCGGTGCCCGGCAAGTGGTGGGTGGCGACGCGGGGCGCGCAGCCGGTGGACGGTGCCGAGGTGGCCGTGAGTCAGGCGCCGGCGCTCGGCGTCCTGCGGGTCGCGGCGCTGGAGCATCCCGAGCTGCAGACCGTGGCTGTGGATCTAGACGCCCAGGCAGAAGCCGGGACGCTGGCGGCGGCGCTGCTCGCCGAGCTCCTCGGACCCGACGGTGAGACGGAGATCGCGCTTCGCGCCAGCGGGCGCCGGGCGCGCCGCCTGGTGCAGCGCGTTGCCAAGCTCGACCTCTCGGAGCTCCGCCTGCCCGCGGCCGCCACCTACTTGGTGTCCGGCGGCCTCACCGGCCTCGGCGCCGCCGTGGCTCAGTGGCTGTGCAAGAACGGCGCCCGTCACCTCGTGCTCGCGGGACGCAGCGGTGCGACCGGGCCGGAGCGCGCCGCGGTGGTGCGGGGGCTCGAAGCCGCGGGCGTCGAGGTCCACGTCGCCGCCGTCGACATCGCTGACACCGCGTCCGTGGCTGCGCTCATCGAGCAAGTGCGCGCCAAGATGCCGCCGCTCTTGGGCGTGGTCCACGCCGCTGGGGTTCTCGACGACGGGGTGCTCGCCACTCAGGACTGGGGGCGATTCGCGCGCGTGCTCGCCCCCAAGGTCTTGGGCGCCTGGAACCTGCACAGCTGTACCCGAGAAACGCCGCTCGACTTCTTCGTGATGTTCTCGTCGCAGGCGGCGCTCATCGGCTCGATGGGTCAGGGGAACTACGCCGCCGCCAACACCTTCCTCGACTCGCTGGCGCACGCCCGCCGCGCCGCCGGCCTGCCCGCGACCGCCGTCAACTGGGGACCGTGGGCCGAGGTCGGTATGGCCGCCAAGCTCGGCGAGCGCGAGAAACGGCGCTGGACCAGCCTCGGCGTCTCGTTCATTCCTCCGGCGCGCGCGCTGACGCTGCTCGAGGCGCTGGTGCGCTCGCCCGCGCCGCAGGTCGGAGTGCTGCGCGTCGACTGGGCACAGTACCTGAGCGCCCAATCACATCGCGGCGCCCAGCAGTTGTACGCCTCGTTGGCCAAGACCGCGCCGCCGCGCGATATGCCCGCCGCCACACCCAGCAGCGCGTCGCTCCTCGGGCAAGTCGCGGCCGCCGCCCCGGAAGGCCGCCTCGAGCTCCTCATCGACGGCATCCGCGAACAGGTGGCCGGCGTCCTCGGGATCCCGGCGGCCGACATCGATCCGAAGAGCCGCCTGATGGACCTGGGCCTCGACTCGCTGATGGCGATCGATCTGCGCAACGTTCTCCGCCGCGTCGTGGAGCGGCCGCTGCCGGCGACCTTGATCTTCGACTATCCCACGATCGAAGGGATCGCCGGCTTCATCGGCAAGGACGTGCTCAGCGTCACGGCCGGCGGCACCGAGGCGGCGGACCACCGGGCCAAGCCACCGACGCCCGAGGCCGGCATGGACGACATCCTCGCCGACATCGAGTCGATGTCCGCCGACGAGGCAAAAGAGGCGCTTGGCCGCTGACCCTCCGGCGTTGCCGTGACCTGAGCGTCGCCGCTGCCCGGGGACGCCATAACTCCGCTCTAGACGCTCCGCGTTAGGAGTGTGAAGCGCATCCGATCCGCGCTGTGCCTGGTTTGGATGCGCTTGCCTTAGCGGGCCGCATGTCGCCCAGTGGGCGAGTTCTTGCTTGCTTTGGCTTCTGGTTATA
>JACRCV010000078.1 GCA_016218825.1 Deltaproteobacteria bacterium
CCCATCGGTAACCTGCTTCGTCCACGATGTACCCGGTTTTCGCATCTGCGCTCCCGCCAGCCACATCGCGGCCGGCCAACGGAGACAGATCACAAACGGACGATGTGTAGAAGAGTCAGCCCCCCGAGTGGGGGCGAGGGGCGCGGATCGGCCGGAGTGCGGCGCCCCGTAGCCTGGAGCGCTTTCGCGCACCCGTGGCCGCGGCAAAGCCGCGGCGCGGGAGTCAGTTCAAGTGCAGGGTGTCTCAGGGCTCAGTCGCGAGGAGCGGGATCTTCAGCGTCATGCCGACCGCGAGCGCGTCCGGATCGCCGAGCACGTCCTTGTTGGCCGCGAGCAGTCGCGCCTCGGACGCCTCGCCACCGAGCTCGGCGGCGGCGATCGTGCCCAGGGAGTCGCCGCGGCGCACCACGTATTCCGCGTGTCGCGGCAGCCGCACCTCGCTGCCGGCCGCGAGCGAATCGGTCGCCGCCTTGACCCCGGGGTTGGCGCCGGTGACCAGCGCCAAGCGGCGGGTGCTGCCGTAGTGCTCGGTGGTGACGGCCTCGAGGGTCTTCGCCGCCGTCAGGCGGACGTAGAGATAGCCGTCCTCGTCCCGCGGCTCCTTGGCGTCGAAGGGCGCCGCTGCCGCCGGCTCGGCTTCGATCGCCGCCGCCGCGGCGACGCCGTCACCGCCGGAGCGCGCATCACCGACACCGGTGTCACCACCACCATCGCCGGGCGCGCCGCCATCCCCGAGCGCGCTGCTATCCCCGGGCGCTGCTCCGTCCGCCTCGCTCGGCCGCAAGTCCGGGTAGCGGGGCTCGCGGTTCGACGACTGCAGCACCGTGGCGACGATCACCAACACCCCGAGCCCGACACCGCCCAGGACGAGGTAGGTGCGCTTGCGGCTGGCGGCGCGCGCCCGCTGTAACAGTGGATCGTTGTCGCTCAACGTGTCGTCCGGATCGGTCGCGCCCGTCGGCGCCCCGGACGGTGGCAGCCCCGGCGGCATCGCATATGACGACGACGGCGGTGGCGCGGTGAACACCGGGAACACCGGCGCGACCGGGGGCATTGTCGGCGGCCCGGGCGGCGGCGCGAACGGTGACGGCGGCCGCGTCGGCCGGGCGAACGGCTGCCCGGGCACCATAGGTCGTGCCGGCATCGAGGGCGGCCCGGCAGAGGGCCGCGGCGGCGGCGACCCGGCCGCCTGATAGTAGGACGCGGGTGACGCCGCGGGTGCGCCGGCACCATAGGTCTCGCCGATGGTGATCGCCAGCAGGGTCTCGCCGATGATGATCTGATCGCCGCTGTTGACCGGCGCCCGGCTCACCCGCGCGCCGTTCAAGAGCGTCCCCACCGAGGTCCCGAGGTCGACGAGGGCAATGCCGGTCGGCCCGATCTCGAGCACCGCGTGGACGCGCGAGGCGGCCGGATCTTCGACGCGGATCTGTGCGGTCGGCGAGCGGCCAATCTTGACGACCTTCTTCGTCAGATCGAAGGGATGCTCGGCCACCACCTGGCCACCGCGAACGACTTGAACCACCAACCCCAACGGCATGCGCGCTCCTTGCCGCACCGAGCATAGGGGAAAGCGCCGTGTGGCTCAACCGCGGGGTTTGGTCACTCAGGGCGCCGTCGGGCAGGTGGACCCCCACCAGCCGCCGTCCCAGGTCACGCTGCACAGGTAACCGACGATCTGCGGATCCGAGGGCACGTCGCTTTGCAGCGGCGTGACGAAGTGGCTGCCGTCGCCCTCCCAGACGATGTCGGCCACCGCCCAGATGTCGGAGACCGCGTCGCTGTCGCCGCCGTAGCCGAGCTCGCGCCGGTACTCCCCGGCGAGCTGGCCGCCGAGATAGATCCGGACGGTCTCGGTCGTCCGCGGCGTGTCGAAGTAGGCGAAGTGGTTGCCGGCGTAGTTCACGTAAACCCGATAGGTGCCCGGAGCCGGCCGATCGATGTTGAAGCTCTCCGGCCCGTGCCCGAAGGTGTCATCGATGTCGAGACGCGGGTTCTCGGCGAAGCTGCCGTACCAAGCCGGCAGCGGGTTCGCGTAGTAGCAGTCGTGATCTTCGAACAACCGCCGGTTGCCGCCGGGCGCGCTCCACCACACCACGTGCAGGTCCTGATCGTTGACGCCGTCGTCCCACACCAGCTGCACGTGCACGAAGCTCGTCGGGGTCGCGACGATGGTGCACCGCGACGCCTCGGTCGCGGCGCTGACACCGCCGCCGCTGTCGCTGACCAAGAGCTGCACCGTGTAGGTGCCGGCGATCGGCAACCACACCGAGTAGCGGGCGGTGCCGTTTCCCTGCGGCGCGAAGTCGCCGGGCCAGGCGCCTTCGGGATAGCCGACGACGTTCCAGGAATAGGAGACGATCGCCGCCGGGTCCGCGGGCGCCCGCGGGCTGTAGGAGAAGCTGCCGTCGAAGATCACCGTGGCGAGGGGCGAGATGTCGCTCACCGGCGGCGACGCCACCAGGCAGCGCGCCACCGGGACCGTCGCCTGGCAGGCGACGTCGTCGACCTCGGCGGTGTTGTTGGCCTCGAGACACTCGGCGACCGCGCCGCCGCCGGCTCCGAGATCGACCCCGACCCGGAACGACAGCACCGCCGGATCGCCCGCGGCCGGCGTGTAGCGGAAGGTCACCCACTCCCCCGCGCCCGGGGCGAGCGCCGCGGCGGTGGTCAGCGCGGCGACGACCCGCGGCGGCGTGTCCCACAGCGCGTACAGGTTGAGCGCGATCCCGGCTTGCACCCCGAGGGCGCCGAGGTTCACCACCCGGGCGTGAACGCCGACCTCCGGGCAACCCTGCAGATCGGCGACCACGGCGGAGATCTGGAGATCGGGCGCGTTCAACGGCACGAAGCCGCGCACGTTCTTGCGATAGGTGTTGGAGTCCAGCCAGCTCGGGGTCTCCGCCGCCGGCACGCTCGCGGTGAAGGTCGCCGGATCGAAGTCGACGTCGGTGACGTGGTAGGCGTGCTCCGGCCACAGCGGGCGGGTCTTCACCCAGCGCTCGGAGGTGTCCCGGTACACCGTGACACCCGCCGCGCCGACGGTGCACTCGCGGCTGTGATCGGGGAAGGTCGTGAGGTCGCAGTAGCCGCCGGCGCCGGCCAGGTCGCTGTAGTGGAGGTAGGCGGCGTACGCCGGGTCGTTGTCGTAGTTCGCCACGCAGTGGTCGCGGGAGACCTGATCGTGGTTCGACACCAACACGATCTCGGACATCCGGTCGCCGTCGACGTCGACGACGATCGGGTACTCGGAGTTGGTCCGCGACGAGCTCGGTCGCTCGAGCAGCACGCCGCCGGTCTTGCCGTCGAACACCCGGAAGAAGCACTCGTCGTTGTAGAGCACCTCGTCGGCGCCGTTGCCGTCGAAGTCGAAGACGCTCGAGCCGGTGACCGCGGACGAGAAGTCCTGCACCTTGTAGTTCCACAACACGCCGACCATCGACGGATACGAGCCACAGCGGTCGACCGGCGGCAGCGCGCAGCCGGGCAGGGTCAGGACGTCGGCGCGGCGACCGGCGTCGTAGCCGGCGAGGCAGTCGAAGTCGTAGACCGCGTAGCAGCCGCTCCCCGCCGCGGCGACCTCGGGCCTGCCATCGCCGTCGAAGTCGGCGACCGTCGGCGGCCCACCGTGGTTGACGCCGGCGGCGCCGGCCGGCACCGGGATCGGCCCCGCGACCAGAGCGCCCGATGCGCCGTCGAACAGGTAGAGGTTGCCGCCCGCCACGTTGACCACCTCGGGGGTGTCGACGCCGCTCGCGGTGGCGATGAAGTTGCCGACCGCCGTGAAGCCGCTCGGCACGTTGACCGCGGTGGTGTAGGCGGGGGGTCGCAACACGCCGGTCACGCTCTGCCACAGCGGCGTCATGCTCCAGCTGCCGCCGCTCTCCTCCACATTGTAAGCGCGGTTGCCGGTGATGAGCTCGGGCTTGCCGTCCAGATCGACGTCGGCGGCGATGCTGATCCAACCGCCGTCGAAGCGGCTGCCGCCGCCCTCGCGCGCCGCGGCGCCGGCCGGCACCGCGACGATGAGCCCGGTCTGGCCGTTCAAGACCGCGGCCCCCATGATCACCTCGGCGGCACCGTCACCGTTCAAGTCGACGATCGCCGGCGCGCCGCCGTCCAGCGTCCGGTCGAGCGGGTAGGCGGTGGTCCGCCAGAGCACGGCGCCCGGCCCGTGCACCGGGTCGTCGAAGGCCACGAGTCCGGTCGCGGCCACCGCCACGATCTCGAGCTCGGGATCGGCGTCGAGGTTGCCGATCGCCTGATGCCCGGCCGCGAACAGCCAAGGGGCTCCCGGGCTGTCACCGTCGACCCAGAGCGCCGGCGGGCTGCCGGTGCCCGTGCCGTCGCCGCCGTCTTTGCCGTTCAACACCACGAGCGCCGAATGCGCCAGGTCGGCGGCGGCATAGGCCCGAAACACCACCTCCGGCACCCCGTCCCGCTGCAGGTCGGCCACCGTCGGTATGCTGAGGACGTTCTCGAACAGCGCCCCGCAGCTGCTGCCGGCCAAGACGCAGACGCCGTCCCGGCAGCGCTGGCTGCCGGCGACGCAATCGGCGTTGTTCTGGCAGGTGCAGCGCTGGTCGACGCACGCGCCCTCGCAGTCGGTGTCGGCGTCGCACGAGAGCGCGCACTCGCCGCCGCGGCAGTCGAAGGACGGCCGGCAGTCCGGCCACAGCCCGGTGAAGCGCCACTCCAGCGCCGGGTTGAAGATCTCCGCGGGTCGCGGATACTGGCACACCTGATCGCCGGCGACGTCGGCCGGCAGGCAACGACCGAGGGTCGGCTCGCAGTACTGGTTGTAGTCGCAGTCCAAGAAGTCGCGACAGCTGCCGCCCTCGGCGACGCACTGATCGTGGAGGCAGGTCTCGCCCGCGGCACAGCAGAGATCGGCGCAAGGTCGGGCCGGCGCCGCGCACGCGCGCCGACACTCGAGGGCCTCGGAGCAGACCTCGGTGCCGGTGCAGCACAGCTCGCCGCTGACGCCGCAGCGGATGCCGCTGTCGCAGCGCGGCACGCAGATCCCGTCACTGCGGCACTCGAGCCCCTGGTCACAGCAGAGCTGGTTGTTGTTGCAGCGCACCCGCGGCGCCGGACACGCGGGCACGCAGGTCTCGGCGTCGGGGCACTCGTCGCCGACCGGGCAGCACTGACCGGAGAATCGGCAGACGACGCCCGAGGCGCACGGCCCGAGACAGAACCCGGCCTGGCAGGCGCGGCCGCCGCCGCAGTAGCCGTCCTCGGCCCCCGGGCTGCAGCGCGGCACGCAGGTGCCGAAGGTCGGCGCGCCGCTGCGATCGTCGCAGACGAACGCCGCATCGACGCAGGCACCATCCGGGTGCGAGGCGGCGCACTGCGCGCCGGAGAGCGAGCGACAGACGCCGTCGGCGCAGACGTAGCCGGGCGGGCAGACCCCGGAGTACGGCACCAGCGGTCCGCAGGTCGGGAACAGACACTCACCGGCGGCGCACATCAAGCCGTTCGGACACGTGCCGTCGGGGATCGCCGTGCTGCACGGCCGCAGCGCGCAAACGCCGTCGACGCAGACGCCGCCGTCGGCGCACGGGCCCTCGGGGTGGGCCACACCGCACGGCTCGACGCCGGGGGCGATCTGGCAACCGGTCGGGAAGTACACGTGGCAGACCATCCCGGAGGGGCACAGGCCGTCGGCCATCCATTCGGAGCAGACGTTGTCCGGGGTGATCTGCCGGCAGCCGCCATCGGCGCACCCCTGCCCGGCCGGACACCGCCCGTAGGGGTTGTTCGGCGCGCAGGGCGCGTCCTGGCCGACGGCGGCGACGCAGTAGCCGGCGACACACTGATAGTCGCGCGGGCAGACGCCGGCCCGGTTGTCGAGCGTGCAGGCGACACCGGAATCGAGCGGCGTGCAGACCCCGGCGACGCACACCGCACCGGTCGGACAGCGACCGGCCGGCAGGCTCACGGAGCACGCGTCCGGCAGCTCGGGGGCGGTGCAGCTCCCCGCCACGCAGCGCTCGAAGGCGTCACAGAAGCCGTCGGGGTTGAGCGCGCTGCACCCTTCGCCCGGCGTGACCGGCGTGCAGAGGCCACCGTTGCAGTATTCGCCGGCGCCGCACACGCCCGCGGGGTTGTTCGGGTTGCAGAGCTCGGCGTCGCGCAGCGGATAACAGACGCCGTCCAGGCACAGCGAGGCCGCGACACAGGCCCCCCCCGGGTTCGTCGGCCCGCAGGCGTTGGCAGCGCTCGCCGGCGCGCAGCCGGCGTCGACACAGAGCTCGCCGGGCGGGCAATAGCCGGCGGGGTGCAAGAGCGAGCAGCGGGCCACCGCGTCGGCAGGCCGACAGGTGCCCTGCACACAGAGATCGGTGCAGTTGCCGCTGCACGGGCTCGCGTCCGGGCAGACACCTTCGGGATTCTCCGGGCTGCACGGCGAGCCCGGGCCGACGCGCGGGACGCAATAGCCGTCCACACAGAGACCGTCCTGCGGACAGAGCCCGGCGAGGTTCGAGGCGCTGCAGGCGTTGTCGTCATCGACCGGGGTGCAGCGGCCGTCGATGCACGCCTCGGTCGCGGGGCAGCGCCCGCTCGGCCGCTCCGGGGCACAAAGATCGGGCGGCGTGGCCGGCGTGCACTGGCCGGCGACGCACGCCTCGAACGCATCACACCGGCCGTCGGGGCGCTCGGGGCTGCAGCGCTCCGAGGCGGAGATCGTGACGCAGGCGCCGGCGTCACAGCTCTGCCCGGTCGGACAGACCCCGGTCAGGTTCGTGGGCGCACACAGCTCGGCATCGGCAACGGGGTAGCAGACGCCGTCGAAACACAGCGCCCCGTAGCCACACGCGCCGGCGGGGTTGGCGGCCGAGCACAGCTCCTCCGGCAACGCGGTCTTGCAGGCACCGGCGACGCAGAGCTCGTCCGCCGGGCACCACCCCTGCGGATGCGCGGCGTCGCACGGCACCAGCGACGCCTGCTCGCGACAGACGCCGTCGACGCAGACGACGATCTCGCCGTCGGCTGCCGGGCAGACGCCCTGCGGTGTCGAGAAGCTGCACGCCTGGAGAAGGGGAGGAGGAAGAGGTTTCGTGAACGCCGCCCCGGGATGGCGGTCGCTGCAGCCGAAGGACTGAGCGACGATGAGCGCCGCCGCGGTCGCGAGCCTGATGCTGAAGACCCGAGCGCGATCTCTCCGACATCCCATGGTGGCCCCCTGCCGGCCGCGGCCAGCCTGGGGAACTGTTCCACGACGCGCGGCGCCTGTCTACCGGGAGCGGAGATCGCTTAGCGGCAGCTCAGGCCTTGACGTTGCCGATGATGCCTTTGCGGGTGTCGTCCTGGGCCTTGAGGATGTTGCTCAAGACGTTCATCGCCTGCTGGTACTTCTCGGTCATCATCTGCAGCTTGAAGCCGTCCTGGGTGCTGATGGTCTGCAGCGCATCCTGCTGCCCCTTGAGCTTCGACAGCAGCGCGGCCGCCTGGTCCTTGGTGAGCTCCTCGTTCTTGTGCTCGATGACCTTGGTGGTGCCGTCGGGGTTGATCACCACCTCGCGCCAGGAGAACACCTGTTTGTCCTTGCCGGCGGGCCAGTCGGCGAGCATCCCTTCGAGCTCGGCGATGTCGGCGCGCATCTCGTTGGACTGGTTGGCCTTGGCCTGGATCTGGCCGAAGAAGCCGAACAAGGTGTTCTCGACCCCGGACAGGCCGAGCACCAACAGATCTTCGTTGGCGCCGTCGTTGATCTTGCCGCCGGTCGTCACCACGTAGGTCTCGTAGTTCTTGTCGGCGGCGTTCTTCAACCCGGCGCTGGCGCCGGTCACCCCCGGCACACCCGCAGATTCTTCGACCTCGTCCCACACCGCGTCGCCGAGCTCGTCGCTCGAGGCCTGCAGCCGGGCACGCTTGTCAGGGGTGAGCTTGGCGAGGATCGCCTCGACCTTGGCGCGGTCGTCGGCCGAGAGCTGCGGGATCTCCAGCACCGTCCCGTCCTGCAGCTGGTAGGTGATCGGCGCCGCGGTCGGGCTCGCGGCCGGCGTGGTCGCGCCTGCCTTCAGCGCCGAGAGATCGGCCTTGCCGATACCGGCGAAGGTGGCCGGGTTGCGCTCGAAGCTCGACCTGCCGTGGACGTCCTTGCGGCGCCGCACCTGCTCGGCCGGCGTGGTCGTGGGCGTGAGGGTCTTCTGGCTGATCTCGTCGACGCGTACTTTGGACATGACACGGCTCCGTTCGATGCGACCGGCGGCGGACAAAGCTCCCGCCGGTTATCGATCTCGATGGTGACGGATCGATTATCGCCGGCACCGGCCGGCGGTTGCGTCAAACATCACAATATCCTCCACCCCGAGGCTGGGCTATAGGGTCCCTATGGCGAGACCCCCATGGCGCCCGGGCAACCGGCGCCCCCAACTGGAGCCCGAGCCCGACCTGCCGCCGGGCGTCGAGGCGCCGCCGAGCCGCACGGAGAAGAAGACCGAGGCCCACAAGACCCGTGACCTCGCCGCCGAGCTCGTGGCGCTCGCCCTCCCGGACCTGGCTGCGGTCCCGCTCGAGCCGGCGCTGCGGGAGCAGGTCGAGCTGGCGCGCCGTATCACCAAGCACGGCGGTCGACGCCGGCAGCTGCAATACGTCGCCAAGTACCTGCGCACCGTCGACACCGCGCCGATCCTCGAGGCCATCACCCGCCTCCGCCTGCACCGTCACGACCACACCCTCCGGACCCACGCGGTGGAGACCTGGCGCCGCCGCCTGCTGCGAGAGGGCACGGCGGCGCTGGACGCGCTCGTCGCCGAGTTTCCTGCCATCGACCGCGAGGCGCTCGAGACGTTGGTAGAGCAGGCGCAGCGCGAGGCGGCCGCGGGCCAGGAGAAGCGCCGGCAACGGGAGCTGTTCCGCGTCCTGGCGCCGTTCATCGGCGGCGGCTAGAGCGCCGCAACCAAGAGTTGCATCGACCCGGGAGGGATGTGGTAGAGGGAGGCGCCATGTCCATCAAACGAACCAAGCAGCGAACGTTTTCCCCGCGACAACGTGACGACGAGATCTCGCTGAACCCCCACAAGCCCGCGGAGCCGGACAAGAGCTGGGAGCAGCACGTCGCCGGCCAGGCGGACGACGCGTTCGCGCCCTTCTCGCTGAAGACGCGCTACGCCAAGGGGGCGCTGCTCGACCACGCGACCTTCGGCAAAGGCGTGGTCTTGGGCGCCGGCCCGACCGTCATCGAGGTCCTGTTCAAGGACGGCAAGAAGAAGCTGGGCCACGGCATGGCCTGAGCCCGCCCTTGACTGCCCTCGGCGCCGACCCACCTTGTGGGTTGGTCCCCCCTCCCTCTCGAGGCTGGCCGCGTTGTTCGCCGTTTCGGAGCACACCATGGCTTCAGCCGTTCCTCTCGCGGATCTCAGCCGCAAAGCCCTCGACGTTCACGCCCGCATCTTCGCCGATCTGGCCCAGGTCTCGCGCGCCGTCGACGCGCTGCAACCGGACGAGCCCGACCCGCTGCTCTTCGAACAGGCCTGGGCGCAGATCGACATGCTGGAGCGACAGGCCCGCGACCACTTCCGCAACGAGGAGGCCGCCGGGATGCCCGACCGCCTGCGGGCGCTGTTGCCGGACGCCGCGGCGGAGATCCTGGGCCTCCAGGTCGAGCACACCGAGATCCTCGACCTCGTCGACCGGATGCGCGACCGCAGCCGCCGCTGCAGCCCGCTCGCGGTGATGCAGCTCGCAGAGGACGTCGCGCTGCTCTTGGACAAGATGTACGCCCACGAGGCGATGGAGGACCGACTGATGGCGGCGGCGCTCGCGTCAGCGGACACCGCGGTCGACCGCTGACCGCCACCTCTGCTATGTGCCGCTGATGCCGAGCTTCGCACCTCCTTCGAAGATCGTCGGTGTCGGCCGCAACTACCCGGCGCACGCCCGGGAGCACGGCCAAGCGATGCCCACCGAGCCGCTGTTGTTCCTCAAGCCGCCGTCGGCGCTCATCGCGGACGGCGAGCCGATCCGCCTGCCGCCGGCATCGGCGCACGTAGAGCACGAGGGTGAGATCGGCGTGGTGATCGGGCGACGCCTGTGCCGGGCGACGGCCGCGGCCGCCCGCGACGCGATCTTCGGCGTCACCTGCGTCAACGACGTCACCGCCCGCGATCTGCAACAGCGCGACTCGCAGTGGACCCGCGCCAAGGGCTTCGACACCTTCTGCCCGGTCGGGCCGCGGGTGGTGCCGGTCGACGCCGGCTTCGCCCTCGACACCTTGCAAGTCTGTTGCCGGGTCAACGGTGAGCTGCGCCAGCAAGGCGTGGCCGCCGAGATGGCGTTCTCGATCCCGGCGCTGCTCGCCTACATCTCGGAGATCATGACCCTGGAGCCGGGCGATCTGGTCGCGACCGGCACTCCGGCCGGCGTCGGGAGGCTCAACCCCGGCGACGTCGTCGAGGTGGAAATCCCGATGGTCGGGGTCCTCCGCAACCCGGTGGTCCGGGGTCAGGCCGCCGCTGCCGATTGTGGTTGATCACGCTCGCGCCTCGGGCTAGCACACCCCTCTGGCGGAGCGCCCTTTGCGGCGCACAGGACCCGAGGACCGCGGGCGAAAGATTCGACGATGAAGATCCACTACGCGGCACGCACCCATCTCGGCAAGCAGCGCACCAACAACGAGGACAACTACTTCGTGCTCCCCGAAGAGCACCTGTACGTGGTCGCCGACGGCATGGGCGGCCACTCGTCGGGCGAGGTGGCGTCGTTGCTCGCGGTGCAGGCGCTCGCCGATTTCTTCATCGACACCCAGGGCGGCGGCTTCGCGGACTGGCCCTTGGACCTCGACGTCGACCTGCCGTACGACGACAAGCGGCTGGCGACGGCGATCAAGCGCGCCAACGCCAAGGTGCACGAGGTGGCGGCCACCGCGGACCGCTACCACGGCATGGGCACGACGATCGTGTCGTTGAGCCTCGGCGCCTCCGGGGCGACGTTGGCCCACGTCGGTGACTCCCGCGCCTACCTGTTGCGCAACGGCGACATCCGCCAAGTGACCCGCGACCACTCGCTGCTGAACGAGACCCTCAAGATCCGGCAGCTGACGCCCGAGGAGATCAAGAACTTCGCCCACAAGAACGTCATCGTCCGGGCGCTCGGGCTGATGGAGAACGTGGACGTCGAGCTCACACCGCTCGATCCGCAGCCGGGCGACGTCTATCTGCTGTGCAGCGACGGGCTCTCCGACATGCTCGAAGACGCGGAGCTGTTGTCGGTGGTCGACAGCAGCCGCGACGACCTGGAGCGCGCCGCACAGCACCTGATCGAGCACGCCAACGACAACGGCGGCGTCGACAACATCACGACGATCCTGGTCGGGATGACGAGCTGAGCCTCGAGGCGCCTCACCCCGCGAGGTGCGCGAAGAGGATCTTGACGCCGACCAAGACCAGCACCAGCCCACCCGCGAACCGCATCCGCTGACCGAGCCGCGCCCCGAGCCTGGCGCCGACGACCATCCCGAGCGCCGTCAGCGTCGCGGTGACCAAACCGATCACGACGCACGGCGTCCAGATCTGCACCTCGAGCATCGCCAGGCTCAACCCCACCGCGAGCGCGTCGATGCTGGTCGCCACCGACAACAACACCAGGCTCTTGCCTCGCGTCGGATCCGACCGCTCCCGCGCCGCGCCGTCTTCGGGTGTCACCGCCTCGTGCATGGCCTTGGCGCCGATCGCCGTCAACAGCACGAACACCAGCCAGTGGTCGACCGCCTGGATGTAGTGGATGAACGACCGCCCCGAGAGCCAACCCAACACCGGCATGAAGAACTGAAACAACCCGAAGTGAAACGCGAAGCGAAACACCTGCCGCGGCGTCACCCGGCCCAGGGCGATGCTGGTGCCGACCGCCACCGCGGTCGCGTCCATCGCCAGCCCCACCGCCAAGCCCACCGTCGTCAGCAGATCCATTCGCACCTCGAGCGCCAACAAGCAGGCTGAGGGGTAGCAGGGTACGTCCCGACGGCCAAGGCCCGGGCGATTGGGGCAACTTTGCGTTCCTTTGGCCCGGAGAATTCGCTATGGTTCGCGCCTATGTCCGTGGACCGATCGCCCGGGGGGCTCATTGGCTTGGTCGCGATGGGCGTCGTGATCGCCGCGCCCGCCCGCGCTGCGGCGCCGATCGAGCTCCAGGCCAAGCTGTTCTTCAAGATCGCGACCTACGACGAGAACCTTCCAGCCGAGGTCCTCAACGTCGGCGTCGCCTACCCCAGCGCCACCGCCGCCGCCCCGATCGTCAAAGCCTTTCGCGACCTCGAGAACATGAAGGTCAACGGCCGGCGCATCCAGACCATCGACATCCCCTACAAGGTGCCCGCTGACATCGCCGCCGCCGCGACGAAGAGCCCGATCTACGGCCTGTTCGTGACCGCCGCTGCCACCGAGGCCGACGTGCGCGCGATCCGCGACCTGGCGAAGAAGCTCGGCGCGTTCACCTTCGCGCAAGACGAGCGTCACGTCGCGAGCGGCCTCACCGCCGGCGTCGCCGTCGAAGGCGACAAGCGCATCATCGTCTTGAACATGGCCGCGGCGATCGAGCAGGGTCGCAAGTACGACGGCAACTTCCTCAAAGCCTGCAAGATCATGAGGTAGGGCCGTGCACTCCGGAGCACCTTCAGGACCGGCCGCGGCACCGGTGCCGGCGAGGCGGCGCCGGGGCCTCGCCTTCTCCGAGCGTCTGAGCACGCGGGTGATGGCGCTGCAGCTCGCGGTGATCGCCGGGGCGTTGCTGTTCGCGTCCTGGCGCTTCCACCGGCAGCAGCTCGCCGAGGCCCAGATCACGCTCCGGGAGTCAGGCGACACCCTGGTGCCGTTCATGGTCCAGAGCATCAGCCCGGCCCTCGAGCTCGCGGTCGACTCGATGACCGGCGACGTCGACGATTCGATGATGCAGGAGCACATCATCGTCGCCGCCTTCGAGACCGCGAAGAAGAACCGGGATCTGGTCTACGCCGATCTCCTGCTCGCCGGCGAACGCCACGTCGGCACCTTCCTCGCTCCCGGCACCGACAAGCGCGACATCGACCGCCTGTTTCAACAGGCCGGCGACGGCCGGCCGCTGGTGATGCGGGGCGACCTCATCGGTCATCAGGGTGACATCCTCGCCAAGGGCCAGAGCACGGCGCTCGGCACCTTGCGGGTGGCCCACTCGCTGGCGCGGGTCGAGGCGCGGGCCGAGGAGGCGCTCGCGACCACGGCCCTGATCGGCTTGCTGGTGTTCGCGGTCGCGGCGCTCTTGACGCTGGCGATGGGGCACACGCTGATCTACGCCCCCCTCAAAGGACTGCTGACCGCGGTGCAGGCCATCGCCTCCGGCAGGCTCGTGACCTCGGTGGGCTTCAAGACCGCGGGCGAGCTCGGGCTCCTCGCCGGCGAGGTCCGCGGCATGAGCGGCGCGCTCTCGGTCATTGTCTCCCGCATCCAGGAGACCGCCGCCGGTGTCACCGCGAGCGTGACGAACCTCGGCCGCCGCGCCGAGCACTCCCTCGCCGGCGCGCGGCAGCAGTCGGTGGCGCTCGACAAGATCTCGGGCGCGATGGACGAGATCGATCGGGCGTCGCGCGCCGTCGACGCCGACCTCGCGGCGCTGATGGCCGCCGCCAACCAGGTGGCCACCGACACCGCGGCGTTGAGCCAAGGGATGACGGCCCTCGAGCCACAGGTGGGCGAGTTCGCGACCTTCGTCCGCCAGACCGACGACGCCATGCAGCGGATGGCCACCGGCGCCAGCGCCATCGCCGACAACGTCGCCGCGATGGCCGAGGCGACGGACGACGCCGCGACCACGGTGATCGAGTTCGAAGAGTCGGTGCGCTTGATCGGCGTCAACACCGACAAGGCCGCGGTGCTCTCCAAGGACGTCGAGCGCCGCGCCGACGAAGGCAAGCAGGCGGTCGATCACAGCGTCGAGGGCATGCGCGCGGTCGCGAGCACCTTCACCGCCATCGCCCACGCCGTCGATGATCTCGGCAAGAGCGTCGACGCCATCGGCCGCGCCCTGTCGGTGATCACCGAGGTCACGCAGCGCACCCAGCTGTTGTCGCTGAACGCCTCGATCCTCGCGGCCCAGGCCGGCGAGCACGGCCGGGCGTTCGCGGTCGTCGCCGACGAGATCAAGGCGCTCTCCGCGCGCACCAGCGCGTCGACCGGTGACATCGCCCGCACCCTCGCGGCGCTGGCGCAGGGACGAGAGCGCACCAGCGAGGCGATGGCCGCCGGCCTGAAGAGCGTCGAGGACGGCGAGAGGCTCGGCCAGAACACCCGCGACGCGATCACCGCGATCCTGGCGCTGTCGGCGCGCAGCCACTCGCAGATCGCCGAGATCGCGCGCGCCACCCAGGAGCAGATCGTCGGCAGCCGCCAGATCACCGCCGCGATCACCCGCATCGCCGAAATGGGCCGCGCCATCGGCTCGACGAGCCAGGACCAGAAGAGCGCCGCCGAGTCGGTCACCGCTCTCACCGCCCGCATGGTGACGACGCTGCAGACGGTCGAGGGCGTGATTCGCAAGGAGGTCGCGGCGAGCGTCAGGACCGCCGATCAGATCCAGCGGGTCCTGGAGATGGCGGCCTCGATCAGCCAGCAGTCGAGCAACCAGGAGGAGACCACCGCCGCCGCGGTCGCCGGGGTCGTCGAGGTGCGCGACTTCTCCGGCCAGGTGGTGTCGGTCGCCGAGACCGTGGCGGCCGAGGCCACGACCCTGTCGGAGCAGGCCGAGAGCCTGCGCGCCAGCATCGCCCACTTCGAGGTCGACCGCAGCGACCGCTAGACCGTTCTCGCCTTCATCTGATTCCCGCGCCGCCCTACTCGGGCGCGCCCTCGTTGACCCAGATCAGCAACAGATCGCGCGCGCCGCGCCCCAAGCAGGCGCTGATCGTCTCGTCGACCCCGACGGCGCCGGTGCAGCCGGCATCCCGAGGCATCAGGCCCTGCTCGACCAGCGTCAACGCGCATTGGTACTCGAGCTGCCCCGGACAACGGCGCGAGTCACGGAGCATGTCGGCGTAGGCCACCGCGAAGTGCGTGTCCCCGTCACCCCGGCCGGCGTGGCAGGCGCCGCACTTGTCGAGGAAGATCGGCTGCAGATCCTCGGTGTAGGTCACGTCACCGACGTCGATCCCCGGGCCCCCCGAGACCGCCGCGCACGCGATCGCCGCGAGCCCCAAGAGCCCGGCCGCCGCAACCCGCGACCGTCGCCGTCGCCGCATGCCGTCGCCGCGCGCGCGTCGCATCCGGTTACTTCCAGTGCCGGTTGATGAACTCCTCCACCTCCGGGAGGCCGCCCTGCATCACCAGATAGCCGTTGTGCGGCTCGCGCGGCGTGATCTCGTGGCTCACGGGCGCGAGCAGCCGCGCCCGGATCTCCTTCGGGTCGGAGGTCTGACCGAGCACCCAACAGAGCTTCATGTAGGCGGTCTCGGGGAGCATGTTGTCGAGCGGGATGATGCCGAGGTCCAACAGATCGCGGCCGGTGTCGTAGACGTACATCTGCGCGTAGCCCCACAAGGTCTGCACCGTCATCACCACGGTGACGCCGGCCTCGACCGCGCGCCGCAACGCCGGGTACAGCGGCTTGTTGACGTGCCCGAGGCCGGTGCCGGCGATGACGATGCCCTTGTAGCCCTTGTCGACGAGCGCCTCGATGATGTCGGGGTTGAAGTTCGGGTAGTAGTACTGGATCGTCACCTTCTCCTCGAAGGCGGTGTTGACCACCGGCACCCGCGACGGGTCGCGACGGATGTAGTCGTCGGTCAGGTAGATGAAGTGCTCGCCGCGCTCGTTCTTCTGCGGGTGCACGGTCGCGAGCGGCGTCGTGCCGATGGAGCGGAAGGTGCTCCGGTAGCTCGAGTGCATCTTGCGACAGCGGGTGCCGCGGTGCAGCAGATCATACTGATCCGAGGTCGGCCCGAACATGCACAGCATGACCTCGGCGATGTCGCACTCCGCCGCGGTGCGCACCGCGTTCATCAGGTTCAGCGCCGCGTCGGAGGACGGCCGGTCGGAGCTGCGCTGGCTGCCGACCAGCACGATCGGCACCGGCGACCGCTGCACCATGAACGACAGGATCGCCCCGGTGTGATGCATGGTGTCGGTGCCGTGGCCGACGACGATGCCGTCGACGCCGGCTTTGATCTCCTCGCCGATCGCCTTGGCGAGCCCGACGTACTGGCTCGGCCCCATGTTCTCCGAGAACACCCCGAAGAGCTTGTGGGTCGTGAGGTTGGCGATGTCCGCGAGCTCCGGCACCGCGCCGTAGAGCTCGCCGGGGGTAAACGCCGGGATCACCGCGCCGGTGCGATAGTCGAGGCGGCTGGCGATGGTGCCGCCGGTGCCGAGCAGGGTCACGTTCTTCTTCCCCGGATCGCGCGGAAACGCCTTCTCCGGGATCTTGTAGGTCGCCTTGCGGTAGCCGACCTCGCGCGCTTCCTTCACCCGCGACGCCAAGAGCCCGACGTTGTAGCCGGTGAACAGCTTGATGACGATGTGCAGGTCGTCGTAGGTCTCGCTGCGCGGCAGGATCACGCCGACGAACTTGGAGCCGGCGTCGTTGACGATCTCGACCTCGCTCCACACCCCGATCTGCAACGCCTCGAGCTTGGCCTTGGCGACGCCGCGATAGCCCTGGTAGACATCGGTGCGTTCAGTCGCCGTCGCCGTCATTGGGGCCCCTCCGGAGCCGTGCCAAGAACCGCTGCCGCCACCGCCTTGGCGGCGGCCTTCCCCTTGAGGGCGCGCACCGCGACACCGGTCGCCAGGCGGCGCTTTCTGTCGTCGGCCGGGTCGCCGGCACTCACATCCGGCACCGTGAGGCGGGTGAGCTCGCGACGCCAGACGTCTTCGGGTGCGAGCGCATAACCCAGGGCCTGCATCGCGCCGGAAGCCGACAGCCCGGGCTCGGTCGCCATATGCCCGGCGACCTCGCGGATACCCTCGCGCGGCAGCTTGCCGTCGGTGTAGAGCCCGAAGATCTGCGCCCAGTCGTCGGCGCCGAGCCGGTCGGTCGGGATCCCGGCGCGCGCCAGCCACTTGGTCCGCTGCCCCATCTCGACGGCCGCGGTCTTCGGGTCGACGCCGGTCACCTTGACCACGTGCTCGAGCTGCGCCGCGCCGCCGCGGCGAATGAGGTAGGTCGCGGTCTCCTCCGGCACGCCCCAGGCGCGGTACTGCTCCAGACGCTTCCACGGCGGCGGCGGCAGACCGGCCCTGAGCTTCGCCACCCGCTCGGCGGTCACCCGGGTGGGCGGCGAGTCGGTGTCGGGATACATCCGGTCGGGCCCGGGAAGGATGCGCTCGAAGGTGGTGTGGCCGCCGGGGAGCGACTTGCGGGTCTCTTTGGGCACGCCGAGGACGGCGTCCACGAAGCGCAGGCGGATCTCCTCGGCCGCGGTGCGACAGTCGGCCTCCTTGCCCCACACCAGGAAGAAGGCGTCGTGGTCGCCGATCTTCAACCTCTTCTTCAGCCGCTCGCGGGTCAGGTGGGCGTTGGGGAGCTCCGGCAAGCGCGCGCCGTCGACGACGTTCGGCAGCTCGTCGAGGCAGGCGATGACGCGAATGCGGCCCGAGAGCTCGTCCAAGAACGTCGTCTCCGGCTGCGTGGGGTGCGCCGCCAGATCGGCGATGCCGGCGACCTTGACGCCCATGACCTTGCCGCCGGCGTCGACCGCACGACGCACGAAGCCGAGCTCGACGTCGTGGAAGAGATCACTGACGTCCGCCACCCGAGTCTCGACGGCGCCGGGGTCCTTGAGCCCCCGGGCGTGCAGCTTGTCGCGCAAGCGCAGCAGGTTCACTTGGCGGATCGCCTCGTTGTGCACCAGCTTCACCGCGTAGGCGGCGCGCGCCACACCTTTGATCTCGACGCGGTTGCCGCCACGGACGCTCACATTGATATCCTGACGCGCCGCGCCGATGCCGACCCGCGCGTGGCCGGTGCTGCGGGCGACCAGGCCGCACAACAAGATCGCGTCGCGGACCTCCTCGGGGGAGACGAGCTCCGGCCCGGTCACGGTCTCGGTGAGCGGCGTCCCCAGGCGATCGGTGCGGAAGGTGACCCGATGGCCGCGGTTCGCGACCTCGCGGCAGGAGTCTTCTTCCACCGACAGGTGGGTCACGGTGAGCTTGCGCCCCTTGAAGGGGATGAAGCCGTTGACGCCGACGATCGCGGTGCGCTGAAAGCCGGTCGGGATCGAGCCGTCCAGGTACTGCTTTCGCGCGATGTGGACCTCGTCGATGATGTCCATGTGCATGAGCAGCGACAGCTCGATGGCGATGTCGATGGCGCGCTGGTTGACGAGGAACGGCGGCGTGTCGTCCATCTCGTAGGTGCAGACGTTCTTGCCGTTCAAGAGGTAGACGATCTCCTTCTTGGTCTTGAACTCCATCAGCGCGGTGCCGTCGTACTCGCCGAGCTCGCTCAACGTCGGCCGCATGTGCCGCAGCACCTCGCCGTCGTGCGACTCGGTGTAGAGCCCGGCGGGGCAACGACAGAACAGCTTCTCGTCGGTCAAGAGCTGCTGGTGCACCTCGAGGCCGGCGACGAGCCCGACGCCCTGGTAATCGACCGCTTCTCTCATCTTGCTCTCGGCACCTCCGACGGCGAGAATGCGCGGCTGATGCTTGCCTCAACGCCCCGGGCAGTCAAGGGCAGCGCACCTAAGGAAACCGAATGACCGCTGACGCCACCCCGCGCTCCGATTTCATCCGCGACAAGATCGAGAAGGACAACGCCTCGGGAAAGTTCGGCGGCCGGGTCGCGACCCGCTTCCCGCCCGAGCCGAACGGCTACCTCCACATCGGCCACGCCAAGTCCATCTGCTTGAACTTCGGCATCGCCCGTGACTTCGGCGGCGTCTGCCACCTGCGGATGGACGACACCAACCCGACGACCGAGGACGTCGAGTACGTCGACGCCATCGTCCGCGACGTCAAGTGGCTCGGCTTCGATTGGGGCGAGCACCAGTACTTCGCCTCGGACTACTACCCCTACCTCTACGACGGCGCGGTGCGCCTCATCGAGAAGGGCCTGGCGTACGTCTGCGACCTCACCCTCGACGAGGTCCGCAAGACCCGCGGCACGATCAAAGAGGCGGGGACGCCGAGCCCCTACCGCAGCCGCAGCGTCGCCGAGAGCCTCGACCTGTTGGCGCGCATGAAGAAGGGTGAGTTCGCCGAGGGCTCGCACACCCTGCGCGCCAAGATCGACATGGCGTCGCCGAATCTGAAGATGCGCGACCCGTTGATGTACCGCATCAAGCACGCCCATCATTACCGCACCGGCGACACCTGGCACATCTATCCGATCTACGACTGGGCCCACTGCCTGTCGGACGCCAAGGAGCGCATCACCCACTCGATCTGCACCCTGGAGTTCGAGAACAACCGCGAGCTCTACGACTGGTACCTGAACGCGGTCGACGCCCCGTGGAAGCCGGGGCAGACCGAGTTCGCGCGCCTGAACCTGAGCTACACGGTGATGAGCAAGCGCAAGCTGTTGGAGCTCGTCGAGAGCAAGCTGGTCTCCGGCTGGGACGATCCGCGGATGCCGACCTTGGCGGGCTTCCGGCGGCGCGGCTTCACCCCGGCCTCGATCCGCTCGTTCTGCGACAAGATCGGGGTGGCGCGCGCCGACAACACCGTGGACGTCGCGCTCCTCGAGTACGCGATCCGCGAGGACCTGAACACCACGGCGCCGCGGGTCATGGCGGTCTTGAAGCCGGTGAAGGTCGTCATCGACAACTACCCCGCGGATCAGTCCGAAGAGTTCGAGGCCCCCTACCTCCCCGACGACCCGACCAAGCTCGGGGCGCGCAAGGTGCCGTTTTGCCGCGAGCTCTACATCGAGCGCGACGACTTCATGGAGGTGCCGGCGAAGAAGTTCCATCGCCTGGCGCCGGGCGCCGAGGTGCGGCTGCGCTGGGCCTACCTCATCACCTGCAGGAGCGTGGTGAAGGACGCCGCGGGCGAGATCACGGAGATCCACTGCAGCTACGATCCGGCGACCCGTGGCGGCAACACCCCCGACGGCCGCAAGGTCAAGGGCACCATCCATTGGGTGTCGGCGCGGCACGCCTTCAACGCCGAGGTGCGCCTCTACGATCGGTTGTTCAAAGACGAGAAGCCCGGCGACGCGCCCGAGGGCACGCCGCTCGCGGCGCTGCTGAACCCGCGCGCCCTCGAGGTGGTGAAAGACGCCAAGCTCGAGCCGAGCCTCGTTGCCGCCGCCGCGGGCCAGAACATCCAGTTCGAGCGCCTCGGCTACTTCTTCGTCGACCCGGTCGACTCCAAGCCGGGAAAGCCGGTGTTCAACCGCACGGTGCCGCTCAAAGACGCGTGGGCGCGGATCGTCAAGGCCGAGGGCGCGGCGGCGCCGGCCGGCTGATGCGGCCCGCTACTGTTTGTCGCCTTTGACGTCGCGGCTGAGATCGCAGCCCGTCGACTGGATGCGATAGGTGCCGTCGAAGTGCGTCGCCGACGTGAAGATCCCGGCGATGGTCTGTTGCATGCCCAACAGGCCGGTGTTGAGCGCTGAGAACTGCGTGCCGTCGAGGGTCCCCGAGTAGCGTACGTTGTTCGTGCCCGGATTCTCGATGATCTGAATGGCGGTGCCGGTCACGGTGATGCCGAGCACCGAGGCGTAGAAGGTGCCGCAGAAGAAACCGCCGTCAGCGGTGCTCGGATCGACGAGGCCCCAGCTCCAGGTCCCGTTGTACGACGGCGGGGTCGCGGTGACGGTCACGGTCATCGTGTCGTCGTCCATGCCCCCCTGGTTGTCGGTGACCACGAGGCGGACGGTGTAGCTGCCGGCCGTAGCGTAGCTCTTGCTCGCGACCGTCGTGGTCGCGGTGGTGCCGTCGCCGAAGTCCCAGGCGTAGGCGGCGATGCTGCCGTCCGCATCGGTCGACAGGCCGGCGTCGAAGCTCCCCGCCGCGGCCACGCCGAGACTCAGGGGCGCGGTGATCACCGCGACCGGCGGCTCGTTCGGGATCTCGATGCTCACCGTGGCGGCGGTCGTCGCCGTGGCCCCCGCGGAATCGGTGACGAACAGCACCACCTCGTAGCTGCCGACCGCCGTGAAGGTGTGACTCACCGAGGTGCCGTCGGCGGCGGCGCCGTCGCCGAAGGTCCAGGCGAGGGTCAGCGGGTCGCCGTCCGGATCGGACGAGGCCGCGCCGTTGAACGCCACCGGGTCGTTCACCGCGGCGCGCGACACACAATCGAGTCGCGCCACCGGCGGCCGGTTGTCCAGAGCCCGCAGCTCGTCGCCGCCGCATCCCGAGAACGCCAACACCAGCAGAACCAAGAACCGACGCATGTGAAGCTCCTCAACAGGCCCGGGTCCTAGCACATCGGACGCACGGTTGGCCATTGGTGCGCTGCGGGTCCCGGCGCAAGCGAGCCCCGGAGAGCGACGCCGGACAATTCGCAGGGAGTCTAGATTGCGGCCCCGAGAACGGCGCCCGCACGAACCCTCTTCAGCCGCTCCAGTCCACAACCCGCAGACCATGAAACATCTTGAAGTCCGACCCGTTGCGGGTCACGAGGGTGAGGTCATGCTCGACGGCGATGCTGGCGATTTGTCCGTCGACGAAAGACGGCGTGCGCCCTCTGGCGACGAGACGAGCACGCTCGCGCGCGTGCCACTCGCCGGCAGCGGCGGTGTACGCCAGGATCTGCAGCGACGGCCGCAACGCGGACGAAAGATAGGCCTCGATAGCGGTTCGTCGCTTGCCCGCCGCCAGGCGCGCCCACCCGAACCACATCTCGTGCCACACCGGCGCCGCGACGGCCATTTGCCCCTCGTGCTGCCGGATCTTGGCCATCACACCGCGGTCCGGCTCGGCCTTGAGCGGCTCCGCCAGAACGTTGGTGTCGAGAAGGAAGGCCAGACTCACCGCTCGATCTCCACGTGGCGTCCTACGGCTCGATCACGCAGGCCATCGAAGGCGTCGCCGAGATCCACGTCGGGATACTTCGCACGAAACTCGGCCACGCCGTCCGTGAGACGCGGCGCCCTGCCCGAGAGTTGCGCGTAGTCGTCGATGGACACCACCACGGCAACCGCGCGCCCGCGTCTCGTGATCTCGACAGCCTGCCCGGCCTCGGCCTGATGAACGAGGCGCGGCAGCTGGTTCCGAGCGTCGGCGATGGAGTAGCTTCTTGCCATTCGACACATATAGCAATCTAGATGGCTATATGTCAAACACCGGCACAGCCAGACGCCGGCGGTCGGCTCTCCCCCAGATTTCGCTGGCACCTCTCCCCCCTTTGACGCTAAGTCCCAAGGTCATCTCGGCGATTCCCCCGCCGCGGGAGCACCATGACCACAGCCGCCGACCTCACCTTGTCCCCCTTGAGCCCGGCGAAGCTCGACAAGGTCCTCACCCTCTTCGACAGCACGATGATCGTCGTCGGCTCGATGATCGGCTCCGGCATCTTCATCGTCTCGGCCGACATCTCCCGGCAGGTGCAGAGCCCGGCGCTCCTCATCGCCGCGTGGTTGGTCTCCGGCCTGATGACGCTGTTGTGCGCCCTCTCTTACGCCGAGCTGTCGGCGGCGCTCCCGGAGGCCGGCGGCCAGTACGCGTTCTTGCGCACTTCGCTCGGGCCGTTGTGGGGCTTTCTCTACGGCTGGAGCATGCTGACCGTCATCCAGACCGCGACCATCGCCGCGGTCGCCATCGCCTTCGCCAAGTTCACCGGCGTCCTCGTGCCCTGGTTCTCATCGACGGCGTGGATCGTGAAGCTCGGCACCTTCGGCCCCTTCGAGCTCTTCGGCTTCGCCCTCGGGCCCTACAACGTCGGCCTCAGCACCCAGAACCTGCTCGCCATCCTCCTCATCATCTTGCTGACCTTCGTCAACAGTCGCGGCCTGAAGACCGGGGCCCGGGTGCAGAACCTGTTCACGGTGCTGAAGACCGCGGCGGTCCTGGGCCTCATCCTCCTGGCCTTCGTCTTCGGCACCGACCAGGCGCAGAGCCTGAACCTCGCCGGGTTCTGGGACAACGCCGGTCTGTTCGCCGAGCACGCCTACCGCGGCGGCGCCGAGCCGGTCATGGTGAGCGGCCTGACGCTGCTCGCGGTGGCGATGGTCGGCTCGCTGTTCTCCGCTGACGCCTGGAACAACGTCACCTTCACCGCCGCCGAGGTCGAGAATCCGCAGAAGAACCTGCCGCGGGCGCTGGCGCTCGGCGTCGGCCTGGTGACCGTGGTCTACGTGATCGCCAACGTCGCCTACTTGAACGTGCTGCCGCTCGTGGGCGCGGCCGACGGCGCCACCCCGATCGCGCGCGGCATCCAGTTCGCAGCCGAGGACCGGGTCGGGACCGCGACCGCCGAGGTGATCTTCGGCGCGCAGGGCGCGGTGATCATGGCGGTGGCGATCATGATCTCGACCTTCGGCTGCAACAACGGTCTGATCCTCGCCGGCGCCCGAGTGTACTACGCGATGGCGAAGGACGGCCTGTTCTTCCGCGCCATCGGCACCGTCAGCGACCGCCACGTGCCGAAGGCCGCCCTGGTGCTGCAAGCGGTGTGGGCCTCGGTGTTGTGCCTCTCGGGCACCTACGGCCAGCTCCTCGACTTCATCATCTTCGCGGTCTTGCTGTTCTACATCCTCACCATCATCGGCCTCTTCGTCTTGCGGCGCCGCCGCCCCGACCTGCCGCGACCCTACAAAGTCATCGGCTACCCGTACCTGCCGGCCCTCTACATCGTGATGGCGGCGTTCATCGAGATCCAGCTCTTGCGCTACAAGCCGCAGTACACCTGGCCGGGGCTCTGCCTGGTGCTCGTGGGGATTCCGGTCTATTACCTCTGGCGGCGGCGACCGGCGACGGCCGCGGCCAACCACCAAGCTTAGGGCGACCGGCGCCGAGGCGCGGAGGAACAATGGCATCACCGCTGTTCGCGAAGAAGTCCATGAGCGTGCTCCTCGCCGAGGCCGGCGAGTCGGGCGAGAATACGCTGAAGCGCACCCTCGGCCCGATCTCGCTGACCGCGCTCGGCATCGGCGCGATCATCGGCGCCGGCATCTTCGTGTTGACCGGCCTCGGCACCCATTACGCCGGGCCGGGCCTGACGCTGTCGTTCGTGATCTCGGGGCTCGGCTGCGCCTTCGCGGCGCTGTGCTACGCCGAGTTCGCCGCGATGATCCCGCTCGCCGGCAGCGCCTACACCTACGCCTACGCGACCCTCGGCGAGCTGTTCGCCTGGATCATCGGCTGGGACCTCATCCTCGAGTACGCGATGGGCGCCTCGACGGTGTCGTCCGGCTGGTCCAACTACTTCGTGAAGTTCATGCACATCTTCGGCGTCGACTTCCCGCTCTGGCTGGCCTACGACCACTGGACCGCAAACGGGGTCGCGACCAAGATCGTCGCCCGCGAGCTCGCGAAGGCCGCCGATCCGACCCTCGTCGAAGGCACCCGCCCCTTCCTCGACGCGGTGCAGGCGCTGGTGGCGACACCGCCGCCCGAGCTCCTCGCGCGGGCCCAAGCCCTGGTCGGCGCGCCCGAGGTCATGGGGGTGAGCATCGGCTTCAACCTGCCGGCGTTCGTGATCGCGCTCTTGATCACCGCGATCCTCGTGATCGGCATCAAGGAGAGCGCCGGCTTCAACGCCACCATCGTCGCCGTCAAGATCCTGGTGGTGCTGTTCGTGATCGTCGTCGGCTTCCAGTACGTCACCCCGGCCAACTGGGGCCTCGACGACTGGTCGCACTTCGCGCCGATGGGCATCAGCGGCATCGGCGCTGGCGCCGCCTACATCTTCTTCGCCTACATCGGCTTCGACGCGGTCTCGACCACGGCGCAAGAGGCCAAGAACCCGCAGCGCGACTTGCCGATCGGCATCATCGCCTCGCTCGTGGTCTGCACGGTGTTCTACATCCTGGTCGCCGCGGTCCTGACCGGCATGGTCCCTTGGGACCAGGTCAACATCGAGGCGCCGATCGCCCAGGCCTTCCTCGATCACGGCCTCACCAAGGCCTCGTTTCTCATCACCGCCGGCGCGCTCGCCGGGCTGACCAGCGTGATGCTGGTGATGCTGCTCGGGCAGACGCGGGTGTTGTACTCGATGGCCAAGGACGGCCTGTTGCCGGCCGGCTTCTTCGCCGCGGTGCACCCGAAGTTCCGCACTCCCTACAAGAACACCATGCTCGTCGGGCTGGTCGCCGCCCTCGTCGGCAGCCTGACCCCGATCGACGACATCGGCAAGATGGTGAACATCGGCACCCTGCTCGCCTTCGTGATCGTCTGCATCGCGGTGCTGGTGCTGCGGCGCACCAACCCCGGACAGGCGCGGCCGTTTCGCACCCCGCTCGTCCCGCTGGTGCCGCTGTTGGGCATCGGCTTCAACGGCTACATGATGTACAAGCTCGGGCTCGTCAACTGGCTGCGACTCATCATCTGGCTGGTGCTCGGTTTGGTGATCTACTTCGCCTACAGCCGCAAACGCAGCCGGATCAGCAACTCGCCGACGCCCGGGTAAGACGCGCCGTTGCCGTTCACGGGGGACCGCCCGCCGCGAGAAGATCCTCGGCGAAGACAAGGCGTTGTGGCGCGGCTCGTCCCCCGTGTATTACGAGAGCCATCGTGATGACCCCGTGAACGCTTACGACGCGCCGATCGTCGACGGGGTGGTGCACGTAACCGCGGATTGACGAGAGGCGTCACGCGGGCTGCCGCCCCGCCTCACTCGCTCGGCGGCCGAACCACACGAACCGCGGCCTTGAGCCCGTCGGACACCGTCACCTGGTTGCCGCTGTCGACGAACACCGCTTCGATGCCCGGCCGTGACTGCACGAGCTCCATGCCGGCCTCCGCGCCGAGCACGAACGCGGCGCGCGCCAGGGCGTCGGCGGTGATCGCGTCCCCGGCGATGACCGTGACGCTCCGGATGCCGCGGGCCGGCCGGCCGGTGCGCGGATCGAGCAGGTCGTGGTAACGCTCGCCGCCCGCCTCGAAATAGGACTGGTAGTCGCCCGCCGTCGCCGCGGCGCGGTCTTTGAGCGCGACGACCGCGAAGTACCCCTTCGCCCGCGGATCTTGAATGCCGACCTGCCACGGCCGATCGTCGCGGCCACCGATCGCACCGACGTCGCCGTCGACAAACACCAGAGCGCTCCGATAGCCGCGCCCCCGCAGCAGCGCCAACGCCCGATCGAGCGCGTACCCCTTCAGGAGCCCGCGGGCGCTGATCGCCATCCCCGCCACCGGCAGCCGCGCGGTCATGGCGTGATCGTCGACGACGAGCTTGCGGTCATCCACCAGGCCGAGCGCCGCCGCGATCTGCTCGGCCCCCGGCACCGCGCCCTGCCGCGCCCCGCCGTCGAAGCCCCAAGCCTTCAGCAACGCACCGGTGGTCAGCGCGAACCCGCCCGCCGAGCTGCCCGCGACCGCCAAGCCGGTCTTCAGAACCATCAAGGTCTCGGCGTCGATCTTGACGACGTCGCCACCGGCTCCCCGGTTCAGCCGGCCGATCCCGGAGTCCGCCTGCCGCTCCGAGAACATCGCCATCGTGCGCGCGATGTCGTCGAGCGCCGCGGCGACGCTGTCACGAGCGAGCCCGTCGTCCTCGGCAAACACCTTGACCTCGACCGGCATCTCCATCACCCGTCGCGCCGCCGCCACCACCACCGCCCGCGACCCCGGCGATCGAACCGGCGCGCCGCCCTCGCCGGCGACCGCCGGCGCCACCGCCGGCCCGAACGCGACGAACGCCGCCGCGAGACCGGGGGCGAGCGGCCAACGCCTCGAGCTCATGGTTGCCTCCAAAGGCCCACGGGGAGCCGATACCGAACCGACGCCCTTGAGTTGTACCACAGCGACGGCCGAGGATACCTCGACGTCAGCCAAGACCGACGACCCCTTGAATGATAGACTCAACGGATGGCCGCCAGCGGAGAGCACACGCGCCGGATGCGACGCAACGGGCGGCCGGTCGATCCGCGCGGGGCAACGCTGGCCCTGCTGATCGCGACCGTTGCCTGCGTGTCGGCGAGCGAGGTCACGGTGCTGGCATCGCCGACCGGCGACCTGGACGCCCCGTCCACGGACTGCACCGCCGCGAACGGCACGACGGTCCGATCAGGCTCGGAGCAGGAGTTCTTCGCAACCGCAACGGTACCGCTCGGCGCCGAGTGCGTCAGCGAGCTGCGCCGCTGCGAGGCAGGCGTCCTCTCGGGGTCGTTCACCTTCAGCGCCTGTGTGCCGATGTCGGCCGCCGACTGCGTCGGCCCCGACGCCGCGCTCATCCCCGACGGCGCCGGTCGCGCCTACTACGAGACCGCATCCGTCCCCTACGGCGCGAGCTGCGTCACCGAGGAGCGCACCTGCACCAACGGCAACCTCGACGGCGGCTACACCGAGCCGTCGTGCTCGGTCGCCGCGGCGGCCGACTGCACCGGCCCCGGCGGCGGCGTCGTGAGCCATGCCGCCAGTCGCGTCTACTACCGTCATGCGGTGCTCCCCGCCGGCGCAGCGAGCTGCGTGTCCGAATCTCGGACCTGCACCAACGGCACGCTCAGCGGCTCGTATACGAAAGCGGACTGTACCTCGTGCGGCAACGGCGAATGCACCGCCGGCGAGAGCGCTGTCAGCTGCGCGCTGGACTGCCCGGACACCAGCGGCGCGTCGGTCCCGCGAATGGCGTGGTACCTGTGGGGCTCGGCGAGCAACCGGTTGCTGACCCTCTACTGTGGCGATCCCAAGTCGGCGCCCGCCGCAGCTGACTGGAACGGAGACGGCCTTGCCGAGCCGGGCTTCGTGCGGCGCTACGTCTCGACCCTCTGGCGCGGACCGCAATACGAGTGGCTGAGCTGTGACCGCGCCGGCGCCGCGCTGACGAGCCACGGCACCTACGGCGGTCCGGCGACCGACTTGCCGGTGCCGGGAGATTACGACGGCGACGGCGTCGGCGAGCCGGCGGTGGTTCGGCCGTCGGGCGCGGCCGGGTGGTACCTCTACCCATCGGGTAGCGCGGTCACGATGGGGGCCTTCGTGCCCGATCCGTTCTTTGGCGCGCTCGCGGGAGAGCTCGCCGCAAGCTCGGCAGTGCCGGCGCCGGCCGACTATGACGGCGACGGCGAGACCGAGCTCGGGGTCTACTATCCGGCATACGAGATCTGGTCGCGAGAGGGGCAAGGCGACGTGGACCTGAGCGGCTGGGCGGCGACCGGCGAGGTGCCGATCCCCGCCGACTACGACGGCGACGGCGCGGCCGAGCTGGCGTTGTGGCGGCGCAGCGACGCCCAGTGGATCGTGGAGGGCGTGCCGCAAGGAGCCTTCGGCGTCGAGTCGGACATCGCGGTCCCCGCTGACTACGACGGCGACGGGATCGCCGATCGGGCCGTCGTCCGCCCGAATCCCTGGATCACCTTCGGCGCCGCCGCGGCGCCGCTCTTCACCAAATCCGGCCACGCGTCGAGCGTGTCGTTCATCCGCGACGGCGACGGGACCTATTACCTGACGTGGTGCGGCTACCCCTTGGATCCCTTCTGGTCCAGCGACTCGGTCTATCATTCCTGGGCGACGAGCCCCACCGACGGGCCGGCCTTCTCGGCCAACACCGTGGTGCTCAGCAACTGGGGTTGCGCGGTCGGCGTGGTCAAGATGCCGGCGCCGTTGTTGCCCCCGACCGTGGTCGGTGACACCGCGGGCAACGGCGGCGTCGCGGGGTGCAACAGCTGCGCCGACGTCTATCTGGCGTACTACGAGAGCTCCGGCTCGCTGGGGCTATCGAGCACCTGGTGCCAGGAGAGCCCGGCCAACCTCTACGTCTGCGCCCAGGGTAACACCTTCATGTTGAGCTGCACCTGCAACCCCAAGAGCGGATCGTGGCCCCGGGTCTCGACCAACGTGCTGTCGATCGAGCCCGCGGAGGTCCAGCCGTCGTGCTTCCCGAACGCCAACTTTTACGGTGTCGGCTACCCCGGCCCGATCTTCGACGCGGCGTCTGGCACCCTCTACATGTTCTACTACAAACACACCAACAACCCCGACTGCTCGAGCGGCGCGCTGGGGACGTACCTCGCGACCTCCACCGACGGCGTCAATTTCACCCGCCGGGGCCCGGTGGGCGCCTACCTCTCGTCGCGGGTGCGCTATCTCGCCCGCTATCAGATCTTCGTCGGCGTCCAGTACGGCAGCTTCTTCTTCTCGCCCGATCCGTTGAAGCTCGGGCCGCCGTTCTTGCCCGGGCACCTGGGCCCCGCCGGCCTCGCGCCCTCGTTGCTCACCGCGCCGGTGCCTTTTGACTGCCACGTGAGCGACGGCCTGCTGTCGAACGCCTACGGCGTGATCCCCGGCGCCACCACCGTGTACGTAAGCGGCGGCTGGAACAGCACACCGCCCGGCACCCAAAACAACTGCGATCCCTCGCCGGCGAGCCAACAAGGCGCCGAGATCTACGCGGTGCCGATTCAGCTCGACTAGACCGTTTTCGCCTTCATCTGATTCCAGCGTCGCCGATGCGGCGTCGCTCCCCACCCCCACCCCCTGAATCCCCCGCCTCCGAGTGGGGCGGGGCCGGATCACGTCCACCTGAAAACGGTCTAGGCGCTCGGCGCGCGTGCCGCCTCGTCCCGTCCCAAGAGCTCATCGAGCGCCGCCACCAACTCGCTCGGCTGGTACGGCTTCTGCAAGAACGCCGTCGGCCCCCGCCCCGAGAGCTCCTCGCGGGCGTCCTGAACCCGATACCCCGACGACAGAATGATCGGCACCCGGGTCTTGATGGTCCGCAGAGTCTCCGAGACCTCGCGGCCGCTCAGCCCCGGCATCGTCAGGTCCAAGAGCACCGCGACGATCTCCTTGGCGTTGGTGCGAAAGGCCTCCACCGCGCCGCGCCCGTCGCTCGCGGTCACCACCCGGTAGCCCGCCTGCTGCAACGTCACGACCGCGACGGTGCGGACCGCGTCCTCGTCATCGGCCACCAGCACCGTCCCGGTCCGCGACGCCGCGGCTCGCGCCACCATCGGCCGCGCTGTCACCTCGACCGGTTGCTCGCGCCGCCGCCTCGCGGTCGGCAACAGGATCCCGAAGGTCGTGCCCAGGCCGCGCCCACTCCGCACCCGAATCGCGCCCTTGTGCCCGCGGACGATCCCCAACACCGACGCCAGCCCCAGCCCTCGACCGCCCCGCTTGGTGGAGTAGAACGGCTCGAAGATCCGCGCGCAGGTCTCGTCGTCCATCCCGACGCCGCTGTCGACGACCTCGAGGAGCACGTAGCGGCCGGGAACGAGCCCGTCACTGAAGCCGGCCGACGCCAGATACGCCGCGTCCACGTCCACCGCTCGGCCGCGGACGCTGATCGTGCCGCTCTGATCGCCCACCGCTTCGGCGGCGTTCAACAGCAGGTTCATCGCCACCTGCCGGATCTGCGTGGCGTCGGCGCGGATCGGCGGCAGCTCGGGCTCGAAGTCGAAGTGCAGGGTGATCTTGTGCGTCACCGACACCTGCAGCAGCGTCGCCATCTCGCGCAGCAGCGCGCCCAAATCGATGGGCTGCAGCACGAAGGTGCCGCCGCCCGCGAACACCAAGAGCTGCCGCGTGAGCTCCGCGGCCCGTTGCGCCGCGGTCTCGATGCCCTTGAGGCGCTCGCGGACCGGCGAGCCCTCCGGCAAGTCCCGCTCCGCGAGGCTGGCGTTCCCGAGCACGCCCAAGAGCAGGTTGTTGAAGTCGTGTGCCACGCCGGCGGCGAGCGCCGCCAGGCTCTCCTGCTTCTGGGCGGTCTGGATCTTGGCCTCCAACGCCCGACGCTCGGCCTCGGCGGCCTTGCGCTCGGTCACGTCGCGCACCGAGACCAGGACCGCCTGCTCGCCGCCGTAGGTGATCGGCCGGGCGACAACCTCGCAGTCCAGGACCTTGCCGTCGAGGCGCACATAGCGCTGCTCGACCACCGGCAGCTGCCCGCTGTGCGGCGCCTGCTTCATCCGGGCGATCACCAGCTCCCGCGAGTCCGGGTGAACGAAGTCCAACACCGAGCGGCCGATCAGGTCCGCAGCGCTCTTTGCCCCGATCGCCTTCACCGTCGCCGGGTTGACGTACAACATCCGGCCGCCGCGGTGGATGACGATCCAATCCGCCGACTGCTCGACCACGCCGCGATAGCGCTCCTCGCTCTCTTGGAGCCTGGCGGCGGCGGCGACCGCCGCCGGCGCCGACGTCGCCCCGCCCCCGGCCTTACGCGCGCGCGGCGACCTCTTCCTCGTCGGCATGCCACCCTCCCCGCCCTGCTTCAGGCGCGAAACCCCCGGGGCACTCTATGTCACGCAGATACCGATGGAAAGCTGGTGACGCCGCCCGCGACCGGCAACCCACGAGCCACCGCGACCTCGGACCCTAGGGCACGAGCGTGACGCGGTGATCGCCGGCGACGCTGACGTATTGCCATCGCCCGCCGTCACTCGCGGCGCAGCGCGGACAGCGCTCGAGCTCGCTGACGCCGACGGTGGGCACCACGCCCGCGGCGTCGCTCACCGCCAGACCCGCACCGCGCTTGTCCCAGGCGGCGAGATCGACCTCCCAGATCACCCGCCCGCCGCCGACGCCGCTCGCCGTCAGCGTCAAGCCAGTGCCCTCGAGCCGCGCCTGTAGCGCCCGACCGTCCGCGAGCGCCACGGCCGCGTCCCCCGGGCTGACCCGCGCCCGCAGGTAGCCCTCCCGGGCAGCGTGGGTCACGACCCCGGCCGCGGTCGCCGCCGCGAAGGTATCGATGTCGGCGGCCGCGAGCGGCAGGATCGAGCTGCCGCGCACGAACAGCGGCGCCCTCGGCTCCGGGTCGGCGAGCGGTGCCGGCACGGTTGCCGTCGCCGGCCCGGTGTAGGACGTCCCGGTGAAGAAGTCGATCCAGGTGCCGGCGGGAAAGTAGACCTCGCGCGCGGTCGCCCCGGCGGTCAGGATCGGCGCCACCAGCAACAGGTCGCCGACCATCAGCTCGTCGGCCACCGCCCAGGCAGCAGCGTCGTCGGGGAAGCTCAGCCCCAGGGCGCGCACCATCGGCCGGCCGGTCGTCGCCGCGCCCTGCACCAACTCGCGGAAGTAGTAGAACAGCTCGCCGTGCAGACGCGCGTAGCGCTTGAAGGTCTCGAGGACCCACGCCTCGGGGTAGCTCGTCGTGTCCCACGGGTTGTGGTGCGCGCCGCCGCCGCCGAGCTGAAACACCGGCAACAGCGCGCTGAACTGGATCCAGCGGCACAACGCCTCGGACTTCGGCATGCCGCCCCGGTAGCCACCGGTGTCGGAGGCCGAGTACGGGAAACCGCTCGCGGCGAGAGAAATCGCCGCCGTCACCGCCGCCGGCAGGCCGCCCACCAGGAGCTTGCCGCCGGCGCCGACGTCGAAGCGCCGCGAGAAGTCGTTGTCCAGATCCCCGGGCCAGATCACCGCGCCTACCGGCTGGTCGCCGTGCGACGCGGTGCGCGCGATGATCAGGCTGTCGGCGTCGCCGTGCACCTCGTTCAACAGCTCGCGAAAGGTCTGGTGGTACAACCGCCCGTAACGGTTGTGGAGCTCGATCGGCGCGCCGCCGGCGAAACCGAAGAGGGTGTTGACGAGCCCGGCGAGCTCGGGGCGCACGTCCTCGCCGAAGTCCAGCTTGAAGCCGCGCACCCCTCGTTCGACGAGGGGCCGCGCCAGATCCTTGTAGGCCGCCCGCGCCCGCTCCTGTGTGAAGTCGACCATGCCGCCGTGGCCGCGCGCCCACGGCACGACGAAGGGCTGGCCCCGCAAGTCGGTCGCGAACAGCCCCTGCGCCGCAAACTCGTCGTACAGCGGCCGGGCGCCGAAGGGCGGCATCCCCGGCATCTGCCCGGAGTCGTCGGAGACGTCGAGGTAGTTGGTGGCCCAGGTGAGCACCCGAAACCCTTGAGCCGTGAGCGCGGCGAGCATCGCGTCTGGATCCGGGAACTGCAGGCTGTTGAACGCGAAGGTGTTGTAGCCGCTCTGCCACGGCGCATCGATCCACAACACGCTCGCCGGGATGTGCAAAGCGCGCAGCATCGCGGCGTCGGCGAGCAAGGTGTCCGCGCCCGAGGGGGTGCCCGACGAATCGACGTCGAGGCTGTTGCGCCACTGCTGCACCCCGAGCGCCCAATCGGGGAGCGCCGGCGGCAGCCCGACGCTGCGAGCATAGGCCGCGACCGCGTCGATCGGCGGCGCTGCGGTGAGCCCGACGACGAGGCGTCGGTCTTGATAGCGGACCTCCCAGACGTCGCTGCGGCTCAGGGCGAGATCGAAGGCGCCCGGCCGCTGGCTCTCGGCGTACAGCCCATAACCGCGGCTCGACACCACGAAGCTCACCGGGGCGTGGATCTCGTCGGTGCTGCCCTCGTTCTCGGTGTTGACCCGCAGCTGCATCGGCCGCGAGAGCCCCCGCGACTCCGGACGGTCGAAGTGCTCCCCGAGGCCGAGGTAGCGCTCGTCCGCGGGCGCGCCGAACGACAACGCCGTGAGCGCGTGCTCGATCGCCACCCCTCCGGCTTCGACCGAGAGCACCGCGAAGCCGGCGACGCTCTGCAGGTCGATCGCGATCGGGCCGGCGCCGCTGTCGTAGGTCAAGTGAAAGCCGCCGTCGCGCTCTTCGTACCCGATCAGCTTCTGCGGCCGATTGACGACCAGGGTCGCGGGCGGCGCCACCGGATCCAGGTAGACACCGGCGATCTCGGTGTCCGGCCGCACCCAAACGCCGAGCCCCTCCCCTTCGGGCGTCGCCACGACTTCGCGCCCACCGGCGTCGTAGAGCGAGAGCGCGAAGGGCTCGAGGCGCACCACCAGCTCGCCGCCGCCGGCCGGCAGGCGAACGTCCTCGGGGAGGGTCTTCGAACCACAGGCGGCCACGAGGCAGAGCGCCGCCGACGCGAGGGACTCTGAGCGCATGGCGGAGGACCCTACCACAGCGGCATCGGATCGAAAGCTCGCACCGGCGATCGAGTTCTCGGGCTTCGCCGATGTTGCCCGCCCCACCCGCCATTGACAAGCGGCGAATCGTTGTCACTTTCACGCTCAGTCAAAAAACCGCGCCGCGCAGGCGCGCTGGAGGAGGCCATCATGTTGATCGTCGTTACGGGTGCCACCGGCACCGTCGGCAGCAAGGTCATCGAGGAGCTCAGCCGCAAGGACGTGAAGATCCGCGCGCTGGTGCGCGACGAGGCCAAGGCGCGCCGCTTCGGCTGGACGAACGTCGAGATCGTCAAAGGCGATCTCGCCAACGAAAGAGGCTTGGAGACCGCGTTCGCGGGCGCCGACAAGCTCTTCCTCGCCTCCGGCTCGGCCCAGAATCAAGCGGAGCTGCAAGGCAACGCGGTGGTGGCCGCGAAGCGGGCCGGCATCAAGCAGATCGTCAAGCTCTCGGTGCTCGGCGCCTCCGCGACCTCGCCGGTGAAGCTGGCGCGCTGGCATTTCCAGAGCGACGAGGAGATCCGCCGCTCCGGCATCGCCTACACCATCCTCCAGCCGACCTTCTTCATCGACAACCTGCTCGGCTACGCCGACACCATCAAGAAGGACGGCGCGTTCTACGCCCCGATGAAGAACGGCAGAGCGAGCATGGTCGACGCCCGCGACATCGCCGCGGTCGCGGTGACCGCGTTGACCGAGCGCGGCCACGAGGGCAAGACCTACGAGATCACCGGGCCCGAGGCGGTGTCCTACACCGACATCGCCGAGACCCTGGGCAAAGAGCTCGGCCGCAAGGTGACCTACGTCGACGTCCCGCCCGAGACCGCGAAGAAGACCATGCTGCAGATGGGCATGCCCGACTGGTACGTCGAGGACATGCTGAAGCTCTCGGAGTTCTTCGCCTCCGGCGGCGGCGAGAAGGTGGCGCCGACGGTCGAGAAGCTCACCGGCCACCAGGGACACACCGTCGACGAGTTCGTCAAAGATCACGTCAGCGCTTACAAGTAACCTCTCCGCTCACGGCCCGACCGGCGTCGAAAACGGCACCGGTCGGCCGGCGGCGGCGAGCAGATCCAAGATCGCCATCGACTCTTTGAAGCGCGCCGCGAGCCCCTGCGCCTCGGACGCGAACACCATGGTGTTGGTGTCGATGATCTCGAGGTTGGTCGCCACTCCGGCGCTCTCGCTCGCCACCGCGAGGGCCTGGGTGCGGTGCGCCACCTCGAGCTGACGCTCGGCCAAGCGGCGCGCCGCCCGGGCGTCCTCGAGCGCCTGCGCCGCCGCCTCGACGTCGCTCTTGATCTTGGCGCCGAGGTCGAGGGCCGCGAGCTCCTTCTGCCGCCGCTGTGACTGCGCCAGCGACAGCTGCGCCTCGCGGATGCCGCCGTCGAACACGCTCCATCCGAGCGTCCCCATCACCAACCACGAGTACGGGTCGTCGTCGAAGCGCATCTCCTTGGCGTTGTCGGCCTTGCCCTGCGCGATGAGGTTGACGCTCGGGAAGTACTTGGCCCAGACCTTGCCGACCTCGCGATCCGCGACCTCGATCTCGATGCGCGCCGCGATCAAGTCCTTGCGCTCGGCGTCGGCGACCCGCCGCCACTCGTCGACCGAGGCACCGGCGGCAGGGAGCGACACCGCCGGCTCCACCACCACGAAGTCGCCCTCGATGCCGCTGAGATATCGAAACCCCGCCTTGGTCTTCTCCAAGGTCGCCCGCAGCTCGGCAAGCTGGGACTCGGCGCGAGCGACCTCGAGCTCGGCGCGCTTCACCTCGAGCTGGGTGGCCGCTTGCAGGTTCGCTTTGACCTCGTTGGAGCGGAAGTGCTGCCGCGCCGACTCCAGCGAGCTCTTCCCGACCTCGATCATGCTCTGCAACGACAGCAGGCCGTAGTAGGCCTTGGCGACACCGAAGAGGAGCTGCTCGCGGCCGAAACCGATGCGCTGCACCGCCGCGTCGCGCGTCGACAATGCGCCGCGCAAGAAGGGGATCGCCTCGGGCGTCAGCACCGGCACCACCACGGTGAAGGTCGCCGACAGCATGTTGGCCGGGGGCACGAAGGCGTCGAAGGTGCTGCCGGCGTCGGCGCTCGACGCCTGCATGTAGGGCGCGAAGCGGGTCGCCTCGTTGGGATGCTCGGCGACGACCGCCTGCACCAGATCGCCGAGCAGCGCTCCCATGGTCGAGAACCCGGAGAGATCGGGCAGATGCCGATCGCCCTGGTGCACCCATTGGCCCTCCAGCTGCGCCTTGGGCAGGAACATCCCGATGCCGACGCGCTTCAGCGCCTCGGCCTGCTCGAGGTACTCGTCGAGGGACTTCCAGGTCAGGTTGCTCTGGCGCACGCCGTCGAGGGCGTCCGCCATCGACACGACTCGGGGCGCGGCGGCGCTCACGCAGGGCAACAACAGCGACATCGCCAGCAGTAGACGCGTGCTCATGCGGCACCGCCCGCGGCCGTGGTGTGCTCCACGTGGGCCGGCGCCTCCTTGGGCGCGAACAGCGAGTAGACGACCGGCACCAGGAACAGGGTCAGGAAGGTCGCCACCGTGAGGCCGCCGATGACCGCCTTGGCGAGGCCGGCCCAGGTGGCGGCGCCTTGTCCGAGCCCGAGGGCGAGCGGCACCATGCCGAAGATCGTGGTCAGCGCCGTGAGCAGCACCGGCCGCAGGCGCTGCAGCGCGGCCTCGATCGCCGCCCGACGTCGATCCGGAAACTCGGCGCGTAGCTGGTTCGCGGCGTCCACCATGACGATGCCGTTGTTGACGACGATGCCGACGAGCATGATGACGCCGATGAGCGACATGATGTCCATGCTGCTGCCGGTCAAGGCGAACAGCGGCACGACGCCGATCGCCGCGAGCGGCACGGTGAACATGATGATGAAGGGCTCGCGGAACGACTCGAACTGGCTCGCCATCACCATGTAGACCAGGAACACCGACAACAGCAAAGCCAACGCGAGGTACTGGAACGACTTCATGAAAGTCTCGGCGGTGCCGCCGATGGTGAACGAGAAGTCCTTGGGCCAGTTGTAGGCGGTGAGGATGCCGCGGATCCTGTCGATCGACGCCCCCATGTCCTTGATGTGACGGTCGCCGCCGGCGTCCTGGTAGTCGGCCTTGAGGTAAACCCAGAGCCGACTGACGCGCCCTTGATCGAGGCGGCTGATGTCGACCGGCCCGAGCGCGGTCTGGACTTGGGCGACGTTGGCGAGCGGCACTGCCTGGCCCTGCATCGTCACCACCGGCATCTTCTCGAGCTCGACCACGTCGCGACGGTGCTCCTTGGCGTAGCGCACCAGGATGTCGTACTCGCTGCCCTGGTCGGAGAAGCGCCCCGCGGCCTTGCCCTTGAAGAAGGTGGAGATGGCGTTGGCGATGTTGGCGCTCGACAGCCCGAGCTGCGCGAGCTTCGGCCGGTCGAGGTTGACGCGCAGCTCCGGCTTCTGCTCCTGGATCGAGAAGCTCACCGCCGAGACGTCGGCGAGCGCCTGCAGGCTGTCTTTGAGCTCGAGCCCGACCTGACGCGCGACCTCGAGGTCGTGGCCGCGGATCTGGATCTCGACGTCGCCCTGCCCGCCCATGAAGTTCATCGGATCACCGACCGTCGCCTTGAGCCCCGGGATCCCCTTCAACGCCGAGCGGAGCGCGTCCTCGATGTCCTTCTGGCTGCGCTTGCGCAGCCCCGGCTGCACGAGAGGCACCCGCATGTTGCCGGCGTGCACCCCCTGGCCGAAGAGCGACTCGAAGCCCTTGCCGACGCCGATGTCGAGGGCGATCAGACGGCGCTCCTCGGGCGCGATGGCGCTCTCCACCTTGCCGATGGCTTCCTTGGCGACCGCGTAGGCCTCGTCGACGTTGTTGCCGACCGCGGTCTCGAGGCCGATGTAGATCTCGGAGTTGTCGTCGGCGTGAATGAAGTCGGTGGGCACGAACACCAGCAACAAGGCGGTGAGCCCCAGCAACCCCGCGACCCCGGCGCCGACCACCCAGCGGTTCCCGGGCTTGCGGCCGCGGATCGGCGACGGTCCGTGCATGATCCACTCGAGGATCGCGCGGTAGCGCACCCGCACCGCACGCAGCACGTCCTGCTCCTCGACCCGCTCGAGCACGACGGCGGCGCGCTTCGACGACAGCAGCCGCGAGGCGGCGAGCGGCACCAGGGTCAGCGACACCACCAGCGACGCGGTCATCGAGAAACAGATCGTGATCGCCATGTCCTCGAACAGCGCCCCGGCGATGCCGGGGACGAAGAGCACCGGGAAGAACACCGAGATCGAGGTCAACGTCGACGCGGTGACCGCGAGCGACACGCCGCGCGCGCCCTTGATCGCCGCGTCCCAGGCGCTCTCCCCCTGTTGCCGCAGCCGGAAGATGTTCTCGAGGACGACGATCGAGGTGTCGACCAGATGGCCGATCGCGAGCGCCAGACCCGCCATCGAGATGATGTTCAGGGTCATGTGCGCCCGGTCCATGATGCCGAAGGTGGCGATCACCGACACCGGGATCGCGGACGCGACGATGAGAGCGCTGCGGAGCTCGCGCAAGAAGAACAACAGCGTCAGGAAGGTGATGATGATGCCGAGGATCGCGGTCTCCGAGAGGTTGCCGAGCGACTCGTTGATGTACTGCGCCTGGTTGAAGACCTCTTGGAACTGGACGTTGGCGCCGGTCGCGGCCTTGATCCCCGGCAGCGCGTCCATGACCGCCTCGGCGGCGCGCACGGTGTTGGCGCCCGATTGTTTGCGCACCGAGATGATGATCGCCGGCTGGCCGTCGACCTCCAGGCGACGCTCGGCCTCGACGAACGAGTCGGCGACCTTGGCGACCTCCTTCAAGGTGATCGGCGTCATCCCCTGCAGTCCCGGCTTGACGCCGACCACGACCTCGCCGATGTCGGCGACCCGCTGGTACTTGCCGTGAGTCTGGATGGTGAAGTCCAGCCGCCCTTGTTGTACCGAGCCGCCGGGGGCCTGGATGTTGCCCTGGTAGATGGCGCCGACCACCGCGTTGACGTCGAGGCCGAAGGCCGCCACCTTGGTGGGGTCGAGGGTGACCTGAACCTCGCGCTCCAGGCCGCCGGAGACCTCGGCGCCGGCGATACCCGCCAAGCGCTCGAAGCGCGGCTGCATGTCCTTTTCGGCAATGCGCCGCAGCTCGTCCAACGGATAGGGGCCGGTCATCACCAAGACGACAATCGGCTGCAGCGCCGGGTCCATCGCGATCACCAGCGGCTCGTCGGCGTCGGTCGGCAGGTAGCGCTTCATCATGTCGATGGAGCGCCGGACGTCGGTCTCGGCCTGCGCCATGTCCTTGCCCCAATCGAACTCGGCCATGATGAGGGCCATGCCCTGCTTCGAGGTCGAGGTGACCTTCTCGGTGTCCTTCACCGCCGACACCGCCTCCTCGATCGGCCGGGTCACGAGGGTCTCGATGTCCTCGGGGGAGGCGCCGGTGTAGGTCGTGATCACGATCACCATCGGGAACGAGATGTCGGGGAACATGTCGAGCTGCAGGCGCGCGAGCGCGAACAGGCCGAAGCCGACGATGAACACGTAGATCATGCCGAAGGTGATGGCGCGCCGTACGGCCAGGCTCGCGAGCTCCATGACTCACTCCTTGCGGAACTCCTGCTGATTCCCGGCGGGCGCTTCGCGCCCGTCCTCCGTGACCCCCACCCCGGAGCGTCGCCGGCGGCACCGCTCTCGGCCCGCCCCCGGGCGGGCAACATTTGGCACCGGCTCCGGCCTCCGGCCTCCGGCCTCCGACCTCAGTCGGCCGCGACCACCCGGACCTTCTGTCCGTCCTTCAAACCGTGTTGGCCGCGGACCACGACCTTGTCACCCTCGTTGAGCCCGGTCTTGACCTCGAAGAGCGAGCCCTTGCGCGCCGCGAGCGTCACCTCGCGCACGTGGGCGACGCCCTGGGCGTCGACGACGAACGCCTTGCGCAGGGTCTCGCCGGTCCGTTGCTTGGCGAGGAGGTTGGAGTCGAGGAGCAGCGACGGCTCGGGCGCCACCACCCTGTCTTTGCGCAGCGCGACGACGATCTCGGCGGCGCCGTACATCCCGGCCTTGAGCGCCCGCATGCCGGTCGTCGGTTCCGCGGGGTTGTCGATCACGACCTCGATGGTGTTGGTGCGGGTCGCCGGATCCAGAAAGGGCATGATCGCGGTGACGCTGCCGGCGAACAGCCGGCCGGGGTAGGCGTCGAGCTTCAGCGACACCTGCTGTCCGAGGCGCACCTTGGCGACGTCGGCCTCGATGAGGCGCAAGGACGCCTTCATCTTCGTCAGGTCGTAGACCTGGCACATCGGCGTTTGCGGCACCGCCAGGTCGCCGGTCTCGAGGTTCTTGCCGGCGATGACGCCGGCGATCGGCGCGGTGATGACGGCGTTGTTGGCGGTGACCGCGAGCTGGCCGCGGCCGGCCTCGAGCGCCTTGCGCTGCGCCTTGGTCGACAGGTACGAGGTCTGCACCTGGTCGAACACCTGCCGGGTGATGACGCCGGCGGCGAGCAGATCCTTGGAGCGGGCGAGCTCGCTCTCGAGGTTGTGGATCTGGGCGTCCAGCGACTCCATCTGCGCCACCATCTGCTCGAGGCCCTTGTCGAGGGTCTCCTTGCGGATGAGGGCGATGGTCTCGCCGCGCTTGACCTCTTGGCCGTCCTTCCACGGGAAGTAGAGGATGCGGTCGGGGACCGGGGAGTAGATCTTGACCTCGGCGTACGGGCGCAGATCGGCGACGTAGCTCAAGACCTCGGCGACGTCCTCTTTGCCGATGGCGCTGACGATGACGCTCTGCTCCTCGGTCTCGTCCTTCTGCTCGGCCGCGGATTTCTTGCAGGCGGCGACGCTCGCGAGCCCGACCATCAACAGCGTGACGCAGCGCGGGTTCTCGTGTTTCATGACTTCACCTCGGAGGACTTGGGAGCTTTCGGGACCTCGGCTCCGTCCTCATGGACAAAGAAGCTCGGACCGTCGGCGGCGGCGAGCAGGCGGAGGGCGTCGCTCAGGAACTCGTGCTCGGCGCGGACGTGGCGGCGGAAGTGGTCGAAGAGGAGGTGCGCACCGAGCCAGTGGCACCGGTCGACGCCTTTGTCATTGACGCCGGTCGCCGGCGGCGGGCCGCCGTGGAAGTGGGCGGCGTAGTGCTCGATCTCGGCGGCGGCCTTGGCGACGGCGGTGGCGCGCTCTTCGAGGCAGCGGACGACCTCGGCGTGCGGGCCGTTGGGGGCGAACGCCAGGCCCACCGACATCGCCATCTTCATCGGGGTCATGTCGGCCAGGAAGGTGACGACCCCATTGGCGAGGGCGGCTTTGCCGGCGGCGGTGATCTCGTGGACCTTGCGGGCGGCCCCCTGTCCCCCCTGCACCAGGCGGCTCTGCACCAGGCGTTTGCGGGTCAAGCCGTCGATGACCCGGTAGATCGACGAGAAGCCGATATCGGCCCACTCGGCGATCCGGCGCGTGCGGATCTTCTGTTCGAGCCCGTACGCGTGGATCGGCTCCTCGGCGATGAGACCGAGGAGGACGATCTCCTTCTGTGAGCTTTCGGTCTTTGCCTTCGCCATCGCCTGGTCTCAACCTTGACAGCTCGTCGAGCCCGACCGTGCTCCGGCCGCCGTCGCAGAAGTGGCTCGCAGAAGTGGCCGCAGAAGTGGCTGGCACTTCTAGGGGCACTTCCAGGGGCAATCACGGGCCGCCAGACATCTCATATGAGAATATTCTCTGTCAACAATATTGATGCTGTCAGATCCTCCTGTCATTTCTAATAGATATTAAGCAAGTTCGGTGCTACGTCATGGCTATTGACGAGGCCCGACGATGGCGAGCGTTGAGGACGGCGCGGGGATCGACCTGGTGGCGGCGCTGGCGGCGGTGAGGCAGCTGGTGGCGGAGCAGCGCGCCACGTGCCTGTGGTTCTTGTCGGAGGACTTCTTGCCGGCGGACGTCGGCGAGGCGATCCGTGCGTTGCGGTGGATCGAGCAGTCGGCGGACCGGGAAACCTACGTCAAGGCGAGGCGGCTTCGGGAATGGCTATCACACGACTCCAGCGCGACATCTGTCGGCTCATTGCGCAGACCCGCATAGAAGGCGGCGAGAGCTACGTCGCCGGCGGCGTTGCCCTCAACACGCTCGTCGGGTCGGGTCGCATCTCGCGTGACCTCGACGTGTTCGCCGACACCCACGAGGCTCTGGCCGCCAGCTGGGATGCCGACCGCCGGCTCCTGGAGCAGAGCGGGTACGGCGTGGAGGTCTTGCGGGAGCGGCCCAGCTTCGTCGAGGCGAATGTTCGCGGGCAAGACGGGGTGCTGCTCGTCCAGTGGGCTTGTGACAGCGCCTACCGCTTCTTCCCGTTGGTTTCGCACGAGGACTTCGGCCTGGTGCTCCACCCGTTCGATCTGGCGACCAACAAGGTCTTGGCGCTCGTCGGCCGCCTCGAGGTCCGTGACTGGGTCGATACCATCCTGGCGTGCGACCACATCCAACCCTTGATTCCGCCGTAAGAACCCCACTCGCGTTCGATCACCAGAAGGGGACCGGCTGATGCCTGGAGCCTGAAGGCCCTCCGCGGTGTGGTTCACCAGGGAGCGCGGTGCCGGAGGTCTTGGTTCGAACCCGTCGGA
>JACRCV010000075.1 GCA_016218825.1 Deltaproteobacteria bacterium
CCTCCGACGGGTTCGAACCAAGACCTCCGGCACCGCGCTCCCTGGTGAACCACACCGCGGAGGGCCTTCAGGCTCCAGGCATCAGCCGGTCCCCTTCTGGTGATCGAACGCGAGTGGGGTTCTTACGGCGGAATCAATGTTCGTAGGTGTTCTGTAGGGCGGCCAGCGGAGTGTGGGGCTACTGCTGCCCGCAGGACCCCTGGACCGCCTGGTCCTGGGACAGGGTCTTGCCGCAGCCGGGGAGTCCGCTGTTGTACTTGCAGTAGTTCTGCTTGATCGACTCGGCGTCGACGCCGCCGAACGAGTAGCGGTTGTTGGCGAGGAAGGTCGGGCTGGCGTCCATCTTCAAGAGCGACGAGTAGACGAAGTCCTTCTTCAAGAGGTCCTTGCCTTCGCCGCTCACGCACTTGTCGATCACCTTGGCGTCGATGCCGTTGTTGCCCGTGCACGCCTGCCAGTTGGTGCTCTGATAGTCGGCGGCGCGGCAGCCGATGTAGTCCATGTACTTCAGGCCCTTGTTGTAGTGCTTGACCGCGCACACCTGGCGGAGGTCCTCGTCGACCTCGGCGGAGCCGTGCATCGACTTCAAGGCGTCGCCGTTGGCGTCGCCGATGAAGTGGACGTTGAAGCTCATGTCCTTGCTGAAGGTGCCCAAGACCTCCTTCATCGCCGCCATCGCCTTGGCGCCGTAGGGGCACTGCGACATCACGAAGGCCTCGAGGGTCTTGGCCTTCTCCGGCCGGCAGGCCATCGCCTCTTTGCAGGGCGCGTCGTCGCAGTCGGTCTTGCTGTTCTGGTCGTCGTCGACCTTGTTGTCACAGATCTCGGCGGTCGGATCGAAGCTGCCGTTCAGCCCGAGCATGAAGCTGTCGCCGAGCGGCCGCACGTAGCGCCCGATCGCCGCCATGCCGTCGCTGTCGTTCTTCAGGTTGGCGTCGAGCAGGATCACCGGCAGGCCCTTGAAGCTCGGATCCTTGGCCTTGATCTCGGCGTAGAGCTTCTTGCCCTCGTCGCTCATGTAGTCGACCTTCTTGACCTCGGCGCCGCCGATGTCGGACTTCAGCCGGCCCTCGAGACGGTCGATGTTGCAGTCGGCGCAGCGATGGTCGGAGAAGAAGGTCGCCACCACCTTCGGCGCCACCGGGATGTTGCTGCAGGCCTCGGGCTTGGTGCCGTCGCCGTACCCGGCGCAGATCGCCTTGATGAAGTCCGCGGTCTTGCGACCGCCGTTGTAGGGTTGGCCGTTCAAGAACATCGTCGGCGAGCCCTCGGCGCCGCGCGTCTTCGCGAGCGCGAACGACTCCTCGAGGAGCTTCTTGCCGGCGTCGCCCTCGTAGCAGCTCTTCAGCTGCAGGACGTCGAGGCCGGCGTCCTTGGCGCAGCCCTCCCAGTTCGTGGCCACCTCGCGGGCGTTCTTGTTCTGGCAGGTGACCATCTTCAGGAAGGTCCACGGCGCCTGCTGTTGGGCGCACAGCTGGACGATGTCGCCCTTGACCTCGGCGTCGCCGTGCATCGACGACAAGGTCTCGCCCTGCTTGTCACCGATGTAGTTGACCTTCAGGTCGAGGTTGGCGCCGAGCTTCTCGACGACCGGCGCGACCGCGTCCATCACCTGGGTGCCGTAGGGGCACTGCGACATGACGAAGAGCTCCAGCAACGCCGGCTTGGCGACGACGAGCTTCACCGCGGGCCCCTGTTGGCACGCGAACAGCGACAGACCGGCGACGAACGACAGACTCAAACGAAACATGAATTCACCTTGCTTTCTGGTTTTGGGACTTGGCGGCCTTTGCGGGCGTCATCGATCCACCTCGGGGGCGACGACGTCGAGGCTGGCGATGAACGCCACCAGGTCGGCGATCATCAGCCCCGGGGACTTGTCTTCGATGATCGCCATCGCCGAGAACGAGCCGGTGCGGAACTTCAAGCGCCCGGGCTTCTCGCTGCCGTCGGCGGCGACGTAACAGCCGAGCTCGCCTCTGGCGCTCTCGACCCGGGCGTAGGCGTCCCTGCCGGCCGGCGGCTTGATCTTCTTCGGCACCTTGGCGGTGAGCTCGCCCTCCGGGATCCCGTTCACCGCCTGCCGTAGGATGCGGATCGACTGGCGGATCTCTTCGATGCGCACCCAGTAGCGGTCGTAGCAGTCGCCGGCGACGCCGCACTTGCCGCGGCCGATCGGGACGTCGAAGCTGAACTCTTTGTACACCGAGTACGGCACGTCGCGGCGCAGATCCCAGTCGACACCGCTGGCGCGCAGGTTCGGACCGGCGAGCCCGTAGTCGATGGCCTCGGCGGCGGTGATCGGCACGATGTTGGCGAGGCGGCGGATGTAGATCTCGTTGCCGGAGATCAGGCGATCGAACTCGGCGAGGATCGGCTCGAGATGATCGAGGTAGGCCAGGATCTTCTTGTCGAGCCCGACCGGCATGTCGGCGGAGACCCCGCCGATGCGGAGGTAGTTGTAGGTGAGGCGGGCGCCGCACAGCTCTTCGACGATGTCGTTCAGGTACTCGCGCTCCCGGATCCAGTGGGTGAACGGCGTGAAGGCGCCCATGTCCATCGGCATCGTGCCGGTGCCGACGAAGTGGCTGGCGATGCGGTTGATCTCGCAGGCGATGGCGCGCAGGTAGAGGGCGCGGCGCGGCACCTCGACGCCGATCAGCTTCTCGATCGCCATCGCGTAGGACTCGTTGGCGAACATCGCCGCCAGGTAGTCGACGCGGTCGGTGTAGGGCATGAAGGCGTGGTAGCCGACCAACTCGCCGATCTTCTCGATGCCGCGGTGCAAGTAGCCCACCTCGGGGATCGCGCGGTCGATCACCTCGCCGTCGGTCTCGACGAGGAAGTTGATGACGCCGTGGGTCGAGGGGTGCTGCGGCCCCATGTTGAGCAGCATCTTGCCGTCTTCCAGGGTCACCGTGGCGGGGCTGAACGTCGGTTCGCTCATCGTCTGCTCTCGCTAGTTGGTCGCGGGGGTGGAGCCCGGGGTCGGTTCGGCCGGGGCGCTCGGGGCGCGGGCCTTGGCGTCGGCTTCGTCCTTGGCCTTGAACTGGTCGAAGGGGTTCGGGCGGTAGTGGTCGATGCCGTGGTACTGCGTCGGGTAGACGTAGCTCTTCTGCAGCGGGTGGCCGACCCAGTCCTCGGGGAGCAACAGCCGCCGCAGATCCGGGTGGCCGGTGAAGGTGAAGCCGAACAGGTCGAACTGCTCGCGCTCGTGCCAGTTGGCGGCGCGCCACACCGAGGTCACGCTCGGCAGCACCAAGTCGGTCGGCGGACACTCGACCTTCAACACCATGCCGTGGCGGTGTTTGTAGCCCCAGAGGTGGTACACCGCGACCATCTTCTCCTTCAGATCGAGGCCGGAGATGCTCACCAGGAAGTCGAGCTCCAGGTCGGGATCGGTCTTCAAGAACTTGCAGATCTCGACCAGGGCCTTGCGATCCACCACCACGAAGGGATCCGGGTTCTCGGTGGTCAGCGCGCCGATGGCGTCGCCGAACTTCTCTTTGAGGCGATTGACGATTGCGGTCGCGTCCATGACTGACTCTCGGTGGCTAGGGGAGGGGGGCGTGCGCTTCTCGGGGCTCGCTACGTGGGGTTGCCGGGCTCGGCCTTCACCGGCGCCGGCCGGGTGATCTGCTTCACCCACATCAGATCACCTTTGACCCAGACGTAGACCAGGCCGAGGAGCAGCACCGCCATGAAGATGAACAGCTCGACGAACGCGAGGACACCGTTGCCCTCGGCGATGAACCGCTTGAACACCGTGGCGATCGGGAACACGAACGCGATCTCGACGTCGAAGATCAAGAAGATCAGCGCGATCAGGTAGAAGCGCGGGTTGAACTGGATCCAGGCCTCGCCGATCGGCCGCTCGCCGCACTCGTAGGTCGCGTTCTTGTCCGGGTACGGATTGTGCGGTCGCAGCAGCTTGCCGACCGTCAAGGTCAGGAAGACAAACAGGAAACCGGCGACGAACACCGCGAGGACAGCGAGGAAATCGAGCTCCATGGGGCCTTTTGGTAATGGTCTCGCGGCCCCGTGTCAACCACGATCGCCCAGGCGGCCGGCCCGCGTCGGGCCCCTGCTCTGCGCCTACCGCTGCCGGCGGTAGACCGCGGTGATCATCTCGAACTCGCTGCCGTCCGGGCCGGGCATGAAGCTGTGGAACACCTGGGTGTCCGGGTCGACGGCCTCGGTGACCTCGCGCCAGCGCAGCGGCCCTTGCTCCTGCTCGGCCTCGGTGGTGATGGTCATCTTGCGGGCGCTCGCGTCCCAGCTGCCGCGACCCACCGCGAGGAAGGGGCGCATCGTGTCGACCCAGGCGTAGACGTAGGCGCCGGCCTTCGGATCGTAGCCCATCAGGCCGTGGCCCTCGAAGTCGCCGGTCTCGGTCGTGAAGTCGGTCACCAGCCAACGGCCGTGGCTGACGAAACGCGACACCGCGGTGCCGCGCGCCGAGTGCGGCTCGGCCCCCGGCGCCGGCCGAATCGTCATCTCCACCTTCCAAGTGCCGACGTCCTTTTGCAGTACCTCGAGCTCGTGCGGCAGAGTATTGCTCATCGCCCCTCCATTCCCAGACAAGGTAGGTCGCCGTTGGTGCGCGTCAACCCGGGCGGTGGCGGTGCTTCGCGATGTCTGCTAGTGGGGCGCGATGGCCTTGGTATGTATCGCCGGTGACGCGCGGCGCTCCGAGAGCTACGCACGCGCCTTGGGCGGCGAGAAGGCGGCGCTGCTCCTCACCGATCCGCCGTACTGCTTGCTGACGAGAAGGCGCAAGGGCGGCGAGCTGCGCGATCCGAAGGGTCGCAAGATCGAGCGCCGGCCCGCGGTCCGCTTCGAGACCGTGCGCGACTACCGCGCCTTCACCGCGGCGTGGATGGAGACCGCGGTCACGCACGTGAGGCCGGGGGCGCCGCTCGTGATCTGGACCAACTTCCTGGGCAAAGAGCCGATCCTCGAGACCGCGGCAGGCCTCGGCTACCGCCACCTGGAAGGGGAGTTCCGCTGGGCCAAGCGCACCACGCCCAAGGACGGCAACGAGCTCCTGCTCCGCGTGTACGAGGTGGCGCTGGTGCTCTGGCGCGAACCACCGCCGGCGCTGTCTGCCGCCGCGCTGCCGAAGGTCTGGGCGGTGGTCGCCGGCTACGACGACGACGGCGAGGCTGCGGCGTTCGGCTCCCATCCGCACCACAAGCCGTTCGGCGTCCTCGAGCCGCTGGTGCGCACCTACAGCCGCGTCGGTGAGCTGGTGCTCGACCCGTTCGCCGGCAGCGGCTCGGTGCCCGCCGCCGCCGTGACGCTTGGCCGCAACGTGGCGTGCATCGAGCTCGAGGCCGAGTGGGCCGCGCTGACGACCAGGCGGCTGCAGGGTGCCGTCGCCCCATGAACCTCGGGCCGCTGGCTTCGCCCCTCGCCGGCCTGTTCGGGCTCGGCGTGCTGCTCAGGCGCGCCGCCTACGATCGCCGCTGGCTCGACGCCGCGCCGGCCCCGGTGTTCACGGTGGCGGTGGGCGGCCTCGAGGTCGGCGGCACCGGCAAGACGCCGGTCACGGAGCTGCTGCTCGGTGCACTCGTGTCCGCCGGGAAGAAACCGGCGCTCCTCAGTCGAGGCTACGGTCGTCAGACGCGCGGGCTGTTGCTCCGCCGGCCAGGGGAGCCGATGCCGCCGGGGCGCTTCGGCGACGAGCCGGCGATGATCGTCGGCGGTGGGCTCGACGTCCCGGTCGCGGTGAGCGAGCGCCGGCCGCTCGGGATGCAGGCGCTCGCGGCGCAGGGCGTCGACTGCGTGGTGATGGACGACGCCTTCTCGCACCGGCCGCAGGCTCGGCACCTGGACGTCGTCGTGCTCTGCGGCGAGGCGCCGTTCGGCAACGGCCACCTGATGCCGTGGGGCTCGCTCAGGGAGCCGGCGTCGAGCCTGAGGCGCGCCTCGGTCGTGTGGCTACACTTCCGCGGCGCCGCGGTCCTCGACGAGCCCGCGTGGTGGAGGCGCTACTGCCCCAAGGCTTTGCGGGTCGTCAGCGAAGCGACGCCGAGCCCCGCCGCGAGCGTGAGCGGCGCGCGGACCGAGCTCGCCGGACGGCGAGTGCTCGTCGCCGCCGGGATCGCGCGGCCGGCCGAGTTCTTCGCCGTCATCGAGGGCATGGGCGCGACGCTCGTGGCCCGCAAAGCGCTCTCGGATCACGCGCGCTATGATGCGGCCGTGGTCGGCGAGCTCGACCGCCTCGGGACCGCGAGCGGCGCCGAGCTCGTGGTCGTGACGCCCAAAGCCGCGGTGAAGCTCCGGCCGGTCTGGCGCGGCGCGCCGCTGGTCGTCGTCGGCACCCGGCCGACGATTCGATTCGGCGGGGCGGAGCTGGCGCGATTGTTGGGCGTGCCGGGCGGGGTGGTGGCACCCGCGCCGTAGCCCGCTACTCGACGAACAGGAACATGCTGCGGATGACGCCCCAGTCCCAGGGGTACCAATCGGTGGTCGTGACCGTCCAGGTCGTTTGCGTCTTCGCCTCGCCGCTCAGACGGCTCATGTCGTAGCCGGCGCCGAGCTTGGTGCGGTCGTCGGTGACGAACACCCCGCCGGCGCAGGCGGCCGGGCTTTGACAGCCGAGATCGAAGACGCCGCTCACCTTGCCGGTGTGGTTGTCGAGGCGGAGCGCGGCGCCCGAATCCGAGCGGGCGAGCGACAGGCGCCAGTCCGCGGGATAGGTGTGGGCCGCGTCCACGTACAGCGAGACCGAGGTGATGGGCCCGGCGGGGATGGTGACCGCGCAGCTCGAGGCCACACCCTACCGCATCTCCTGGGTGCCGTCCTGGACCTGGTAGCACAGGGCGTCGGCGCCGTTTTGCAGGGTGCCGGGGAGCTCGTAGGCCGTGCCGGGGATGTCGATGGCCTGGATCACCACGTGGTACCAGTAGTCGCTGCAGGCGCCGCCGCAGTTGGAGTTCTTGCTGTCGGTGACCGAGACGTACCAGTCGCCGGCGTCGAGGACCCTGGTCAGCGCCGAGTCCTGGGTGTGGTACCACTGCGCCGGCTGGACCGCGGGATCGCCGGCGTCGTCGCTGGCGGCGAGCTCGACGCCGCTCGAGTTGTAGATCTTGAGGAGGGTGTCGATCGAGGAGCCGAGCTGCATGTAGAATTGGGTGGTGATCCCGGTGGCCAGGGTCTCGACGTTCACCAGGCGGCGCGCATCGAGGTGGAAGCGGAAGTAGTCGATATCGTTCTTGCCGTTGAAGATGCCGCGCGCGGTGTACGGGCCGGTGAGGCTGGAGAGTGCGCCGACCGCCGGCAGCGCGTTGGCGGCCGTGGTCGTGTCGTTGGGCTCCACCTCGTCCATGTCCTTCGCCGGCATGAACATCGGGTAGATCTCCTGATCGACGTAGGCGACGCCGAGGTACAGCTTGCCGTCGACGGTGAACTCGGTCTGCGCCATCCGGGTCAAAGACAGCGTGCCGTAGACCGCCGGCAGCTCCTTCAACAGCGTCCACGGCACCGTGGCTTGACCGGCGCTGTCGTTGGCGAGCAGGGCGAGGGTCTTGTGGCCGGCCGTCAGGTGTACGTACATCTTGGCGCGGGCGTCCGTGCCCGCGGTCCAGTGCACCGTGAAGTCACTGTCCTGCCTGACGACCGGGGCGCCGAAGGTGCCGGTGTACTCGGTCACGGTGAAGTTGGCCGGCATGTAGACGGCGGCCAGCCGCGTGAACGCCGGAATCGCCCCGGCGCCCGACGCTTGAATGTCGTAGGTCTTGTCGGTGTAGGCGCCGAGGTTCGCGCGGTTGTCGAGTTGGCCGTAGTAGACCGTGTAGCCCGGGTAGTTGGTGCCGTTGTTCCACGGCACCGTCAGCGACGCGGTGGTCCCGGTCGGCGTCACGGTGAGGGCGCCGGCCGAATGCATCGCGAAATCCGAGCTCTCCCAGGGCGCCAGAAGGTACTGCTCCTGCCAGACGCCCGGCGTCGTCGGGAAGGCCGGGAGGTTGTAGCTGTTCCAGGTGGAGATGCTCCATTGGAGGGGTCGCGGCCAATCTGCCGCCTCGGCCATCACCGCGATGGACCAGAGCTCGTCGTTGTTGAGCCCGTACCACGGGTCGGTCTTGTAGTACTGCAAGAGCACCAGGCCGGCGTAGTTGACGACCGGATCGCAGGCTTCGCCGATGCCGTCGGTGTCCCGGTCGTCCTGGGTCGGATTGATGATGGTCGGACAGTTGTCGCAGACGTCACCGACGCCGTCCCCCTGAGGCAGCTCGCTGTCGAGCTGGTCGAGGTTGCTGCAGTCGCTAAGGACGGCGCAACGCGATGCCGGACAGTTGTCGCAGGCGTCGCCGATGCCGTCACCGTCCGGATCGGCTTGGGTCGGGTTGGGCGCGGACGGGCAGTTGTCGTGACAGGCGGTGGTGGCGCCGCCGGCGCAGGGGCCGGCACCGGAGACGCAGGCTTTCTGCAAGGTGGCCGCGCTGCCCGGGTTACAGAAGCCGTCATTGTCGGCGTCCGGATCACAGGCGTCGCCGACGCCGTCGCCGTTGGCGTCGGCTTGACTCGGGTTGCTGAGGCCGAGGCAATTGTCGAAACAGCCGGTGATCGTGCCGCCGCTGCAGCTCGCCGCCCCCGAGACACAGCTCTCGCCGGCGGTGGCGCTCCGGCCGGGGTCGCAGAAGCCGTCGTTGTCGTCGTCGACGTCACAGGCGTCGCCGATGCCGTCGTTGTCGGCGTCGGCCTGGCTGTCGGGGACCGCGGCGCAGTTGTCGTAGCAGCCGGCGACGGCGCCGCCGGCGCAGGGGCTCGGCCCAGAGCTGCACGCCTGCTTGCTGTTGCCGGTCTGGTTCTGGTCGCAGAAGCCGTCGTTGTCGTAGTCCGGATCGCAGGCGTCGCCGACGCCGTCCGGGGTGCCGCCGAAGTTGAGGTCGTCCTCTTGGAGCGCGTTCGCGCAGGCGCCGGCCGGGGAGCAGGCCGAGCCCGGGCAGTTGTCGACCGCGTCGTCGATGCCGTCGCCGTCGGCGTCGATCCCCGACTCGCAGGCGTCGCCGACGCCGTTGTCGTTCGCATCCGTTTGCGTCGGGTTGGCGAAGGACGGGCAGTTGTCGAAGCAGCCGGTCGTGGCGCCGCTGCGGCAGGCGCTCGGACCCGAGGCGCAGGTCCACTGCGCGGTGCCGGCCTTGCCCGGGTCGCAGAAGCCGTCGTTGTCGGCGTCCGGATCGCAGGCGTTGCCGATGCCGTCGCTGTCGCTGTCGGCCTGGGTCGGGTTCGGGACCGCCGGACAGTTGTCGTCGCAGCTCGCGGTCGCGCCGCCGGCGCACGCACCGGCGCCGGCGGTGCAGCTCTGCTCCGGCGTGCTCGTCCGCCCCGGATCGCAGAAGCCGTCGTCGTCGTTGTCCGGGTCGCAGGCGTCACCGACGCCGTCGCCGTCGCCGTCCGCCTGATCGTTTGCGACCTCCGCACAGTTGTCGGTTCCGGTGCACGCGGCCTCGGGAGTGCTCGTCCGACCCGGGTCGCAGAAGCCGTCGTTGTCCGCGTCCGGGTCGCAGAGATCGCCGACCCCATCGTCGTCGGCGTCCGCCTGCGTGGCGTTGGGATTGTGTGGGCAGTTGTCGCTGCAGCTCGAGATCGCGCCCGCCGCGCACGGGCCGGCGCCGCCGACGCACGTCTGCGCGGCGCTGCCGCACCGGCCCGGATCGCAGAAGCCGTCGTCGTCGTTGTCCGGGTCACAGGCGTCCCCGAGCCCGTCGCCGTCGGTGTCGGTCTGGCCGGCGTTGGCGAGGCTCGGACAATTGTCGCTGCCGGTGCAACTCGGCCCGGACCGCCCCGGATCGCAGACGCCGTCGCCGTCGGTGTCGATGATCTCCGGCGGGTTGCAGGCGTCGCCGATGCCGTCGCCGTCGGTGTCCAGCTGGTCGGGGTTGGCGGAGAGCGGGCAGTTGTCGAGCGCGCCGCCAAACGGCGTGCAGGCCGAGGCGGTGTCGACGCCGGCGGCCTCGGGCGGTAGATCGTTGCAGACGCCGTCGGCGTCCTTGTCCTTGTCGCAGGTGTCGCCGATCCGATCGCCGTCCAGATCGGTCTGCGCGCCGGGGCTGTAGTAGCCGGCGCAGAGATCGGTCTTGGCGTTGAGTCGGTCGGCGCCGGCGCCGCCGCAGGTCGCGACGGCGACCGGTCGATCGATGGCGTCGTCCTGATCGACGTCGCAAGCGTCCCCGGGCCCCGGCGTCGTGCCCACCTGGGCGTTGAAGTCGGTCTGGTCGGCATTCGCGACGTCGGGGCAGTTGTCGCAGGCGTCGCCGGTGCCGTCGCCGTCGCAGTCGTCGTGACCCGGATCGTAGTCGAGCGGGCAGCTGTCACAGGCGTCGCCGCCGCCGTCGAGGTCGACGTCGCCCTGGTCGGGGTTCGGCGCGCTCGGGCAGTTGTCGGCGGCATCCGCCAGCCCGTCGTTGTCGGTGTCGATGACCTCGTCCGGGGTGTTGCCGCCGGCGCCTACCTTCTGGCTACAGCCGCTAAGCTGCGTCGCGGTCGAGGCCAGGATGGCGGCCGAGATCAAAGCGAGGCGGAATCGCATGGGTCTTCTCCCTACTCGCAAGCGTCGCCGACGCCGTCGAGGTCGAGGTCGAGCTGGTTGCCCTGTAGTTGCTCGGTGATGGTGCTCGTCCCATCGTTGTCGATGTCGCAGCGCAGGACGTCGAGGATGCAGTCGCCGTTCTTCGTCGTCGGACAGTTGTCGTTGCCGTCGTCGATGCCGTCGGCGTCGGTGTCGCGGCCGAGATCGCAAGCGTCGCCCGCCGCGTCGAAGTCGAGGTCGATCTGGTCGCCGGCGGCGCGCTCCGCCGCGCTCACGCTGCCGTCCCGGTCGGCGTCGCAGAAACGTCGATCCCGGGCACAGGCGCCGTTCGCCACCGTGCGGCAGTTGTCCAGCACGTCGCCGACCCCGTCGGCGTCGGCGTCCTCGCAGGCGTCGCCGATGCCGTCGGCGTCGCTGTCTTTCTGGTTGCCGTGGGCGCGCTCGTTGAGGCTCGTGTTGCCGTCGCCGTCGATGTCGCACCGAACAGCGTCGACCCCGCAGTCGGCGTTGGCGACCCGCGGGCAATTGTCGCTGCCGCTGCAGGTCGCGCTCGCCTCTCCGGGATCGCAGACCCCGTCGTTGTCGTCGTCCGGGTCGCAGGCGTCGCCGACGCCGTCGGCGTCCTCGTCGAGCTGTACCGCGTTCTTCACCGCCTTGCAGTTGTCGCAGGCGTCGCCGACCCCGTCCGCGTCGCCGTCGGTCTGGTCATCGGCGTTGCTCAGGGTCGGGCAGGTGTCGGCGTCGTTGTCGAGGCCGTCGTTGTCCGCGTCCGAGTCGCAGGCGTCGCCCTGATCGTCACCGTCGGCGTTGCGCTGCATGCCGAGCCTCTCCTCGACGAATGTGACGACCCCGTCGCCGTTGACGTCGCAGAAACGCAGGTCCGCGGCGCCGTCGCCGTTGTTGACGCAGGCGCAGTTGTCGAGGGTGTCCGGGATGCCGTCGGCGTCGCAGTCGACGTGCATCTCCGAGGCGCCGCCGGCGGCGGCGCAATCGGGATCCGCGGGATAGTCGGTGAGCCCGTCGGCGTCGTTGTCGAGCCCGTCCATGCACTCCGGTTGCTCGCTCGGGTCGTTGAGGTTCTGGCAGGCGGGGTCCTCGAGGTCGACTCTGCCGTCGGCGTCGTTGTCGATGCCGTCGCCGCACTCGGGCATCGTCAGGTTGTCTTCGTTGTCGTCGGCGGCCTTGACGCAGCCGGGATCGTCTTGCGGGTCGCGGCGGCCGTTGGCATTGCCGTCGTAGTCGACGCGCCCGTCACCGTCGTTGTCGATGCCGTCCGAGCATTGCCGCGCCGAGAGCGGGTGATCGTCCTCGGACGGGTCGCCGGTGGCCTCGCAGCCGGGATCGAAGGCGTCGATGCGGCCGTCGTCGTCGTTGTCGATGCCGTCGGCGCACACCGGCAGCAGGGCGCCGCTCGGCGCCAGGGCCGGCCGCGTCGCGAGGAGGCGCAGGTCGTCGCACGCCAAGAGCGCCAGCACGGTGGCCGAGGTCCGGGCGATCGCGAACCACCGATTACCACTCATGGCCGACCCTCAGGGAGACGGCGAGGCCGTTCTGCAACACCGCCGCCGGAATGGTTTCGCTCGAGCTCACCGGATCTCGGAAGCTCCAGTCGAGGAGGTTGGCGACGTGCAGCCCGGCGGTGGTGCCGGCGAAGAGCTTGCGAGCCGAGAGCGAGGCGTCGACCAGCACGACGCTGCCCTCCGGTTGCTTCGGGTCCGAGGTCCAGTTGCGGCGCTCCGAAAGGTAGCCGACGCGCGCCGACGCGAAGACCCGATCCTGCCACAGCGGCACCGAGCCGCCCGCCTGCACGACGAGGCTGGGGGAGTTGGCGAGGCGCAGGGCGCCATGGCTGAAGACGCTCGCCTGACGCACCTTCCAGGCGCCGAGGTTGGCGAAGGCGCGGATCTCGGCGGGCAGGCGCAGGTCGATCGAGGCCTCGCCGCCGGCCACCGCGACCTTGCCGCGATTGACGAATTGCAGGCGCGGCCCGGAGTCCTGATAGCACTCGGCGACCGGCACCTTCTGCAGCAGGCTCGAGATCTCGGTGTAGAACAGCGAGGCTGCCGCGGTGAGCTCGCTCGTCAATCCCCAGATGCCGGCGAGCTCGAGGGTGCGGGCCCGCTCCGGCCGCGCGCTCTTGTTGCCGCACACCGAGGTGCCGTCGTCGAAGAAGGCCTCGATGATGCTGGGGTTGCGGAACGCCTCGCCGTACAAGAGCTTGACGCTCGCCGCCTTCACCGGGCTGTAGACGACGGCGGCACGCGGCGCGAAGGTCTCGAGCGCCCCGGCGCTGCCGTCGGTGCGGCTGAACAACGAGTTGTAGTCGTAGCGCACGCCGGCGACGACACCGAGGCCGTCCTGCGGCCGCCAGTGGTTCTGCAAGTACGCCGCGACGTTCCAGTACCTGACCGGCTTCACCGCGCCGTCGGCGTCGAGGGGGCCGCCCCGTACGGACGCGGCGAGCGGCGCGTCGGTCGCCGGGTCGAGCTCGTAGGTCTGCTGCGTCACCTGGTGGCGCTGGTACTCGACGCCGACGACCAGGGTGTCGGCGGGATGCGGCAGGAGCGTGCACTGGATCTCGGCGCCGTAGGTGTCGTCGTTGCCTTCGCTGACCGTGTGCGGGTCGTCGGAGAGCCAAGTTCCGGGGAGCCAATCGCCGAGGCTGCGCCGCAGGAACTGGTGGTGCTCGAAGCGGTCCCAGTAGGCGCGCGCCATCATGGCGTGGCCGGCCAGCGCCCGTTCATAGCGCAGCTCGGCGAAGCCGTGACGGTCCGCGAGGCTGTTGTATGGATCGTCGAAGACCGAGCCGTTGGGCGCGAGCGGCAGCCCCTTGAGCCGGTCGGCCCACTGCAGGGTGGCGGTGGCCCCCAGGTAGCGGCCGGTGGCGCCGAGGTTGTAGCCGCGCTCGAAGTCGGTGTCCTTCGTGGTGCCGCCGCTCACGGTCGGCGCCGGCGCGTTTTGCCCCGGCCGCGTCATGTCCGGGATCGTCAGCTCCGGCCCGTCGCCGTTCAGCACCAGCGCGTGGACGTCGATCTCGACGTCTTTGGTCGCCGGCCGGCTCTTCCAGACGGCCGCGGCGCGCTGGGCCCGCAGCGAGCTCCAGCCGAGGCTCACGCCGGACCGGGTCGCCTCCCCGGCAGCGGTCGCCGGCCGCGACACGATGTTGACCACCGCCAAGAACGCGTTGGAGCCGTACACCGAGGACGACGGGCCGCGGATCACCTCGATCCTTTCGATGGCCTCGACCGGCAAGGTCGCGAGCTCGTCGACGAAGCCCTCCGCGGAGTAAGGGTTGTTCATCGCGTGACCGTCCTGCAGGACCAGCAGGCGGGTGTTCACGTCGCGCGGCAGCGACACGCCGCGGACGCCCACATGATGATAGTCCCGGCCGTACGACACGTAGATGCCCGGCACGCCGGCGAGCGCGTCCGCGACCGTCAGCAAGCCGTTGCGGAAGAAGTCCTCGTGGGTCAGCACGGTGACGGTGGCCGGCGCCTCGGCCAGGGTCTCTTCGTGCTTGCTGGCGGTCGTCACCTCCACCTGCAGCAGATCGTCGAGCGACAGCTCGGCGAAATCGCCGACGTCGGCGGTCGCCGCCGGGGCTGCGGTCGGCTCTGCCGGCGCGGCGGCGGGCTCGAGAGCAGGCGGCTCCCCGCTGTCGATATCAGCACCGGCGCTGACCGACAGGGATGTGACAAACGAGAGCAGGCAGCGGGTCATTGCTCGCTCCCCCCAAAGGCTTTGTGTCAATCGAACCGGACGCCGACGCTGCGCCCGGCGTGACTCGGGACGGTGCCCCCACCGCGTGCCCGGATCACCGTCCGCAGTGATAGCATCGATCGCCGCGGCGCGGAAGCCGGTCGGCGGAGTCCCGGGCGGGGTCCGGCTCTGCGGCGCGGGCCGCAGCTCAGTTTGGCGCAACCCCTTCGCACGGCAGCCGATAACACTCATGAGCGCCGACGGACTGAAACAAAATAGAATGGCGGCTCGTGGTGGGTCCGCCGGAGCTTAATAGGGAATGGGGCGGCCACTCTCTGACGAGGGTGGTCGCCCGTTTTCTTTTGTGGGCTCCGCGCATGGCAATCCCGCCGATTTGCTTTTGCCACGACCCACGCTAGTATCGCTGTCGTGGCCGACCCCGAGCGCATCGACCGCTACGAGATCAGGGACGTGCTCGGAAAAGGAGCCATGGGGAGCGTCTATCGGGCGTTCGACCCCAAGCTGCACCGCGAGGTCGCCCTCAAGGTCGTGACCGCGGATCTGGCGAGGGAGACCAAGGCGCGCGAGCGCTTCCAGCGCGAGGCTCGCGCCATCGCCGCGCTCAAGCACACCAACATCGTCGAGATCTACGACTACTCCGGCGAGGAGTCCGAGTACCTCTACCTGGTGATGGAGAAGCTCGACGGCGACGATCTCTTCAACATCATGAACGCCAAAGGGGTGCTGCCGGAGCCGGCGGCGGCGGCGGTCGGCCACGAGCTCTGCCTGGCGCTGCAGCTCGCCCACGACGCCGGCATCATCCATCGCGACTTGAAGCCCGAGAACGTGTTCCTGAACGGCGTCGGCCGCGTCGTGCTGACCGACTTCGGCGTCGTCAAGGCGATCCGCGAGGACGCCGCGGTCGACGGCTGGGCGCAGAAGACCGACGTGATCGGCACCCCCGGCTTCATGGCGCCGGAGCTGATGATGAACCGCTCGCTCGGGCCGCGCACCGATCTGTTCGCGCTCGGCGCGCTGCTCTACAACATCACCACCGGCGAGCTGCCCTTCGACGGCGCCAGCCCGGTGGAGATGTTCCGCGCCGCGGTGGCCGGCAAGTACACCGATCCGCGCAAGTACAACCGCCTGCTCTCCGACGAGTTCTGCGAGGTCTTGGACGGCTGTCTGCAGGCCAAGCCCAAGAAGCGCTTCCGCTCCGCGGAGCAGGTCCGCGAGACCTTGAAGGGCGTGCTCGAGGCGAACGGGGTCTCCGACCTCCGAGACGATCTGCGCGACTTCATGCGCGACTCGGTGGCGTACAATCGCATGGCGCGGCGCCGCGCGACCAGCTACCTGCTGCAGCGCATCAAGGTCGCGGTCAAGGACAAGGAGGAGGCGCTGGCGAACAAGATGCGCGAGCGCCTGCTGATCGTCGATCCGGAGAACGACGAGCTGCAACAGATCTCGGGCTTCGTGATGACCGACTCCGGCCACATCTCGGTGCCCTCGGAGACCCCGTCGCGGCCCCAGACCCTGACCGGCTCGGCGGCGCGCTGGCTCTACCTCGCGGCCGGCGGCCTCACCGGGGTGACGGTGATCCTCGCCGGCTATCTGATGCTGCGGCCGAAGAGCAAGGCGCCGGCGGACTCGCCGCCGACGCTCGAGGCCGGGGAGACGCCGGCGGACGAGGCGCGCCCGGAGGTCCCGGTGGCCGCGGCCAAGGCCGCGACCTTGGAGATCTCGATCAAGGGCGGCTCGGGGCTGGTGTGGATCGACAACAAGCGCGTCGGCAAGATCACTCAGAAGGGGGTGAAGGTCGAGGCCGGCAAGCACGTCATCGAGGTCCGCGGCAAGGGCAAGCGCCTGAAGAAGCTGGTGCAGGTCAAGGAAGGCGAGACCCTCGAGGTCACAGCCGATCTCAAGAAGGGCAAGTTCGCCGGGGACTAGACGCACCTCGAGGAACGAACCTGCGGCCAATCGATCAAGGCCGCGCGAGCAGCGCAGCGGGGGGCCGCGAAGCCGACGGTGGCGCGCCAGTCGAGGCCTCAAGCCGACGTTCGGTACTTGACGCCCAACCGAGGCACGGCCAAGTCGAAGGCGCCCACGGAGGCGAGGGGTGCCCCCCGAGCAGCGCAGTGCGGCCGACTCGAACAAGGGCGAGGGGTTGGGGGAGTGGGGGTGGGGAGCGACGCCGCATCGGCGGCGCGGGAATCAGATGAAGGCGAAAACGGTCTAGGCGGTGGATGCGGGGGCGCCGTCAGTTCTGGACGATGACGCTGTTCTCGACGCGGTACGAGATCTCGAGAGACGAGGCCAGGATCCCGCCCGAGAGCTTGGTGCGGTTGCGGCGCGTCACCCGGACCTCGTCGTTTTGGGCGTTGAGCTTGGTGGTGGGCACCGAGTACTTGCCGTTGTCGTTGCTGATCGTGGTCTCGAAGTCTCCCTGGTTGAAGCGGATCGTGATCTCGTCGGCGCGGATGCCGTCCTCGGTCGTCCAGCGCACCTCGAAGGTGTCACCCATGCTGTTGCGGTCGAGGATCTCGGAGTTGTCGGGGTTGGAGATGATGTGCGGCCCCGGGCCTTCGAGCTGCCCGGTGAGCTCGTCGGAACCGCTCGCGACCTTGAGCGCCATCTTGCGGTGATAGCCGGAGATCTCATTGCGGTACACGGTGTTGTTGCCGTTGTTCTGCTGGGCGATCGCGAACTCGTCCCCCGAGTCGCCGTCGGTCAACACGACCTGGGCGCCCTCGACTTTGGCGCCGCTCTTGTTGACGGTGATCTCGGCCCGGGTCGAGTTGTCGTCGGCGCGATACTCGACGGTGGCGATGACCTCCAGGGTGTTGCTGCCGCTGCCGCTGTCGGTGTAGCCGCAGCCGGCGGCGAGGAGCAGAAGGACACTAGACGACAGACAGCGCATCGGAACCTCCGGGGTGATCGCCGATTCAGGTGAAGAACAATATGCCCAGTCCGAGGACGACGGCGTGATTGTCGTCGGCGTTGAAGATGATCCAGCGCTCGACGTCGGCGAAGAGGTTGATCGCCAGATCGCGGGCGACGATCCACTCGATGCCGGGCTGGAGGTGGACGGCGCCGACGTTCGGGTGCGGCAGGTAGGTCGAGGCGTAGGATTCACCGTCGCAGCCGACCACGTCGGCGGTGCAGTCCTGGCTCGCGAGGTCGGTGAAGCTCATCAGCCGCAGGTACGACAGGCCGAGCTGCACGTAGGGGCGGACGTTGTCGGTGAAGATCACGTAGCGCAGGCCGATGCCGGCTTGGACACCGAGCAGCGTGCCCAAGGCGTCCTTGGCCTCGCGGTCGTACTTGGCGGTGACGCTCAGGTCCTTGGCAGCGGCGCTCGGGAAGCGCAAGAACGCGATGTTGACCCGGCCGGTGAACCACCAGTTGTCCGACAGCATCTTGAAGTTGGTCTCGCCGCCGAGCCGCAGGCCGTTGGAGAGGCGCAACGGGCGCTTGTCGGCGTTGTCGATCAGCCGCCCGTTCTCGGTCACCGAGGGCTTGGTGATCAGCCAGCCGCCGAGGTCGAAGCCGAACGAGGTGTTCTTGTACTGGGCGTGCGCCGGGGTCGCGAACGACAGCAACACGCCGAGGCAGCAGGCCGAGGCCACAGAGGCGATGCGCATGTCGATCTGCTAGACCGGGCCGAGAAAAAAGTCAAACCGAACCCGGAATTGACACGGCCCGCTCCCACGCCCTACAACCGTCGTGAAGTCGATCTCGTGTGACGAGGCCTGCGCCCGCCGGTGTTGGGGCGCGAAGGAGGTGCCGTGGTAGACGGTTCAGCGGTGACAGCCGGGCGCGGTCGGCGGTTGCGGCCGATTCAGGTGCTCGGGTGGGGGTTGCTCGCGGCGCTGCCGGTCTCCTGCGCCTTCTGTATCGAGGACGTCGTGCCGCCGCAGGCGGTCGAGAACAATACCTTTTGTGCCCAGTACCTGGCCGAGGGCAAGCTCACCGAGGCCGAGGCGCGTTGCCGGCTGGCGATCGAGTTCTGTCCGCGCTGCGCCGAGCCCTGGAACCTGTTGGCGCAGATCGAGGTCGCGCGCGGCAAGATGGAACGGGCGCTCGACTTCGTCAAAGAGGCGCTGGCGCGCAAAGAGGACTTCCCCGAGGCGCTGAACACCTTGGGCTTCCTGCTCCTCGAGCGCCGCGAGTACGAGCTCGCCGCGGATCGCTTCAAGCAGGCGCTGGAGATCGATCCGGGCTACGAGATCGCGCGCCGCAACTATGCGACTTGCCTCATGTACGACGGCAAGAAAGATCTCGCGAAGGCCGAGTACCTCAAGTGCGTCGAGCTCGATCCGAGCTTCTGTGACTGCCGGCTCGGGCTCGGGGTGCTGGCGCTCGGCGCCGAGGACTGGGACGAGGCCAAGGTCCACTTCCAGAAGGTCACCGAGAGCTGCGGCCAGAAGGCCGAGGGCTTCTACAACCTGTGCTACTCCTACCTGCGCCTGGAGCGCTGCGCCGACGCCGTCGATTCGTGCACCAAGGCGATCGCGATTAACGCCGACTACATCGAGGCGCGCCGGAACCTCACCGAGGCCTACGAGTGTCTGGCGAAGCAGGACGCGGCGGTGAAGAAGATCATGGACGAGATCCGCAGGAACCCGGGCGACGCCGAGATGCACTTCCGCCTCGGGGCGATCTACGAGGACGGGCAGCTGTGGGACCGGGCGCTCAACGAGTACCTGAACGCCGTCAAGCTCGATCCGAAGTTCGTGCCGGCGTACTTCCGGGCGGCGCGGGTCTACGACCGGATGCTGCGCACCGCCGAGACCATCGAGATGTGCCAGAAGTTCGTCGACATCGTGCGGGAGGCGAAGCATGACAAGGACAAGCGTTGGTGCGTCGATCGTGTGAAAGAGCTCCAGTTCCAGTGAGCTAGCCAGGGCAACCGCGACACCGTGATACGCCTCACTGCCGTCATCGAGCTCGAAGGGCACGCGCCGCGCGCCCTCACCCACGAGTTCAACCAGCGCAGCTTCACCGTCGGTCGCGACGGCTCCGCCGACTTCCAGGTGCCGCTGTCGACGATCTCCCGCCAGCACGCCCGCATCATCGAGAGCGACGGGGTCTACGTCATCGAGGACTTGGGCTCCACCCACGGCACCCTGGTGAACGGCAAGAAGCTCACGAAGGGCGAGAAGAAGGTCCTCAAAGACGGCGACATCATCGAGCTCACCAAGGCCAAGGTCACCTGCAACATCGAGGCGCAGAAGCTGGTGTCGGCCGAGCCCGGCGAGGGCACCCAGGCGATCGCGGCGCGTGCGGTGCAAGGCATCCTCGGGCGGTTGGGCGACGCCAAAGGGGAGGGGCCGTACCTGCGGGTGCTGAACGGCGCCGACGAGGGCGTGCGCTTCCCCTTCGCCGGCACCTTGACCGAGTGGAACCTCGGGCGCTCCAAAGAGTGCGAGTTCATCCTCAACGATCCGAACGTCTCGCGCCGCCACGCCACGGTGAAGAAGGACTGGAGCGGCTTCGTGGTCGTCGACTTGGGCTCGAAGAACGGCGTGTTGGTGAACGACAAGCCGATCAAGAAGCCCCGCCGCCTCAAGGACCGCGACGAGCTCACCGTCGGCCCGGTGAAGCTGGTCTTCATCGATCCGGACGCCGGGCTGATGGACGCGCTCAAGGACGTCCCGGGCTTCGAGGTCGAGGAGTCGGTCGAGGTCGAAGGCTTGACCAACGAGCCGTCGCACATGGGGGCGCCGGGCAGTGCTGACGGCGGCGAGCCGATCCTCGGTCCCGACGGCCAGCCGTTGCCGCCGGCGGCGGCGGACCCGGGGGCGGCGGCGCAGAACCCGACGCCGATGCCGGCCGAGCCCGAGGAGCACTTCGACGACATCGATCCGGCGCTGCTCGCGGTCGACAAGCAGGTGCTGCCGGTCGAGTGGATCTTCGTCGGCGTCGGCGTGGTGGTCCTGATCATCGCGGCGCTGCTGTTGGCCCTGTTCCTGTGATCGCCGCCGTCCTCGTCGCCGCGACGCTCGTCGCCGATGGGTCGGCCAGCGACGCCGGCGCCGCGGCGCTGATAGAACGGATGGTCAGCGCCTGGGAGCAGGCGACCGCCGCGAGCTACCGGCTGCGCAAGCGCGAGCGCCTCCGGGGCGGCGAGCTGGTGACCGAGGAGATCGCGGTCAAGGTGCAGAAGCCCGGGCGGATCTACGCCGCCGCGATCCTGCCGCGCCGGGGACAGGAGATCCTCTACGACCCGACGAAGGACCCCACCCACTTCTGGGTCCACCCCGGACGTTTCCCGGACGTTACCTTGCACCTGGAGGTGACGGGCGCGCTCGCCACCAAGCGCCAGCACCACCTCGTCACCCGCATCGGCTTCGACTATCCGATCGCCGGCCTGAGCCGGACCGCCTTCCGGCTACTGGCGGCGCCGGAGCGCGGCGCGGTGTCGGTCGCCGGCGAGGTCGTGCTCGCCGGCGGAGTCGCGGACGTCGTCGTGCTCGCGCCGGCGCCGGCGGCGCCACGCCAGGTCGTGGCGAGCACCGGTGAGACCCTGTGGGCCTTCGCCGACCGGGTGGGCACGGACGCCTACGTGATCTTCTGCGCCAACCCCGAGCTGGACTCGTTGACCGATCGCCTCCGCCACCAGAGCTACCGGGTGCCGGCGTCCTACGGCGGCAAGACCGAGCTGGCGCTCGACCGCCAGACCGGCCTGCCGGCCCGCGTCATCACCTACGACCAGGGCGGCGCGCTCTACGAGCACTACGAGTACCTCGACCTGGTGCTGAACCCACCGCTCGCCAACGCCGACTTCGACCGCCACAACCCGGCCTACGACTTCTGAGGCGCGAGCTCGTGCGCCAGCCCACCTTCGAGCTGACGGTCAGCGCCGACTACGCCGGGGCGCGGCTCGACCGCCTGTTGCGCCGCCTGCTCGCCGATCAGTCGCTCGCCTCCATCTTCAAGCTGCTGCGGACCGGCGGCGTGCGGCTGAACGGCGCCAAGGCGCGCGGCAACAAGATCCTGGCCCAAGGCGACCGGCTCCTGTTCTTCGGAGTGAGGCCGAGCGACGCCCCGGCAGCCCCGCCGCCGGCGGCGGTCCACGTTACATTCAGTGTATTGTTCGAGGACGCCCACCTCTTGGTGCTCGACAAGCCTGCCGGGCTCGCGGTGCACCCGGGCACCGGGATCGTCACCCCGACCCTCATCGACGAGGTCAGGAGCTACCTCGGGCTCACAGCGCCGCGCGAGCCGCTGGCGTTCGAGCCGGCGCCGGCGCACCGCCTGGACCGCGACACCTCCGGGGTGCTGGTGGTGGCGAAGACCCGGAGGGTGATGGTGGCGCTGGCGGCTTCGTGGGCGCAGGGAGGCTCGGTGCGCAAGGGCTACCTGGCGCTCGTCAGGGGGGAGATGGAAGAGCCGCGCGGCACGCTCGCCGCCCCTCTACCGCTCAAGGCCGAGCGCCGGGGGGCGGCGGCCGAGGTGCGAAGCGAGCGCGCCGTCAGTCACTACCGGGTGCTCGGCTCGGTCGGCTGGGCGAGTCTGTTGGCGGTCGAGATCGAGACCGGCCGCAACCACCAGATCCGGCGGCACCTGCAGGGCGTCGGCCACGAGGTCGCGGGCGACCGGCGCCACGGCGACGTCGCGTTCAATCGTCTGCTGCACGATCGCTACGGGCTCACGCGGCTGTTCCTGCACGCCGAGCGCTTGACGCTCGCGCACCCGGTGACCGGGGCGCACCTCGAGCTCCGGGCGCCGTTGCCGGAGGGTCTCTACGCGGTGCTCAGACGCGCCGGCCTGTCGGCTACGGCAGCGGGTTCGACTTGATCGCCGGCCGCACCATCACGTAGGCGTTCTTGTGCCCGGGCACGGCGCCGGCGACCAGCAGCGCGCCGTCGTCCTCGCGCAGCTGCACGACCTTGAGGTTCTGCACCGTGACCTTGCGATCGCCCATGTGGCCCGGCATCCGCCGGCCCTTCATGACGCGGCCCGGCCACTTACGATTGCCGATCGAGCCCGGGTGCCGGAAGTACTCGTGGGTGCCGTGGGTGGCGGGGAAGCCGGCGAAGTTGTGGCGCCGCATGACGCCTTGGAAGCCCTTGCCCTTGGAGATGCCGGTCACGTCGATGTAGTCGCCGGCCTTGAGGCCGAGGTCCTTCAGCGTGATCTCCTGGCCGACCTCGAACTTGGCGAGGGTCTCTTCGCTGACGCGGAGCTCGACCACGTAGCGGCGGGCCTTGGCCTTGCCGCCGGCGGCCTTGAGCACGCCCTCTTCGGGCTTCGAGACCTTGCGCTCCGGCTTCTGCTCGAAGCCGAGCTGCAGCGCGGTGTAGCCGTCGGTCTTGTCGTTCTTGGTCTTCGCCTTGGTGCACTTCTTCAACACGGTGCACGGGCCGGTCTGGACCACGGTCACGCCGTAGCACACGCCCTTGTCGTCGAAGAACTGCGTCATCCCGAGCTTCTTGCCCAAGATCCCGAGCTTGCGCTCTTTCATGGCTCACTCCTTGTGTCGGGACGCACACGGGATGCATCCGTGGTTGGTCCCGCCCCAAACGGGGAGCGCCTAGCTATGCAAGCGGCGGGCGATTGTCAAGCGTGCGGTCGGGGGGCCTCAGAACGGCAGCTCGATGCCGCCGTGCTCGGAGAACTCGACGTGGAAGCCGAACGGGAACGTGAAGTTGCCGCCGTCACCGACCAGGGCGCGCGGCGGGTTCGGGAACGGCGCGGCGCGTCGAAACGCGGAGATCGCCTCGCGGTCGAGGAAGTCGATCCCCGAGGTTTGGGTGACCTCGACGTCTTTCAAGGCCCCGTCCCGGTCCAGGGTGACGTTGACCACCGTGACCCGCGCCCTGAAGCCGTAAATGTTGCCGGTGGGATCGCGGCGCCGGTACTCGCTGATCGGGTCCCAGTGCTGCGACACGCCGCGCTTCATGCGGTTGAAGTAGGACGCGAACTTGAACTCGCGCGAGTTCAGGAACGTGCCTTCGCCTTCGTCGAGGCCCTCGAGGTGGTCGTTGGCCGGGGCGCCGGCGACCCGCGCCATGACCCCCACCGCCGGCACCAGGTCGCTCATCGTCAACCCCTGCTTCGGCGCCGAGCCCTTGGCCCCGTCCTTGGTGCCGGGCTCGCCGACCGACAGCTTGAGCCGGTTGCTGTTGCCGGTCATCGCCTGACTCTCGGTCTGGTTGCGAAACCGGCCGCTCTTCGGATCGAAGGCCAGCGCCAGGCGGTCGCGCTTGGTGGTGCTCGGGATCTCGAGGGCGAAGGGCGACGCCGCCTTGCTCGCACCCGGCTGCGCCGGCCGCTCCGGGCCAACCTCCAGCGCCGTCGCGTCGTGGGGATCGTCGCGGCTCGCGAGCTCGCTCTTGCTGGTGACCGTGCGCTCGTTCATCGCGTTGACGTAGTCTTTGGTTTGGTGGCGGCTACGGGTCTCGTGCTCGGTGCGGCTGTTGTGCTCGGACAGGTAGCGGGCGTTGTCGGGGGCCCGTCGATCAGGGGACGGCGGCAGCTCGACCACCTGGCCGCCGACGGTCTCGGGTTTCTTCTTCTCGGCCGCACGCCGCGCCTCTTCTTGCTGCGCCCGGATCCGCTCGGCCTCGGTGGACGTCGGCCGCAGCGGGTTGCGGCCGCGGTACGGATGGACGACGTTGCCGTCCACGGTCACCAGCCGCACCTTCGTGGCCTTGACGGTGGGCTCGTTCAGCTCGAACAGCGACGGCGCGACCAGCGGGATGCCGACGATGTGGACCACGAAGGCGAGGGACAAGAAGAGCCACAGCCGCCCGGTCCTCTCGCGAAGTCGTCTCGAGCCCACCACGACAGCACCATCCTCCCGAAGAAAAAGCGTAGCGACCGGATACCGGGCCGTCAAGGCGCGTTCGCCGCGGACGGTGTGGGCGGATGTGGCTCGGCGCCGGCCTGCTGTCGCCCCGTGCTCGCCTCGGTCTTGCTGGGGAGGGGCGGCCAGGGTAGGGGAGGGCCATGACTAGGGCGCTCTGCACTTGCTTTGATTCCCGCGCCGCGGCTGCCGCGGCGCTCCCCACCCCCAGCCAACCTAGCGGGGGGACCGCCCGCCGGCACTCCGTCCGCGGACCACGTGGAAGGTGGGCGCCGGCTCTGCGTCCCCCCGTGCCCCCGCGCCTCGCACTGGCAAAGCCAGCTGCTCGGTGCCCGGCCGCGGTTCGCCCCCGGGTGGGGCGAGGGGTGCAGATCCACGCAAGTGCGGCCTGCCATGGACCCAGTCGGCGTTGGAGCGCGTGCGTGATCCTGGCCGGTGTTCTGGGCTGCGGCGGTCCGGGGGTAGAGCCCGGTCCGAAGTCCGAGCCGACGCCGCAGGCGAGCGAGATCGATCCGGCGGCGCGGGCGGTGGCGGCGCTGATCGCCAAGCACGGCGAGGCGGCACGGGCGCGGATCGAGACCGGCGTCCGCCAGGTCGCGGCGTTGTGGCGACCCGAGGACGGCGATCTCGAAGCCTTCGCGGTCGACCAGTTCCTCGCCGACGAGCCGAGCCGGAAAGCGACCCTGGCGCGGCTCGAGCACGAGCTCGAGGCCACCTTCGGCCACCTGCACGAGATCCAACGCGAGCTGCGGTATCCGACCGACGTCGACATCGGTCCGCTGTTGCCGGTGGACGGCTTGCTCGCGGCCTTCGATCCGGCGGCGCACCTCACCGAGGATCTGTTCGCCAACAAGATCGCCTTCGTCGCGCTGTTGAACTTCCCTCTCCGCGCGCTCGCCGACGAGCTCGCGCACGGCAAGGATCTCTCCCGCGACGAGTGGGCCGCGAGCCGGTTGACCGAGCTGTTCGCGCGCCGGGTGCCGGCGGCGGTCGCGGTCGCGGTCGCCAAGGCCGGGGCCGCGGCCGACCAATACATCGCCGACTACAACCTGTGGATGCACCACGTGCTGTCCGAGAAGGGCGAGCGCCTGTTTCCGAAAGGGATGCGGCTCATCAGCCACTGGAACCTGCGCGACGAGCTCAGGGCGCAGTACGCCGAGAAGGGCGGCGCCGCCAAGCAGCGCCTCATCGCCGCGGTGATGGAGCGCATCGTCACCCAGACCATTCCGAAGGCGGTGATCAACAACCCGCGCCTCGACTGGGAGCCGTCCGGCAACCGCGTGACGCCGGCCCCCGCCGACACCGTGGAAGACAACGCCCCGAAGCTTCAGGCGGTCGCCGGCGCCGACCCCGAGCCCGACACCCGTTACGAGCACTGGCGGCAGCAGTTTCTGGCGGCCCGCCTCGCCGACCCGTTCTCGCCCTCGGTGCCGACCACCATCGCCCGCAGCTTCGAGCTCGAGCGCCGCATCCCGGAGGTCCAGGTCAAGGCGATGCTGGTCGAGATCCTCACGGCGCCGGCGGCCAAGGAGGTGGCGGCGCTCGTCGCCGCCGATCTGCGCGCCCATCAAGATCGGGGCCTCGAGCCCTTCGACCTGTGGTACGTGGGCTTTCGACCGCGCGCCGCCTTCAGCGAGTCCGAGCTCTCCCGCCGCACCAAGGAGAAGTACAAGACCGCGGCCGCCTTCGCCGCCGACATCCCGCGGATCTTGAGCGCGCTCGGGTTTGCGCGCGACCGCGCCGAGTTTGTGGCGTCGCACATCGTCGTCGATCCGTCGCGCGGCGCCGGGCACGCGCTCGAGGCGCGACGCAAGGGCGACCTGCCGCATCTGCGCACCCGGGTCGGCGCCGACGGTATGGACTACAAGGGCTACAACATCGCGGTGCACGAGCTCGGTCACAACGTCGAGCAGGTGTTCTCGCTCTATCAGGTGGACCACACCCTGCTCGCCGGCGTGCCCAACAACGCGTTCACCGAGGCGATCGCGTTCCTGTTTCAGGAGCGCGATCTGGAGCTGCTCGGCTTGAAGGGCCAGGCCGCCGCCGCCCGGCGCATGCAGACCCTCGACACCTACTGGATGTGCTTCGAGATCGCCGGCGTCGCGCTGTTGGATCTCGCGGTCTGGCACTGGCTCTACGACCACCCGGAGGCGACCGCGGCCGAGCTGCGGGCCGAGGTCGTGGCGACCGCCCGCGACATCTGGAACCAGTACTACGCGCCGGTCTTCGGGGTGAAGGACGTGCCGATCCTCGCGATCTACTCCCACCTCGTCGCCTACCCGCTCTACGTCGCCGACTACGCGCTCGGGCACCTCGTCGCGTTCCAGATCGGCGAGCACCTCGGAAAGGCGAAGAGCTTCGGCGCCGAGATCGAGCGCATGACCTCGCAGGGCGCGGTCACCCCCGACCTCTGGATGCAGGGCGCGACCGGCACCTCGGTCTCGGCGCGGGCGCTCATCGAGGCGACGCTCGCCGCGGCCAAGCGGCCGTAGGGCGGCGACTGTCCCGGGCTCGTCGCGTGCGCTGGATCGATTTCGCCGTGGGCCGATCGTTCCGCGCCCTTTCTTGCGTTCCTCGCGCTCGCGGCTTCGCCTCCGCGCTGCGGTACCGGCGGGCGCGACGGTGTGGTCGAGTCACGTCGACGAGGCGCTAGAACTTCGGCCAGGGCGGGGTGACGCCGGTGGGGTTCGCCAGCCACTGCCGCCAGATGTTGATCTCGGCGTTCATCGTGTTCCAGTCGCGCGCGCCGTTGTTGCGGCCGTACGGGAACTGCTGGAAGTCGAAGCCCTGGAACTTGGTCGCCACGTGCCGCGGGTAGGGCTCGTTGGTGATGGTGAGGGCGCTGCCGTCCGGGTGCTGCCATTGGCCGGGGGCGGTCTGGACGAAGCCCAGGTGGGTCATCATCGTCGCGGCTTCCTGTTGGGTGAACGCCCCCTGAAACACCGGCATCCGGGCGCAGGCGAAGCGGTGGGTGTTGGCCCAATCCCACCAGGTGCCGGGCGGGATCGCGGTGTATTGCTGGAACTGGCCGGGCGCCGGCGGCTGCGGCACGTCGCAAAAGACGCTGCCCTGGTGGCCGCGGGTGATCTGGCCCCCGGTCACCGCGAGCCAGCTGCCGTCGCCGTGGGTGAACAGCCCGGCCGTCGGACTGCCGAAGCCGAGGTTGCCGAGCGTTTGTTGCAGGTTCGGATCGGCGGGATCGACCTGGCCGGTCTTGGCGATGGCGAGCCAGCTGTGCGCGACGCTGCTCGCGATCTGGGGCAGCGCCGCCAACGTCGGCGGCGTCTGGTAGCGATAGCCGCTCTGCCCGCAGTGGATCTGGTTGCCTTCGATCGCCACCCAGAGCTGTTGCGACTGGAAGAATCCGGGCCGGGTCTCGGCGAAGCCGGCGGCCGCGAGGTGCGCCTTGGCGCCCGCGGGATCACTCGGCATGCTCCAGAGGGGCAGGGTCTGGTGCAGCGCGTTGATGTCCACCGGGGCGACCGGCAGGTTGGCAAACGACGGCGGGCTCGCGAAGCGCTGCGCGCCCTTGCCGAAGTGCACCGCGCCCGCCACGGTCGCGACGAAGCTGCCGTCGGGGTGTTGATAGAAGCCGGGATGCACCGCGGTGAAACCGGCGCCGGTGAGGATCGCGGGATCGGCGGCGAGCGCGGCGGCGGCGAGCGTCGCGATGTTCGGTTGGGAGACGGCGAGGCTCAGGTCCTGGAACGTCGGCGCCACCGGGCCCATTCGCCCCGGCGCCACCGGCACGTTGGCGAAGGTGCTCTGGGCGCGACCGCGCTCGATGCGGCCTTGCGAGGTGTAGGCCAACCAGCTGCCGTCCGCGTGCTCGAAGTAGCCCGGCGCCTGCTCGGCGAAACCCAAGCCCAAGAACGTCCCGCGGTCGTTCGGCAGGTTCTGCGGCTGCAGGAACGGCAGGTTGGCGCAGGCCAGGAAGCCGTCCGCGAAGGCCGGCGCCACCCGCGGGTAGGTCGCCACGGCGTCGGCGGTGAACGCCGGTGGCGGCGGTGGTGGCGGCGGCGCCGCGGCCGCGGTGTTGTCGGCAGGCGCCGGCGTTGCTCCGTCCGCAGGCGATGGCGTGGCCGGCGCTGGGGTCGGCGGCACTTGCGGTGCCGCCGCTTGCTGGCCGTCGGTGGGATCCAGGCGCTGCAGCTGGAAGCCGCGCAGCACCTGGACGCCGTCGATGATCGCGACCCAGCTCTGGTCCGGGTGACCGAAGTACTGCACCGCGGGATCCAGCTGCACGAACCCCAGTCGCGTGAGCATCGTCTGGAGCTGGGGCAGCGTCGCGGGGCTGAGGTGGGTCACCGGCACCTGGGTGCTGGCGACGCCGCCGAAGGCACCAGGCGCCCCCACCGGCAGCGTCGTCAGATCCACCGGCTTGCCGCGGAAGACGTTGGTCTGGTAGCCGCGATCCAGCCGGCCGTTGGTCATCGCCACCCAGCTGCCGTCGGCCGGGTGCACGTACTGGTTGGGCGCGACCGCCTGGAACCCGAGCTGCGTCGCCGCCGCCTGGAGCCCGGCGGCGTCGTTCCCGCGAATGAACGGCAGGCGCGCCGCCGCCAACGCACCGTGTGGCGCCGCCGGCGCCACCGGGATCATCCCTGCCAGGTTGATCGTCATCGGCTGCCGCCTCGCTTCACGACGCCTCCGGCGCCAACCAGGCGCGATCCCTGGACCGCTTTCGTCTTCATCTGATTCCCGCGCGGACGAGGCGTCCGCGCTCCCCACCCCCACCCCTGAATCCCCGCCCCCGGGTGGGGCGGGGACGAAGATCGCTTTATCGCGACACCGGTCTAGCCGTGGTGCTTCTTCAGCGCCGCCTCGAAGTTCGGCAGCACCTGGCGATAGCGGCTGTCGCTGGAGAGCGCCGCGATGCCGCGGTGCTTCACGGTGTCGTAGGCGCGGCCGCGCGAGTTGTCGGCGAGCTTGATGATGAGCAGCGCCGACGCGTAGGCCTCGCGGGTCTCGGCGTTGTCCATGCCGCCGCCGGCCTTCATGTCTGCGAGGGTCTTCTGGTAGGCGTTCTTGTCGACGATCGCCGCGAACGCGCCGCGCTTGTCGGGGAACGACGGCGGCGCCTGGCGCTCGGCCTCGGTCGCGAGCTTGGCCATGTAGGCCTTGGCCTTGGTGGCGTCGAAGGCGTTCTCGACGTAGAGGCCGCCGCTGCCGCCGACGCGGCCGGAGAGGGCCGCGACCTTGGCGGTCAGGGACGGCGACATCACGCCGGCGCCGCCCAGCGCTTGCTTGTAGCAGTCGCCGCCCAGGCCGTCGTCGCCGAGGTCGAGGATGAAGCTCGCGATCTCGACCGCCTTGCGCCACTCGGCGTTGAGCGGCTTGATCTTGCCGTCCTTGACCAGCACCTGGTGCCAGAGGCTCGAGTCGACGTTGATGCTGACGGCGCGGTCGAAGTACGACGGCGCCATCGTGTTCCACTCCAGCATCCAGCGGAAGATCTTGCCGGTCGACGCGGTGTCCGCCCAGACCTCGAGCGCGCCGGCGTCCTTGAGCGCCCAAGCCTTCGGCAGCGAATCACCGCCCACCGGGAAGTCGCGGCTGAGATCGACCTTCTTGCCGTACTCGTCGATCGCGAACGGGGCCAGGCCCTTGATGGTCGACGCCGCGGAAGCGTCGCCGGCGGGTTGGAGGTTCTTCGCGCCTACCGCCGGGGTCCTGATGGCATCAATCGTCATGATCGTATTCCTTTGGTGTAGTGGTTGTGCTGCTCTTGGTCTTGCGATTCGCGCCGCTCAGGTCCAGCCGCTGCCGTTCCGGTAGGGGAGCTCTTGGAGGCTGTAGCCCTTCCAGCCGACGCTGACGCGGCCGCCGCCGATCGACACCCAGCTGCCGTCGCCGTGGATCCACATCCCGCCGTTTTGCACGAAGCCGTGGCCGGCGCAGACGGTCGCGGCGTTGGACGCGTTGACGATGCCGATCTGGGCGACGGCGTAGGCGCGCATCGACGCCGGCAGCCCGGGCCGCGAGCTGTCGTGGGTCGGAGGGGCCTGCCCCGGGGTGCTGTTCATCTGCGGCTGGGCGGGTTGCTGTTGAAACGACTGCGGCGACGGGACCCCGGAGAACGCCACGGTGCCGACGCCGCGCTCGATGCGATTGTTGATGATCCCGACCCAGCTGCCGTCGGGGTGCTGATAGATGTTGTTGCCGATGCTCGCGAAGCCGTTCTGCGCGGCGATGGTGGCGAGGGCGGCGGGGTTGCCGCGCGGGATGAACGGCAACCTGGCGACCGCCAAACCGGCGTCGGTCGGCACCCAGGCTCGATGGCTGCTGATCGTTATCATAGTGACTCCAGCTCCACGTTGGCCCCCTAGTTATGCCTGAACCATTTGCACGCGACAAGCTGAGAATGACCGAGCACCGCGAGGCCGCCGAACGTGGCGACGTCGGCGCCACCGTGAAGCCGGCGATGTCGTTGAGCAGCGAGCGTTATGACGGCGGGCAGTTGCCGCTCGGGATGCGGCAGCTCATGCCCACCGCGCCCCGTCCGAGGCCGACCATGTAGCCGCCCCAGCCGAGCGAGCCCTGGCGCAGGCTCAGCGCCACGAGGTGGGTTTCGATGAACAGCGGGTTCGAGTTGCTCGGCTCGGGAAGGAGCGCGAGGGCGGGTGCAGGGATCTCCTTGAGGCCGGTCGGAGCCGGCTCGAGGCACAGGACCTGAGCGCCTGCGGAGCCGTCCTGGAGTTGGGCAATCAGCTCGATCATCACCATCGCCGCGTCGACGGGCTCCCACGCTGCGGTGACGGCGCGTGGGTCGATCTGATTCAACGCGAACGTCGACGCGGGGACGGCGGGTGGTGGCGGCCCGACGTCGGTCTCGTGGAAGGCGCCGACGTCGTCGCCGCCGGAGATTCTGAACGAAGCGGCGGTGTGGTTGTCGATCCACGTCGTGCCCGGCGGCGCGACCTCCAGCACGACCGATGGGATGTTGCAGACGTAGGGCAAGGTCGAGCCGGCCTCGGCCCGGTTGCACACCACGGGATCGGGCATCGGCGTCTGCGGCCCCGGCGTCGGCCCCGCGGTCATGTCCATGAAGTCGAGGGCGTGGAGGCCGGCGATGCTGATCGTACCGGCATCGGCGTTGACGACGTTCGGCGGGCGACCGGCGCCGAACGTAAAGCCCATGCAGAAGGGCGGCGACTGGTTGCTGATGTAGTCGGGCTCGAGCTGCGGTCCGGCGACAAACGGCCGCACCAGGCCCAGGTTTGCCGCCGGCTGGCCGGGCTGGAGGACCCCCTGGACCTGCGCAGCGATGACCACCGTGAGGTAGGCGCCGTACTCGGGGGGCGACACCGCCGCCTCCATGCAGGCTGCGCCGCCGAGGAGCAGGACCAATGCGACGATCTCTTTCGGGTTCTTGGTGTTCATCTTGGTGTTCGTCTTGGTGTTTATGGGCTCGGGCTCCGAAGGTCGAGGGCGTCGTCTGCGAAGGCTCCCGGCTACAGCGTCGCGTTCAGCGTGACGTTGATGTTTTGCACTCGCTGCCGCGCTCGCGGCGCCGTCGAGCCGAAGACCGCGGGGTTGGGTCCGAAGAAGCCACCGGAGTAGTCGGCGTCGATGAACAGGTGGCCGGCGCGCACGAAGAGGTGATCACTCATCGGCAGGATGAGGTAGGTCTCGTAGGCGCTGCCGCGGGTCGCGAGCTTGTTGAGCAGCTGGTCGCTCGGGGTGTTGAAGCTGATCAGGTAGCGCGACCCGTGGTTGTATTCGAAACCGAGCCTGGGGTTGTTCAGCGCTTCGATCGGGAAGGTGAAGCGGAAGCCGGCATAGAGCAGCGTGGTCTTGCCGTCGTCACCCGTGCTCGCCAAGAACAGGAACGGAAAGGCCTGCCGGCCGGCGGCCGGGTTCGACGGATCGGCAGGGACCATGTACTCGATGCCCTTGCCGTTGGGGTGCAAGATGCCGTACGCCCCGGCGACGAAGAGATCGAGGCCGATGCCGCCCGCGTCATAGACCTCGAACAGACCGCTGAGGTTCTCGTAGCCGCCCATCGAGTCCGGCATCTTGCTCGGAAACAAGAGCGAGCCGTTGAGCGGGGCCGGCGCCCGGGTGTAGTCGCTCTCGGGGCTGTAGCCCGGATCGGGGATCGGGACGAAGAAGGGGCGGAAGCGGGGCACCCGGTAGTAGCCGACCTGGAGGAAGTTCTTGCCGAGCCCCGGGATCTTGAAGTCCAGGTTGCCGCCGAAGATGCGGAGGTTGTCGGTGCCGCTGGTGAGGAACGGCAGGCCGCCGAAGACGTCCTGGTCGTTGTCGTTGAACCACGAGGCGTAGAACAGGCGGGCGTAAGTGCCCGGCAGCAGCTTGTCCAGCGTGAAGGTGAGGTTGGCGGTCTCGTACTCACCGTCGACCATGTGCACGCCCCACGTGGCCCGACGTACCGCGGAGCTCTCCTTGAGCTCGGCGGGGTTGCCCTCCACGTAGGCAATCCGGCCGGCCGAGAACGCCAGCCATTCCGTGATGAACCAGTCGATCCACGCCTGATCGAAACGTGCGGTCGAGTCTCGCGGCACACGGGTCGAGGCGCTGTCCTGGATGAAGGGCGGCGCGTCGCCGTCGCCGAAGTGCTTGTAGAGCGTCAGCCGCGCCGTCACCCGCACCGCCGTGACCGGCTCGGCGTTCATGCTCACGCGCAGGCGATGCGACCAGACCTCGCCGACCTTCTCCTCGATGCGCCGTCCCACCGCGGGGTTGTCGGGCGACGGATCGTAGGGATCCGCCGTCGGGCCGTCGTAGACATAGCCGTTCAAGATCGTCCGATACTCGCCGCCGAGGTTGATCCGATCGAGCACGGTCTTCTTCTCGACCTGGTCGAGGCGCTCCTCGGTCTCGACCAACCGGCTCTCGGTCGAATCCCCCGCGGCCGGCGGGTTTGCCACCTCGGCGCGAGCCGGGCTCGCGGCGAAGCCGAGAGCGACGACGCCCATGACACCGACGATGACCTGCTGGTGCATGAAGATCCCTCGCTGCAAGTGACTACTTGACGCCCGCCGCGACGTCCGAGCCCACGTCGGCGGCGTTCAACATGAGATAGGCTTTCACGTCGGCGAGCTGGGCGGCGCTCACGTAGGCGGCCAAGGTTCCGCGCCGGCTGTGCCTGCTGTTGGCGAAGTACCGACTCCATTGGTCCCTGGTGTAGTGCTTGGAGTCGAGCCGCGGCGCCACCCTCCCATGGCATTGGCCGCACGCCGACACGATGAGCCCCGCACCGTTCGCGGCGTTGCCGATGACGTCCCGCGCCACCGTGACGTCGGCCGGCGGTGGCTTCGGGGGCGCGAGCGGGGGCGTGGGCATGGGCGGTGGCGCGGGCGCCGCCGCGGGGAGTGCGGTCAACGTTACGACGATCGGCGGGTTTGCACCCGCGGTCGGCACGATATGGGTCGACGCCGTGGCGTAGCCGGAGAGCGACGTCTTGACGTCGTATTCGGTCTCGGCTTCGAGCTGCAGGCCGGTCACCGGCGAACGTCCGGTGCGCTTGCCGTTGATCGTGATGGTGGCGCCCGGCGGTGTGGTGCTGATGTCGATCCGCGCCATCTCCGGGCCGTTTGGGAGCAGCTCGATCCGCAGGCTGTGCTCTTGGCCGGCCTCGACCAGCAGCGCGCGTTCCCGGGGCTTGTAACCGTCGGCTTCGATTCGCACCCGATGTTTGCCGGGGGGGATGTCCGAGAGCAGCTGCGGTGAGGTCCCCGCCACGACGTCGCCGTCGAGACTCAGCGTGGCGTCGGGCGGATCGTACTCGATCGAGAGCGACCCGAGCGTCACCGGGGCAGGGCGCGGCGTCCCCTTGCGCGCCGGGCGGGGGGGAGGAGCGCGACGCAGCCCATTCCTCCTCGATGCCTCCGAGCCACGCTCGGTCGCGGGACGGTCCAGGTCGACCGCGTCCTCGAGGCGCGTCAGCGTCGCGTACACATTGCGCGTGCCGCGGTCGGGCGCGACCACGTGGCGCACGTCGTCGGCGTACCCGGCCTTGGAGATCTTCAGCTCGACCTCGCGGGAGGCGGCCACCGGGATCAGGACGCCGTCGATGCCGATGGTCTGCGGCAACCGTTGACCGTTGACCACGGCCTGCGCACCTTCGGGCACGACGTGCAGCAGGAGGGCGACGTCATCTTGCGGCGGGGTCGCGGTCGGCGCGAGGGCGCGGCCCGCCTGTTGGGTCCGAGGCGCTGCGACCTGCGGCCGTTCGGCGCCGCCGTGACCGAGCCAGTAGGCGAAGCCCAAGGAGCCCATCACCAGAACCGTGGCGAGCGCGGTGGAGGCGATGAGCAGGCCTCGCCGCAGCGGCTGATCGTGGTACGAGCCGGAGGCGGAGCCGGCCGAGCCGTGGCTGGAGATCGACCGCCGGCCCGGGTCCGAGCGGTTGAAGGCGGGCGGCAGCTCGGGTGGGTCCGGACCATCGGCGGCCGGGATCGCGCGGTCGTCCGTCAACAGCGTCTTCTCGAGCTCGAGCCGCGAGGCGTACGCCTCGGCGAACGTCTGCTGGGTCCAACGCGCGACCTCTTGTTGCCCCACGTTCCACTCGCGCTTCTTGATCACCGCCTCGAGTTGCTCGCGCAGCATCCCCGCGGTGGGCGTGCGCTTGGAGCGGCTGCGGGTGAGCGCGGCGAGGGTGATCAGGTCGAGCTCGGGCGGGACCACGTGGTTGAGCTTGCTCGGCGGCAGGACCTCGCTCTCCATCACCGCGCGCAGGACGCTCGCCGGATTGGTGCCTCTGAACAACCGATGGCCGGTGAGCATCTCGTGCAGGACGATGCCGAGCGAGAAGACGTCCGAGCGCGCGTCGAGCGTTTCGTGCTGGATCTGCTCCGGCGAGCTGTAGGCCAACTTCCCCTTCATCGTGCCGGGGCGGGTGTAGACGTTGGCGATGTTCGCCTTGGCGACGCCGAAGTCGACGAGCTTGGTGACGCCCGCGTAGGTGAGGATGATGTTGCTGGGGCCGATGTCGCGGTGCACGAGCCCGAGCGCGTTGCCGTCGACGTCGTTGGCGGTGTGCGCCGCCTCGAGGCCGGCGGCCACGTCAGCGACGACGCGGCAGACGACCTCCGTCGGGATCGTGAACTCGTCGTGCCGGGCTTTGCGCAGGATGAAGATCAGGTCTTCGCCCGAGAGGTACTCCATGACGATGAAGAACTCCGACGCGTCCCGGTAGACGTCGTAGATCTCCACGATATTGGGGTGTCGCACCGAGGCGGCCAAGCGCGCCTCGTTGAGGAACATCTGAACGAATTCAGCATCTTCGGCGAGGTGCTCCAGGATACGCTTGACGACGACGAGCTTCTCGACCCCCCGCGCCCCCCTTTGTCGAGCGAGAAGGATCTCCGCCATACCGCCGACGGCGATACGGCGTGCCAATTGATAGCGGGGGTTCGCCATGTGGAATGGCGTCGTCCTTGCGTCCCCGGGCATGCACCGCGGCCGCTGTTGGTTCGGCAAGCAGGCGTTCCTTGGTAAAGAGCCATCACCGCCACGATTGGGTGCACCGACCTGAGCGGTTGCCGGCCGCGCCCTTCGAGACGCCTTGCCTCGCAAGGCTCCTCAGGGACGCGGCCCAACTTGACGATGGCACGCGATCGGATCTGCGCCGCTGGCGTTGCTCGCGCTGTTGCTCGCGCTTTCAACCGGTTCCGCGATCCGGTAAGCTGCAAGGCCGTGACCGAGATCGTGCGTTTCGGAAACTACGTGCTCTTGGGTCGGCTCAGTCTGGGCGGCATGGCCGAGGTGTCGCTCGGCAGGGAGAGCCGGGACACGGGCGGTGAGCGCCTGCTGGCCATCAAGCGCGTGCTCCCGCACCTGCGTCAGGACCCGGCGTTCGCCGAGATGTTCCGCGACGAGAGCCGCATCGCGGCGGCGCTGGCCCATCCGAACATCTGTCGGATCTATGAGCACGGCGAGGCCGACGAGCAGCTCTTCATCGCCATGGAGTTCATCCACGGCAAGGAGCTGCGGATCCTCATCAAGCAGGCGGCCCACGAACAAACGACGGTGCCGAACCACGTCGCGGCGTTCATCGCGGTGCGAATCGCCGAGGCCCTCGATTTCGCCCACAGCCGCCACAACGAGGTCGGCCAACCCTCGTGCATCGTCCATCGCGACGTGAGCGCGTCGAACATCCTGATCTCCTGCGACGGCGTGCCGAAGCTCATCGATTTCGGGATCGCGGTTGCCAAGCACCGGATCGCGTCGACGCACGCGGGTCAACTCAAGGGAAACTACGGCTACATGTCGCCCGAGCAGATCAGCTGTGAGCCGGTGACAGCGCAGAGCGACATCTTCTCGCTCGGCGTCGTGCTCTACGAGATGATCACCGGCAAGCTTCCGTTTTGCGGCTCGAACGAGTACGACCTGGTCGGTCGGATCGTCGCGACCGAGTACACGCCGCCCAGCGAGATCAACGGGGCCGTGCCGGAGCGCCTGGCGGCCGTGGTCGAGCGCGCCTTGCAGCTCGATCCCAACCGTCGCTACGTGCGCGCCGGGGCGATGGCCGCCGACCTCAGCACCTTCCTGATGACCCTCCAGGGAGCGGTGACCGAGATGACCGTGGCGCGTTACATGCGGCGCCTCTTCCGAGGCCAGTGTGAGGCGGAGAACCAGACCCTCGCGGCCTACAAGGCCATCAAGCTGCCGCAGCCCACGCCCGCGGGCCAGAGTCGAGAGCGTCGGCCACCGCCGCTGCCCGGTGCCGGCGTCTCTCAGATCACCGACGCCGCCTTCCTCGCCGCGGGGTACGGGGACACCGGGCGGCCCCGGCCTCCCAGACTGCCCGAGGCCGTGGCGGCGGTTTCCCCCGCCGAAACGATCCAAAGCGGGCGGTCCACCCGCAGGCTCGGAGCCGGCGAGCTCGACGCCCTCGCCGAGGCGCTCAAGGGGCCCAAGCACTGAGGGTCCGGCCGCCGTCGCGGCCGGAATCAACGCAAGTCCCAGCGTGCCTCAGTGCGCCACCGCCGCGGACGAGGCGGTCAGGACGGTGCCGGTGGTCGGATCGGTCACGTACACCACGACCTCGTAGGGGCCGGGGACCGAGGGCGCGTCGAGCGTGAGGCCGGCGGTGCCGGTCTCCGACAGCGTCACGGTCTGCACCTGGGTGAGGGCGTGGCCGACGACCAGGTCGCCGTCGAAGCCGTTCATCCAGTCGAAGTTGAAGCCGCCGGCGACGAGGGACAAGGCGCCCGCCGGCGTGATCGACAGGATCTGGCCCACCGGATCCCGGGTGTCGGTCGGGGTGTTCTGGTTCGTGAAGTAGAGCGTGCCGCTGACCGCGAAGGTCAACCCGTGGATGCCGGCGGTGGTCGCCGACGGCACCGCCGCCGACAGCCGCGCGAAGTCGACCACGGTCTGGGTCGTGCGGTTGGCGTCGACGCGGTAGACGAAGCCGCCGTCCGCCTTGGTCGGGAACACGCCGACGTAGAGGTCGCCGTTCGGGCCGAGCGTCATGCCTTCGTTCCAGGGCTCGTCGGCGGCGACGAAGGCGCCGGGCGCCTGGGCGAGCTGGGTGGCGGTGCCGCCGCCGGTCGGGATCTGGTACAGGTTCGGCCAGTGCTCGCCGACCACCAGGCTGCCGTCGTCCTTGAACGTCAGGCCGGTGATGAAGGTGCCCTGGTCGAAGGCGCCGACGCCGTCGGGGATCGAGGCGTAGGTGGTCACGGCGCCGGTGAACACGTCGACGCGGAGGACGTCGAGCCCGGCCGCGACGTAGAGCGCCGCGTCGTTGCCGATCGCGAGGCGCGAGGCGCGGGTCGGGACGCTGGCGATCGGCGTCGCCACCGCCGGCGTGCCGCGCAGGGTGCCGACGCTGCAGCTGCCGTTGCAGGCCACGTAGAACAGGTTGCCGTTGCCGTCGGCGGCGAGGCCGTTGACCTGGCCGAGGCTCGAGGTCAGGACGCTCTTGGTGCCGGTGAGCAAGTCGACGCTCCAGACCGCGCCGTCGTGGAAGGCGCTGGTGAACATCGTGGTGTCTTGGCGCAGGCCGACGGTGGCCGTGAGGCCGCAGAGCCCCTCGCCGGTGACGCTGAACTGGACCGGCACGGTGCCGGTCGAGCCGGCAGTGACGTCGCCGACCGGGGTCAAGGTGATCGTGGTCGCGTGGCTCGAGACCGTGCCGCAGCCGGTGCCGCGGCAGTAGCCGGCGCCGTCGCAGGCCATGTCGGTGCACGGCGCGCGCGGGCTGCAGGTGCCGTCGCCACAGCTGGTCGACGCGCCGCAGTGCGGCACCAGGGCGCCGTCGCCGCACGGGGTGAAGGTCTCGGGCGCCAGGCAGCTCCCGTAGCCGGAGAGCGGCACGGTGAGCTCGGCGCCCGGCATCGACGAGGTGACCGCGAGCTCGTTGGCGTCGTTCACCGGGGCTCCGGGCGCCGCGACCCCCGCGGTGTACGTGACCGCGACCAAGAGCGAGTCGCCGGGGTCGAGATCGAGGGGGAGGGTGCGGCCCCGGACCGCGAAGGTGAAGCGCGGCGACGCGCCCGCGAGCCTGATGGCCTCGATGTGCACCGTGTTCTTGCTGCAGGTGGTGAGGACGGTCTCTTGGGTCATCGGCGTGTTGGGCGCTGCGCCACCGAAGCCCAAGGCGGCCGGGGTCGCCATCACACAGGGTGGCGGCGGCGGCACGAAGTTGAGCTTGTCGTCGCCGCAGCTGCCGGCGGCGACGAATAGGGCAAGCAGGCAGGCACGACCGGCTACACGAATATTGATGATCATTGTCTCCTCCGCTGTCGGTTCGAGGAACCCGGGTCCCATAGCCCACCGGTTTCTACCTGTAAAGTGTTTCGGGCTCGGAGGGTCGCTGACCGCTCGTCGGTTGGCCCCGGGAACGGGAGGTGTTGTCAGGGCTGAGGGCCCGTTTGGATCCCCATGGCTTGCGCGCACAACGCGAGCTGCCGATCGTAGGTGAGGATGCGCAACTTCGAGCTCGGTTCGGCATCCCGCCAGAGGATGGCGCTCGCCAGGTGGATAGCGTCGAGCGTGCCGATGACCGTGGGGAAAGGCTCGGTGGCGCGGCGTTTCACGGCCGGTCCGAGCGCGATGACGAAGAGATGATCCAAGAGGCTGTCGAGCAAGACCAGGGACTCGGAGTACTGTCGGTCATCGAGGTGCGATTCTAGTCGTTCGCGCTGCAGGACTCTCTTGCACTCGATCTCCAGGAGGTCGCTGGTGCCGACCTCGTCGGTGGGAGCGATCTTGGACATCGCGCGATCGCCGCTCAGAAGACCTCGGAGGACGATCGAGGCGTCAACATAGACCCTCATCGCCGGTTCCGGTCTTCGAGGAGGTATTCCACCGGATCGTGGTCGATCCTGACCGTGGGTTGCGGCACCACGAACGGGACGGTATTCGGCGCGCGGACGCTGACGGCCGTCGACTGCTCAGCGCGAAACGGGATCACCTCCGCGATAGGGGTATCGCGATCACTGATCACCACCCGACCGCCCCTTCGAACCTTGCGGAGCTCCGCGGAGAGGTGCGCCTTGAAGGACGAGATCGTTATGGTCTTCATCGGACCATATTAGGTCATATAGCCAAGGGGCGTCAAACCAATCTCGACAGGTTCATGAACCGTTCGCCCTGAGCCCGCCGACGGCGGCCAGTTGCACCGCGCCGGGCTCGGCGGCCGACGGCCTGCGATGAGGCTGGGGCGGCACCGCACGAACAAGAAGGGTCGAGTTTCGTTCGAGGAACGTGGCGGCGCGCGTCTATGAGTGACAACGGTTGACAAATTGGTGTGGTTCCACCATGTTGGTGTCATGGCGCTTAATATCAAGAACCCCGAGGTCGAGCGTATCGCCGGGGAGCTGGCTAGGATAACAGGGAAATCCATGACGGGCGCGGTCCTGGTCGCACTTCAGGAATACAAGGACCGGATCTCCGGAAGTGACTCCAGAAAGCGGCGATTGCGCGGGGTGACGGAGTTTCTCGAGGAAGAGGTCTGGTCGACCGCCAGCGTCGAGACGGAAGGTGGCGGGCTGTCCGACGACGAGCTCTTGGGCTACGGCAAGGGCGGCGCATGATTCTGGACAGCTCTGCGATCGTGGCGGTGTTCTTGAAAGAGCCGTCGACCGGCCGGATCCTCGAGTTGATCGCCGCGGCCGACCGTGTCGCGGTGTCGGCGGCGACGCTGGTCGAGGCCGGCATCGTCCTGTCGCACCGCAAGGGCCGACAGATGCAGCACGCGCTCGAGTTGTTCTGCAAGAAGCTGAACATCGAGAGCGTGCCGTTCACGGACGAGCATCGAGAGGCGGCCTTGCGCGCGTGGTGGCACTTCGGCAAGAGCCGCGCGCCGGCGGCGCTGAACCTCGGAGACTGCATCGCGTATGCAACCGCGAAGCTCGCGGGCGAGCAGTTGCTTTGCACCGGCGATGACTTTCCGAAGACGGACCTGGCGGTGCTGCAGCCTTGAGGCGTCTACGGATTTACTACCCGCAAGCACGCCCCGTTCTGGGCGACGCGTGACCGGACAAAGGTCCCTTACAAAGGGGGTGACAGGAGGCAGGCGTCTCGGTATGATGGCCGCCGTAACAATAGGGTATTGTGGAGGACTACTACGGTGACCGGCGCTTGCTGCGAATCAGGGCGGTTGGCGCTTTGCTTACGGTGAAGAGGGGACCGACGGCCGTTCGCGACGGGCGTCCACAAGGAGCGACAATGGATCCGGTAAAGGCGTTCTACAAGGCAGTGGACACCGTGCTCGCCGACAAGTTCGTGAGCACCGCGGACAAGGAAGCAGAAAAGATCCTCGTCGCCGCCGAGGCCGCGATCGCGGTCGCCGACAAGAACGGCGATCCGGCGACCCGCCGCCAGGTGCTGGCGCGCGTCGCGCACCTGGCCTCGCTCTCCGAGGTCTACATCGATCAGAAGGCCAAGGCCGATCTGAAGGTCGGCCTGCGGCGCATGCTGCTGTCGCCGCCGACGCAAGACAACGTCGCCGCGGTGCTCGGCCCGGCGCCCAAGGGGCGGCGCACCTACATCATGTCGACCATCGGCTTCACCTCGCAGACCCCCGAGGTGTTGAAGGGGATGATGGAGGCCGGCACCAACATCGTCCGCCTCAACATGGGCAACTTCGGCAAGTGGACCCAGGAGTACATCGACAACTCCCGCAAGGCCGCCGCCGAGCTCGGCCAGGACGCCTGGTTCATCGCCGACCTCTCCGGCCCGAAGATCCGCCTCGCCGAGTGGGACCGGGACAAGATCGGCGCCGTCAAGCTCGTGACCGGCACCGAGGTCACCCTGCGGATGAACGCCGATCCGACGACCACCAGCGGCACGCTGCTGCCGATCGACGATCAGATCCTGATGGACAGCGTCCAGGTCGGCCACAACATCGGCATGGTCGACGGCAAGCTCAAGCTCAAGGTCATCGGCAAGACCGACACCGACATCAAGTGCCAGGTGGTGATCGGCGGCGACGTCGCCCCCGGCAAGGGCGTCAACCTCCCGGACGCCGAGTACCTCGGCAAGACGATCACCGACGAGGACAAGGTCGCGATCAAGTTCTGTGTCCAGAACAAGCTCCAGGTGCTCGGGATCTCGTTCTGCCGCACCCCCGAGGACGTCCGCGAGGTCCGGGCGCTCATCGCCGAATACGGCGGCGATCCGCGCACCAAGATCGTCGCGAAGATCGAGACCAAGTCCGGGATGAGGAACCTCGAGGCGATCGCCCGCGAGGCCGACGGCCTGATGGTGGCGCGCGGCGACCTGGGCGTCGACCTGGGCTGGGAGAAGGTCCCGGCGGCGCAAGAGAAGATCAACAGCGTCGGCAACAAGCTCGGCAAGCCGGTCATCGTCGCGACCGAGCTGTTGCCGTCGATGGGCAAGGAAGCCAGCCGGCCGACGCGCGCCGAGGCCGACGCGCTGCGGGTGGCGGTGCAACAAGGCGCCGAGTGCGTGATGACCGCGAAGGAGACCGTCCGCGGCGACAACCCGGTGGCGGTGGTGGCTGCGGCGGCCAAGGGCCTGAAGCAGTTCGAGCGCGAGTATCGACGCGGGGCGCTGTCGGCGATGATCCAGAGCAAGGCGGCCAAAGAGCCCGAGGTCGACAAGGCGACCATCGACCTGCCGGTGCTGCTCGAGAGCGTGCACGCCTACGCGATCGAGCAGGGCACCAGCGTGACCGCGCTGCTCGCCGACAAGCGCGGCCTCGCGGACGCCGCCGATGATCCGCGGGTGATGGCGGCGGCCGGGGCGTTGCTCTCCGGCGCCAAGCTCGGCGAGATCGTCGCCGAGAGCATCGACGACGGTCACGCGATCTGGCAGCGCTTGAGCCCGTACGCCGGCGCCAAGAGCAAGACGGTCGCGAGCGCCCCGGACGCGTCTTTGAAGATGGTCGACGACCTCCTCGCCACGCTGCCGCACCTGTCGGCGACGGAGGCCGCGGCGAAGCTCGCGGTGCCCGGGACTTACCTGCGGGGCCGTTTCGGCACCGCCTTCCCGCTCGTCGGCGCCGGCGGCGAGAAGCTGATCGCGGTCGAGGGGCCGGGGGACGAGCGGACGTACCTGCAGCTCGCGAATGACCCGTACCGGGTGTCGAAGAGCACCGACAGCTGGATCGAGCTCTTCGACGCGCTGATCTTGACCTACGACGCGCCGAAGAAGGTGTCGGTGCGGCTGGTGGACGGCGAAAGGCCCGACGGCGACAGCTACAAGGACAAGCCCGAGAAGATCTCGCTGTCGATCGCCGGGACGGTGCTCGTCGGCAGGTGGGGCACCTGAGCCGGCTGACCGACGGCGCCGGGCGCTCGGGCCCGGGCTGATCGGGGAGGCAATCGATGGTCGATCCGCTGGGTCACAAGCCGGTCAAGGGCGTCAAGCTCCCCGAGGGCGACGTCGCGGATCCGCTCGAGGTCTCGAAGCGGGGCGATGAGCCGCCGGAGGGTGGCGTCGTCCCCGCGATTCAGTCTCCCGTGGTCAAGCAACCGTCGACCGACCAGATCGACGGGAACGAGAGCAAGGACGGCGTGGCGAGCGCGGTGGGCACGGCGCACGGGCGTGTGCTGCCCGGCGACGGCCGGCCGCGGCCGGGCGCGACCACGCACTACCATCGCCTGCAGAAGGTGGCCCAGAGCCAGCCGCCGTCGCTGCTCATGGGGGTGGGGACGCGCGACACCGAGTGGGCGCGGCTGCAGGTCGCGGCCCGCGAGGTGACCGAGTGCGTGCGCGGCGGTCTGCGGACGGTGACGGTTCATGACGTCGAAGATCGGATCGTCCGGGCGCTCAAGGCGCGCGGCCTGCAGGCGCACGCGATCCCGGAGCTGCTCCAGGGGCTGGTGAAAGGCGGCACGCTGGTCGCCGCCGGCGGCGGTCAGGCCTTCGCGCTGGCGCTGCCGATCGAGCAGGTGGCCTGCAAGGCGCACGACGTCGACTACTTCAAGGGTGAGCTCGTGACCGCCCTCGGCGCGGTGGGGCGGCGCGAGCCCTTCGCCGAGGAGCGCCTGCGCGCGTTTCTGGTGCGCTCGGCGCGCGCGACCGAATCCTGGCCGGCGTATCCGGTCGAGAGCCGTTGGCCGTTCCTGAAGGCGGTGAGCCTGTTGTCGGCGTCGCAGCAGACGCTGCTCGTCGAGACCTTGGCGCACGACCACAGCCTGCGCCACTTCCCGCTGATCGACTCGGCGCTGTTGATGATCGAGGGCAAAGCACCCGAGGACTGGGTCCGGGAGTTCGCCCCGAACCTCGCCGGCTCGTGTGTCTATACGGTCGCCGCCGAAGGTTGGTTCGCGGCGGGGGGCTTGGGCCGGGTGCAGCAGTATCACGCGGCGGCGATGAAGCGGCTGACCGGCGATCACGCCCGGGTCGCGACCATCGAGCCCTACTACGCCGAGCGCCCGACCGGGGAGCAGATCGATTACGAGAGCCTGCCGACGCCGGTCAAGGGCCTCGACAAGGTGCCGAGCTTCGAGTTCCCGGTGACCGTCGCCGGCCGCGAGGTGACGGCGCAGATCTTCAAGGGGACGAACGAGTACGGGGTCGAGGTGTACCTGATCCGCGATGCAGAGGGCAGCCACACCCGGCGCTGCTACGCCTACGGCCGTGACGGCACCGCGAGCTGGGAGGACTTCTCGGAGTTCTTCTCGCGCGCGTCGTTGGAGCTCGTGCGCCGCCTCGAGGAGACCGAGCAGGGCCTGAAGGGCGCGGCCTACAAGCCGCCGGCGATCATCGCCAACGACGGCCAGGTGGCGCCGATGGTGCCGTTCTTCCGCGCGCTGCAAGCTCGGGAAGCGACGCTCGCCGACGCCAAGATCTGGATGGTGACCCACACCTACAAGAACCGCGGCGTGTTCCCGGGCGAGTCCGGGGATCGGCTGATGGCGCGCTGGGGCGTGCCGGCGGACATGCGCGCCGACTTCTGGCGGGTGGCCGAGGCCGACGTCTCCTCTGCCGGGCTGCGGGGCGCCGACGGCGCGAGCGCGGTCGCCGGCATTCACCGCGACGAGGTGCAGCACATCGATCCCGCGGTCGACTTGAAGGCGATCACCAACTCCGACAATCGCCTCTTGTCGGCCAAGCACTTCCGCGCGCTCTTGAAGCGCACCGACAAGACCGCCGATCCCGAGCGACCGACGCCGGCGACGCTGAGGCAGGCGAAGCGCCTCGCGAAGATGCGGATCGGGCTCGATCCGGCGCGACCGGTGATCTCGTACTCCGGCCGCCTGGTGGTGGAGAAGGCCGGCAGGCAACGGGCGTTCACCGACGAGAACATCCGGGCGCTGGTGGCGTCCGGGGCGCAGGTGGTGATCTACGGCAACGTCCAGCCGTTCCAGGAGAGCGAGGTCATGCACCAGCAGCTCCTGGCCTTGCGGGACGCGCTCGACCTCGAGGGTCACCCCGGCCGCTTGGTGGTCGCGAGCGGCTTCGGCATCGAGGAGCAGACGGCGCTGCTCGCGGCGACCGACGTCCAGGTGCAGGACTCCGATCGTGGCACCGAGGCCGCCGGTTACACCGAGGCCGACGCCGCCGCCAACGGCGCGTTGCAGCTGGCGCCGCCGTGGCTCGAGGGGATCTTGCAGCAGCAGGGGATCCTCGTCGACCGGGAGCGGGTCGGCTCGGGCAACACCTTGATCCCGTCCGCCGAGACGCCGGCCGCGTACCTCGACGCGCTGCAGTGGGTCGTGCGCACCTTTGCCGACGACCCCGACGCGCTCGCGACCTATCAGGCGGAGGCGGTGCGGATGAGCCGGGTGCTCGACAACCTCCTCGGTGGCGCCGAGTATCTCCGCCAATTGGATGCGCTTTTGGCGCGGGACGGGCGCTAGGCGGGCAAAAGGGACGATTGAAAAACCTGGGGTCGGGTGGTAGGCTTCGGGAGCGACTTGGTCGTGAGTTGGATGGGATAGGCAACGTGAAGGGACCGGAGATGTCGGACGGCTATCGTGAACGGGGCGTGTTTCTCGTGGGCAACACCCCCACCGCCGTCGAGGTGCCGGAGAGCTGGGACGACCAGAGCGTCCTGTCCTTCGTGGCGCCGTCCGAGACCCTGCGCCGCGGGATGCTGGTGAAGAGCGCGCCGCAGCCGTTGCGCGCCAACTACACCGTCTTCTGGGAGGCGCTGCCGAGCGACCAGGTGACCTACGACGAGCTCCGGGCGCTGAAGCCGCTCGCCCCCAACGTGAACGTGCTCGAGGACCGGTGTCTGTCGGAGTCGCCGCCGGCGTGGTTCCGGATGTATCGCTACAAAGATCCGCTGACCGGCTGGATCATCCAGCAGTCGCAGCGGATCGAGGTGCAAGGCTCGCAGCTCTACACCGTCACCTTGACCGCGGATCCGATGAGCTACCGTGACAAGGCGGACGAGGTCGAGGCGAGCACGGTGTTGCTCGAGCTGTAGGGTTGACGTCTCGTCCACGGCGTGGAGAGGGAAGGGTGATTCGATGAAGGTGACAGAGAAGCAGATCGGCGGTGCGCGCGAGGCCTACGAGGCCAAAGACGTCGGCCTCGCTCAGCTCAAGGGCGCCGGCAAGAAGAAGACCAAGATCGAGATCAACCAGGAGATGCCCGCCTTCGCGCCGTCGGCGAACGTGGTCGATCGCCGCAAGGCCGTGCTGCGCAAGATCTTCGACGCCGTCCCCTTCGACATCCCGGCGCGCGACGGCTCGGGCGCGCCGCTCGTCGAGCGCCGCAAGCGGCCGCCGATGCCTTGGGAGGACATGCGCGAGAACTGGGAGCCGAAGGTCGAGAAGACCGTGAAGCTCGGCGAGGTCGCGTCGCAGGTGTTCGAGCGCAAGGGGCAGCTGGACTACGCCCTCGGCCTGTGGTCGTCGACCCGCCACGGCGACGCCTGGGAGACCCCCGCGGGCCAGGAGCTGGCGCGCTTCGCGCTGCAGCGCTACAGCGTCGCGGTCACCCGCGAGGACAACCAGAAGATCCCGCACGCCGCCGAAGTGCTGTGGTTCGCGGATCGGATCGCCTCGACCCAGGAGCGGCGCGGTGGGGCGCTGTCGCCGAAGTGGGCGACGCTGCTCGAGTACGCCGCGTTCCTGCACGACGTCGGCTACATGAACGGCGGCCGGGCGCACTCCGGCAAGGGCGGCCTCGACATCCTCTTCAACCTGCGCGCCGAGAACCCGAAGCTGCGCGCGCTGATCTCGCAGGAGGACGCCGAGAAGATCGCGCTGTTGGTCGAGCTGCACGGCACCGCGTTCCCGTGGGACCGCGTCGATCCGCGGTTACCGGGCGGCCACTACGTCGACGTCAAGGTGGTCGACCAGATCGTCGACGCCGCCGCTCAGAAGCGCCTGGTGGCGGCGATGCGCCAGGAGAACGCCGCCTACCTCGACGCCAAGAACCCCGAGGGCGGCCTGCGGCTCGCGTGGCTCGAGGACCCGAAGGAGGTCCAGGAGCTTACCCGCGCCGGTTGGATCCTGCACTCGGCGGACAACTACCTCGGGGTCGAGCGGCCCACGGTGAACCCGCTGACCCACAGCACCCAGCCGCCGGCGAAGCGCGAGCTCGGCCTGCACGCCCCGCTCGCCTCGGTGCGGCAGCTGGAGAAGTATCTGCGCGACCAGAAGATCGCCGGCGGGCTGCAGAGCCTGCGCATCTTCGCCGACGACATCAAGCCGCTCATCGACCAGATCAAGAGCGACATCGACGTCGTCGGCCGCGCGATCGCCAGCCAAGAGGGCAGCAAACCGTCCAAGGCCGGGATCGAGGCCGCGCCGCCGATCTTGGAGCGGCTCCGCCTCCTCATCGCCAGCGCCAACTCCGGGGTCGAGCGGTTGCAGGCGGACGTCGCGGAGCAGAAGAGCGGCGCCATCGCGCGGGACCTCGGCGAGCTGTTCGACGCCCGCTTCGTGAAGGATGTCGAGGCGACGCTCGCGAAGCTGCATCCGCAGGTGGCGTTCCTGTTGCGCGTCGGCGGCGAAGGTTTCATGGCGGAGCACTTGCGCGCGGTGCGGGCGGTCGCGAGCGGTATCGCGGCGCAGCCCGATGTGATCGTGGACGACTTGAAAGCATAGTTCTCGGCGGGCTCTAGGGCCTCGACGAAGGAGAAAGAGATGAAGATCCAGAAGGACGTAATCGTAGGCGGCGACAAGCAGATCAAGGCCGGCGACCTGAAGCAGGTGGGCGGCGCCGAGGTGAAGGGGCAAAAGACCGCCAAGGTCGGCTCGAAGCACCCCACGCCGGAGCTGCCGCCGAACGCCGACGTCGGCCCGAACGCCATCGAGGCCTACATCGGCGCCAAGCTCGCCGGGCAGATGTCGCGCATCCCGCAGTTCAAGGGCAAGTCGCTCGAGAAGGCGGCGTTCAAGCTGATCCTCGACCCCACGGGCGTCGACAAGCGCAACGCGTTCTCGATTTACTTCGAGGCCGAGTCCAAAGACACCTTCCTCGACAACGGCGACATCAAGCGGATGGCCGCGGCGCTGCAGGAGTCGATGACCAAGGGCGTCGAGGTGTTGCTGCCCGAGGGCAAGGCGGGCGTGTTCGCCGGCTGGACCGTGAAGATCGACAAGGTCGACAAGCCCACCGGCGCGATGTACCACGACCTGTACATGGACGACGCCAAGGGGACCCTGAAGAAGGCCGGGGCGCTGGTGCGGGTGCGGGTGATCGAGGGTGGCATCGGCAGGCTGGTGACCAAGCTCCCGGGGGCGCTGATTCAAGGCAGCTCGGTGATGGGCCGCTTCGAATCCAACCACTCGCTGAAGGACAAGTCGGTCGAGCAGCTCGTCAAAGAGGCGACCCCGGACAACGACAACAACCCGTTTACGCTGTTGAAACGCGAGTTTCCGGACCTCGACTTGAAGTCGCTGCATCCGGACGTCGAGATCGTCGATCGCCGCGAGCAGTTCGTGCTCTCGAACCCGGAGGGCGAGGGCAAGTTCCTGTTGACCCTCGATCACGTGACCTCGATCAACCAGCACAACAAGAAAGAGGGCACGTTCACGGAGTTCGAGATCGAGCGCATGGACGGGTCGGTGATGCCGAAGGACGTCGGCGAGCTGATCAAGCTGTCGCGCCTGGTGGGCGAGCAGTTCAACCTGGTCGCGAGCCCAGGTACGAAGCACCAGCGCGGCGCGATGGTGACCGAGTAAGTCGGCGGACAGCGCGATGACGGACGGCTTCCCCATCAAGGGCAAGGGTGTGGCGCCGCCGGGCGACCTCGGCGCCGGCACCCCGGTGCCGTCGTCGGTCATCGACCCGACGGGTACGAAGACCGTCCCGGTGGGCTACGACGCGGTGCTGTCGCAGCTTCGTAGCCCGTCGGGGTTGGTGCTGCCGCGGCTGTTGGTGTCGCCCGCCGACGTCGAGGTGGCCGGGCCGGTGGGGGCCCCGGTCGGTGACGCCAAGGCGCTGCAGCGCTTCGTGACCGCGCTCGGCGTCGAGACCGGCAAGCAGAGGCTCGTGAATCGGTCGCGGCAGCTCGAGACCCTGCCGAAGGTCAAGATCGGGATCGACGTCGTCGCCGCCAACGCGCTGCCGCGGGCGCTGGCGTTGCAGGAGGTGGCGGCCGGGCTCACCCGGGTCTTCCGGCAGAAGGAGCGGGGCACCGCGGGGGTCGGCGCCGAGCGCACCCTGAAGGCCATCGAGGAGCGCTTCGGGGCGGTGAAGCGCGCGCTCGTGGCGTCCGACGGTCTCGGCGACGCGGTGGCCCAAGTTGAACAGCTGCAGCGGCACGTCCACGAGGCGGTGCAGGCGAAAGGTCAGGGCCAAGGGCGATGACCAGGTCGACGGCGACAGACGGCAAGGCGGTCAAGCTCCCGGTCAGCTGGGAGAACCGCTCGGTGTTCCTGTTCGTCGCCCCGACCGCGATGGAGGACGAGTTCTCCGGCAACATCTCGGTGGTGCGGCACCAGCCGCCGAAGCCGATGCCGCTCGAGGCGCTGTCGGCCGAGCTCGTGCCCGAGCCCGATCTCGAGGCCCTGGTGGTGCTGGCGCAGGGCTTCAAGCATCAGGGTGAGACCCAATACCACGAGCGCCAATGGCGCTTCGTCGACAGCGAGACCGGCGAGCTCATCGAGCAGCTGCAGCGCATCGTGCTCTTGAAGCGCCAGCCGATCGTCGTCACTTACACCCACCAGGCCGACCAATTCGCCGACCACCTCGGGGTGCTGGACAAGATGTTCCAGGCCTTGGTGGCGCACGGGGTGGCCGCATGAAGAAGGCCCACGCGTTGTCAGCGAAGCCGGCGGCGAGCGCGCCGCGCTTCTACGCCTGCGGGGTGTTCTTCTCGGCCCCCGAGGCCTGGCAGGACCGCACGGTGCACGCCTTCGTCGGCCCGCGGCTCGAGGACGGCCTGCCGGTCGCGAAGAGCCGTTACTCGCTGAAGGTGAACCCGAGCGTTTCGATCGTCTCGCTCGGGGCCATGGATCTCTCGGCGGCGATCGAGGCGATGCCGCCGCCCAAGGAGGTCGACGACTTGACGGTGCTCGCCGAAGGCCGGAAGACCGAGGCCTACGGCGAGGTGTTCGAGCGCGTCGTGCGTTACACCGAGCCGATCGAGGAGCTCGCGGTGCAGCAGAGCCTGCGGTTGGTGGCGCTTGGCGGCGAGGTCTTCGCGCTGACCTTCTCGTGCACCGCGTCGGCGTTCAACCGCCAGTATGATCTGTTCGCCGACCTGGCGCAGGCGTTCGTCGCCGAGAAGCAGCGCGACAAGGGGCGCGGATGACCACTTCGGCCACAGGCGGCGTGAAGCGCGCGGCGCTGATCCATCCCGCGATCCGCCACGACGTCGGGCGCTTGAACCCGCTGCTCAAGAAGGCCGGAATCAAGACCATCGCCGAGTTCAGCCGCCGGCTCGAGGCCTACCTCCACACCTATCCGGAGATGGAGCGGCTGGCGTCGGCGGCGCGCCGCTTTGGCGCCAAGGCGGTGTTCTCGGGCGGCACCGCGCGGGCGCTGGTGTCCGACTTCATCAAGAACGCGGTCGCCGCGGCCGAAGGCAAGCCGGTCGCCGCCGGGCCGCGGTCGCTGCTCGCGATCTTGGAGGGCCAGGACATCGACGCGCTGGTGATGGGCGTCAAGGGGCGGCTGCCGCCGGACGCGGTGCGGGCGATGACCGCCGAGCTCAACCGCGAGAGCTGCGCGACGCTCGTCGACCCGCTGCCGAGCATCGAGAAGCGCTACTACGCCGTCGACTGGGATCTCTCCGACGCGGTCGAGTTCGCGCGCCTGAATCGCATCTACGGCGGCGAGACCCCGAGCCAGCTCGGCATCGGCCTCGGTCCGAACGGCAGGCTGCAGCTCTACGATCCGGTCGGCGCCTTCGAGGATCTGTTCCGCGGCGCGTTCAACTACGCGCCCGGCGACGGCAAGTACGACGAGCAGATGGTGGTCAGCGGCAAGATGGATCCGTCGCTCGACGGCCTGCGGATCATCCGCGTCATCGGCGCGATGCGCGAGGTCGGGGTGCGGCCGAGCGCGCAGGCGCTGTCGACCCTGACGGAGCTCGGTGACGACGCGAAAAGGCGGCGCTGGGAGATCCAGGCGCGCTTCCTGCACTCCCCCGACGGCAAGCTCGAGCGCCGCTGGGTGAAGTACGTCAAGCGCCTGTTCAACGACTTTCGCGACCCGCGCGACGCGATTCGGCTCCTCGACCAGAGCGGCTACGCCGACGTGCTGACCAGCCTCGGGCTCAAACGTTACCTCCTCGATTCACTCCCCGCCGCGGTGCCGCCGCCGTCGGCCAAGGCGAGCGCCGAGTGCAACCGATGGATCGCGGCGCATCAGACGACCTTCGCCCCCCACGTCACCAGCCAGGTGCCGTCGACGTTCTTGTGGGTCTCGAAGAAGATGGCGGACGGGCTGACGAAGGGCCTGGCGGTGTTCGGGCAACGGGCCGGCGAGCTCGGACCCGGGTTGTACCTCTCCGGCCGGGCGCTGCCGGAGGGCGCGGCGAGCAAGCTGGTGTCGGCACAGCTGACGCCGGACGGGCGCTTCCTGGACCTGACCCGCCTCGAGGCCAAGGCGCTCGTCGACCGCTACCTGGAGAAGTTCGGGAGCGAGTTCGCGCCGGCGACAAACGGCGACGTGCCGCAGCTCGGGGCACGGGCGGATGCGCGCTCGGCTGCGATCGGCCACCTCTTGGCAGGGCTCGGCCTGGACGGCGCCGTCGACGCGAACGCCGCCGGGGTCGGGACCGCGGTGGTGACCAACACCCGGGTGCTCATCGGCTTCGCGGCGGTCTCGGGGATCGAAGCCGAGCTGACCGAGCAGCTGCACCTGGGCGGGCTCGGGGCGCGCACCGAGAACGGCGTGCGGGCGCTGTTGGCGCTCAAGCGCCAGCAGGGGCTCGCCGAGCTCGGCGCGCTGTTGCGGCAGGGCAAAGTGACGCCGCAGCAAGTGTTGCCGGCGGCGGGGGGCGAGACGCTCTTCGAGCTGTTGCCGTTCGTCGACCCGGCGGTCGCCGCCGAGCTCCAGGCGGCGATGGCGCGAGCCGGCGCCGAGCTGACGCCGGCGCAGCGCGAGGCCGGGGCCCGCGCCGTGGTCTATCTCAGGGGTGACTTGCCGGAGCGTTGTCTTGCCAGGGGGACGGAGACCGGCAGCCGCATGCCCGATCGCGACAACAACGTGACGCCGGTCCCGGGCGCATGACCCGAGGGGTGCTCCGATGACAGTCACCAAGGCTGCGACCATTCCGACTATCGCCTCCTGCCGGCCGACCGCCCCGGCGCCGGAGCACAGCGCCACCCTCGCGGCCCAGGTGCCGTTCCTGAAGAACAACAACGGCGCCGCCACCAAGAAGGTCCTGCTGCGCCACGGCTTCAAAGAGGTCGAGGACTCGCGCTACCTCGCCGCCGACGGCAGCTGGATCCAGTTCAACCCGGCGCGCACCGCCTGGGAGCGCGGCTTCGGCAAGGTGTTGTTCCGCGGCCTGCCGGTGAAGCTGAAGGACATGGCGAGCGAGGACTTCGACCCGGCGATGCACGGCGGGTTGGCGCTGTCGCCGCTCGGCAAGCTCGACAGGACGCTCTCGGCCGCCGGCAGCCGCGCGAAGCTGACGCGCGCCGGCTTCACCGAGGTGCTGCCGGGCTACTTCGCGCACGCGGACGGCAGCTTTGTGACCGCCTTCGACGGCAAGCTGCAGTGCGGCTACCAGCAAACTCGGGTGTTGAAGGCGCCGCTGACCGGCGCGAAGCGGCCGCGCCCGGTGAGCGCCAAGGGCGGGCGCTATCGCAAGTACAGCAAGCTGCCGTCGAGCCAGTGGGCCTGGTACATCGACAACACCGCGCTCGGCAAGCTGCCGATCTTGTCGAACAGCCCGGAGGACCGCCGGGATCTCGCGAGCCGCGGCTTCAAGAGCAAGAAGTCCGGGACGACGAGCCGCTTCGTGCACCCGGACGGCAGCTGGGTCGAGTTCCGGCGCGACGGGCGCGCGGTCTTGGGCTGGCAGCGCTGGCATCTCGGGCAGCTTCCCTACAACAACCGCACCCCCGGCTGACCCGGACCCGAGGGCTCAGGTCCGCTGATGAAGACCGTGCTGAACGCCAAGCTCCTCGGGACGATCCCTGCGTCCGGGGTGCAGCCCGCCGTCGGCGGCGAGGTCGGGCAGACGGCGAAGGCCGTCCGGCTCGACGCCCCGGAGCTCTTGTCGTCGGTGACCCCGATCGTGGCGCAGAGGCACGAGGTGATCGAGCGTTTGAACGCCGGGCTGCCGCCGGTGGAGCTCAGCTTCCACACGCTGCCGCAGCTCGTGGCGCTGTCGCCGGCGGCGCTCGTCGGCCTGGTCGAGGATCCGCAGCTCTCGGTCGCCGGGCAGATCTGCCTGTCCGACATGCTGGCGGCGCGGGCCGCCGAGCTCTCCTTGGAGAAGCTCCCGAAGCTGTTGCGCGCCGCCTTCGCCGCGCGTGACACCACGGTGCGCGAGAACCTGCTCGACGCGGTGCTGGTGATCACGAACTGTGCGCCGAAGAGCCTCCTCACGCGGCACGAGAAGGCGCTCCAAGGCATCGAGCGGCAGGCGGGGGGCGCCGAGCCCTCGATCACGGCGCGCTTGACGCTCATCCGCAGCCTCGCCGGCGCCAACGCCGAGTCCGGCAGCTGTGTCGCGACCCGGGTGCGGACCACGGACCGGGTGCGGCCGCTGTCCCCGGCCGAGGTCGAGGAGCGGATGGCCACGGTCGCGGTCGATGCGGAGGCCGTCGTTCAGGCGAAGCTCCGCTCGCCCTGGGCCGCGGTCGCCGAGCCGACGATCTCGTTTCTCGACAAGGGCGCGCTGTGCACCGCGAAGCCGGGGGTGTTGGTCACCGACACCGGCAACGACCTGGTGCCCGGGATCCTGGATCACCACCAGCTCGCGGAGCGGACCTGTGCCACGGCGTTGGTCTTGAACCGCGCCGAGCTCATCGCCCGCGCTCACGCCGAGGCGCCGATCCACGAGCTCGTCACCCACACCCGACCGGACTTGGACGCCGCGGCGTCGATCTACCTCGCGAAACAGATCCTCGCGACCGGCAAGGTGCCGCCGGGCGCGACCGCGCTCGCGGCCTACGTCAGCAAGGACGACACCGCGCGCCTGCTGGTCGACGATCGAAGGGTGACCGAGAGCCTCGCGTGGCTCGCGAAGATGGCGGTGCCTCTCGCGAAGAAGCGCATTCCGGACCGGCCCGGGGACCCCGCGGCGCTGACCGCCGAGCGCGATCGCGAGGCGATGCGTATCCTCTTCGGCCTGCTCGACTACCTGCAGGCGAGAAACGTGGCCCCCGAGGATCCGACGCTGTTCTCCGAGCTGGCGCGCGTCCCGGCGGCGGTGTTGCCCGAGGCGACGAGGCGCGACGTCGCCGAGCTGCAGGCGCTGATCGGCGCCGAGCTCGCGAAGGTCGACCAGACGCTCAGCGCCGCGACCTACGGCACCGCGCTCGTGCCGCGCCTGGACGGCGCCGGCTACACCCGGCTGCGGATGGCGATCAGCGGCGCCGAGGGCGGCAAGCTCGTCGACGAGATCCTCCGATCGCGCGAGAAGGTCGGCCTGGGCATCACCGCCGGCAAGGACTGGATGTTCGTCGGTCTGCACCCGATGGTCGGCGGCTCGGTTCGGGCCATCGGCGCGGCCCTCGAGGCGGTGGAGCGCGCCAAGGCACGCACGCTCGGCGTCGATCGGCTGCCGCGGCCGGACGCGAACGGCGCGCTGCGGGTGCAGCCGGGCTACAACGTCAGAAACACCTGGTACATCGGCGGCAGCGACGCGTTCGTCGTCACCCCGCAAGGCTCGACGTTGAGCGGCGCGGAGCGCACCCGGGTGTTGTATGAGACCACCCAATTCGCGCCCGTCGCCGAGCGCGGCAAGTGAGCTACCTCGAGCGCGCTCGCCTGGTGGCAAAGCCCGAGCGGCGCGCGCTCGCCGTCCTGCTGTTGTCCGATCTGGTCGACGAGCTGCACGAGCTCGCCGCGCTGCATCCCGGCCGGCGCTCTGCCGCGGTCACCGCGATCGCGCAGCACCTGTCGGCGGCGCAGGATCTCCTGGATCCGCCGGCCGACGTCGGCACGCTGATGAGCGCCATCGAGCACGAGCCCGGGGCGGCGCGCGCCATCGCCGCCGAGCTCGCGGCGCTGGTCGCGGCTCAGGACGTGCACGGGCGGTAGCGCGCGCCGGTGATGAAGCGATCGTCGCCCCGCGCCCCACCCGGGGGCGAGGGGTTGGGGGAGTGGGGGTGGGGAGCGCGGCCGCAACGGCCGCGCGGGAATCAAAGGAAGGCGAAAGCGGTCTGCTCAGGACGGTCGCGTCAGGTGTCGTCGATCGGGCGCGCCTGCTCGAGCGGGATGTAGAAGTCGCCGTCCTCGGAGAGGTAGCCCTCGACCATCTCGACCTCGCCGCTCTTCATCCGCACGCGCTTGACCGCGGGCGGATAGCGCTCGGCGAGATCGGGCTCGGTCGGCAGCTCGGTGAGGCTGAACACCGACGCGCCGTCCGCGCGTACGGAGTAGATGCCGTCCTCGCCCTTGGCGCAAGGAGCGTAGACGGCCGGGGGGCGTTCGTCGCTCATGGCGGCTTAGTAGTCGGAGCCGCTGTAGAGCGAGGTGGACGGGCTCTTGGGGCCGGTGCCGGTCGGGACGCTGCGGAACACCTGCTTGCCGATGCCGCGGTAGACCTTACCGCCGTCGAAGCGGATCCAGCTCTTGTCCGGCGCCATCCACAGGCCGTCGGCGCCGTATTGCTTGGTGAACCCGGCTTTCTTGAGGACCGCCGCCGCCTCGTCCTGCTTCTCGGGCAGGAAGCCGACGTGGCCGCGCGCGACGTAGAGCTCGCCGTGGTCGAAGTAGCTCGGCGACACCACCGAGAACCCGTTCTTGTCGGCGAACGCTTCGAGCGCCGCGTTCCCCGAGCTGAAGTCGCGGCGGATCGGGATCGAGATCGCCCCGTCGTCGTCCTTGACCGTCACCGCGGGCGCGGGCTTGGCCGCGGCGGCGCCGCCGAAGGTCGGCTTCTTCGGGCCGACGCCGTGCGGCACGCTCCGGAGAACGTCGTCCTCTACGCCGCGGTAGGCGTTGCCGCCCTCGAAGAACACCCAGCTCTTGTCGGAGGCGGTCCAGTAGTCGTCGGAGGTCTTCTTGAAGCCGGCGCGCACCAGCATCGGAACCGCCTCCGACTCGCGCACCGGCAAGCCGCCGAGGTTGCCGTCGGCGATGGCGAGGGCCCCGTGCTTGCTGTCGGCGGCGTCGACCGCCTTGAGCTTCTTGCGGGTCGCGAAGCGCTCGACCGCCGCGGTGGTCGGCGTGCTCCGGGCCTTGTCGACCGAGAGCTCCTTGGGCTCCGACTTCGCGTCCGCCTTGGCCGTGTCCTTGGCGCCGTCGTCCGCCTTCTTGCTGCTCCACTCCCAGGAGCGGAAGTAGGGCGAGCCGCCGTCGGAGTCGCCGTAGTCGCTCTTCCACGACGAGACCTTGACCGGCGGATTGACGGTGTCGATGTCGCCCTGCGAGAAGCCGAGGCGCTTCATCTCGGCCGCGATCTCACTCTTCGAGCCGTCGATCGAGTCCATGGTCCGCGACTTGCGGAACGAGTCCATCGACGACATGCAGCTCTTGAAGTTGTCCTTGACGAGCTTGGTGAGCTCGGGGGTCGGCTTGTAGCCGCGCATCGTGAACTTCAAGAACCGCAATACGATCGAGGGGTTGGCGTCGAGCCAGGCCTTCTCCTGACCGGGGAGCGCCGCGGCCCTGAGCGTCATCGACTTGGCGTCGGCGACGCCGGTGCCGAACGGGTCGGCGATGATCTTGCTCGCCGGATCGTAGTACAGCGCGTTGATCGTGAAGTCGCGGTGCAGCATGTCGTCGTTCAAATCGAGGCTGTACTCGCCGCGCGCACCTTTGAATGACGTGACGTCCAGGTTGCGCAAGAGCAGAGTGCCGTATTGGCTCACGGTGCGGCCGGAGTCGAGCTTCTTGGCCTTGAACGCCTCTTCGACGTCGTCCAGCCACATCGTGGTCGCGAGATCGACGTCGCGGGGCTTCTTGCCGACGAGCGCGTCGCGCACCGCGCCGCCGACGACGAAGGCTTCGAAGCCGCCGGCGCGGATCGCGTCGACGTAGCTGCCGACCGTGGTGTCGCCACTCCAACCGATCTTGGTCGCGAGCAGCGCGGAGAGCTCCGTCGCCTCGCCGGCGGTGACCTGGTGCAGGTTCTTCGCCGGGATCGTCTGCAAGGTCGAGCGGAACGCCTGGTTCGGGAGGACGCTGAGCTTGTCGTCGCCGTCGGCGGAGGACACCTTGCCGGTGGCGCTCTTGATCAGCGCCTTGCCGCTCGACGTGAAGCCGACGAGGGTGCCGGTCCCGCCCTTGCTGGTCTTCACCTGGGCGCCGAAGAACAGCTTCGGGGCGGTGGGCGGGTTGATCCCCGCGGCCTTGGCCTTCGACACGTCGGCGGCGGGCGTGTCTTTCGGCAGCCCCTTCAGCGCGGTCTTGCGGCTCCACGACCAGCTCGAGCTGCTGTCGTCCTTCTTGCTGTCCACCGTGGAGGCGCTCGAGCTCCAGAAGCTGCTCTTGTAGGTGGTGTCGCCCGAGTCTTTGACCATCCGGTCGCTCGGATCCTGGGTGATGCTCGGCTTCACCATCCCCGGAGTCTTGTCGGGGACCTTGGCGGTCTTGTCGCTCTTGTCGACGCTCGTGTCCTTGAGGTCGTCGAGCTTGAAGGTCTTGACGTCCTTGTCGCCCCCGAACAATGACTTGATGAACCCTGGCATCTTAGTCTCCGCCTTTCGTGATCGCTCGCGCTGTGATCAGCCGCTCGTCCGGTTGTTGTAGGGCAGCTGTCCGAGCCGCCATTTCTGCCAGCCGAGATCCATCCGGCCGCCGCCGTAGAACTCCACCCAACTGCCGTCCAGGTGCTGCCAGCGCTCGGTGCCGCCGGACGAGACCGCCTGGAAGCCCATGCCCTGGAGGGTCTGGCGGGAGCCGGCGTTGTTCCCGATGGGGGGCACGCGGCCGAGCGCGGTGTTGGCCTTGTACCAATCCCAGGTGGAGGACGGCAGCGAGGTGTACTGCCGGACGTCCTTCGGGTCGGGGGGCTTCGGCACGCTCGCCAGCACCTCGCCGGCGACGCCGCGATAGAGCTTGCCGCCCGACACCGCGAGCCAACTGGTGTCTTGGTGCTGGTAGAAGCCCGGCGCCGCGGCGCGATAGCCGAGACCGCCCAAGCGCTGCGAGAGGTTGGCGTCGTCGGCCTTCAGATCGTGGGTCTGCGCGATCGCCATCCAGCGATGGCCGTCGTTCGGCTTGATCTTCGGCAGGGTCTCGGGCGCGGGGATGGCCTGATAGCGATACTGCCCCGAGCCGCAGATCACCTGCTTGTCGTCGAACGCCACCCAGATGTTGCCGTGCTGGAAGTAGCCCGGCCGCGCCTCGTTGAAGCCGCGCGCCAGCAAGTCGGCGCGGCACTTGGCCTGGTCGTCGATCGGCAACCCCCAGAGCACCGTCCCCTGCAGCACGGCGTTGACGTCGGGGGCGATCGCCTGCATGCCGCTGTAGGTCGGCGGCCCGGACAACAGGACGTTGGCGTGGCCGAAGTAGATCTGCCCCTCGACGAAGGCGACGAAGCTCTGGTCGGGGTGGGTGTAGAGCCCGGCGTGCACTTTGGTGAAGCCGGCGTCGAGGAGCGCCTGGTCGCTCTTCTTCAGCGCCGCCGCGGTGAGCTTGGCGATCGGCGCCTGCGCGATCGCCAGGCCGAACTGATTGAAGTTGGGCGCCGCCTGCTGCTGGCGGGCAATGCCCACCGGGACGCGCTGGAAGCTGTTGTTGCCCACACCGCGCTCGATCGTGCCGCCGCTGGTGTACGCCGCCCAGCTGCCGTCCGGGTGCTCGAAGTAGCCCGGCGCTTTTTCGCTGAAGCCCTTCTGCTTGAACATCGCCTTGTCGGCGGCGACGTTGGCGGCGTTCAAGAACGGCAGTTGGGCGCAGGCCAGGAAACCGTCGGAGAACTGGGGCGGGCGGCGGGGAAAGGCGGCGGCGGCGTCGGCGGTGAGGGCGCCGGCGGTCTTGCCTTTGGCGGCGGTCTTCTGGTTTGCGGGCGCGGCGTCGGGCTGAGCGTTGGCTCTCGCCCGCCCTCGGGGCGGCGTCGCGGCGGTGGTGCCGGCGTCCGTGGCCGGCGTCGACTGAGCGCTTTGCGCCACGTTGTTCGGCAGGCGATTCTGGCCGAAGCCGCGCACCGTGTTCTTGTCGACGATCGCGACCCAGCTGCCGTCGGGGTGCGAGTAGTAGCACGGCAGTACCTGGGCGAAGCCCGCCTTGGCGAGCGCGCCCTGGAACGCCGCCAGATCGCCGTTCGGGATCGACTGCGGCAGCTGGGCGCTCGCCGCATTGGCGACTTGGTTCGCCCGCAGCGCCGGCAGCTGCGTGACGTCGGCCGGCAAGCCGCGGAAGTGCTGCGTCTGGTAGCCGCGCTCGACGCGGCCGCGGTTCATCATCACCCAGCTGCCGTCGGGGTGCTGGTACTGGTCGGTGCCGACCGACTGGAAGCCGAGCGCGGTCGCCGCCTGTTGCAGCGCCGCGGTGTCGTTGTTTTGGATGAAGGGCAGGCGCGCGGCGGCGAGCGCGCCGTGCTCGAAGCCGGGGCGGTTGAGCTGCATCTGCTGGAGGTTGATCATTCCCCATTTCCTCCGCGCGCGGCCGTCATCGGCACAATCGATGCCGCCGCACGCGTGCAAGACCACCACCCGCGAGGGGCGGTGGGGAATACTCTATCCTTGATCGCAGGGCATTCTAACAGACGAAACCGGCGGCCGGCAATGGTGGTTTTCTTGCGTGCCGCGGGGCGCCGGTCGACGGCGATGAAGACTGGCTTGTGACGGCGGCCGCAGCTTGGTAGCCTGCCGCCGCAGTCTTCTCGAGGAGGATCGAATGAAATCCGTCAGCGGCATCGAATCCAAGATTCAGGCGCTCTCGACCGAGCTGCAGCAGGGGCTGCGCGAGGTCCAGGACAAGAAGCTGCCGGCGGCGAAGGCGTCGGAGCTCATCGCCGCGACGCTGTCGCGCATCGACAAGCTCGGCAAGACCGGCGCCGAGAAGCAGGGGCTCATCGCTCAGGTGTTGGCGACGGCCTTCCTCCAAGAGATCGTCGCGGCGCGCGGCGGGGATACCAAGGCGCTCGCCGCGAAAGTCGGCGACGGGCTGGCGGCGGCGGTCCTTGCGGCGGGGACGGTTGATGGGGATCTCGTGGCCCGACTGAAAGCCGAGACCGTACGATTCCAGGCCCATGGTTCGCGCCTGGCGGCGCGGCGCGTGGACCTGCCGAACCTGCTCCGCGATCTCGAAGCCGGCGCCACCGGCCAGGCACTGAAGGAGTTGATTCGGGCCAAGCACGGCGACGACGCATTCGTCCAGGTTGGGCATACGAATCTCGCGTTCGGGCCGCGCGGCTTCCGGAACATCAAGACGGACGTCGGCGGTTCCTTCCCGTCCTTGTCTGCGCGCCTGAGCCTTGGGTTTTCGGACGATGCGATAGCCGGACTCGGGAGCCAGTTTGAGGCGACGGCGGCCAAGATGGCTGGCGCCAATGATGTGCGCATCCTTTACGATGGCGCCCTGGGACGCCTGTGGTCGGCTGTCACGTCGGTGGTCAGCACACGCGTCATGACCGAGCCATGACGACGAGCGAGCCGCATCCCACCCGCGACGGCGCCGAGCTGCTCGCCGCGCTGCACGCGATGGTCAGCGCCGACAAGGCGCCGCCGGGCCTCAAGGGATCGATCGCCGTGGGGGTCGTCGACGCCGCTGGCGCTCTGTACTTCGTTGCGACGTTCGGCAAAGCCGTGAGGACCGAGATCAGCGACACGTTACCGACGGTGGACGCGGCGCTGGTGATGGGCGAAGCCGAGGCGAACGCGATCCTCGACACGGGTGCGTTGCCGCCGAAGCCCGAGCTTCTCGTCAAGCAAGGCGGCAGCGCGTTGCTCGCGAAGTTCGTCAGCCGCTATCTCCAGAGGCAGTCGCTTCTGGATCTCCGCGCCGGCGGCGCGAAGCGCAAGCGCTGATTGCACCCTCGCCGCTGGCCGCAACAGGGTCGCCACGCCGGTGGTCTATTGCCGCGAGACGCCAGCAACCTACCAAACGCAGCGGGCGCCGGACAATGGCGGCTTTTCACTCCCGGCTCGCTCGATATTCCGCTTGACATTCCACGGCCAACTCCGCTAAAAGGCGCGGTCCATTTTGGCGAGGGTGTCTGTAAATGCCGACCATCAACCAGCTCGTGCGAACCGGTCGCGAAAAAGTACACGGCCACAAGAAGACCCCGGCGCTGCAGGAGTGCCCGCAGAAGCGCGGTGTCTGTGTGCGCGTGTATACGACGACGCCGAAGAAGCCGAACTCGGCGTTGCGCAAAGTCGCGCGTGTCCGTCTGACCAACGGCATCGAAGTGACGACCTACATTCCCGGCGTCGGCCACAACCTGCAAGAGCACTCGGTGGTGCTGTTGCGCGGTGGCCGCGTCAAGGACTTGCCGGGCGTCCGTTATCACATCATCCGCGGCACGCTCGACTCCGTCGGGGTCGAGGGTCGTCGCCAAGGCCGCTCCAAGTACGGCGCCAAGCGGCCGAGCTAAGAAGGCAGGTGGGCTATGCCTCGTCGTCGTGATGTACCGAAGCGAAAGATCAACCCCGACCCGCGCTACGGTGACCGGCTGGTCGCCAAGTTCGTCAACGTCCTGATGTGGGGCGGCAAGAAGGCCACCGCGGAGCAGGTGATGTACGGCTGCTTCGACCTGCTCGGGCAGCGGGGCGGCGGCGAAGATCCGCTCAAGCTCTTCAAGAAGGCGCTCGACAACGTCAAGCCGATCGTCGAAGTGAAGAGCCGGCGCGTCGGCGGCGCCACCTACCAGGTGCCGATGGAAGTCCGGCCCGAGCGCCGCACGGCGCTGGCGATGCGCTGGATCATCAACTACTCCCGCGAGCGCAGCGAGCGCGGCATGGCCGAGAAGCTCGCCAACGAGCTCCTCGACGCGGCGAACAATCGTGGCAACGCAGTGAAGAAGAAGGAGGACACCCACAAGATGGCCGAGGCCAACAAGGCCTTTGCTCATTATCGGTGGTAAGAGCCGCGCGTGGCGGGACGGCCCCCGCCAGACGGCGGCTCGAAAACGATCTTTGACAGCTTGGTGAGTGATGGAAGCACAGACCGTTGGGACGGGCGTTGTACCCGTGCCCACCATAGCGCCGCAGTTGTCGGCGGTAGTGCCTGCGGCGGAGTCGCGGGGGCGGTCGCAGTCCGGGCACACTAAGATGGCGCGCGAAGTCACCCTCGAGAAGACCCGCAACATCGGGATCATGGCGCACATCGACGCCGGCAAGACCACCACCACCGAGCGCATCCTTTACTACACCGGCATCACCCATCGCATCGGCGAGGTCGACGACGGCGCCGCGACGATGGACTGGATGGAGCAGGAGCAAGAGCGCGGCATCACCATCACCGCCGCCGCCACCACCTGCGCCTGGCGCGAGCACCGCATCAACATCATCGACACCCCCGGGCACGTCGACTTCACCATCGAGGTCGAGCGCTCGCTGCGGGTGTTGGACGGCGCGATCGCGATCTTCGACGCGGTGAACGGCGTCGAGCCGCAGACCGAGACCGTCTGGCACCAGGCCGATCGCTACCACGTGCCGCGCCTCGCCTACATCAACAAGATGGACCGCGTCGGCGCCGACTTCCCGATGTCGGTCGCGATGATCAAAGAGCGCCTCGGCGCCAACCCGGTGCTGTTGCAGCTGCCGATCGGTAAGGAAGACACCTTCAAGGGCGTCGTCGATCTCGTCCGCCTCGAAGCGATCCTCTGGCACGACGAGACTTTGGGCGCCGAGTTCGACACCCGCTCGGTCCCGGCCGAGATGGCGGACGAAGTGGCCCTGGCCCGCGAGGCGCTCTTGGACGCCGCGACCCAGCACGACGACGAGCTGATGGGCATCGTCCTCGAGGGCAAGACCCCCGATCCGCAGCTGATCCGCCGCGCCATCCGCAAGGCGACCTTGCAGCACAAGCTGGTGCCGGTGTTGTGCGGCGCGAGCTTCCGCAACAAGGGCGTGCAGCCGCTCTTGGACGCGGTCGTCGACTACCTGCCGTCACCGCTCGACGTGCCCGCGATCGAGGGCAAGCACGCCCACACCGGCAAGCCCGAGCTTCGCCACGCCTCCGACAAGGAGCCGCTCGCGGCCTTGGCGTTCAAGATCCAGAGCGATCCCTACGTCGGCCAGCTGACCTACATCCGCGTCTACTCCGGGGTGCTGAAGGCCGGCGACACGGTGTGGAACGTGCACAAGAAGAAGAAGGAGCGCATCAGCCGCCTGGTGCGCATGCACGCCAACAAGCGCGAAGAGGTCAAAGAGATCTACGCCGGCAACATCGCCGCCATCGTCGGTATGAAGTTCGCGACCACCGGCGACACCCTCACAGTCGAGTCGCACCCGGTGCTCCTCGAGTCGATGGACTTCCCGGATCCGGTGATCGAGATCGCCATCGAGCCGAAGACCAAGGCCGACGAGGACAAGCTCGCGGTGACGCTGCAGAAGCTCGCGGTCGAGGATCCGAGCTTCCAGGTCGGCGTCGACGCCGAGACCGGCCAGACCCTGATCAAGGGGATGGGCGAGCTGCACCTCGAGGTGTTGGTCGAGCGGATGCGGCGCGAGTTCAAGGTCGACGCCAACGTCGGCAAGCCGATGGTCGCCTATCGCGAGACCATCGGTGCCATGGCCGAGGCCGAGGGCAAGTTCATTCGTCAGACCGGCGGTCGCGGCCACTACGGCCACGTGGTGTTGAAGGTCGAGCCGCTGCCGACCGGCGCCGGCATCGAGTTCAAGGACGCCACCAAGAACGGCGTCATCCCGAAGGAGTTCATCGGCGACGTCGAGGCGGGCTTCCGCGAGGCGACGATGCGCGGCGTGCTCATCGGCTACCAGATGGTGGACGTGCGCGCGACGCTCACCGACGGCTCGCACCACGACGTCGACTCCAGCGACATGGCGTTCAAGATCGCGGCGTCGATGGCTTACAAAGACGCGTGCATGAAGGCGCAGCCGGTGTTGCTCGAGCCGGTGATGGCGGCCGAGATCGTGACCCCGGACCAGTTCGTCGGCGACGTGGTCGGCGACTTGAACCGGCGCCGCGGCAAGGTCCGGCAGGTGACGGCGCGCGGCGTCACCCAGGTGATCGACGCCTTCGTGCCGCTCGGCGAGATGTTCGGTTACATGACCGACCTGCGCAGCCAGTCGCAAGGTCGGGCGTCGTACACCATGCAGTTTGATCACTACGAGCCGGTCCCGGCTCCAGTCATGGACAAGATTCTTTCACGCGGACGGTACTAGCCCGACAGAGCTAAGGAGAGGAACCATGGCCAAGGAAAAATTCAACCGCAACAAGCCGCACGTCAACGTCGGCACCATCGGCCACGTCGATCACGGCAAGACCACGCTGACCGCGGCCTTGACCAAGATCTCCGAGGAGATGGGCCTCGCGAAGTTCGTCTCCTACGACCAGGTGGCGAAGGCTTCGGAGTCGCAAGGGCGCCGCGATCCGACCAAGATCCTGACGATCGCGACCTCGCACGTCGAGTACCAGACCGAGAAGCGCCACTACGCCCACGTCGACTGCCCCGGACACGCCGACTACGTCAAGAACATGATCACCGGCGCGGCGCAGATGGACGGCGCGATCCTGGTGGTGTCGGCGGCCGACGGCCCGATGCCGCAGACCCGCGAGCACGTGCTCCTCGCCCGTCAGGTCAACGTGCCGCATATTGTCGTGTTCTTGAACAAGATCGACGTCGTCGACGACCCGGAGCTCTTGGACCTGGTGGAGCTCGAGGTCCGCGACCTCTTGAAGGAGTACAAGTTCCCGGGCGACACCACGCCGGTCATCCGCGGCTCGGCGTCGAAGGCTATTGCCGGTGACGAGAAGTCGAAGCAGGCGATCAAGGACTTGATGAAGGCGCTCGACGAGCACGTGCCGGAGCCGGTGCGGATCACCGACAAGCCGTTCTTGATGCCGGTCGAAGACGTGTTCTCGATCTCGGGGCGTGGCACGGTGGTGACGGGTCGCATCGATCGCGGCGTCATCCGCACCGGCGACGAGGTGGAGATCATCGGCCTGCAAGACACCATCAAGACGGTGGTGACCGGCGTCGAGATGTTCCGCAAGATCCTCGACTTCGGGCAGGCGGGGGACAACGTCGGTTGTCTGCTGCGCGGCACCAAGAAGGAAGAGGTGCAGCGCGGCCAGGTGCTGGCGAAGCCGGGGACGATCACGCCGCACAAGAAGTTCAAGTGCGAGGTGTACGTGTTGACGAAGGAAGAGGGCGGTCGGCACACGCCGTTCTTCTCGAATTATCGGCCGCAGTTCTACTTCCGGACGACGGACGTGACCGGGAGCGTGAAGCTGCCGCAGGGCGTGGAGATGGTGATGCCGGGAGACAACGTGACGATGGAAGTGGAGCTGATCACGGCCATCGCGATGGAGAAGGAGCTGCGCTTCGCCGTCCGCGAAGGTGGCCGTACGGTCGGCGCCGGCGTCGTGGCCGAGATTCTGGAGTAGAACCAACATGGCTCAGACCAAGATCCGTATTCGCTTGAAGGCCTATGACTCGAAGGTCCTCGACCAATCGGCCGGGGAGATCGTCGAGACCGCAAAGCGGACCGGGGCCAAGGTCGCGGGACCGATCCCGCTGCCCACCAAGATCCACCGCTACACGGTCTTGCGCAGCCCCCACGTCGACAAGAAGTCGCGGGAGCAGTTCGAGATCCGGACCCACAAGCGGCTGATGGACATCATCGAGCCCACGCAACAGACCCTGGACGCGCTGATGAAGCTCGACCTGTCGGCCGGCGTGGACGTCGAGATCAAGTCGTAGAAGGGGTGTCGTCATGAACGTCGACGTCATCAACAAAGAAGCGCAGAAGGTCGGCTCGATCGAGCTGCCGGACGACGTGTTCGCCGCCGAGGTGAACCAGGGCATCCTCTGGGAGCAGGTGAAGAGCCAGCGCGCCAGCAGGCGGCGCGGCACCCACTCCACGAAGACCCGCGCCAACGTCTCGGGCGGCGGCATCAAGCCGTTCAAACAGAAGGGCACCGGCCAGGCGCGCCAGGGCTCGATAAGGGCGCCGAACCACGTCGGCGGCGGCAACGTGTTCGGGCCGCACCCGCGCGACTATTCGTACCGGCTGCCGCGCTCGGCGAGAAGGGCGGCGCTGCGCTCGGCGCTGTCGTTGCGCGCCAAAGAGAACAGCGTGATGGTGCTCGACACCTTCAAGATCGACAAGCCGAAGACCAAGGCGGTCATCGAGTTCTTGGGCAAGATCAAGGTGGACTCGGCGCTGCTCGTCGACGTCGAGAACCACGGCCTGAAGATGTCGACCCGCAACCTGCCGAGCTCGAAGTTCGTCGAGGTCGAGGGCCTGAACGTCTACGACATCCTCGACTACGACAAGCTGGTGCTGACCCGCGAGGCGGTGCCGGTGGTGATCGAGCTGGCGAAGAACAAGCGCGGCCCGAAGGCCGACTAACGCGGGCGACCGAGGAGCGAACCATGAACCAACTAGGGATCCTCAAGCGGCCGATCGTCACCGAGCGCGCGGCGCTTTTGACCGAGCGCTTGAATCAGGTGATGTTCGAGGTCGAGAAGGTCGCCAACAAGCATCAGATCCGGGACGCGGTCGAGAGCCTGTACGGCGTCAAGGTGACCGACGTCCGGACGATGGTCGTCCCCGGCAAGACCAAGCGCCGCGGCACCAGCATCGGTAAGAGACCTTCCTGGAAGAAGGCGGTCGTGACCCTGAAGAAGGGCGACGTCATCGACTTCTTCGCGACGGAGTAAGCCATGGGCATCAGATCATTTCGACCCACGACCCCGAGCCGTCGCGAGATGACGGTGGCGGACTTCTCCGAGCTCACGGTGAAGGAGAACAAGCCCGAGCGGTCGCTGACGAGCTTCTTGAAGTCGACCGGCGGTCGCGACTCGCAAGGCCGGATCTCGGTGCGCTTCCACGGCGGCCGGCATCGCCGCAAGTACCGGATCATCGACTTCAAGCGCGACAAGATCGGGGTGCCGGCAGTCGTCGAGGGCATCCAGTACGACCCGAACCGCACCGCGCGCATCGCTCTCTTGGCTTACAAAGACGGCGAGAAGCGCTACATCGTGGCGCCGCTCGGCCTCGCCAAGGGCGACACCGTGGTGTCGTCGGACGACGCCGACATCCGCCCCGGCAACTGCCTGGCGCTGATGAAGATCCCGATGGGCACGATGGTGCACAACATCGAGATGAAGCCGAAGAAGGGCGGGCAGATCGCGCGCTGTGCGGGCTCGGCGGCGCAGGTGATGGCGCGCGAGGCCGGCTACGTGCTGTTGCGCCTGCCCTCCGGCGAGCTGCGGCGGGTCTTGGAGAGCTGCCGCGCGGTCATCGGCCAGGTCGGCAACCTCGATCACGAGAACGTCGTCATCGGCAAGGCCGGCAAGTCGCGCTGGCTCGGGCGGATGCCGCACAACCGCGGCGTCAGCATGAACCCGGTCGACCACCCGCTCGGCGGCGGTGAAGGCAAGTCGAAGGGCGGCCGGCACCCGACGACCCCGTGGGGCAAGCCGACCCGCGGTTACAAGACCCGGCGCAACAAGTCCACGACCAAGTTCATCGTCAGCCGCCGCGTGAAGAAGAAGCGCAACTAGAAGGGGCACATCATGGCACGCAGTATCAAGAAGGGCCCGTTTGTCGACAAGCACCTCCTCAAGAAGGTCGAGGAGATGAACCGCTCCGGGCAGAAGCGCGCGATCAAGACCTGGTCGCGGCGGTCCACGATCGTTCCGGACTTCGTCGGCCACACCTTCGCGGTCCACAACGGCAAGAAGTTCATTCCGGTGTTCGTGACCGAGAACATGGTCGACTACAAGCTCGGCGAGTTCGCGCCGACGCGGACGTTCATCGCGCACCCCGGCATCAAGAAGGCCAAAGAGATCACGCCTGGGAAATAAAGGAGAAGGCCATGTCGACACGTGAGCGAGAAAAAGCAGAGACGCGCGACAAGGCGCGCCGCGAGCTCGGTCCGACCGCGACGCTCCGGCATCTGCGGATGGCTCCTCAGAAGGTCCGGTTGGTGGTGGATCTGATCCGCACCAAGCCGGTCGAAGAGGCGATCAACATCCTGAGCTTCTCCCGCAAGGCGGCGGCGCTGCCGCTCGCCAAGCTGTTGAAGTCGGCGGTGGCGAACGCCGACGTCAAGGGCGGCTTCGACATCGACAAGCTGGTGGTGAAGACCGCCTACGTCGACGAGGGCCCGACCTGGCGGCGGTGGTTGTCGCGCGGCATGGGCCGGGCGACGCGCATCCGCAAGCGGACCAGTCACATCACCGTGGTGTTGGGCGAGAGAGCATAGGAGCGAGGCTTATCATGGGTCAAAAGACACACCCCATCGGTTTTCGGCTCGGCGTCATTCGTACCTGGGACTCGAAGTGGTACGACGAGAAGAACTACGCCGCGTGGCTGCACGAGGACATCAAGATCCGCGAGTGGACCCGCAAGACGCTGAACGCCGCCGGGGTCTCCAAGGTCGAGATCGAGCGCGCCGCCAACAAGGTGAAGGTCAGCATCCACACGCCGCGGCCCGGGATCGTCATCGGCAAGAAGGGCGCCGGCATCGAGAGCCTGAAGAAGGACCTGCAGCACCTCTCGAAGAGCGAGGTGTTCGTCAACATCCACGAGGTCCGCAAGGCCGAGATCGACGCGCAGCTGGTCGCCGAGAACGTCGCGGTGCAGCTCGAGCGCCGGGTGGCGTTCCGCCGCGCGATGAAGAAGGCGGTGCAGACCGCGCTGAAGTTCGGCGCCAAGGGCATCAAGATCGCCTGCTCCGGCCGTTTGGGCGGCGCGGAGATGGCGCGCTACGAGTGGTACCGCGACGGCCGGGTGCCGTTGCACACGCTGCGCGCCGACATCGACTACGGCTTCGCCGAGGCCCGCACGACCTACGGCAAGATCGGCGTCAAGACCTGGATCTTCAAGGGTGAGATCCTCCCCGGCGCGACCGTCTAGGACGGCCGCGGAACGTGAACGAGAGGTGTGAGCCATGCTAGCGCCAGCGAAAGTCAAATACCGGAAGACGCAAAAAGGCAGGATCAAGGGCAAGGCCTACCGCGGCTCCACGGTCAGCTTCGGCGACTGGGGCCTGCAGGCGCTCGAGAACGGCTGGATCACCCAGCGCCAGCTCGAGGCCGCGCGTATCGCCATCACCCGGCACATCAAGCGCACCGGCCGCGTCTGGATGCGGATCTTCCCCGACAAGCCGATGACCAAGAAGCCGGCCGAGACCCGAATGGGACACGGCAAGGGCACGCCCGAGGGCTGGGTGTGCGTGATCCGGCCGGGCCGCATCCTCTACGAGATGCAGGGCGTCTCCGACGAGATGGCCAAAGAGGCGATGCGCCTCGCGATGCACAAGCTGCCGATTGCCACGCGCGCCGTGAAGCGCCACGACTAGGAGCAAGCCATGGCCAACAACGAAGAAAACCAGGTGGTCGCCGCCGAGCTGCGCAAGCGCGGCGAGGCCGAGATCCAGTCGCTCTTGGCCGCCAAGAGTGAAGAGCTGCAGAAGTCGCTGTTCAAGCACGAGCTGAAGCAGCTGCGCACGACGCACGGGTTGAAGAACCTGCGCCGTGACATCGCGCGGCTGAAGACGATCTTGAACGAGCGCCGCACCAAGGCCAAGGAGTAGGCAATGGAAACCACGACCGAGCACAAGAAGACCCCGAAACTGCGGACCGGCATCGTCGTCAAGGACAAGATGCAGAAGACCGTCGTGGTCGAGGTGGTGCGCCGGGTGATGCACCCGAAGTACGGCAAGTTCGTTCGCAAGCGCCTGCGCTACGCGGCCGACAACCCCGACAACCAGGCGAAGGCCGGCGACATGGTGTTGATCGAAGAGACCCGACCGCTGTCGAAGACCAAGCGTTGGCGGGTGCGGGAAGTGACCCAGAAGGCGATGACGGTCTGAGTCGAAGCGCGGGTCGCGAAGGAGAGATGTCATGATCCAAATGCAGTCCACGCTCGACGTTGCCGACAACTCGGGCGCGAAGAAACTGATGTGCATCAAGGTGCTCGGCGGCTCGCGCCGGCGCTACGCGACCATCGGCGACGTCATCGTCGTCTCGGTGCGCGAGGCGATGCCGAACGCCAAGGTCAAGAAGGGCGAGGTGTCGCGCGCCGTCATCGTCCGCACCGCCAAAGAGGTGCAGCGCGCTGACGGCAGCTACATCCGCTTCGACAACAACTCGGCGGTGCTGGTCAGCCCGCAGAACGAGCCCATCGGCACCCGCATCTTCGGGCCGGTGGCGCGCGAGCTGCGCGGCAAGAAGTTCATGAAGATCGTCTCGCTCGCACCGGAGGTGCTCTGATGTCGCGGCACGTGCGCAAGGGTGACCAGGTGATGGTCATCGCCGGCAAGTACAAGGGGCAAAAAGGCAAGGTGCTCGAGGTGCTGACCGCCAAGGGTCGGGTCCGCATCGAGGGTATCGCGACCGTGAAGCGGCACCTGAAGCCGGGTCGGGATCCCAAGGTCCCGCAGGGCGGCATCATCGAGAAGTTCGGCACCATCCACGTGTCGAACGTCCTGCCCCTCGATCCCTCCGGCGGCAAGCCGACCCGGGTGAGCTACAAGGCGCTCGAGGACGGCCGCAAGGTGCGGGTCGCGAGAGGCAGCAAAGAGATCATCACTGACGTGAACGCGTGATCAGGAACGGTTGGAGATAGTCATGGCAAGTCACGACGAAAAAGACGCCAAGGCCGAAGGGGCCGCGCCCGAGAAGCACGACAAGGCCGACAAGCCCGACAAGGGCGACAAGCACGAGAAGCACGACAAGAAGCAGAAGGGCGAGGGCGGCGAGCACAAGCACGCCAAGGGCGACGGCGAAAAAGAGGGCAAGAAGCAGAAGGGCGAGGGCGGCGACAAGAAGAAGGGCGACAAGGGCGAGGCCAAGAAGGAGAAGCGCCAGGTCTACCCCAAGGTCATCCCGCGGATGTTCACGCGCTACAAGGCCGAGATCGTCCCGCTGTTGATGGGCGAGTTCAAGTACTCGAGCGCGATGCAGGTGCCGCGCCTGAAGAAGATCACCTTGAACATGGGCCTCGGCGAAGCGGTCTCGAACCCGAACATCATCAAGACCGCGGTCGAGGAGCTCACCCAGATCGCCGGGCAGAAGGCGGTGATCACCCGCTCGAAGAAGTCGATCGCGAACTTCAAGCTGCGCGCCGGCCTCGCCATCGGCTGCATGGTGACGTTGCGCCGCGAGCGGATGTGGGAGTTCATGGACCGCCTGGTCTCGGTCGCGATCCCGCGCGTCCGCGACTTCAAGGGCGTCTCCGGCAAGGCGTTCGACGGCCGCGGCAACTACTCGCTCGGCCTTCGCGAGCAGACGATCTTCCCCGAGATCAACTACGACAAGGTCGAGAAGGTCAAAGGACTGAACGTCACGTTCACGACCACAGCGCGGACCGACGAAGAGGGCAAGGCGCTGCTGAAGCACCTGGGAATGCCCTTCAGGGCGTAAGAGGACACGACGATGGCCAAGATCTCCAAGATGGTTCAAGCGACCCGCAAGCCCAAGTTCACGACTCGGGCCTACAACCGTTGTCCGATCTGCGGCCGGCCGCGGGCGTTCATTCGCAAGTTCCGGATGTGCCGCATCTGTTTCCGCGCCCGGGCGCTTCGGGGCGAGATCCCGGGCGTGACCAAGGCCAGCTGGTAAAGGAGAGAATCATGTACAGCGATCCCATTGCTGACCTGCTCACCCGGATTCGCAACGGCTGCCGCGCGCGGCTGGAGCGGGTCGAGATCCCGAACTCCAAGCTCAAGGTGCGCCTGACCGAGATCCTCAAGCAAGAGGGTTATATCCAGGACTTCCGGGTGGTGAAGGACCTCCACCAGGGGGTGCTCGAGGTCAAGCTGAAGTACGGCGACAACCACGAGCCGGTGATCACCGGCATCCGCAAGGTGAGCAAGGTCGGCAACCGCACCTACATGCGGAGCGACAGCATCCCGCAGATCCGGAACGGGCTCGGGACGCTGATCCTCACCACGTCGAAGGGTTTGATGACCGATCGTGACGCGCGCAAGGCCAAGGTGGGCGGCGAAGCGTTGTGCGCGGTCTGGTAAGAGGAGCGAGCCATGTCGCGAATTGGACGCAAGCCGATCGCAGTCCCTGAGAAGGTCAAGGTCGACGTTCACGGCAACGCCGTGAAGGTCAGCGGCCCGTTGGGCGAGCTGAACGCGATCTTTCCGCCCGAGGTCCCGGTGACCGTCGACAAGGGCGTCATCCACGTCGGCGCGCCGAAGCCGACCCGCCAGAACCGGGGCTACATGGGCCTGGTGCGGGCGCTGCTCGCCAACATGGTCAAGGGCGTGACCAAGGGCTACGAGAAGAAGCTCGAGATCAACGGCGTCGGCTACAAGTGCGAGGCCAAGGGCGAGACCCTGGTGTTCGCGCTCGGCTACTCCCACCCGATCGAGTTCACGCTGCCGAAGGGCGTGAAGGCCAAGGTGGAGAAGCAGACCCAGATCACGCTGACCGGCGTCGACCGGCAGGCGGTGGGTCAGGCGGCGGCGCAGATCCGCTCGTTCCGCAAGCCGGAGCCCTACAAGGGCAAGGGCGTCAAGTACTCCGACGAGACGATTCGGCGCAAGGTCGGCAAGGCCGGCGTGAAGTAAGGAAACGGCGAGGAGAATGTCATGTCGAACGTGAGCAGAAAGAAGCTCGTGGGTCGTGAGCGGCGGCAGGTGCGGGTACGCAAGAAGGTGTTCGGCACCGCCGAGCGGCCGCGGTTGAACGTGTTCCGCAGCGCCAAGCACATCTACGCCCAGGTGATCAACGACGTCGACGGCAAGACGCTGGCGGCGGCGTCGACCTTGACCAAGGCGATCAAGGCCACGCTCACCGGCAAGAAGACGCTGCGCGCCGAGCAAGTGGGCGCCGCGATCGCGACGCGCTGCAAAGAGCTGAGCATCGACAAGGTGGTCTTCGATCGCGCCGGCTATCGCTACCACGGTCGCATCAAGGCCATCGCCGAAGCGGCGCGCAAGGCCGGGCTGCAATTCTAGGGATACCAAGGAGCTGCAAATGACGGAGCAGAGAGAGCCCAGAGAGCAACGTGAGCCGCGAGAGCGCCGGGATGGGCGCGGCGGCGGTGGTGACCGCGGCGAGTCCGACGTCGTCGACCGTCTGGTGTCGCTGAATCGCTGCGCCAAGGTCGTCAAGGGCGGCCGGCGGTTCTCGTTCTCGGCGCTGGTCGTGGCCGGCGACGGCAACGGCAAGGTCGGCGCGGGGCTCGGCAAGGCCAACGAGGTCCCCGAGGCCATCCGCAAGGGCTTCGAGCAGGCGAAGAAGAGCATGTTCTCGGTGCCGATCATCAACGGCACGATCCCGCACGAGGTGCTGGGGCACTTCGGCTCGGGCTCGGTGCTCCTGAAGCCGGCGAACGAGGGCACCGGCGTCATCGCCGGCGGCGCGGTGCGCGCGGTGGTGGAGTCGGCCGGGATCCACAACATCCTGACCAAGTGTCTGGGCAGCACCAACCCGCACAACGTCGTCAAGGCGGCGATGGCGGCGCTGCGGTCGCTGCGCTCGACGGCGGACGCGGCGCGGGCGCGCAGCATGTCCGTCGAGCAGATGAAGGGATAGCGTCATGGCGACGACACGCTACTTCGAGGTGAAGCTGAAGCGGAGCGGCAACGGCCGACACTTCACCCAACGGGACACGCTTCGGGGCCTGGGCCTCAGGCGGTTTGGCAAGACGGTCTTTCTGAAGGACACGCCGGCGATCCGCGGCATGTTGTACAAGGTGGTACACCTCGTCGAGGTGACGCCGCGCGAAGGGACCCCACCGCCGTCGAAGCGACAGCGGGTCCGTGAGGCGAGGTAACGACCATGCGATTGAACGACCTGAAGGCGCCGCAGGGCGCCAACAAGAAGTGCAAGCGCGTCGGCCGCGGCGAGAGCTCCGGCCACGGCAAGACCGCGGGCCGCGGCGGCAAGGGCCAATCGGCGCGCACCGGCAAAGGCAAGCCGCGGCGTGGCTTCGAAGGCGGCCAGATGCCGATGTACCGCCGCATGCCGAAGCGTGGCTTCGTCAACGCGTTCGCGAAGCCGGTCATCGAGGTGAACGTCGACACCCTCGCGGGCCGTTTTACCGCGGGCGCCACCGTCGACCTCGAGACCCTGCGGTCGATGGGGCTCGCGCCGACGCGCGCCCTGGGACTTCGGGTGCTCGGCCGCGGCGAGATCACGCACGCCCTCACGGTCAAGGCCGACCACTTCTCGGCGTCGGCGAAGCAGAAGATCGAGGCGGCGGGCGGCAAGGCCGTCGACCTGATGCCGGCCAAAGAAGCCGCGCCGGCGCCGCAACCCACCGCGTGACTTGATCCCGGGGTCATGAGGTCCCTGGGGTCGTCCCTGGGGTCTTGACCCGCGCCCCGACTCGCGCTTCAAGGGGGCGTTTCCTCGTGTGGACAAAATTGGTCGCGGGAGGCTGTACGTGGCGTCGGCATTCTGGAACATCGGCAAGATCCCCGAGCTGCGGAATCGCGTGTTGTTCTCGGCCGGGATCCTCGCGGTCTATCGCATCGGCATCTTCGTCTCGACCCCGGGCGTCGACCGGGTGGCGCTCGGCAAGGCGTTCGCCAACCTCGGCGGCACGCTGTTCGGCATCTTCAACATGTTCTCGGGCGGCGCCTTCGAGCAGGCGAGCATCTTCGCCCTCGGGATCATGCCGTACATCTCGTCGTCCATCATCATGCAGCTCTTGGCGGTCGTCATCCCGACCCTGGAGCGCTTGCAGAAGGAAGGCGAGGCCGGCCGGCGCAAGATCAACCAGTACACCCGCTACGGCACCATCGTCCTCTCGGTGGTCCAGGGCTTCGGGGTCGCGAACTTCCTGGTGCAGGGCCCCGGCGGCTTGCAGGTGGTCGATAACCCCGGGCCGATGTTCTACTTCCTCACCATCCTCACCCTCACGGCCGGCACCACCTTCATCATGTGGTTGGGCGAGCAGGTCACCGAGCGCGGCATCGGCAACGGCATCTCGCTCATCATCTTCGCCGGCATCGTGGCGCGTTTCCCGAGCGCGTTGCAGGAGACCTTCACCTTCGTCTCCAACGAGCTCATCCAGCCGATCGAGATGCTGGTGCTGCTCGCGGTGCTGCTCGCGGTCGTGGCGCTGATCATCTTCTTCGAGCAGGCGCAGCGCCGCATCCCGGTGCAGTACGCCAAGAGGTTGGTCGGCAAGAAGACCTACGCCGGCCAGTCGACGCACCTGCCGCTGAAGATCAACACCTCCGGCGTCATCCCGCCGATCTTCGCGTCGTCGTTGTTGATGTTCCCGGCGACGATCGCGAACTTCGTGCCCGGCGGCTACCTCGACAAGATGCAGCAGTTCTTGCGCTACGACGCCTGGTTTTACAACACCGCGTACGTGCTCCTGATCATCTTCTTCTGCTACTTCTACACCGCGGTGACCTTCAACCCGGTGGACGTCGCCGACAACATGAAGAAGTACGGCGGTTACATCCCCGGCATTCGTCCCGGCAAGAAGACCGCGGAGTACATCGACCGGGTGTTGTCGCGCATCACCTTCGGCGGCGCGTTGTACCTGTCCTGCATCTGCGTGCTGCCGACGATCCTGATGCACAAGTTCGACGCGCCGCAGTCGCTCGCGAGCTTCTTCGGCGGCACCTCGGTCTTGATCGTGGTGGGCGTGGCGCTCGACACCGTGCGGCAGATCGAGTCGCACCTGATCACCCGCCACTACGACGGCTTCGCGGGCGCCAAGGGACCGCGCATCCGGGGTCGGCGCTAGCGCGAGCCTTCGGTGGCGCCGCCCATGGCACGAGACAAGCGCGGCATCGTTCTGAAGTCGGCGCGTGAGATCGAGCTCATGCGGCGCGCCAACCGGCACGTCGCTGAGATCCTCGATCTGATGTGCAAGGCGGTGGCGCCCGGGGTCTCGACCTGGGACCTGGATCAGATCGCGCGGCGCGAGCTCAAGGCGCGCGGCATCACCAGCGCGTTCTTGGGCTATCGCGGCTTTCCGGCGACGGTCTGCGCCTCGATCAACGAGGAGATCGTGCACGGCATCCCGAGCAAGAACCGGGTGCTCAAAGACGGCGACATCATCAGCCTCGACTTCGGCGCGGTCTGCGAGGGCTACGTCGGCGACTCGGCGCGCACCGTGCCGGTCGGCAAGGTCTCGGCCGAGGCCGAGGATCTGATGCGGGTGACCGCGGAGTGCCTGGAGCACGCCATCGCCGCCTGTCACGCCGAGAACCGTCTCTCGGAGGTCGGCGCCGCGGTCGAGAAGCACGCGACTCAGAACGGATTCGCGGTGGTGCGCGAGTTCGTCGGCCACGGCATCGGCACCGCGATGCACGAGGAGCCGCAGGTGCCGAACTACTTCGACGGGCCGCGACCGCGGATGAAGCCCGGGCTGGTGATCGCGATCGAGCCGATGGTGAACGTCGGCACCCACGAGGTCGAGGTCCTGGCCGACGGTTGGACCGCGGTGACCCGGGATCGCAAGCTCTCGGCGCACTTCGAGCACTCGGTCGCGATCACCGACGGCGAGCCGATCGTCCTCAGTCGCCTCTAGGCTTTCGGATTCACGACCGAGCTCATGCGGCGCCGGAGGCAGCAGGCGACCGCGAGGACGGCCAAGAAGGTCGGCGGGGTCGCGGCGCAGCCCTCGTCGGGTGCGCTCGGGCGATAGTCGCTCGGGGTCGTGGCGCCGCAGTGCTCGCCGGGCCCGATCACGTGATCATTGCAGCGCGAGAACGCCTGAAACAGGGTGGTCCACTCGAGCTCGAGGCGGGACGTCGTGCCGGTCGTCGCCTGGCCCTTGAACCACAGGGTCATGTCGGACGCGGCCCGATAGCCGACCGAGAACAGGTGCAGGCCGCTGTTGCCCATCAGGTCGAAGTGGCTCTGCAGCGTCTTCGGCGTGCTGTCGTTGTAGTAGGTGGCCATGAACTCGCCGCCGATGGGCGTTTGGTGGCCGGTGGTGTCGCTGTTCGTGGTGACGAGCACCTCACCGCCGTAGTAGTCGCTCTGCGGTGTTCTCGCCGCGGCGCAGCCGGTGTCGCGCAGGCAGGTGATGACGCCGCCGGCGCCGTTCGGAGCGTAGAAGTTCACGAAGGTCCCGGTCTGCGGCTGCACGGTCGACAGCGCGGCCTCGAAGGCCGCGAGGTGGGTGCTGACGTCGCCGCCCCAGTCGCGCTCGAGGCCGAGGCGCGCGATCGCGGCGCGCGAGGCGGCGGGGGTGCCGGGGACACCGGTCGCGGACTCGTAGTCGTGCAGTGACACCAGCGTGCCGTACTCGTTGACGCCGGTGACGACGCCGACAAACCCCGGCCAGGCGACGTTGACGAAGCTCGGGCCGACCTCGGGCTTGACGACGAACAGCACGTGATCGCGCTCGACGTCGAAGCCGGTGCCGTAGTCGAGGCGGCGGGTGGCGAGGCTCTCGTACGGTGCCGCCACCCGGGAGCCCCACGCTGCGTGCGAGCGACACAGGTAGCCCCAGTCGCCCATGCCGCTCACGAGCTTCAGATCGGTGAGGTCGAGCGCCGCGGTCGGGCTCTTCGCGAGGATGCCGGCGAGCACGCCGGCGAGCTCGTCGTCGAACGCCGGATCGAGCCAGTCCAGGCCGTTCGCGACCGTTCGCAACAACGAGTACTGCTGGCCCGTGAGCTGGCCGCGCGCCTGGGCGAGAAAGCCGACGATGCGCGCCGCGAGCAGGTTGCCGTGGGCGTAGCCGCGCTCGTACGGGGTGCCCCAGAGCCGCACCACGGTCACGCCGGCGCCGGCGGCGTCGCGGTCCTCCGAATAGATCTCGCCCTTCACTGTCTGGGCGCTGACGATCGTTGGGGTGAACATCAGCGACAGCGTCACGAGGCCGGATGCGAGCTTGCTCATGGGCGTCTCCCAGGCTGGGGATATTGCGAGCCTGTTTCTACCGCGCCAACCGGAGATCGGGAAGGGTCGGCGCTTCCTTGTCCGATTCGGCCGCACTGCGCTGCTCGGGGGGCACCCCTCGCCTTCGACGGCGCCTTCGGCATGGCCGTGCCTCGATGACGAGAAGTGCCGGATGCCGGCCGCGGCTTCGACTTGCGCATGACCTCCGGCTCGCGGCCCCCCGCTGCGCTGCTCGCGCGGCCGCGCTCGAGTTGTCGGTTCGAGCGGCGATCTGGCTCGAGCTCTGCGCCCACTCCCTTGCGCCGAGCCGGCGGCCGTGGGAGATGCGATCCAGCAGGGGAGTGGTAGGAGTGCGTCGATGGAGATCGTCGTCATCGGCGGCGGCATCAGCGGCCTGTCGACCGCGTACGCGATCGAGCAGGAAGCGCTGGCGCGGGGGGACAAGGCGAGCGTCAGGGTGTTCGAGGCGGACGGCCGGTTGGGCGGCAAGATCGACACGCGGACGATCGACGGCTTCGTGATCGAGGGCGGGGTCAACGGCTGGCTCGACTCCAAGCCGGCGACCGACGAGCTGACGCGGGCGCTCGGGATCTACGACGAGCGCCTGGTGTCGAACGACGCCGCGCGCCGCCGCTTCATCCTGCGCCGCGGCCGGCTGCAAGAGGTGCCGACCGGCCCGGGGGCGTTCCTGAAGAGCGGCCTGCTGTCACCCACCGGCAAGCTCCGCCTGGCGCTGGAGCCCTGGGCCCGCAAGCGACCGGACGCCGACGAGTCGTTGGCCGACTTCGCGCGTCGACGGCTCGGGCCCGAGGCGCTCGAGGCGTTGCTCGATCCGATGGTCTCCGGCATCTTCGCCGGCGACCCGGAGCGCATGAGCCTGAAGAGCTGCTTCCCGCGCATCTTCGAGATCGAGGCCGCCTACGGCGGGCTCATCCGCGGCATGATCAAGATCCAGAAAGAGCGCGCCGCCCTTCGCAAGAAGACCGGCAGCGCCAAAGAGGTGAGCGCCGCGGGACCGGGCGGCAAGCTGATCTCGTTTGCCCCCGGCACCAGCCGTCTCATCGAGTCGTTGCGGGCGCGGCTTCGCGTGCCACCGGTGATCGGCGCGAAGGCCGCAAGCGTGGTGCGCGCCGGCGCCGGCTACAAGATCCGCTTCGCGGACGGTCAAGCGGTCGACGCCGAGAAGGTGGTGCTCGCGACCCCGGCGTACGCCGCGTCGCAGATCCTGCGCGAGCTCGACGCCGAGATCGCGCACGAGCTCGCCGGCATTCCTTACGCCGCGGTCAGCGTCGTCGCGCTGGCCTGGAGGCGGGCCGACATGCCGCACCCGCTCGACGGCTTCGGCTTCGTGGTGCCGTTCGCCGAGGGCGAAGAGATCCTGGGCACGCTGTGGGACTCGAGCGTGTTCGCCAACCGCGCGCCCGAGGGGCAGGTGCTGCTGCGCAGCATGGTCGGTGGCTTCCGGCGCGGTGCCTTGGCGCTGCGCGGCGACGACGAGATCATCAGCTCGGTCGTCGCGGTGACGAAGAAGCTCACCGGTGTCGAGGCGGTGCCGCGCCTCGCGAAGGTCATCAGGCACGAGCGCGCGATCCCGCAGTACGTGCTCGGTCACGGCGATCGCCTGGCGCGCATCGATGCCCGGCTCGCGCGGCACGACGGCCTGCTGCTCACCGGCAACGCCTACCACGGGGTCGGCTTGAACGACTGCACGGCCAATGCCAAGCGGATCGCGACAGCGGTGTTCGAGGCCGCGGCCGGGCGTGGAAGTGCCTGAGCCTGTTCGGCATTTTTTGCCTTGCCAATCGTGAATCTCGTGTGCTAAAAGCCCGCTCTCATTTTTCTCGGGAGCCTCAAGGTTTCCCGATTGGATTGTGTGTGATCTCGCGCCTTTTTGAAGGGTGATGTGTCATGAAAGTGCGAGCGTCGGTTCGCAAGATTTGTAACAAGTGCAAAATCATTCGGCGCAAGGGCCGGGTGCGCGTCATCTGCGCCAACCCGCGCCACAAGCAGCGCCAGGGCTAGAGGGACAACATGGCTCGTATAAGCGGCGTCGACCTCCCGCGTAACAAGCGCATCGACATTGCGCTCCGGTATCTCTACGGCATCGGTGCCACGCTCGCGCGCGAGATCGTGGCGCGCGCCGGCGTCGATCCGAGCAAGCGCACCGACAACCTCGAGGAAGGCGAGATCGCCAAGCTCCGCGAGATCATCGACCGCAACTACAAGGTCGAAGGTGATCTGCGGCGCGAGGTGTCGATGAACATCAACCGCCTGATGGATCTGGGCTGCTATCGCGGCCTGCGGCATCGCAAGGGGCTGCCGGTCCGCGGCCAGCGCACCCACACCAACGCCCGCACCCGCAAGGGTCCGCGGCGCATCGTCAAACGCACCGGTCCGGTGTCCGCAGCTCCTGCGGCGCCGCCGGCAAAGTAGGATTGACTCATGGCGAACGTTACCAAGGCCAAGAAGGTCAAGAAGAACATCCCCTCGGGGGTGGCCTTCATCCAGGCGAGCTTCAACAACACCATCGTGACGATCACCGACCTGCAAGGGAACGTGATCTCCTGGTCGTCCGCGGGCTCCAAGGGCTTCCGCGGCTCGCGCAAGTCGACGCCGTTCGCGGCGCAGGTCGCGGCGCAGGACGCCGCCGGCAAGGCCGCCGAGCAGGGCATGCGCAGCCTCGGCGTGTTGATCAAGGGTCCGGGCGCCGGTCGCGAGGCCGCGATCCGGTCGCTGCAGGGCGCCGGCTTCAAGATCAACATGATCCGCGACGTCACCCCGATCCCCCACAACGGCTGCCGGCCGCCCAAGCGCCGTCGCGTCTGAGGAGCACACCATGGCTCGGACCACCATCGCCCGTTGCCGGCAGTGCCGGCGAGAGAACATGAAGCTCTTCCTCAAGGGAGAGCGCTGCTACACCGAGAAGTGCGCCATGGACCGCCGGCCCTATCCGCCGGGCCAACAGGGCCAGGGGCGCCACAAGTTCTCGGAGTACGGCATCCAGCTTCGAGAGAAGCAGAAGGTGCGCCGGATCTACGGCGTCCTCGAGCGCCAGTTCCGGCGCTACTACGCCGAGGCGGCGCGCCAGAAGGGCGTCACCGGCGAGGTCTTGCTGCAGCAGCTCGAGCGCCGGCTGGACAACGTCGTCTATCGCCTGGGCTTCGCGGCGTCGCGCAACGAGGCGCGGCTCTTGGTGCGCCACGGCCACATCAAGGTCAACAACCGCCGGGTCAACATCCCGTCGTTCTTGGTGAAGACCGGCCACATGATCATGGTGAAGGACGCCTCGAAGGCCAACGTCAAGGTGGTCGAGTCCATCGGCAACGTCGACAAGCGCGGCGTGCCGCAGTGGCTCGAGCTCGGCGGCGACAAGCTGTCGGCGACCGTCAAGGCTCTCCCGGGCCGCGACGACATCACCGTGCCGATCCAAGAGCAGCTGATCGTCGAGTTGTACTCCAAGTAGCGCTGAAACGCCGTCCAAGGCGGCCGCGGCCCATATTGTTGCCTTTTCTGAGGAGAGCGATCGATGCACCGTAACTGGCGTGATTTGATTCGACCCAAGCACCTGCTCGTGGACCGCGAAACCCTGTCCCGCACTTACGGCAAGTTCTTCGCCGAGCCGCTGGAGCGGGGCTTCGGCGTGACCTTGGGCAACGCGCTGCGTCGGGTGCTGCTCTCCTCGTTGCAGGGCGCGGCGATCTGCGCGGTCCGCATCGACGGTGCGCTGCACGAGTTCACCGCGATCCCGGACGTCACCGAGGACGTGACCGACATCATCCTGGCGCTCAAAGACGTGTTGGTGAAGACCCACGCCAACGAGCCGCGGGTGCTGAAGATCGACGTCAAGGCCGAGGACAAGGAAGAGCGCATCGTCAGCGCCAAGGATCTGACCGGCGACGAGGCGGTCGAGATCCTGAACCCCGACCACAAGATCTGCACCCTCGCCCCGGGCGGCCGGTTGGCGATGGAGGTCATGGTGCGCCGCGGTCGCGGCTACGTGCCGGCGGACAAGAACAAGGCCCCCAACATGGCGGTGGGCTGGATCCCGATCGACTCGTTGTTCTCCCCGATCCGCAAGGTGTCGTACAACGTCACCAACGCCCGCGTCGGCCAGGTGACCGACTTCGACAAGCTGACCCTCGAGTGCTGGACCGACGCCAGCGTCGCGCCCGACGACGCGGTGGCGCTCGCCGCCAAGATCCTGAAGGAGCAGCTCACCGTCTTCATCAACTTCGAGGAAGAGGAAGAGTTCGAGGTTCCGGAGGAGACGCCGGCGGTCGACAAGGTCAACGAGAACCTGCTGCGCTCGGTGGACGAGCTCGACCTGTCGGTGCGCGCCGAGAACTGCCTGCAGGCCGCCAACATCAAGTACATCGGCGACCTGGTGCAGAAGACCGAGGCCGAGATGCTGAAGACCAAGAACTTCGGCCGCAAGTCGTTGAAAGAGATCAAGGAGCTGCTCGCCGAGATGGGTCTGAGCTTGGGCATGAAGCTCGAGAACTGGCCGCCGCGCGAGCTGAAGCGCTAGACAGTTGGCGAAGCGACCGCGGCGAAGTCGCGGCGCGGGAATCGGATACGGAGAAGTGGGCGTCGCCCGCGCGACGTCCGCCGGATGAGGGAGCAGGTCGTCATGAGACATCACGTCGCACACCACAGACTGCACCGGGGCACCGCGCACCGCGAAGCGCTGATGAAGAACCTCGCCACCGCGTTGTTCGATCACGAGCGCATCGAGACCACGCTGCCCAAGGCGCGCGCCTTGCGGCCGTATGCCGAGCGCCTGATCACTCTCGCGAAGCGCGGCGACTTGCACGCCCGCCGGCTCGCGGCGCGCCACATCCACGACCACGGCATCCTGCACAAGCTGTTCGCCGAGCTCTCGGAGCGCTTCAAGACCCGGCACGGCGGCTACACCCGCATCATGAAGCTCGGCTTCCGTCGCGGTGACAACGCCGACATGTCGCTCATCGAGCTCGTCGACGCCAAGCTGCGTCCGGCGACGCCGGCCAAGGCCGACCTTGGCAAGGGCGCCAAGGCCGAGGCCAAGCCCAAGGCGGCGAAGAAGACCGAGGCGGTCGAGCACGAGGAGAAGGCGGCGAAGGCCACGGAAGACAAGCCCGCCAAGGCCCACAAGGCCGCGGCCGCCAAGAAGCCGGCCAAGGAGCCCAAGGCGCCGAAGCCGGCGAAGAAGGCCAAGGACGCCGACGACAAGCCGGCCAAGAAGCCCGCGGCGAAGAAAGAGACCAAGGGCTCCAAGAAGGCCTCCAAGCCCGCCAAGTAGCTCCTCGTTCGCCCTCCGTTTTTCCGATTCTGCGATTCTCTCGTCGGGGTGATCTCGACTTTCCCCGCCCCGCTCTTGATTGCCGCGCCGATGCGAGCTGCGGATCTTCTGGGCGTGTCTACCACGTTCATGCGAAGACGGGATCTACTGGGCGTGCCCCCCACGCCGATGCGGCGCGGGGGTCGCCCTCCCTCCGGGCTCGGCCGTTCGGCCTCGGCCGCGCCACTGCTGTGGCGCGTCTTCGCGGCGCTCGCGCGCCGCTCACCCTGCGGTCCGGCTCACGCAACCCCTCCGAGTGGGGCGAGGCGGGGACCACGCCGCTTTCGCGGGGTGCACCTTCCGCCTCACGCAAGTCGGCGCAAACCTGGTCAGAACGCCAGGGTGACGGCTCCGTATCCCGGTCCGATTGCGAGGCCCCAGCTCGAGCCCTTCTTCCCCTTGGTCTCGCTCGCGGGGGTGTCGACGCTGGTCGACGCGCCTGCGGGGTGCCAGAGGAAGTGCAGCGCGACGCCGACGGCGCCGCTCACTCCCGCGACGCCGTAGAGGATGTCGGCGACAAGCGCCTTCTTCTTGCCGCTCTTCGCGATCGGGGCGCCCTCGACCTGGTCGGTCGTCTGCAGCTGGTCGATCCGGCCGCCGGGGAGCTCGGTGCGCCGGTTGTAGGTCGATTGGTCGCGGATCGCCAGGACGCCGAAGACGCCGCCGGCGAGCGCCGCCGCGATCGCGCCGCCGTACAGGCCGAGGAGGAGGGTGTCCTTGGTCGCGCTCGCGCTCAGGACCCCCGGCCGATCGGCCTTCGGGGTGTCGCTCGTCGCCACCTGTTTGGCGTCGTCTTTGGCGCGGGCCGAGTCTTTGCGGCGCGCGTCCTCGGCGGCCGCGTTCTTGCGCGCCTTCGGCTCCGGGCGCGGGCTCAAGGTGTCGTTGTCGTCGTCCGGCACCGACGTCGAGGCGATGGACGGCGTCGCCGGTGTGGTGTGCTGCACGAAGCCCGCGAGGTCGCGGGCCATGCGGCGCGCGGTGTCGAGGTCGGCCGGCTCGCCGCTCGTCGACTTGACGAGACGCTGGCCGTCCCCAGAGACCAGGGTCGCGGTCGCGCCGCGCCCGCTTGCGACCACGAACAGCGCCTGGTCGGTGTGGGTGGCGGCGAGCAGCGCCTTGACGTCGGCCTCGCCGCCGCCGCCGAGGCTCGCGAGCGCGCGGCCGGCGAGCTCGCCCAGGTCGGGGGTCCGCTTCGGCAGGGCGGTGAGCGTCAGGGCGACGTCCGGGGTGGCGCGGGGTTTGACGTCGACGTTCTTGCTCTGCCGTCCGTGGCCGCGGGCGGTGGCGGTCACGATGTGGCGGCCCTTGCGGACCTCTTTGATGGTGAGGGGCGTGCTGCCGACCAGCCGGCCGTCGAGGAACACCGCGGCGCCCGGGGGTTGCACCGTGACGTTGATCTCGCCGAAGGTCGAGTCGCCGAGCTTGGCGGCGAGCGACGCGAACACCCCCATCATCTGCGGGTTGAAGACCGCGTCCTCGGGGGCGTAGTCGGGGGCGACGGTGAGCAGGCGCTCGAGGGTGGCGCGCGCCTTCTTGTCGGCGCCGAGCAACAGATGCGAGGCGGCGATCATCGCCAGGGTGTCGGCGAGGGGGCGCGAATCGGTCGGCGCGGTGAGGGTCTTGTCGATGCGGGCGAGGAGCTTGACGTATTGCTTGAGCGCGGCGTCCAGATCGAGCTGATCGAACTGGGCGCGCGCCGACTCGCGCAGCGCCCGGATCTGCGCCAGCTCTTTGTCGAGGCCGCCCTGGTTGTCGACGACGTCGTCGAGGGTCAGGGCGTCGTTCGCCGGGATCTTGCGGAGCTCTTCGGCGACCGCCTGCTCGAGGAGCTGGGTCGCCTTCGAGGTGTCCTTCGGGTCGAGGACGACCAGGACCTGCTTCGCCGCGGCGTTCTCGCCGAGGGCGCCAACCACGAGCGGCAGAACCAGGATCAGGGTAGCGGGCCGCCGTCCCATCCGCCGAAGTATACGATCGTTCGGCGACCGCGCTAAGCAAAATTCCGCCGCCGCGGCGCGGGCGCGCGGTTGAATGAATCTCGCGGCCGCGGCGTCTCATCCTCGACCGTGGCAGGGTGGGCCTGCCGGCGCTAACGTAGGGAAGGCGGGCGATCGTTGGTCAACGGGGTTGTGCGGGTCCCATCTTGACACTGATCGGTAGGCCGCAGTATGGCAGCGCAATTGTTGCGGGAAGCCGCAGGTAAGATGTGACACGGGCAGGCTCGTTGATCACCCATTGCTCCCTTTCGTGAAAAGTGAGCCAGGAGGATTGTCATGAAGGCGTGGACGAAGTCTCTGGTTTGGACGGCGTTGGCAGTGTTCGCTCTCGCGGCCTGCGGCGGCAAAGAGGGCGGCAACGAGCCCAAAGAGCTCAAGGGCATTGACTACCCCGAGTGGGTGCTGAAGGGCAGCGGCGCCTTCGGCGGCGAGGCCGGCAAGGTGTTCTACGGCGTCGGCTCGGTGTCGGGGATCAAGAACCACGCCCTGGCGCGGACCACCGCGGACAACCGGGCGCGGGCCGAGATCGCGAAGATCTTCGAGGTCTACAGCGCCTCGCTGATGAAGGACTACATGGCGTCGACGACCGCCGGCGACATGAAGGCCTCGAGCGAAGAGCAGCACGTCGAGCAGGCGATCAAGACCTTCAGCGCCCAGACCCTGTCGGGCGTCCAGGTCGTCGATCACTGGTACCATCCGGACGGCACGGTCTACGCCCTCGCGCAGCTCGATCTGAAGGCGTTCACCGACAGCCTCGACAAGATGAAGGAGCTCAACTCCCAGGTGCGCGACTACGTGCGCAAGAACGCCGAGCGCGTGCACATGGATCTCGAGAAGGAAGAAGAGAAGCGGGCGGGTGCGGGCGGCGGCACCGCGCCGTAACGACGTGCGGCATGGCCCGCGCGTGATGACTGAGACTTGAAGCAGACCCCCAACACGAGTCAGGCTTGTGTTGGGGGTCTCGTTTTTTGGAGGTAGCTATGCGAGGCCGGAGCACGCTCCTGGGGTTGTCGACGCTGCTCGTTGCATCCGTGGTTTCAGCCGCGACCGCCAAAGATGTCTATAAGAAGGCCGGGCCGGCGGTGGTGCTCATCCTGGGCTCCGACGACGGCAAGGCGGGCTCCGGCGGCACCGGCTCGATCATCACCGCGCAGGGCATGATCGTCACCAACGCCCACGTGGTGGTGAACGAAAGCACCGGCGCGCCCTACAAGATCCTCTACGTCTTCTTGAAGCCGCCGAAGATCACCGGCGACAACGCCCGCGACCTCGCGAACCGCTACAAGGCGCGGGTGCTGGCGTTCTCGGGCGCCGACGAGCTCGACCTCGCGGTGCTGCAGATGGAGAGCGCGCCCCCGAGCCTGCCGACGATCGCGTTCGGCAACCCCGACGACGTCGAGGTGGGCGAGGAAGTGGTGGCGATCGGCCACCCGGAGATGGGCGGCCTGTGGACCTTGACCACCGGCACGATCTCGACGGTCATCGCCAACTTCAACCGCGTCAAAGGCAAGGACGTCTTCCAGACCGAGGCGTCGGTGAACCGCGGCAACTCCGGCGGACCGCTGTTGGACTTGGACGGCAACATGGTGGCGATCAACACCTTGATCGCTCGCCAGGGCGCCGGCGGCGTCGCGATCACCGGGGTCAACTTCTCGTTGAAGTCGTCGGTCGCGGTGAAGTGGTTGGCCGGGCAGGGCATGGGCCTGGCTTACGCGCCCAGGGCCGAGGAGCCGATGGTCGTGGCGGTGGCGCCGGAGGCGAACGCCCCGGCGACCAGGGGCACCGCGCTGCCGCCGGCCGCCGCCGCCCCCCCGCCACCGGTGGCCAATCCGACCGCCGTGGCGCCGGCCGCGCCGCCCCCGCCGGCAGCGGTCGCGGCACCACCGCCCGCGACGATCGTGGTCGCCGAGAAGCCGCCGGCCAAGCCCGAGAACCTGCGGGTCGAGGCGCAACAGTTGGCGAAGGGGCCGGAGACCGAGAAGATGACCGCGGGCAAGGCGTTTGATCCGAAGAAGGCCAAGCCCAAGGTGTTGACCGAGAAGCGCCCGTACAACCTCGATGACTTGCGCAAGCAGCAGATGAAGGAGCTCGAGGACATGATGATCGAGATGCGGGGCAAGGTTCAAGAGAAGAAGCAAGGCAACGGCATGGGCCTCTGGTAGAGGCTCGCAATTGACAACACAGGGGAACTCTCACGATGCAATTCGCTAGCAAGGCAGTCATTGGAGTCAGTGCAGTCATCATCATCGCCGCCTGCGGTGCGAGCCGCAAAGTCGAGCGCGACGCGGCGCCGGGCACCGGCGAGGAGCTGTCGGGCAACTGGTCGGCGGTCGACGCCAGGGAGACCTCCGAGGCGTTGATCAAGGACTGCTTCTCGCAGGGTTGGCTCGACGGCTTCGTCAAAGAGAACAGCCGCAAGCCGCAGATCCGGGTGCGCGGCATCGTCAACAAGACCGACGAGCACATCGACGCCCAGGTGTTCGTCAAGAACATCGAGAAGGCGATGGTCAACTCCGGCAAGGTGTCGGTGTTGGCGCAGGAAGGCAGCGAGCTCGGCTCGGTGAACGCCGAGCAGGACTACGCGACCGGCGGCCGCTCCGAGGGCGACAATATCAGCGTCGGCAACCAGAAGGTCGGCGACTTCGCGGTCGCGGTGCGGATGACCTCGATCCTCGACCAGGTCGAGGGCAAGAAGAAGAAGTTCTACAAGATCAACTTCGAGCTCTTGAACACCACCACCGGCGAGAAGGCCTGGATCGGCGACCCCGAGATCCAGAAGACGGTCACCCAGAAGGGCGCCAAGTGGTAGCTGACCTGCACCCCTAACCTCGGGACTACATCATGCCACGCATTGCTGTCGTGTTGTCGACGGGCGCGGTGGTGTCGTTGCTGGCGGCCTGCGGCGTCAAGCCGGAGGCCTACTACCAGACGATGCGGCCCAACCTGTTGAAGAGCAATTACCAGACCGCCTCGGACTACCTCGAGAAGAACCGCACCAAGATCTTCTCCGAGAAGGACCGGCTGCTCTACTTCATGGACCAGGGGATGCTGTTGCACCTGGCGAAGAAGTACAAGGAGTCGAACGGTCTCATGGAGTCGGCGAAGAAGACCGCCGAGGATCTGTGGACCGAGTCGATCGGCGCCAACGCCGCGGCCTGGGTGACGACCGACAACAGCCTGCCGTATCAGGGTGAGGACTTCGAGAAGGTCCTGCTCCACTTCGTCGGCGCCTTGAATTACATCGGCCTCGCGGACTACTCGGCGGCGCGGGTCGAGGCGCGGCAGGTGACCGCGAAGCTCGAGCTCTACAACTCGAAGTACGTCGAGGCCAAGAACGCCTACCGGGACGACGCCTTCACCCGCTGGCTGTCGGGGCGGCTCTCCGAGACCGAGGGCGGGCAGACGGCGTTGAACGACGCCTGGATCGACTACAAGAAGGCGCTCGACGTCTACCAGACCGACTACATGACCCGCTATCGGACCGCGGTGCCGCGCTTCCTGGTCGCGGACGCGCTGCGGGTGTTGCAGGCCCTCGGCCCGGAGTTTCAGACCGAGCTGCAGCAGGTCCAGAGCCGATTTCCGGCGGTGCCATTCAAGCCGCAGGCCGAGATCCAGGGGATGGGGCAGGTGGTCGTCATCCACGCGAGCGGCGAGGCGCCCTACAAGGTCGACAAGTTCTGGGAGGCGAAGGCCGGCCCCGACGTGCTGCGCATCGCGTTCCCCGAGTTCGTCGCCAAGCCGTCGAATATCGTCGGCGCCCGCGTCAGCCTCGGCGGCGTCACCGCCGACACCGAGCTCGGCGAGAACATCACCGCGATCGCGTTCCAGAACCTCGCCGACCACATGGGGCGCATCAAGGCCAAGGCGATCACGCGGGCGGTCACCAAGTTCATCGCCGCCAAGGCGGCGCAGGGGGCCGGGGCCAAGATGACCCAGAGCGGCAACCAGAAGACCCAGGCGGCGGGCGCGGTCCTCGGCATCGCCGGCGCCGCCTTCGAGGTCGCGAACGCGGTGGCGGAGGAAGCCGACAAGCGCAGCTGGATCACGCTGCCGGCGGCGGTGAACGTCGCCGAGCTGTTCGTGCCCGCGGGGCGCGCCGACTTGCAGGTGGCCTTCGTCGGCCCCGGCGGCCGGCCGATGGGCTCGACCTCGATTCCGGTCGAGGTGAAGGCCGGAGAGATCATCTTCGTGTCGCTGCGGACCTTTGACTAAGTAGATTGTCCGCGCCGCTCCCGATCTCGTCGTTCGACTACGAGCTGCCCGAGGCCTGCATCGCCAAGGTCCCGGCGACGCCGCGCGACCACAGCCGGCTGATGGTGCTCGCGCCGGGCGAGGCGCCGCGCCATCATCGGTTCCTGGAGCTCCCGACCTTCCTGACGCCGGGCGATCTCCTGGTCGTCAACCGCACCCAGGTGTTGCCGGCACGCCTGCGGGCGAGGAAGGCGAGCGGTGGCGCTCTGGAGATGCTCTTGGTTCGGCCGCACGAAGGCGACATCGCGACCGCCACCGTTTGGCGGGCGACGGGCCGGCCGCTCAAGGGATTGAAGCCCGGGGTCCGGGTGCAGCTCAAAGACGGCACCCCGATCGAGGTCGTGCGGCGCGAGGGTGAGCTCGTGGTGATCCAGGCCGCGGAGCCGCTGTTCGCGGTCGCGCGGCGGACGGGCGAGGTGCCGCTGCCGCCCTACATCGAGCGCGATCAGGGACCGCTGGCGTCGGACGCCGACGACTATCAGACCATCTTCGCGTCGGAGCCGGGCGCGGTCGCCGCGCCCACCGCGGGCTTGCACTTCACGCCGAGGGTGCTCGCGGCGCTCGCGGCGCGGGGCGTGGCGCAAGCCGAGCTCTTGTTGCACGTCGGTCTCGGGACCTTCGCCGCCATTCGTCAGGAGCACTTCGACGACGTCCGCGCCCACCCGATGCACGCCGAGTGGTACGCGATCGACCGCAGCACCGTCGAGCGCATCGCGGCGACGAAGAAGGCCGGCGGCAAGATCGTCGCGGTCGGCACCACCTCGGTGCGGGCCCTCGAGACCTGGGCGAAGACCGGCGCGGCGAGCGGCCTGTCGACGCTGTTCATCACTCCGGGTTTCGAGTTCAAGGTGGTGGACGCGATGGTCACCAACTTTCATCTGCCGCGCTCGACGCTGTTGATGCTGGTGGCGGCGTTCGCGGGGCGGGAGCGGATGCTGGCGGCGTATGCCGACGCGGTCCGCGAAGGTTATCGATTCTTCTCGTACGGCGACGCCATGCTGGTGTATCCGGAGCGAGGATGAGCGATCGGCCGCTACGATTCGAGCTCTTGCGGCAGCAGCGAGGCGGCGAGGCGCGCCGCGGCCGGGTGCACACCCGCCACGCTGTGGTCGAGACCCCGGTGTTCATGCCGGTCGGTACGCAAGGCGCGGTGAAGTCGCTGGATCCGCGCGACCTCGATGCCCTCGGGGCGCGCATCATCCTGAGCAACGCCTACCACCTGCTCTTGCGCCCGGGGGCGGCGGCGGTCGCGGCGCGCGGCGGCCTGCACCGCTTCATGCGCTACGACGGCGCCATCCTCACCGACAGCGGCGGCTACCAGGTGTTCAGCCTCAAGGATCTGCGCAAGCTCTCCGACGCCGGCGTCGAGTTTCGCTCCCACGTCGACGGTCGCCTGGTGCAGCTGACGCCGGAGAGCCTGGTAGCAGGGCAAGAGCAGCTCGGCCCCGACATCGCGATGGTGCTCGACGAGTGTCCGCCCGCGAAGGCCGACCGGGAGCACGTGGCGCGCGCCGTGGCGCGCACGACCGCGTGGGCCAAGCGCGCCGTCCTTGCCAGGGCGCGAGCGGACGTGGCGTGGTTCGGGATCGTCCAGGGGGCGCTGTTTCCGGAGCTGCGGCGCGAGCACGCCGCAGAGATGCGCGAGCTCGACTTCGACGGCTTCGCGGTGGGCGGGGTCTCGGTGGGCGAGGACAGCGCCGAGATCACCGAGATCGTGCGCCTGACCGCGCCGTTGTTGCCGCGCGACAAGCCGCGCTACCTGATGGGTGTCGGCACGCCGGGGGACCTGGTGCGCGGGGTCGCGGCCGGCATCGACATGTTCGACTGCGTCCTGCCGACCCGCAACGCGAGGAACGGCCAGCTCTTCACGTCCACCGGGCGTCTGGTGATCAAGAACGCCGCGAACCGCGACAGCGATCTGCCGGTGGACGCGGCGTGTCGCTGCTACACCTGCCGGACGTTCTCGCGCGCCTACCTGCGGCACCTCTACGTCGCCGGCGAGGTCGGCTACCACCGCCTCGCGACGATTCACAACCTCAGCTTCTATCTGCAGCTGATGGCGCAGATCCGCGCCGCGCTCGATGCCGACACCTTCGACGCCGCGGCGCTGCTCGCCGCCCTGGGGCCGGCCGCGCTCTAGCCCGCCGTCGCGCTCAGCTGATCGTCGCCCCCGCCCACTCGGGGCGGGGGCCTCTGGCGATCGAGGACGACAAACGCCGGGGGTGGGGTGGGGAGCGCGGCAGCCGCGGCCGCGCGGGAATCAAAAGACGGCGGGGGACGTGGGGCGGCCTCACGACGATTGCACCGCAGGGGAGGGTATGGTAGTTCGGCGCGCTACATTGGTGCGGGGGCCTCCCGAGGTCTCGACCAAAAGGTGCGTAACCATGAATCTTTTGCGGCAACTCTCCGAGCTCGTGTTGACTCAATCCGGTGGCGGCGGCGCCGCCGGCGACGGCGGTCCGATGGGCGGCCTCGTCGGCATGCTGCCGTTGTTGTTGATGTTCGTGGTCATCTACTTCCTGCTGATCCGGCCGGCCGGCAAGCAGCGCAAGCAGCAGCAGGAGCTCTTGGCGTCGTTGAAGAAGGATGACGAGGTCGTCACCAGCGCCGGCATCTTCGGCAAGATCGTGTCGCTGGACGAGAAGGTCGTGGTCCTCGAGATCGCCGACCGCGTGAAGGTCAAGATGCTGCGGGACCGCATCGGCGGCCGGGTCGCGGACGAAGTCCAGGCGCAGAAGAAGTAGCGCGAGGTCGGGCCCGCGCCACCACGGGTCGCGGGCGAAGGTGGGCACTCGCCACCGGTTTGAAGGAGTCCTTCATGGATCGCGGTTGGTACTTTCGTTTCTTCCTGGTGTCCTGCGTGGCGGCGCTGGCGCTCTACCTGCTCTACCCGTCGTACTACTACTACGCCGAGGCGACCGAAGAAGAGCGCAATGACAACGCCAAGTTCTGCGCCGCGCTCCCCAAGGGCATGCCGTGCAAGAAGTTCAACCTCGGGCTCGATCTCCAGGGCGGCGTCCACCTGGTGATGGGCGTCCAGGTCGAGAAGGCGGTCGAGCAGCGCGCCGATCGCCTCGCCGAGGCGATGCGCGACTCGATGAAAGAGAAGAAGCTCGCCTTCAGCCGCGTCGATCGGCCCCGCAACACCGCCACCATCGTGCTGACGTTGGCGCCCGAGACCGACAACGAGAGCGTCGAGAAGTTCCTCCGCAAGGACTTCTCCATCCTCAAGGTGGCGAAGCGCGCCGACAAGGTGTTCACCCTCGAGATCATCGAAGACGAGGTCAAGGGCGTCCAAGACAACGCCGTCGATCAGGCGATCAAGACCATCCGCAACCGCGCCGACAAGCTCGGCGTCAACGAGCCGGTGATCGCGAGACGCGGCGCCAGCGCGGTGCTGATCCAGCTGCCGGGCGTCAAGGACCCGGAGCGCGCCATCGACATCATCGGCCGCACCGCGCAGCTCGAGTTCAAGATCGTCGACGCCGAGGCCACCGCGGTCTTCGACGACGTCAAGAACGAAGAGCTGCCGCAAGACACCAAGCGCGAGGAGTACACCTTCGACGGCCCGGGCGGTAAACGCATCCGCGAGGTCTTCTTCGAGCTCCCCGAGGGCGCGAAGGAGAAGATCATCGAGCTCTTGACCCCGAAGATCGCCTCGAACCGCGAGATTGGCTTCGGGCCGGTGCAGCAGGCGGGCGGCCAGGAGAAGGTCGGCCGGCTGCGGACCTTCCTGCTCTACAACCGCCCCGGGATCACCGGCGACTATCTGTCGAACGCCCAGGTGCAGCAGAACCCCGACATGCCGAGCGACTACTACGTGACGATGAGCTTCGACCAGAAGGGCGCGCGCATCTTCGAGAAGCTCACCGAGGAGCACGTGCGCCAGCACATGGCCATCGTCTTGGACGGCAAGGTCAACAGCGCCCCGGTGATCCAGGAGAAGATCGGCGGCGGCACGGCGCGGATCACGCTCGGCCGGGGTGGCAACTCCCAGGCCCGGTTCCAAGAGGCGAAGGACCTGACGCTGGTGCTGAAGGCCGGCGCGTTGCCGGCGCCGGTCGAGGTGCTCGAGAAGCGCCAGGTCGGCCGCACCCTCGGTCAGGACGCGGTGAAGAACGGCGCCTTGGCGTTCTTCGTCGGCACCTTGATGGTCCTGATGTTCATGCTGATCTACTACCGGCAGTCGGGCGTCCTCGCCAACATGGCGCTGCTCTTGAACATCCCGCTGATCCTGGCGGCGATGGCGATGTTCGAGGCGACGCTGTCGCTCCCCGGCATGGCCGGCATCGTGCTCACCATCGGTATGGCGGTCGACGCCAACGTCATCATCTTCGAGCGCATGCGCGAGGAGCTGCGCATCGGCAAGACGGTGCGTGCCGCGGTCGACTCGGGCTACGACAAGGCCTGGTCGACGATCTTCGACTCCAACGTCACGACCCTCATCACCGGCGTGGTGTTGATGCAGTATGGTAGCGGGCCGGTGCGCGGCTTCGCGGTGACCCTGAACGTCGGTATCCTGTGCTCGATGTTCACCGCCATCGTCGCCACCCGCGTCGTCTATGACCTGCTGAACGCCAAGCGGGCCCTGAAGAGCCTGGGTATCTGAGCCGCCGGCCCCACGTCTGAAGGAGCAAGGTATGACCGGAGAACGCAAAGGTTTCGATTTCGACTGGATCGGCCGCATGTGGCTGTTCATCATCATGTCCACGGTCTTGGTCGCCGGGAGCGTCGCCCTGGTCGCGACCCGCGGCCTGAACTTCGGCATCGACTTCGCCGGCGGCTACGAGATCCAGGTGAAGTTCCCGGAGACCGTCAGCGAGACCCAGATCCGCGAGGTGCTGGAGCCGTTGAACGTCGACTTCGGGGTGCAACGCTACGGCAAGCCCGAGGACAACACCCACCTGATCCTGGTGCGCAAGCACGGCACCGTCACCAAGGAAGGGCGGGCGGCGATCGAGGCCGACTTCCAGGCGCTCGCCGGCGGCGCCGAGGGGCTGAGCACCTGGTCGATGGCCGAGAGCGGCGAGAACATCACCGCCGGCTTCCTGGCGCCGGTGGACGAGGCCAAGGTGCGCGGCTTGCTCGACAAGCACGGCCTCACCATCAAGAAGCTGTCGCGCAGCGAGCGCGAGGATCAGCCGGAGTACTCCATCCAGCTGGTGTCGCTCGCCGGCAAGATCGAGAGCGCGCTGCGGGCCGGCTTCAAGATCGCCGCCGATTGGCCGCTGGTGCCGCGCGTCGAGTTCGTCGGCCCGCAGGTCGGCGAGCAGCTGCGCAACCAGGGCTTCATGGCGGTGTTGTACTCGTTCTTCTTCATCCTGCTCTACGTCGCGGTGCGCTTCGATCTGTTCTTCGCGCCCGGCGCCGTCATCGCCTTGGTCCACGACGTCACGATCACCGTCGGCGTGTTCGCGTTCACCGGCCTGGAGTTCAACCTCACCGTGGTCGCCGGGCTGCTGACGCTCGTGGGCTACTCCATCAACGACACCATCGTCGTCTATGACCGCATCCGCGAGAACGTCGTGCGGCTGCGGGGCCGCGACCTGCGCGGCATGGTGAACACCTCGATGAACGAGACCATGTCGCGCACCATCCTCACGAGCTTCCTCACGTTGCTGGTGGTGGCGGCGCTCTTCATCTTCGGTGGCGAGGTGATCAAGCCGTTCGCGGTCTCGCTGCTCGTCGGCATCACCATCGGCACGTACTCGTCGATCTACATCGCGTCGCCGATCTACATCCTGCTCAAGGAGCGCTTCCACAAGGGCGCGACCGCCGCCGACGTCGCGACCGCGACCTGACCGGCGCCGCCGCCCCGACATCGGGGTCGGCGCCTCAGGATAATCACTCGATCTTACGGGATCCTACGAGACGAACGGCCAGGCGACCGGTGGCGTGACGATCAGGCACCCTCTGGCGGTTGGCTTGGCGACAGACGACCCAATCATCACACCACCGCTCGACTGGCCGGAGCCGGTTATACATCAACTGGGATCCTTTGCAAAGCCATTGAGCAGTGACTCGATTCTCTTGATATTTGCCCGATCTACGGGCCCCACCAGGGTGCCGTGCAGCCGGCCGCTCTGGAACACGGTGCGCGCGACGCGGTTTAAGTCGGCGAGGGTGATGGCTTGCAGGCGTAGGGCCCGCGCCTCCAGCGGCTTGGGCTCGGAGAGCAGGGTCGCGGCCCCGAAGTCGGCGGCCAGATCCGACGGCGAATCGACCTCGAACTCCAGGTCGTTCAGCTCCCGCTCGCGCACCGTGTCGAGCTCCTCGGCGGTCAGGCCCTCGGCGCAGATCTCGCCGAGCGCCTCGAGGGTCGCGGCCACCGCGGTCGCGGCGCGGCGCGGCGCGGCCTTCAGCTCGATGTCGAGCAGGCCGCAGTCGGCGTAACAGTCGAGCGTGGTGCCGAGCTCGTAGACCAGGCCGCGGCGCTCGGCCACCGCCTGCTGCAGTCGGCTGCCGACGCCCTCGTCGAGCAGGCGCGACAACAGCACCAACGTCGGGAAGTCGGCGTGGGTGTCGGGCAAGGCCTCGAAGGTCAGCTGCACCGCGAGCTGCGAGGCGGGCACGCGACGCAACACCAGCCGGGCGCGCGGGCGGAAGCGGGCCGCGACGCCGTCCGCGGTGCGCTCGCCCTTCGCGAGCCCCTTGAACGCCGCGGCCGCGAGGTCGACGACCTCGTCGGCGCGGACCTTGCCGGCGACCGTGAGCACCATGTTCTGGCCGACGTAGTGGCGGGCGTGGTGATCGGTCAGATCGCGCTCGGTGAACGCCGGCACGGTCGCGAGCGAGCCGGCGATGCGTCGACCCATCGCGTGGTCGCGCCACACCGCGGCGCGCGACAGGTTGTTGATCTCGGCGTCGGCGCCGTCCTCGTCGAGCTCGGCGCGCAGCTCCTCGGCGACGATGGCGCGCTCGGTCTCGAGGTCGCACAACGTCGGGTGCTGGACCATGTCGGCGAGCACCCCGAGCGCCGCCTGCATCCGCGACGGATGGATCGACAACGACAAGCGGGTGTGGTCGCGCCAGGTCGCCGCCTGCAGCGTGCCGCCGGAGCGCTCGAAGGCGCGCGCCAGCTTCTTGGTGTCCGGAAAGCGGGCGCTGCCGCGGTACAACATGTGCTCGAGCAGGTGCGACAGGCCCCAGTGCCGCGGCGCTTCGTAGCGCGAGCCGCATTTCACGAACAGCGACAGGTCGGCCGAGTGCAGGTGGGGTTGCTCGAGCGTCACGACGCTCAAACCGGTTGTCAGCTCGACTTTTTGGAACGGTATCATGACCACGTCCTGAGTCGGTGCTGGCCCTTCCTCGATGTTAGTCTGACGCCCGCCCCTGTCAAGGCTGGCCGCGGTCTTTCATGGATCGCGCGATCGGGGCCGCGGTGTGATGTAATGTGTTGAATCTATTATTGTTTATGCCGGACGACAGGGGTCCGCGGAGGTCGAACACGGGTTTCACGCCGCGGGTGGCCGCGTTTCGCCGCGATGCAGTGTAGGTGCTGGAAATGAATACTCAATATGTCAATTACCTGGGCTCGCGCGGCAGGTGCAGGCGAACCTTCGTGCCCTCGCCGGGGGTGGAGGCGATCTCGATGCCGCCGCCGTGCTCCGTCATGATCTGGTGCGCGAGCGACAACCCGAGCCCGGTGCCCTCGGGCTTGGTGGTGAAGAACGGCTCGAAGACCCGCGGCAACAGCGCCGGTGGGATGCCCGGGCCGCTGTCTTTGACCTCGAGGTCGCAGGTGGTGTCGGTCTGGCGAGTCGCGATGCAGAGCGTGCCGCCGTCGGGCATCGCCTCGCGCGCGTTGCGGACGATGTTCAACAGCGCCTGGCGGACCTGGCCCGGGTCACACGACGCGAGCGGCGGCGGCGTCGCGAGCTCGACCTTCAGCTCGATTCCATGCGCCTTGAGCTCCTCGGAGAGCATCGCGGTGAGGTCGGCGACGACGGCGTTGACGTCCACGGCGCGCAGATCGGGGCGCGGCAGGCGCGCGAGCTTCAAGTAGCCTTCGGTGATCTGGGTCAGGCGCTCGATCTCCTGGGCGATGGCGCCGAGCAGGGCCGCGGCCTCGGCGCGCTTGGGCTCGGCGAGGGCGGTCGACAGCTCCTCGTCCAACAGCTCGGCGTTCAGGCCGATGGCCGACAACGGGTTCCTGACCTCGTGCGCGACCTGCGCCGACAGGCTGCCGACCGCGGCCAGACGCTCGGCGGCGAGCAATTGCATCCGCACCCGCACCGCCTCGGTGACGTCGTCCGCGACCCACAACAGGCCGCGCGCCGCGCCGCTCTCGTCGAGGTAGGGCACCACCGTCAGGTCGAGGAGGCGGTCGACGCCGCCGTGGCGGTAGGGCAGGCCTTCGTAGCGCAGGCTCACGCGTTCGCGCATCGCGCGCTCGACCTCGGCCTTGACGTCGGCGCCGCGAGCCACGAGCGCCAAGGTCAGCGGGTGATGTTGCATCTCGGTGTTGTCGCCGACGGTCTCGGCGCCCAAGGCCTGGCGCGCGGCACGGTTGCTGCCGGTGATGTGGCCGGTGCCGTCGGTCACCAGGATCGCCGAGCGCAGGCTGTTGACCAGGTTCTCGTTGTAGAGGCGCAAGAGCGCCAGCTCCTGCTCGGCGCGCCGGCTCGCCTGCAGCGCGCGCTCCAGCTCGCGGGTGCGGTCGGTGAGGGTCGCCTCCAAGGTCGCCTGCGCGCTCGACAGCTCATTCAGGCGGGCGGCGAACTGGCGCTCCTCGTTGGTGCGCGGCTGCACCTTGGCGCCGCGCGATAGCCGTGTGAGTCGCCACGCCGGCCAGCCGGCCATACACAACGCCGCGAGCGCCGCGACGACGAACAGCGGCCAGACGAAGCGGGGGACGAGCGGCGCGGCGGCGGCGGCGAACGCGGCCTGGGCGCCGACGGCGATCTCCATGATCCGGACCGTCGCCGCGAGGTTGGTGGCCACCGTGCGGTCGACGCGATCGAGCTCCTGCAACGCGACGCGGGTCGCGTCGTCATCGTCGTTGCTGACCGCATCGAGGAGCGCTTCCAGCGCCGGGCCCATCTCCAGCATCGCCTCGGAGACCCGGTCGAGCTGCCCAGTCAGGTGGCCCAGGTCGCTCTCGAGGCGCGCGGTCGCGCCCGGGACTGCGATCCGGCCCGCGGTCGCCGCGGCCTCGGCGACGTAGCGCTCCATCTCCTGGAGATAGTGCTCCGCGGTCGAGGAGAGCATCGCCACCTGGTTGGCGGTCCGGGTCTCGAGCAACGCCTCGCGGGTGCGGCGCACGGTGCGGTCGTGGCGCTCGCGCAGCCGCGCCAACGCCCGGCCGAGGCGCTGGTCCATGTCGACCACCGCCGCGTAGCGGCGATCGGTCCTGGCGTGGTCGTAGAGCTCGACGGTGGTGAGGCCGATGCCGGCCACGAGGACGAGCGCCGGGGCCCACAGGGCCTGAAACACCAGGGATCGGATCATCAGGCGAAAAGGCTACTACGCTCCCGGGTTTCGGGCTACCCTGCTTTTTTTGCCCGCCCTTGGTCTCTTGACCAGGCGCCGGAGCGTGCAGTTTAATGGCCCGGTTTTGGGGAATCGAGCAACCGCAAACACTCTGGAGTAACCTCGCCGTGGGTCGGTCAATATCCTCTCTGCTCCTCGTGAGTTGCGCTCTCGCCTCGCCGGCCGTGGCCGCGCCAAAGATGGTATTTTTTCCGGTGGTTCCTCTGGCCGGCCAGGTGGAGGACGCGCCCGCGGCGCAGATGACGCGCGCGGTGCTCGAGGAGTTCAAGCAGCAGCAGGAGAAGGTCCAGGTGGTGGAGGGCCAGCAGCCCACCGCCGCGGTCACCGCTCCGGACACGGCGCGCAAGCCGGCGCGCTCCGACGTCGAGTATCGCGCCGCGCTCGGTCAGCTGAAGGAGGGCGCGAAGCAGGCGCAGAAGCTCCGGTTCCCGCAGGCGATCCGCGCCTTGCGCAAGGGCATCGACGACATCACCAAGAACCTCGATCTGCTCGACGACTACGGCAAGCTCGTCGACGCCTACGTCCTGCTCGCGGTGTCGTACTTCCGCAAAGGCCAACAAGCGGCGGGCGCGGACGTCCTCGAGACCCTGGCGCGGCTGCGGCCGGAGTACGAGCTCGACCAGGCGCAGTACCCGCCGGTCTTCATCGCGGTGCACAACCAGGCCCGGGCCCGGGCGCTGGCGCGGCCGCGCGGCGCGCTGCACGTGACGAGCGCGCCCGCCAACGCCGAGGTCGTCGTCAACGGGCGGCCGCTGGGGGCGACGCCGATCCTGATCGAAGAGGTCGTGCCCGGCGAGCAGCACCTGGTGGTGAAGATGGGGGACAACGTCTGGGCGCGGGTGGTCACGGTGCACGAGGGTGACAGCGCCGACGTCCACGCCAACCTCGGCGCCGGTGGGCCGGAGGCCCCGGTGACGATGGGGGACGCGATCGCCGCCAATCGCTTCGACCAGGACGTGCGCAAGACGGCGCGCGCCGCGGCGAAGAACGCCGGTGCCGACCTGGCGCTCGTGACCGCGATGGGGATGGGCGATCGGATGTTCACGCTCGCCGGCTACCTCGGCAACGTCAAGACCGGGCGGTGGGTAGCGATCACCCCGGTGTCGCCCGACCTCGATCTGCTGTCGGACTCCATCGAGGCGCACACCCTGGTGCGCGACGTGGTCGGCAAGCTCGAGGCCTTCGACAACCCGATCGCCGAGGACACCGTGCCCTTTGTCGCCGGCAAGCCGGTCTCGGTGGTGAAGAAGAGCACCGCGCTCAAAGAGGCGCGCGCGCAGTTCGTCGCTGCTGACCTCAAGGTCGCGGCGGCCGTCGATCGGGGACCGATCCAGCCCGTCGCGCACGCGGCCCGGCCACCGGAGGTGCCCGAGATGACGCCGCCGGCCGACGCCGAGCCGCCGGCGACGGAAGGGCGCAGGCCGATCGGCAGCCGCGGGCCGGTCAAGGCGCCGGTGTCGCGAGAGATCGCGGCCACACCGCCGCCGCCGCCGGTCAAGACCGTGACGCCGCCCACCCCTGCGGCGCGCGAGGTCGACGCCGAGCCCCGCCGCGGGCCGGTCAGCCGCGAGAGCGGTGGCCGGGGGCCGGTGGTGGCGGGCGATCTGGGGATCGAGATCGACGATCGGCCGGCGGGCGCGCCGCCGCCCGAGGCGAAGCCGGCGAAGGAGCCGAGCAAGGCCGTCGCGGTCAGCGCCGAGCCGGTCCTCGAGCCGCGCGAGGTGTTTGCCGCCGGCAGCGTCGCCCCCGGCGCGAGCGGGCCGCTCGCCAACCCCGACCTCGAGATCGAGGCGACGGTCGGCCAGAAGAAGCTCTACCAGGAGTGGTGGTTCTGGACCGCGGTCGCAGTCGGCGCCGTGGTCGTCGGCACCGGGATCGGGGGCAGCATTTGGTGGTTCCAGCATCGTGACCCGAGCTCGGTCACGGTGTACGCGGTGTGGTGATGAACATGCGGCACCTCCTCATCGGTCTCTTTGCGCTCGCGGCGGCGGGCGGCTGCGGCAAGTCGCTGCAGTTGAATCTGGTGGTCAACGATCCGTGCAACCAGCGGGTGTTGGGGGACACGACCCTCGGGATCAGCCACATCGAGCTGTCGATCGCGGCGCCGGACTTAGTCGCCCCGGAGGGCACGACGTGGTCGCGGGCCGAAGGGCAAGGGGAGGCGCCCGGCATCACCCCGGTGGCGAACGCCACCGTGACCGTCGAGGGGCGCGCCGCCAACGGCGCCGGCGCCCCGGCGGACGTGCTCGCGGCGATCGGGGTCGGCTACGTCGATCTCACCGGCAAGGACACCGACGTCGTCGACCTCCAGGTCGTCTTCGGGCGCATCGACCGGTTCATGAACACCACCGACGCCGCCGCGGCCTCCGACGGCACCGTGCGTTGCACCGCGCTGTCGGCCGAGCGACGCGGCCACACCGCCAGCCTGTTGCCGGACGGAAGGGTCTTCATCGCCGGCGGCGAGGCGGTCAAACCGTCGGCGACCACGTTCTGGGAGACGACGGAGTACTTCGAGCCGACGACCGGGTTGTTTGAGCGCGGCCCCAACATGAAGTGGGTCCGCAAGGCGCACACCGCGACGGTGCTGAACGACGGCCGCGTCCTGTTGACCGGCGGCGTCGGCCTGAACGGCACCAGCGTCGACACCTGGAAGGTGGCGTTGATCTACAACCCGACCACCGGCGCGTTCGACAACCCCATCCCGATGAAGGCACAGCGCGCCAACCACACCGCGACCCTGCTCGATGACGGCCGGGTGCTGGTGGCCGGCGGGACACAGGGCACCCATGACCTCGACACCACCGAGATCTTCGATCCGACCTCCGGAGCTTTCTGCGACGGGCCACAGCTGAAGCCGCCGTCGGGCGCCGCCCAGCCGCGCGCGTTCCACAGCGCGGTGCGCGTCGGCAGGTCTCAGGTCGCGCTGATCGGTGGTCAGGGCGCCGGGCAGCTCCTGTCGTCGGTTCACTTCGTCGAGGTCGTTGGCTGCGGCGGCTCGGTGGCCGCCGGACAGAGCTTGAGCAAGGCCCGGAGCAACGCGGTCGCCGCGCTCATTCCCGGCAAGGACGCGGTGGTCGTGGCCGGCGGCTTCGACGCGGTCGTGACCGCGATCGAGAACGGCAAGGGCATCGATTCGGTCGAGGTCATCAAGCTCTCGCCGCAGAACCTCGGCCAGTCGACCGTCGACTGCAGCACCCTGCGCCTGCTGTCGGCGCGCGGCGCGGCGGCCGCGGCCGAGGTCCCCGGCGGCCTGTTGGTGGCGGGGGGGCTCGGGGCCACCGGTCTCGGGCAGAACACCGCCGAGACCATTCGCTACGGCGACATCGGCACCTGCGAGCTGGCGTTTACGGCCACGGCGGGCGGCCTCGGGGTCCCTCGCGCCGGGTCGCAGGCGACGCTGATGGTGGGCGGCGACGTCTTGCTGTCCGGGGGATTCAACACCGACGGCGGCAGCACGGTGACGCAGCCCCAGGCTCAGGGCGAGATCTACGTGCGGCGCCGCTGATGCGGCGCGGTCCATCACCCTTCGGGAAATGTCAAGCGTGACGGCGGCCCGACCCGCGATCGGCGCTCGCGAGGCCGCTTCTTTCTTTGGAACGGCGCCGAATTCCCCAGTAGACTTGGCGCATTCGAGCTCCACTTGGCGGGATGGAAACCACCGGTGCCGTGAAGGGCGATCTCGTCCATAGGGTCGTCGGGGGAAGGCTCGTCCGGGTTTCGGTCCTCGGCGTTGCGGTGCTCGGCGCTGTCGCGCCCGCCTATGCCGACGTCGAAGGGACCGCCCCAGCCAAGGTGGGGAATTGGCGGCTCTACGGCGGCCACTCGGCGCTCGGCGCCGCGCTGATGGTGCCCGGTCCGAGCCGCGCCGAGGTCAACAGCGTCTTGTTGCCGAGCGCGACCTCCGAGGTCACCGATCTGCCTTACGACGCCGAGGTCGCGGCGGCCTATCTGTTCTGGAGCGGCTCGCTCACCTATCTCGACCGCTCCGGGCCGCCGGACCCGCCCGACCGCGAGGTCGACTTCACCGCCGCGGACGGTACGTTCTACAACGACTTGTCGGTCGACACCGACTACACCGGCTTTGGCCGCTGCGCGACGGTCGCGGGGTTGGGGGGATTCTTCTATTGCCGGCGGGACGTGACCGACCTCATCCAGGCGCAAGGCCCGGGTAACGCCAACGGCATCTACAGCGTCGGGGACCTGCGGGCCGATCCCGGCACGTTCGATCCGAGCGATCCGCAGTTCGTCAACTCGCAGGCCAAGTACGCCAACTGGTCGTTGGTGATCGTGTGGAAAGCGGCGAGCGAGACGGTGCGCCGCGACGTCGTGCTCTACGACGGCTTCTTGCGCCTCGACGAGGTCGTGCCGCGCGCGAACGATCCGACGCCGCTGGGGGTGTACAGCTTCACGGTCGCCGACTTCGTGGTCGGCAGTCCGGCGCTCGGCCGCCTCACGGTGTTCGCCATGGAGGGAGATCGGCAGCTGGGCGTACCGCCGCAGGATCTGACCGGGTGTCCGTCGTGCTGGGACGGCCTGTCGTTCCGTGCGCAGAGCGCCGCGAGCCCGACGATGCTCGCGAACGGCATGAACCCGCGTTACAACAGCTTCAACTCGTCCTCCGACGTCAGCACCGACATCGACACCTACTCGCTCGGCGGGCTCATCGGCACCGGGGACACGAGCGCGACCTTGACGATGTTGAGCGGCGACGGCGCCGTCGACGTCGCCTACAACCAGGGGAACGGCGAGAGCTTCAACGTCGGCTGGGTCGTGATGACGATCGACACCTTGACGCCCAACTTCGCCGGCTCGCAGACCCGCAAGACGGTGCTGCCGGCGAACGCCGGCCCCGGGCAGCGGCTCTACTATCTGATCGACGTCGTGAACCAGGGCTCGGCGGCGGCGACCGGCGTCGTTGTCAAGGACAGCATCCCGGCCGGTAGCCGCTACCTCGCCGGCTCGACCCGGGTGAACGGGGTGCCGCGCGCCGACGTCGGCGGCACGAGCCCGCTCTTGGCAGGGCTGAGCCTGGGGACGATCGGCGACGCGCACAGCGGCGGCAACAGCCGCCAGGTGACCTTCGAGGTCGAGGTCGAGGCGGCGGCGTGCGGCGGCGTGGTCGACAACTACGCGACGGTGCTGTCGAACGAGACCGATCCGGTGACGCTCGGCCCGGCCCGGACGACGGTCTCGACCTCGGTGTTGGACCCGCCGACCAAAGCGGTGGCCTTCGTCTCTGCGCCGCCGGTGGGCCCGGGCTCGACCTTCGCCTACACCATCGATCTCGGCAACTCGGGGTCGAGCGCGGCGTCCGGCGTCAAGGTCAGCGATCCGTTGCCGCCCTACGTCCGCGTCGCCAGCGTCCTCGCGACCAGCGGCGGCTGGAGCTTGAGCGGCAACACCTTGACGGTCACCAACATCGACGTGCCGGCGAGCGGCAGCGCCCAGGTGGTGGTGGTCGGTCTCGTGCTCTCGGTCGCCGAGCTCCAGGCGGCCGGGGTCAGCGAATCGAGCATCGACGGCCTGCTGGTCTCCAACCAGGCGACGGTGTCGGGCGGCTGCGCACCGGATCAGGTGACCGACGACCCCGAAAGCGGCGGTCTGCAGCCGACGACGTTCTCCCTGACCTACGCGCCGATCCTCGGCAGCTCGAGCAAGACCGGCGTCGATCTGAACGGCGGCGCGCTCGAGCCCGGCGACGTCATCCGCTACACGGTCACGGCGCGCAACACCGGCAACCGCGCCGTCGAGGTGGTGCTCACCGACGGCATCCCGGCGAACACCAGCTACGTGCCGGGCTCGACGAAGCTCGACGGGCTCTCGGTGCCCGACGTCGGCGGCACGAGCGCGCTCTTAGCCGGCTACTCGCTCGGGATCCTCGGGTACGTCGGTGACAACGATCGGGTCGTGAGCTTCGAGGTCAGCGTCCCGGCGCTGGCGGCGAACGGCGCGGTAGTCACCAATCAGGCGACGCTGTCGGTGCCGCAGGTGCCGGCGGCCGGCGTCCAGGTGAGCTCGGCGCCGCTCGTCGTCCGCGCCGCCCCCGACCTGTCCACGTCGACGAAGACGGTGCTCGATCAGACCGCGCCGTTCGGGGTCTACATCCCCGGTGATCTAGTCACCTACACCATCACCGTGGTGAACAGCGGCAATCGGCCGGCGACCAACGTCGCGGTGCAAGACGAGCTGCCGGTGGAGGTCGAGGTCATCGCGGTGAGCGGCGGCGGCGTGGTCGGGGCCGGGAGCGTCAGCTGGCCGACGCGCGCGTCGCTCGCTGCCGGCGGCACGCTCACCTACACGATTCAGGCGCGCCTCGCGCCCCTGATCGACAACGGCGTCGTGGTGACGAACCTCGGTCGGATCGCGTGCGCCGAGCTCGTGGAGACCACGGTCAGCGCCGGCGTCACGATCACCAGCGGCCCGCACCTCGCGGTGACGAAGATCGACGTGCACCCGTCGTCGCCGCCGCGCCCCGGTGACGGGGTCAGCTACCGCATTCGGATCGAGAACGACGGCACCGCGATCGCCCGGGACCTGCAGGTCACCGACGATCTGGATGTGTCGCTGACCAACGTCAGCGCCCCGGGCGCGTCGGTCAGCGGCCGGCGGATCACGTGGAGCGCGGCGTCCGACGCCAGGCTCGCGAGCCTGTTGCCGGGGGCCGCGACCAGCATCGAGCTCGTCGTCAGCGCCGCGCTCTCGTCACCGCTCGCGAACGGCACCGTGGTCGCGAACCAGGCCGCGGTGGCGGCGCTCGGGATCGGCGCGATCCTCTCCGATGACCCCGACGTCGGCGGCAGCGCCGACCCGACGACCTTTGTCGTGGTGTCGCAAGCGACCTTGAGCTTCAGCAAGCGGGTCGAGGACCGCTCGCCGACGACGCCCTATCAGCCCGGGGATCGGGTGCGCTACACGTTGACGCTGACCGCGGGCGGTGACGCGCCGCTCACCGACGTGGTGGTCACCGACCCGGTCGACACCGCGCTCGGCAACGTCAGCGTCAGCGGTGGCTCGACGCGCGCCGGCGTCGTCACCTGGTCGGCGGCGACCGGCTCGCCTTCCCTCAGCCGTTTGAGCCCGGGTCAGGGCGCGTCCCTCGTCTTCGAGGCGGTGATCGGCGCCAACGTCGCCGACGCCACCGTGGTCTCGAACCAGGCGCAGGCGGCGAGCGTCGAGCTCGGGCAGGCGATCCTCTCCGACGGCGATGCGGCGGCCGCCGGCGCCCAGCCGACCCGCTTCCAGGTGGTGAGCAAACCCCGCCTGGCGCTGGTGAAGGCCGTGGCGTTGGTGGCCGACGCCAACGGCGAGTTCAACCCCGGCGACACCGTGGCCTACACCCTGACGCTCTCCAACCGCGGCACCGCGGCGGCGACCGGGGTCGTGCTGACCGACACCTTCGACGGGCGCTTGACGCTCACCGACGCCGCCGGGGGCGTCGCCAGCGGCAACCTCGTGACCTGGGCGTTCGTCGACGCGTTGGCGCCGGGCGCGTCGCGCACCGTGGTCCCGCAGCTGAAGATCGCGCGGCCGCTCGACAACGGCGTCGAGATTGGCAACCAGGGGGCGGTCTTGTGTGCCGAAGCGCCGGGTCCGGAGCCGTCGGACGATCCGAGCTTGCCCGGCACCGCCGACGTCACCGTGTTCCGCATTCGCTCGCGCCCCGATTTCTCGCGAACCACGAAGACGGTGACCGACATCACCGGCGATCCACTGGTGACGCGGCCGGGCGACAGGCTGGCGTACACCGTGGTCGTCGAGAACAGCGGCGACGCGGACGCCGATCTGGTGGTGGTCGAGGACCCGCTGTCCCCGGAGGTGACCGTCGCCGTTCCCGCCAACGCGCGCCTCGACGGCAATCGGTTGCTATGGGACGTGTCGACCGAGCCGGCGTTGGCGCGGCTGGCCGCCGGCGCCGCGAAGACGCTGACCTTCGAGGCGACGGTGAACAGCCCGCTGGCGAACGGCACCCGGGTGGCGAACCAGGCGGCGGTGCACAGCGACGAGGTGGCGCTCGCGGCGCTCTCGGACGATCCGGCGACCGCGGCCGTCGACGACGAGACCGTGGTCAACGTCGTCAGCACCGCGGATCTCGGCGCCTCGACCAAGACCGTGACCTCGCTGACCGGGGTGCCGATCGTGAGCGCGCGGCCCAACACCACGGTGCGCTACACCATCACCGTGGTGAGCCGCGGCGACGCGCCGGCCACGAACGTCGTCGTCAACGACGCGGTGCACAGCGCCCTCGACATCGTCAGCGCCCCGGGCGGCAGCATCGACGCCGGCGCCCACGCCATTCGCTTTGCCGCCGACACCACCCCGGCGTTGGCGTCGCTCGCGCCCGGGGCCAACGTGGTGTTGACCTTCGACGCCCGCCTGCAGACGCCGCTCGATGACGGCCTGGTGATCGCCAACCAGGGCTCGATCAGCGCCGCCGGGATCGCGGCGCCGGTGTTGACCGACGCCAACCCGACGACGCTCGCCAAAGAGGAGACCCTGCTGACGGTCACCGCGAGCCCGGACCTGTCGGGGTGCACCGCGGTCTTCGTGAACCCCGGCACCGGGCAGGTGTTGAGCGCGGCGCGGCCGGGGGACGCGGTGCGGATGCTGATCACCCTGGTGAACCGCGGCGACGGCATCGCGCGCGGCGTGCGGGTGACCGACACCGTCGACCTGAGCCTATTGACCAACGTGACGGTGCGCGACGGCGGCGCGCTCGCCGGCAACGTGGCGAGCTTCAGCGTCGCCGAGGTCCGCCCCGGGACCGACGTGCAGTTGCGGATCGACGCCCGTTTGCGGTCGCCGCTCGATCCGACGACGCTCGTGAACCAGGCCGCGGTGCTGCTCGGCAGCGCCGGCGCGATCCTCACCGACGATCCGGCGCAGCCGGGGACGGCCGACCCAACGCGGCTGCCGATCCTCAGCGCCGCGACCCTCGATCTGTCCACCAAGGACGTCGTGACCGCGGTGGGCGGCGGCATCGCCGGGCCCGGCGAAACCATCACCTACAGCATCGACGTGCGGAACACCGGCGACGCCAACGCCCACGACGTCGTGCTGACCGACGCTCTGAGCACGGATCTGGAGCTCGTCGCCGCCAGCGGCAACGGCGTCTACGATCCGGCGAGCCGGAAGGTCGTCTGGAGCGCGCCGCTCGTCGCCGGCGGCGGCCACCTCGTGCTCACGGTGACCGCGCGGGTCCAGGCGACCACCCCGAACGGGCGGGTGATCGAGAACCGGGGTGAGCTCGCCGGGCAGGGCCTGCCGCTCGTGTACACCGACGATCGACTCACCGGGACTCCGGACTCGCCGACACGGGTCACGGTGCGTGCGCTGCCGAGCTTCTCGGTGTTCCAGAAGGTCGTCGAGCTCCTGGATCAGCAGACGCCGGGTCGGTTGGCGCCCGGCGATCGGCTGCGTTACACGCTGATCCTGCAGAACAAGGGCAACGCCGCGGCGACCAACGTCGAGGTGCGGGATCTGATCGACCCGACGCTCCTGACCGAGCTGTCGCCGGTCACGCCGTTCACGGTCGTCGGCAACGAGGTGGTCTTCGATGCCGCGACTGTGCCGGCGCTGGCCCTGGTCGCTCCGGAGCAGCGCCTCGAGGTGGTGTTCGAGGCCAGGGTCGTCGCCAACGTCGCCGACAGCACGCCGATCGCCAACCAGGCGTTCGTGAGCAGCGCCGAGGTCGAGGGCGCCACCTCGAGCGATGACCCGGCGACGTCGGCGCCTCAGGACGCGACCACGGTCACCGTGCGCTATCCGCAGCTCGAGCTCGTCAAGAGCGTGCGCGATCTGAACGGCGGCGAGGTGTGGCCGGGTGACAGTCTGGCGTTCACGATCTCGGTCAAGAACCGGGGGAGCGTGACCGCCTCCGACGTCGTGGTCAGCGACGCTCTGACGCCGGAGGCCGTGTCGCTCCTCACCGCCATCGATGCGCCCGGGGCGACGCACAGCGGCCAGACCTACAAATGGACGCTCCGGGAGCTCGCGGCCGGCGCGGTTGCGACCGTGGGGCTCGACGCCCGCGTCGCCGAAAACGCGACCCACGGTGCGAGCGCGACCAACCGCGCGAGCGCCAAGCCCAACGGGGCCCCCGAGGCCACGAGCAACGTGGTGTCGTTTGCGGTCGTGTCGCTGCCGCGCCTCGAGGACGCCACGCTCATCGTCAGCAGCGCGTCGCGGCGGGTCGCGCCGGAAGAGATCCTGACGTACACCTTCGTGATCCCGAACAAGGGCCAGGCGGCGGCGACCGACGTCGTCGTGACGGACGCCCTCGATCCGACGCTCGAGATCATCGCGCTCAGTGACGGCGGGATCGCGAGCAGTCAAAGCGCGTCGTGGCGGCTCGGCTCGATCGGGGTGGGCGAGACCAGGCGCTTGGAGCTGCAGGCCCGGGTGCGCGCCGACGCCGCCGACGGCGTCACCATCGCCAACCAAGGTTTCATCACCGCGCGCCAGATCTCCGGGCCGCTGCCGACCGACGATCCGGGCACGGTCGCCCCCGATGACCCGACCACGGTCGCGGTCGTCGCCCGACCGGCGCTGGCAAAGAGCACGCTGCAGGCGACCGATCTGAACGGTGGGGTCGCGGCCGCCGGCGATCGGATCCGCTACGAGCTGGTGGTGCACAACACCGGCACCATCCGGGCGACCGGCGTGGGCGTCCGCCTGGCGTTGCCGCCGTACACCGGCTACGTCGCCGGCAGCACGCAGCTGAACGGCGTCGCGATCCCGGACGCCGGCGGTCAGGCACCGGTGCTCGCCGGTGTGCCGCTGCAGTCGGGGCGGGGTGACGCGGCGCCCGGGGTCGTGCTCGCCGATGACCTCAAGGCGCCGCAGGACGAGCTGGCGGTGCTGAGCTTCGAGGTCCAGCTCGATCCGCGGGTCCTGCCCGGGGTGGTGATCTCGGCCCAGGCCGAGATCAGCTGCGCCGAGCTGCCGCTGGTGCTCAGCGACAACCCGGCGACCGACTCGGTCTCGGGAGATCCGACGCTCGTGGTCGTGGGCGGCGGCGCCGAGCTCGTGGTGACCAAGAGCGTCGAGCTGTTGCGCGACCTGCCGCCAAACGGCCGCGCCGACGTCGGCGACCGGCTGCGCTACGTGCTGTCGGTGACGAACGGCGGCGACGGGACGGCGGCGGCGACCGTCCTCGTGGATCGCTTGCCGGCGACCCTGTCGGTGCCGACCGCGGCGTTGGCGCTCCAGGGCAGGTCGCTGACGGTAGCGGCGGGGGATGACGACGGCGAGATCAGCGCCGACGGGGTCGTGACCGTTCGGCTCGGTGAGCTGGCGCGCGGCCAGGGGCAACGGGTGGTGGTCGACGCCGACATCGGCAGCGGCCCCGTGGTGGTCAATCAGGCGGAGGTGACGAGCGGCAGCACCACCTGGCTCTCCGACGCCGACCCGATGCTCGCCGGGATCCAGGCGACGGTGACCGTGGTCGACAGCGCCACACCGCTGTTGGATCTGAGCCTGACCGCGAACGACGAGAACGGCGGGGTCGTCGAGGCGTCGGACAAGATCGCCTTCGCGCTCGAGGTCGTGAACCGGGGCGCGACCGCGGTCCACGACGTCATCCTCGAGGCGCGCCGCCCGACGCTGACGGCGGCGCCGGTCGTGGCCGCGTCCGAGCGAGCAACGCTCACGAGCGCTGACCCGCCAGCCTGGACTTTGTCCACCCTCGGGCCCGGCGAGCGGGTGCGGCTGAGCTTCGAGAGCACCGTCAACCCGGACGCGACAAGCGGCGACGTGGTCGCCACCGGGGCCGAGGCGACCCTCACCGGCGCCAGCTTCGCGAGCCCCGACGTGGAGTTGATGGTGGGAGGCGGCGTCGGCACCGGCGGCTTCTCGGGGCGGATCTTCCGCGACCACGGCGTCAAGGACGGGGTGTACACCGAGGGCCAAGACGAGGCGCTCACGGGTTTCTCGGTGCTGCTCGTCCCTGAGAGTCGGCTCGGGGCGGCGGACAGCGACGCTGAGCCGTCGACCCTGGCGGTGCGCAGCATCGGCGTCGGCCGTGACGGCAAGTATCGGCTGGTCGGCGTTCCGGTGGGCCGCTATCAGCTATGGGCCGCGGCGGCAGACGGGGCGATGTTCGCCGCCAGCCCGACGTTGGCGGCGAGAGGCGGCAGTGGTCAAACCTACGACCTCGCCGTCGATCCGAGCGGCATCGTGTACCAGGAGGTCGACGGCGCGGCGTTGCCGGTGGCCGGGGCGCGGGTCTTCCTGGTCGACTTCGACACCGGGCAGGATCTGCCGCGCACCGCGATGTTCGGTGGCCAGCAAGGGCAGGTGACCACCGGCCAGGGGTTCTACCGCTTCGACGTTCGGGCGTCGGCGCTGCCGCGTCGGCTCTACATTCGAATCGAGCCGCCGTCGGCGAGCTTCGTCTTTCCGTCGGTGGTGTTCCCGCCCGAAGGTGTCAGCGCCGATAGCCGCTGGGGAAGCCCGGCGACCGCCGACGCCGGCGGTCGCATCGTGCCGTCGGACATCCCCGATCTGACCGCGGACCACCGCTACTTCCTGCGCTTCGATCTGGACGCCGGCTCGCCGAACTACACCAACAACCACATTCCGATCGACCGGCTCGATCAGCACATCAAGCTCGTAAAGCAGGCGTCACGGCGCACGGCGCAGATCGGCGAGATCGTGACTTACAGCGTCCGCATCACCAACCCCCTCGATCGGGAGTTCGTGATCGACGACGCCGGCCAAGGCGGGGTGTGGCTCGTCGACGACTTCCCGGAAGGCATGCAGTGGGCGCGCGACGAGGCCAGCGTCGTGACGACGATCGCCGGCGGCGCGAGCGAACCGCGGCGCCTGGGAGTGCGGTCGCGGTCCGGCAAGACCATCGTCTTCCAGGCGCTGTCGCTGCCGGCCCGTTCGGTGGTCACGGTTCGGTACTACGCGGTGGTCGGGGTGCGCGCCAAGGGCGAGCAGACCAACCGCGCCCGCTTGGTGGACGCCGGCAACGTTCGGATCTCCAACGAAGCGTCGGCGACCGTGCGGATCGTCGCCGATCCGATCTTCGATCAGGGCACGGTGCTGGGCCGGGTCTTCTGTGACGACGGCAATGGTGCGATCGACGCCGCCGAGCTCGGGTTGCCGGGAGCGCGGGTGTACCTCGACAACGGCTACTACGTCGACACCGACATCGAAGGGAAGTTCCACTTCCGGGGTGTCGATCCGGGCCGTCACCTCATCAAGATCGACCTGAACTCGACGCCGCCGGGGACGACGCCGGCGACCGACGTCCGCCGCGACTTCTACGTCTCTCGGGGTTTGCTCGCGAAGATCAACTTCGGCCTGCGGTGCGCGTGGAGCGCGGCCCGCCCGACCGAGGTGACCCTGAAGACGCCGCCGCCGCCGGCGCCGGCAGGGCAAAGCGTGGTGTTGATGGTCGACCGGCTGCAGCCGGGCATCGCGCTCGACGGCGCGGCCCAGGCGTTGCCGCTCGTCGACGCGGTGCTCACCGCGGTGGGCGACGCGCCCGACTTAGTGACCGCCGGCGTTGAGGTGCCGGGCCCGACGGCGCTGGTGTGGCACACGCAGGTGGCGGACGCGGTCCGGATCGTCCGCTGGGAGATCTCGGTGTTCGCCGACGACGGGCGCGAGGTGTGGCGGGTCGGGGGCGACGGCCGGCCGCCGGCGCGGATCCCTTGGCAGATCCTGCCGGCGGATCAACCCCTGACGCCCGGTGCGAGCTACACCTACCGCATCGCGGCGCAAACAGTCGAAGGCGACCTGGGCGAAGGGCGGTGGCGCCAGCTCTCGTATCAGCTCGGCGGCGCGACCCCGGCCGCCGCCGCGGCGCCCACGGTGTGGAACGGCTTGATGTTCGAGCCGGACAGCGACACGCCGACGACCCTGGCGAAGGATCGGGTGCGCGAGCTGGTCACGGCGCTGCGAAAACAGGGCCCGCTGCCGGCGCTGACCCTCGAGGCCCACACCTACTTCAACGCCCAGCGCAGCGCCAACCTGCTGCTCAGTCAGCGGCAGGCAGTGGCGCTGCGGGCGCTGCTGGTGGCGGCAGGCTATCCCGAGGTCAAGATCCGCGCCGTCGGCAAGGGTGACACCGAGCCGCTGGCGCCGAGCGTCACCCGCAAGGCGCGCGAGCTCAATCGGCGCGTCGTCTTGAAGACCGAGCAGCCGGTCGTGGTCAGAGCGGCGCCGCCGCCGGCGCCCGAGTATGCCGGGGTCGCGATCGTGAACGGTGAGGCGCAGATCCTCGACGAACAGCGTTTCGAGCGCGAGCTGCCGGTGGATGTAGGGACGGCGGTGCGCATCGACCTGCGGCAGCAAAACGGGCGCCGGGTCCGGGTCACGCGCGTCTACCCGTTCGCCCAGGTCGCGTCCGGTGACCGGCCAAGCGTCACGCTCGAGGTCGCCGGGAGCGTGACCGACGGCAGCCTCCGCATAGGGTCGGACACCGTGCCGCTGGCGCTGGCCGTCGCCAGCTGCGACCTCGAGAATGGGGCGCTGGGCTTAAGCGCGACCGGGCTCGAGCCGCCGGCGCGCTTCAAGGTCCGGGCGGCGGTGCCGCTGCGATCGTGGCTGGTCCGGATCCTCAACCCGGAGGGCACGGTCTTGAACGATCTCTCGGGCGAGGGTGATCCGCCCGAGATCGTGACCTGGAACGGTCGGAGCAACGCCGACGCGGTGGTCGTTCGACCCGCGACCTACAGCTACCGGTGCCTCCTCACCGATCTGGACGGCAACCGGGTGGTCTCGGCGCGGCGGCCGATCATGGTGGGCGGGGCCGGTGCCAAGCCGACGTACGCGAAGACGCTGCGCGGCGAGCTCTATCCGCGGGCCGAGGGTCTCCAAGCCGAGGTGCTCCGGGAGCTCGACCTGGCGGCGGCGGCGGCAAGTGGCGTTGCCGGCGCGCGGCTGCGGGTCGAGGTCCACGACACCGCGGCGGGAGGCAAGCTGCAGGCGCAGATCCGCACTGCCCGGCTCGCGGCCGCGTTCAAGGCCGCCCTCGTGGCGCGCGGCGTCGCCGAGTCGAGCATCGACGCGGTCGCGGTGGGCGGCGCCAAGCCGTTGATGGCGGGCGCCGGGCGGCGCGCCGACGAGATGAACCGGCGCGTCTCGATCGAGGTGGTCGCTGCGGCTGCGCCTGAGCTCTTGGCGATCGTCGAGACCCCGGCGGCGCCGCACGCCAAGGTCGCCGGCACCGCGCTGCCGGTGGACGCGAGCGGCACCTTCGCCGGCACCGTCGTCGTCGACCCGGACGCGGTGCTGCTCGTCGATCTATTGGCCGCCGACGGTCGCAGCGGCCTGTTCAACGTCCCGATCTTCGACGGCAAGCCGCTCGGCGCCGCGGTCACCGAGATCCCGCAAGGCCGGCGGCCGAAGGAGGGTGAGCCGAGGATCGGCAGCGATCCGGCGAGTCTGCGCGCGCCGCAGACGGAGCTCCCGGAGCCGGTGGCCGCGGCACCGGCAAGCGGCGCGGCGGCGGACAACCTCCCGGTCGAGTTCCACGAGAGCCTCACCGACGACGGGGGGGTGGACGCCGTGGTCGGCTGGCGGCCGGCGATGCCGACCCCGCATTTGGCGCCGCCGAACGGCCCGCCGCGACTGGTGGAGGCGAACGGCCCGCCGCGGCTGGTGGAGGCGAATGGGCCGCCGCGGCTGGTCGAAGCCAATGGGTCGCCGCACCTCGTCGACGCCCGCCCGGGGGGATCGGCGGCGGCTGCCGGCGAAGCAGGTGCCGTCACCAACTCGGCAGCGACGGCGCTCGCGGAGGTGCCGGCCGGCACCTTGGCCGCAAGCCTGGAGGTGTGGTTGCCGGCGGACGGCGCCACCCTGTCCGGCGAGCGCCTCACGGTATACGGCCGGAGCGCGCCGGAGAACACCGTGCGGCTGAACGGTGAGGTGCTCGGGCTCGACGACGACGGCCGGTTCATGAAGACGTTGGTGCTGCCGACCGGACCGGTCAGGGTGGACGTGAGCGCCGAGGATCAGGACGGCAACAGCGCCCACGTCGCGCGTTCGTACCAGGTCCCGGACTCGGAGTGGTTCCTGTTGGCGATGGGTGACGGTGTCGCCGGACGGGGGCAGGGTCTCGAGGGAATGAACCGCGGCACGACATGGGACAGCACGCGGGGCAGCTACCCCGACAGCCTCCCCGACGACCTCTATCTTCATGGTCGGGCGGTGGGGTACTTCAAGGGCCGGGTGAAGGGCGCGGCGCTGTTCGCCGCCAACCCGTTCCGCGAGGTGCGGTTGAGTGCGCACCTCGACACCGGCAAGGCCGCCGACGCCGACTTGGTGAAGCAGCTCATCGATCCGGAGCGCTACTACCCGGTTTACGGTGACGCGGCCACCGAGGTTCAGGACGTCTCGTCGCGCTCCAAGATCTACGTGCTCGTGGAGGCGGATCGGTCGCGCGCCATCGTCGGTAACTTCTCGACCAAGCTCGACGGCCTCGAGCTGTTCCGCTTCCAGCGCAGCTACTTCGGGGCCGCCGTCGATCTCGACCACGAATTCGTCGCCGGCTCGCGGTCGCAGGCGCACGCGCTCGTCGCCTCGGGACAGAACGGCGTTCGCCACCGCCAGGTGGCTCTGCAGGGCACCGGCGGCTCGATGTACTTCTTGCGGGACGGCGAGCTCGTCGAGGGCTCGGAGCGCGTCGAGCTCGTGGTGCGGGACGCGGTGACCGGCATGCGCCTGCAGGCGGTGCCGCAGACCCGCGACGTCGACTACAGCATCAGCTACCGCGAGGGCCGCCTGGTGTTCTCGGCGCCGGTGCCGTCGGTGGCGCTCGCGGGCTGGCGCTTGAACCAGAACGCGAGTCGGACGCTGGACGGCAACCCGGTGTTCGCCGAGATCGAGTACGACTACCGGTCGCCGGCGCTTGATCAGGGGGACAAGGCCATGGCGGTCCAGGTGCGCCAGGGCTTCGGCGATCGGGTGATCGTGGGCGGCGGCGCGGTGAGCGAGGACCGCACCGCCTCCGGCGGCTCGAAGTACGAGCTCTACGGCGTCGACTTCGTCGGTCGGATCTCGAAGACCACGCGGGTGACGGCCGAGCTCGCCTACTCCAAGGCGACCGACGGCGATCACCTGGCGAGCTACGACGGCGGCGTGACCTACGGCACGCTGGGGGCGAGCGATCCGTTGCGCGCCGGCACCAACGCCTCACGCCTGCCGGCGAACGCCAAGGGCAGGGCAGGGAAGCTGACGCTCGCCGGCGATCTGGGCGAGTTCCTGCCGCGTCCGAGCACCTTGCCCGCGGCCGCGGAGTTCTTGGCCTACAACCTCTACTATCAGTTTCAGGATCCGTTCTTCTACTCCGGCAACACCGTGTTCGAGCAGGGGCAGACGAAGGTCGGCGGCCAGCTGCGGGCGAGCCTGAGCGAGGTCGACAGCGTGCGCCTGCGCCACGACGGGGTCTGGAGCCGGCTGTTCTTGGGCGACGTCCCGCGAGACATCGACCGCCAGATCACGACGCTGACCTACGAGCACCGCGGCGACGGTTGGCGGGCGGGGTCGGAGATCGGCCACACCTATTGGGACGACGGCGCTCGGGCGGTGAACACCGACGGCGTCAGCCTGTTCGGCGAGCGCAAGCTGCTGCCGCGCCTGACGCTGACCGGCGAGCAGCAGCTGCTGGTGCGCGCCGATTCCCGGGTGGTCGACGCCTGGAACGACCGGCTGGTGAGCTCGGTGAGCGCCCGCTATCAGCTGGGCGAGAGGCTGTACGCCACCGCGAACGAGAGCCTGCGCTGGTCGGGGGCCAACAGCGCCCAGCTCGGCCTGAAGACCAACGTGATGGACGACGTCAACCTGTACGCCGCCGAGCGCCTGACGACGACCCTGGACGGCCGGACCGTGAGCACCAGCGTCGTCGGCGGCGAGTCGACGGCGATCCCGGGCTCGCGCTCGTACGCCGAGTACCAACTGGACGCGCTGGCGTCGGGGCAGAGCGGTCGCGCGGTCTTCGGCATGGACAACAAGTGGTCACTCTTGGACGGTGTGACCCTGAACCTGTCGTACGAGCGGGCACAGCTCCTCGGCGCGCAGCAGAGCGCCGCCGGCGGTGTCGGGTCGGCGGTCAACGAGCCGAGCGTCACCGGCTATGGCGCGACGCCGCTCGGGCCGACGCAGCAGTTCACCGCGTCCGGCTACTCCTCGGCCGGGGTGGTCCCGGTCGGGGTGTCGTCGCGCGACGCCTTCGCCACCGGTCTCGAGCTGCTGCGGGCGAAGAGCTTCAAGGCCGGGCTCCGCTTCGAGATGCGCTACGACCGCGGCGACGCGCAGCTGGGCGCCCACGACCGCCTGGTGTTCTTCGGCCAGGCCGGGGCCGATTGGCGTCTGGACCGCTACCTCGTGGTCCTCGGCCGGGCCCGGGGTGCTGCGGTGCAGAACCTCGATTTCCGCGAAGAGGCGGGCTCAGAGCTCGGCTTCGCCGAAGGGCAGTACGCCGACGTCTCGTTGGGGGTGGCGCTTCGCCCGGTGCACACCGACTTCGTCAACGGCCTGTTCAAGTGGACGCGGCGCTACGAGCGCCGGCCGGTGAACGTGGAGCTGACGCAGTTCCAGCTCGAGATCGCGGACGTCATCGCCGCCGAGGCGGCGTTCGAGCTCGGCGGTGGCCTGCAGCTGGTGAACAAGGTCGCGGTGAAGGTCTTCGAGGTCCAGGACGCCGAGCTCACGAAGCTCCGCGCCACGACGCTGTTGGCGATCGTCCGCCTGAACTACCACCTCACGGACGCGTTTGACGCCGGCGCCGAGTACCGCTGGCTCGGCGACTTCTTGACCCGGGAGCGAGAGCACGGGCCGCTCTTCGAGCTCGCGTGGATCCCGGTGCCCTACGCCGCGGTGGGCGTGGGCTACAACTTCACCCGGTTCTCCGAGGACCTGCTGGCCGATCCGCGGCTCACGCAGCACGGCTTGTTCCTGCGGGTGACGGCGCGCTATTAGCCCGGGTGGGACCCGGGTGGGGCGAGGGGCTCCGATCCACGCGAGCGCAACGTGCGAGCAGTCGGCGGCCCGGCGACCGGGGTTTGCTCAGGGCCGCCGTTCGCGACCGCGGAGGAAGTGGGCCAGGATCTGCGCCGGCGGCTCCGCGCTGCTGACCTGGTGGTAGTCGATGCCGGAGGCGGCCATCTCCCGGGCGGTCGCGGCGAGGAACTTCCGCATCTCGTCGACGAAGGTCTGGCGCAGCGTCCGTGGGTGGACGAAGAGGCGGCGCGGATCTTCCATCGAGGCGAACAGCGCCGGGTTGTCGTAGGGGAAGCTCAGCTCGTCGGGGTCGACGAGGTGCAACACCGCGACGTCGTGGCGGCGCGCGGCGAGGCGGCGGAACGCCAGGCCGAGCTCCGGATCCGGGTCGAAGAGGTCGGTGAGCAGCACCACCAGCGAGCGGCGGCGATTGCGCGCCGCGAATTGGTCGACCGAGCGCGCGATGCCGGTGACGCCGCTGGGGGCGAGGCGCACCAGGGCCGCGAGGACCTCCAGCAGGTGGCCGCTGGTGGCACGCGCCGCGAGCTCGCCCGTCGGCTGCGACGCGAAGGTGACCAGGCCGACGGCGTCGCCCTGGCGCAGCGCCAGGTAGGCGAGGGCGGCGGCGAGCGTGGTCGCGAGCTGCAGCTTGGTCGGGCGGCCGGCGCCGGCGAAGCCCATCGAGCCCGAGTGGTCGACGACGAGCTCGAGGGCGAGGTTGGTCTCGTCCTCGAACTGCTTGACGTGGTAGCGATCGGTCTTCGCGAACGCGCGCCAATCGACGTGGCGGATGTCGTCCCCCGGGGAGTAGAGCTTGTGCTCGGAGAACTCGATCGCGCTGCCGCGGCGCAGCGAGCGGTGAACGCCGGCCAGCGCCCCGGTGGCGATCTCGCGGGCGTTGAGCTGCAGGGTCTCGATCTCGGCGAGCAGCGCCGGGTCGATCACCTCGCGGCGGACATCGTCGGCAGACGACGGGGGCGCGGCGGTCGCCGGGGTGTCGTTGTCGGACGCGGCCATCGGCTCCTAGCGGCGCGCCGCCTTGAGCACCGCCTCGAGCAGATCGTCGGCGGTGACCTTGCGGGCCTCGGCGTGGAAGTTCATCAGGATGCGGTGGCGGAGCACCGGCATCGCCAGGGCCTGGACGTCGCTGCCGTCCACCACCGGGCGGCCGTCGAGGATGGCGCGGGCCTTGGCCGCCATGACCAGGTGTTGGGTCGCCCGCGGGCCGGCGCCGTACGACACGAACTCCTTGACCTCGGTGGGGGCGGCGTCGTCCGCCGGCCGGGTCAGGCGACAGATCCGCACCGCCAGGTCGACGACCGGAGCCGCGACCGGGACCCGGAGCACCAGGTCCTGGAACGCCAGGATCTCGCGGGGCGACAGGATCTTGGCGACGGCGGGCAACGCCGCCGAGGTCGTGCGGCGGACGATCTCGGCCTCTTCGTGGACGTCGGGGTAGCCGACCTTCAGCATCATCATGAAGCGATCGAGCTGCGCCTCCGGCAACGGATAGGTGCCCTCCTGCTCGATGGGGTTCTGAGTGGCGAACACGTGGAAGGGCGGCTCGAGCGCGAACGTCCGGCCGCCGGCGGTGACCTTCTGCTCCTGCATCGACTGCAAGAGCGCCGCCTGGGTCTTGGGCGGCGTGCGGTTGATCTCGTCGGCGAGGAGGATGTTGCAGAACACCGGGCCTCTGACGAAGCGAAAGCCGCGGCGGCCGTCGGCCTCGGTGTCGAGGATGTCGCTGCCGGTGACGTCGGAGGGCATCAAGTCGGGGGTGAACTGCACCCGGTTGAACGCCAGCGCCAGCACGTCGGCGAGGGTGTTGATGAGCAGGGTCTTCGCGAGGCCGGGGACGCCGACGAACAGCCCGTGGCCGCGGGCGAACAGCGTGATCAAGAGGTGATCGATGACCGCCTTCTGGCCGATGACGCGCTTGCCGATCTCATCCTGGATGCGGCGGTGCGCCTGGTGCAGGGCGTCGACGAGCTCGCGGTCGGAGGGCTGGGGATCGGAAGGGGAGAGCGATGCCGAGGTCATGGCGGCAATCTAGCAGACCGAATCAGGCGGCAACAGGGGGCGTCACGCGGTCTTGACGCCGACGAACAACGCCGAGCCCAAGATGATGATCGGACAGCTCACCGCGAAGCCGGCGCGCGCCATGAAGCTCGTGATCTCGTCGACGCGGGCCGGCATGAACGGCAGGTGGTCGTCGGCCGACAGCGAGGTCTCGAGCTCCCAGAACTCGTGGCTGATGCGACCCGCCTGGAGGTGCTCCTGGATGATCCGGGCGCGGATGGTCGGGACCAGATCCCACCCCGCCGGGCGGTCGCTCGCGATCTCGTCGGCGAGCAGGAGCAGCCCGCCTTTGCGGACGCTGAGGCCGAGACCGTCAATCACCTGGCGCTTCAGGGGATCCTCGAGGTGGTGCAGCGCGAACGAGCTCAGCGCCAGGTCGTAGGCCTGGGCGACATAGACCTGGGCCGCCACCGCCGGCTCGGCGAAGTCGCCGACCACCGCGTGTTGGACGCTGTCGCCCAGCACGTCCTGGGCAGCGCTCACCATCGCCGCCGACCCATCGACCAGCGTGATACTGCCATGCGGATCGCACGCCGGCGCCACCGCGACGGTCGCCGAGCCCGGACCGCAGCCGAGATCGAGGATCTCCTGCGGTCGATTGGGACCGGCCCGCAGCACGTCGAGCATGCCGTTCAGGATCGGCAGGTAGCCCGGCACTATGAGGGGCCACATCTGCGGGTAGTGGCGAGCGATCCTGTCGTACCGCGCGAAGCGCATCCGGACGGCCTCAACCCTTGGGTCGGGCTGTCGGCGGCACCGGGGCCGGAGCGCCGTCGGCGGCGTCGGGTCGCGGCTGCTTGGCGTGCTTGTCGATCTGCGCATCGAGGTCGTCGAACGCTGCCTGGGCGCGCTCGCGCACCTTGGCGACGGTCTGCTCCGGGAGCTCTTTCGCCAGGCTGTCGACGCTCTTCCTCATCACGTCCACCGGGTAGACGCAGCCCCAGCCGTACGTCGTGCGGCGCTTCCGGTACGGGCCGAGCCCGTCATCGTCGTACCAGAAGTCGGTCACGATCGCGCCCTTCGAGACCGCTTGTGTGGTCGCCACCGTCATCATCTCGAGCGCGGTGCTGCGGTCGGTCGTCAGCTCCTCGGAGTAGCTCGAGACCAGCGTCTGCAGCACCAACGCCAGCTGGGTGCGCACGTCCTCGACGACCACCTCGAAGGTGTTCTCGGGGTTGAAGGTCGGCAGCGAGAAGCCGACCGCGCAGAGCCGACCGCCCGGCTGCGTCCCGGTGCGATTCAGCCACGCCGGACCCACGGGCTCGCTCTCCTTGCTCTTCTTCTTTTTCTTCTTGGCGGTCGCGGTGCCGGCGACGGCTTTGGCGTCGACCCGGAAGGTGCTGGCGGCGATCTTGGCATCCACGCAGGCGCGACCGTAGGTGAAGTTCTTCTGCTGGAACGGCCCTTCGCCCAGCACGTCGATCCAGAAGGCGAGCTTGGCCATCTGCTTGACCTGCTCCACCAGGTCATCGTCGACCATGACCGCCTGCGCCAAGTCGATCGAGGTGCCGGTGTTGGTGGTGCGGTCGATGATCGCTTCCTGGATGTTGGTCTCGATCACCCCGGCGAGGTTGCGGGCCGCGCGCTGCGAGGCCATCTCCCGTGGATAGGGAGAGTCGTCGTCGAAGGCCGCGCCGGCCACCCCGACGCCGCAGAGCTTGTCGGCTTCGATCTCGACGTGCTTGACCCAGTCGGGGATCGGGGTCGGCGTCGCCACCGTGCTGCTCTTGCTCGCGGGCCGGGTCGGCGCGAAGGGCGCGGCGGCCACCTCTTCAGCGACCTTCACCCGTCGGGCGCAGCCGTTCGCCGCCAGGGCGACGAGCGACGGCAGCAGGGCCAGAATTCGGCAACCTCTCATTGTGGCACTCCTCGTGGGTCAGGTAAGAATACGCCAACCCCGGCGCTCGTCCTAGCTTCAGGAGAGCGTCCAAGCAAGGAGGCCGCGATGCGTGGTGGTTCTATCCTCTGGGTAGCAGCGGCGCTGACGTCGTTCGGTTGCAGTCACACGAGTCCCGGGACGCACGTCGAGATCGTCGACAAGGACGGCGCGATCTCGTACGTCTCCGGCGCCGCCGGCATCGGCACCAACCAGTCCCTGGCCTGTGGGCAAGCGGTGTCGCGGGCGGTGGCGGCGGTGGCTCTCAAGTTCGCCGACAAGAACGACGACATCGCCGAGGACGTCGCCAAAGAAGTCGGCGCCGAGGACGGGCGGGTCTTCATGCAGCGCTATGCCAAGGCGACAGCGATGGACGCCGCGGTGCAGGACGTGCAATTCGACCCGGTCGAGCACGTCTGCGTCGCGAGCATCCGCTGGACGCCGCCGGTGTTCGTCAAAGAGGCGATCCGCAAGTACGCCGAGGCGATCAAGCGGGACGAGCTCGGCGAGCCGGCGGCGCCCAAGGCCGCGCCGGCGCCGGCCGCGAGTGCTTCGCCCGGCCCCGCGCCGACAGCCGCCCCCGCCGCTGCCCCGGCCCCCGCCGCGCCGCCGCCGGATCCGTGCAAGAGCCAACGGGCGCAGGCGACCAAGACCCAGAGGACCTTGCAGAAGGCGAACGACGACTTCAGCGAGTGCACCAGGCGGACGAGCGGCGACGAGCGGATGTGCTCGCGCTACAAGGCCTACGTCGACGAGGCCGGCGCCAAGGAGGCGAGCGCCCGGAAGACGTTGGACGACTGCGCGGCGATCCATCCGTGAGGGCTTTCGGGCGGCGGCAGCCATGATCGATCCGCAGCGGGCCTTCGCCCGCCTGGTCTTGCAGCACGAGCTCGGACCGCGCTTCGTCGGCAGTCCGGGTCACGGGCGCGCCCAGGAGCTGCTGCGGGGCTGGCTCGCCGCGGCGGACGTCGCGGGGGAGCAGGTGTTCGTCGAGCGCTTCTTCGACCGCGAGGTCACCTGTCGCAACCTGTGGGGCGAGTTCGCGGGCGATCAGCCGGGGCGCCTGTTGCTGGGGAGCCACTACGACACCCGGCCGTGGGCCGACCTGGATCCGGACGAGGCGCGGCGCCGGGAGGCGGTGCCGGGGGCGAACGACGGCGGCTCCGGGGTGGCGCTGTTGTGCGAGCTGGCGGTCGAGCTCAAGGAGCGCCGAAACCGGCCGACGGTGCAGGTGGTGCTCTTCGACGCCGAGGATTGGCACGAGATCGACGGCAAGGAGGTCTCGCTGGGCGCGCGGCACTTCGCCGCCGAGCTCGCCGGGCCCGAGCGCCCGGACGCGGTCATCGTCGTCGACATGGTCGGCGGCCGAGATCTGATGCTGGACGTGGACGTGAACTGCCAGGCGCACGATCCGTCCTATCGGCTGACGTTGGGGTTGTTCCAGCTCGGGCACGCGCTGGCGCTGCCGGCGTGCAGCCTGAAGAAGGCCCACCCCTACAAATGGATCGGCTGCGACCACACGCCGTTCATGGCCGCCGGCATTCCGACCGCGCTCCTCATCGACCTGGACTATCCGGAGTGGCACACGACCGCTGATCGCCCGGCGGCGTGCGCCGCGGAGTCCCTGGGGCAGATGGGCTCGTTGTTGGACGCCTTCTTGTTCGCGCCCGCGCCGGCCTTCGAGCAGCGGGTCGCGTGACGTAGGTGTTGCTCCTCTACCCGGAAGCCGATACCTTGCGCTGAGACCCGATGGACTATCTCAGCTACTTCGATCTCGCGGCTGAGCCGTTCTCAAACGCGCCGCTGGCTCGTTTCTACTACGGCAGCCAGCAGCACACCGACGCCTTGGATCGCCTGCGCTACGCGGCGTCGACGATGAAGGGCTTGGCGATCCTGATCGGCGACATCGGTCTCGGCAAGACCACGCTCGCCCGCCGCATGCTCGAGTCGCTGCCGGAGAGCGAGTACGAGGCGGCGCTGCTCGTCATCGTCCACGCCGGCATCACGCCGAACTGGCTGCTGAAGCGGATCGCCATCCAGCTGGCGGTGCCCGAGCCCGCGGACGACAAGCTCACCATCCTGTCGCAGCTCTACCAGCGCCTGATGGAGATCTACCACGCCGGCAAGAAGGCGGTGGTGCTCATCGACGAAGCGCAGATGCTCGCGACCCGCGAGCTGATGGAGGAGTTTCGCGGTCTGTTGAACCTCGAGGTGCCGGAGCGCAAGCTGATCTCGTTCATCTTCTTCGGCCTGCCGGAGATCGAGCAGAACCTGCGCCTCGACCCGCCGCTGGCGCAACGGATCGCGCTGCGCTACCGCTTGCAGCCGCTGGTGGCGTCCGACACCCACGCCTATGTTCGCCACCGCCTCACCTTGGCCGGGGCGAGCGACGGCATCTTCGGCGCCGCGGCGCTCGACGAGATCCACCGCTTCACCCACGGCGTGCCGCGCCTCATCAACACGCTGTGTGACAACCTGTTGTTGGAGATGTTCTTCGCCAAGCTCAAGCACGCCGAGCCGGGGCTGGTGGAGAACGTGGCCAGCAACCTGTCGCTCGCGCCGGCGCAGCAGATCGAGCCGCCGATCACGGCACCGGAGCCCCTCGTCGACCTGTTGGCGGTCGAGGGTAGCCCCGGCCATGACGCCATCGTCGCCGTGGATCGGTCGGGGTCGTCCGAGCTGCCACCGGCCCGACCGTCCATCGAGCCGGACGCGATCGCGGCGCAGGTCGCGGGCGAGCCGATGACCGACGACGGGCCGTCGGACGCCGAGGCCGCGGAGTCGGCGCCGGTCGTCGACGCGCCGGTGCCGGTGTTGCCCGAGCACAGCGCGCCCGAAGAGGACCTGGCGTTGTCACTGGCGGCGGAGGCGGATGCGCCGCGGATGGATTCGGCGAGCGACTGGACCGCCGAGACCACGATGATCACGACCGGGCACAGCGTCGATGTCGTCGACTACGGCCCGCCGCCGACGCCACTGGCCCGCGTCGATGAGACCACGGTCGACATCGAGGATCCGCTGGCCTTCCTCGGCGACGCCAAGATCGTTTCGTCGCCGCCGCCGTCGTCGCCGCCGTCGCCGTGGCAGGGAGGTGACGAGGACTCGGCGAGCGCCGGCCGCGACGCGCTGCAGGACGCGCCGGTGCAGGTGGTGGACGTGGAGCTCGAGGTCGAGGTCGAGATCGATCCCACCCCGATCCCGTTGCCGGGCCACGACGGCGTCGGCACGCCGGCGAAGAAACCGGTCCCGGTCTTGAAGCCGGCGGTGGTCGCGGCCCCGGCGGCCGTGCCGGCGCCGGCTGCGGCAGTGCAGCCGCCAGCGCCGCTCAAGCCGCCCCCGGCGGCGGCCGAGAAACCGACCTCGGTGAAGACCGGCGGCGGCAAGACCATCGACCTGAGCGAGATCGACGCGTTGCTCGCCGACTTGAACCTTCCGAAGAAGAAGTAGGGTGGGGCAGGGAGCGCCGCCGCACCGGCGGCGCGGGAATCAGATCCGACGGCAGTGTACGCTAACTTTGCGGCAGCTCGCGCAGGCTCGTCTGCAGCTTGTCGATCATGACCCCGAGCTCGGCGGCCCGCGCCCGGTCTTTCTCGACGACGTCGGCCGGCGCCCGGGCGACGAAGCTCTCGTTCGCGAGCTTCTTCTCCAGGCGCTCGCGCTCGGTGGTCGCCTTGTCGATGGCCTTCCTCAGCCGCGCCGCTTCTTCCTGGAAGTCGACGAGGCCCAAGAGCGGCACGACGATCTGCAGGCGCTCCAGCACCTTGACGGCGCAGCCTTCGGCCTTGTCGGTGGTGCCGGCGATCGTCAGGTCCGCGAGCCGGGCGAGCGATTTGATCTCGCCGGCGTGACCTGTGAGCCGCCGTTGGTCTTCGGGATCCGGCACCACGAGGCGGGCCGAGATCTGCTTCGACGGCGAGACGTTGCTCTCGGCGCGAATGGTCCGCAGGCCGACGATGGTGTCCTGCACCAGACGATACTCGGCCTCGAGGGCGGGGTCGGCGTGGGCAGGGTTCGCGGTCGGGAACAGGGCGATCATGATCGACGCCTGGGCGTGGGGGATCGGCAGCTTCTGCCAGATCTCCTCGGTGATGAAAGGCATGAAAGGATGCAGCAGCCGCAGCGCCTGGTCCAGGGTGTGCACCAGGACGCTCGCCGCCGCCGCCTTCGCGGTCGGGTCGTCGCCCGCCAGGCGCGGCTTGACGAGCTCGATGTACCAATCGCACAGCTCGTTCCAGATGAAGGCGTAGACCGCGGTCGCGGCGTCCGAGAAGCGGTAGGCCTCGAGGGCGGCGTCGACCTCGGTGACCGTGCCGTGGAGGCGTGACAGGATGAAGCGATCCGCAGGGTGGAGCGAGCTCTCGAGCTCCGCCACCGGCTTCGGGGGCCCGGGCAGCCGCATCAACACGAAGCGCGCCGCGTTCCAGATCTTGTTGGCGAACGCCCGATAGCCGGCGATGCGCTCGACCGAAAGCTTGATGTCGCGGCCGCTCGCCGACATCGCCGCCAGCGTGAAGCGCAGCGCGTCGGCGCCGAACGCCGGGAAGCCGTCGGGGTACTCGTCCTTGAACTGCGGCGACACCTCGGCGGCGTTGCAGCCGTGGATCAGGTGCAGCGGGTCGATGACGTTGCCGCGGGTCTTCGACATCTTGTCGCCGAACTTGTCGCGCACCATCGCGTGCAGATAGATGACCGGGAAGGGCGGCCGGCCCATGAACTTGCAGCCCATCATCATCATCCGCGCGACCCAGAAGAACAGGATGTCGAAGCCGGTCTCCATCACCGACACCGGATAGAAGGTCTGCAGCTCGCGGGTCTCTTCCGGCCAGCCGAGGGTCGAGAACGGCCACAGGGCGCTCGAGAACCAGGTGTCGAGGACGTCGGCGTCTTGCACCAGGTTGGCGCCGCCGCAGCGCGGACAGCGCTCGGGCTTGTGCCGGGCGACCAAGGGCTTGGCGCCGGAGTCGAAGCGGAGGTTGTCCTCGTTGCCGACGCCCTTGTCGCAGTCGCGGCAGTAGTACGCCGGGATGCGGTGCCCCCACCACAGCTGGCGGGAGATGCACCAGTCCTGGATGTTCTCCATCCAGTGGTAGTAGGTCTTGGTCCAGGTCTCCGGCAGGATGCGGGTCGCGCCACTCTTCACCGCCTCGAGCGCCGGGCGCGCGAGGGGCGCGGTGCGCACGAACCACTGCACCGACAACGACGGCTCGACCACGGTCTCGCAGCGCTGGCAGCCGCCGATGCTCATCTCGTGCGGCTCGCTCTTGCGCTCCAGGCCGAGGCCTTGGAGCGCCTCTTTGACCTGTTTGCGCGCCACCATCCGGTCGAGGCCGGCGAAGCGTCTCCACGCCTCGAGGTCGATCTCGGCGCGCATCGCCTCCGCGGTCGCGGCCTTGGCGCCGACCCCGGCGTTGACGCCGAGGTGGAGCTCGGGCGTCGGGGTGATGCGGGCGTCGACGTCGAAGATGTTGAAGAGCACGAGCGCGTGGCGCTTGCCGGTCTCGAAGTCGTTGAAGTCGTGCGCCGGGGTCACCTTGACGGCGCCGGTGCCGAACTTCGGGTCGACGAGCACCGGGTCGGCGATGATCGGGATGCGGTAGCCCAAGAGCGGGTGCTTGACGTGCTTGCCGACGTGGGCGCGATAGCGCGGGTCGTCCGGATGCACCGCGACCGCGGTGTCGCCGAGCATCGTCTCGGGGCGCGTCGTCGCGACCACGATCTCCCCGGAGCCGTCGGCGAGCGGATAGGCGAACGACCACAGCTCGCCGGTCTTGCCCTCCTGGTGGTCGACCTCGAGGTCGGAGAGCGCGGTGTGACAACGCGGGCACCAGTTGACCAGGCGCTCGGCGCGGTAGATCAGCCCGTCCTCGTGCAGCCGCACGAAGACCTCGAGCACCGCCGCGGACAGCTTGGCGTCCATGGTGAAGCGCTCACGCGACCAGTCGAGCGAGCAGCCGAGCACCCGCAGCTGCCGGCTGATGCGGTCGCCGTAGGTGGCCTTCCACTGCCAGACGCGCTCCAGGAACTGTGCCCGGCCGAGATCGTGACGTGACTTCTTTTCGGTCTTGGCGAGCTCGCGCTCCACGACCATCTGCGTGGCGATGCCGGCGTGGTCGGTGCCCGGCAGCCACAGGGTCTTCTTGCCTTGCATCCGCCGCCAGCGGGTCAGGACGTCCTCGAGCGTCGTGGTCAGCGCGTGGCCCATGTGCAGCGAGCCGGTGACGTTCGGCGGTGGAATGACGATGCAGTACGGCGCCGCCGCGGCGTCGAGGTTCGGCGCGAAGTACCCGGCGCGCTCCCAGACGGGGTACCAGGTGCTCTCGGCGTGGGTCGGATCGTACGCGGGCGGCAGAGTCTCGACGCTCGTGGTCATGCGAGGCTCAGGCCGGTCCCTTTGCCTGCTCTTGGATCAGGCGCTCGAGATGCTCGCGGATGATGCGCTCGGCGAGCTCGGGGACGACCTCCCAGACGATCTTCTCGACGACGTCGCGCGCCATCCTGTGCACCGCGGCCTCCTCGGCAGAGGCGGGGGCCGCGTGGGCCGCGGCGTGGGCCGGCGGCGCGACGTGCACCGGCGGAGCCACTGGCGCCGGAGGCGCAACGTGGACCGGCGGAGCCACGGGCGGCGGGGGCGCAGCGTGCACCGGTGGGGCCACGGGCGGCGGGGGTGCCAGGTGGACCGGCGGGGCCACGGGCGCGGGTGCTGCAATCTGCGCCGGCGGTGGCGGTGCGATCGGCTCCCGGTGCGCCACCGGGGGCTCGGCGGCAGGGGTCTCGAAGTCCAGCACCGCCGTCGGCGGCTCGGGCTGCACCGCGGCGTGCGGCGGCTCGAACCGTTGCGGTGGCGCCACCGGCGCCGGCGGTGGGGGGCTCGGGGCGACCGCGGCGGGGTGCGGGGCCGCGGGGTGCGGCGCCCCGAAACCGAAGGGATCGCGGGGGGCCGGGGCGGCGGCCATCGCCGGCGGGGGCAACGGTGTCGGTCGCTGCACCGGGGCGGCCGGGGGCGGGGCGGGCGCGAAGGCGTGCGGCGCCGGCGCGGTCGGGGGTGGCATCGCCGCGGGGCGTGGTGGCGCCATCATCGGCGGCGGCATGCTCGGGCGCGGGATCCCGGCAGCCGGTGGGGGCAGCGGCGCGCCGAAGCCGGTGGCCATCGGCGCCGCGGGTCGCGGCGCGACCGGCGGGATGCTCGGGCGCGGCATCGGCTGGGCGGCGATCGGTGGTATCGACGGTCTGGGGATCGCCATCGCCGGCGCCGGCGCGGGCGCCATCGGTCGCGGCGCGGCCGCGGGGGCGGCCGGGGGCGGTACCGCGGCACGGGGGGCGGCGCCGGCGGCGGGCGCGGCGTAGCGCGGCGGCATCGCCGCGGCGGTGTCTTGCGGCGCGCCGACGAGGTTCTTCACCCGCTCGATCAGCGCCTGGGTCTCGAAGGGCTTGTTGAGGTGGGCGTCCGCGTGGCTGGCTTGAGCGCGGGCGTCGTCGAAGGGCTCGGTGTTGCTGGCGAGCAGCAGCACCGGGATGGCGGCGGTGTCTGGATCGGCCTTGAGGCTCTGGCACACGGCGTAGCCGTCCATCCCCGGCATCGCGGTGTCGATGACCGCGACCGCGGGCTTCAGCTCTTTGGCCTTGGCGACCGCGTCCGCCCCGGAGGAGACCGCGGTGACCGCGAAGTCCTCGGTGGCAAAGGTGATCGCCACGACCTTTTGCATCGTGGCGCTGTCATCGACGACTAGGAGCTGATACGCCATTGGCCGTCCTCGAGTGAGTCAGAGGGGATCTTGGGTTTCGAGATCCCGCCACAGCTCATCCGGATCGATGAGCCAGCAGGGTCCGTCGCTGCTGTAAATCGGGCGGGCGCCGATCGCCGCGAGAGGGCCCGGAGCGCGGGCGCCCGTCGGTCCAGAGCGGAAGCCGTGATACACCCGTCCCGCGGCGTCGATCGCGAGACCCACCGCCTCGCCACGAACATGCAGGATGGCCACCAACTGCTCCTCCGCGCCGTGGTCGCGACCCGACCGGTGGGCGTCGAGCCGCAGCACGGGAACGAGCGTGTTGCCATCGTCCAACAGGCCCAGGTGCTGGGGAACGCTCATCGGTACGGGCCACAACGTGGCGGTTTGAGCGATCCGTTCCACCTGCTCCACGGGAATGGCGAGCCACTCGCCCGCGACACGAAACGTCATCACCGGGCGGGGCGAATCGATCACCTCGCCAATAGTCTGCATCGGCCTTCCTATACCCTGGGGTCAAAGAGCGGTCAAACGGCGTTTTTCGTCGGCGCCGCGGCGGCCGCGAGCTGGTCGACGTCGAGGAGCAGCAGCACGCCCTTGGCGTCGCGCTCGGCGTTCGGGAACAGCGCCGGGGCGCGCAACCCGAGCCGCGGCACCGCGATCGGCGCCGGATCCGGCAGCCGCAGGTGCACGAGTCGATCCACGGCCACCGCGATCCGCGTCCGCTCGGTCTGCAGCACCACCGCGAACGGCGCGCGCGGCCGCGTGGCCTTCAAGAACAGCGCGTGCAGATCTACGAGCCGCAAGCGCTCGCCGTCGTCGTCGAGGTCGGCGTCGAGGTCGACGTCGGCGATCACGTGTCGGACCTGGTCGGCGAGGATCGCCACCCGGAAGGGGCCGACCACGAGCTCCAGAAAAGTCAGGGCATTGTCGCGCATCGGCTCCGCATCCTCGGGTCGCGGTCAATTGCTCGCCAGGTGAGGTGACGCTAGACTCCGGTCCATGCGCCCGCACCCCGTCCTCGCCGTCATCGCTCTGTGTCTCGCGCTGCCGCTCAGTTGCCAAGACTACGCCTTCGAGCCCCGGCCCGCCAAGCGGGTGCAGGCCAAGAAGATCACCGAGCTCGTCGCGACCGTCGTCCCGACCGACATCCTGTTCGTGATCGACAACTCCGGCAGCATGCAAGACGAGATCACCGAGCTGCAGAACAACGTCGATCTCTTCATCCAGGAGCTCGCGAAGAGCGACAACGATTTTCAGGCGGCGATCATCACCCCGGACGTCGAGTGCAACGTGCCCGGCTACCGCTGCGTCAACGACTGCAACAGCTACGGCACCGACACCGCCTGCGACGCCCAGGCCGGCTGCGGCTGGAGCGGCAGCGCCTGCACGCTCACCGGCCGGCTCGGCTCCTACGCCTGCTGCTCGCCCAGCGCACCGACGCCGTGTCAGGATCAGATCGCGGCCACCGGCGAGGTGATCGGCTCGAGCTGCGACGGCGGGCGGCTGCGGGCCTCGGCGGCCGGCACCCGGATCTTCAGGCGACCCGCGGCCGGCACCGAGACCGCGTGGGTGGCGGAGTTCAAAGAGACGATCGCCGGGCTGGGGACGAGCGGCTCCGCCTATGAGGGCGGCCTCGAGGCAGTGCGCCGCGCGGTGCTGTGCTCCGCGGACGTCCGCTGCGACCCCGCCGACCTGACCAAGCCCTGCTGCGACGCGGCCGACCAGGCGGTCACCGATCTGAACCGGGACTTCGTGCGCCCGGACGCCGATCTGGTGGTGATCTTCGTCTCCGACGAGGACGATTGCAGCATGGAAGACCGCAACGCCTACGCCCGGCCGGCGCTCGCCGGCGACGCCGCCGAGCAGGGGCTGCACCTCTGTTGGCCGAACGAGTGCTACGCGTACTTCGGCGCCGGGCTCGACACCAACGTCCCGGCGGGCACCACCGGGCTGATGGACTGGGCCGATCCCGGGACGACGGCGGCGAACCAGGGGCTCTTGCAGTGTGGTCCGAGGAGCTCCCCGGTGCCCCGCGTCGTCAACCCGCCGTTGCCGCGGCCGGTGGACGCGTTCTTGGACGCGCTGCAGGCGGCGAAGGCCGGCGACGTCAGCCGGGTTCGGGCCGCCGGCATCGTCACCTCGGTGCCGTCCGCCGCGGGGGCGCTCGGCAGCGAGGCCCTCGCCTGCGTCGGTACGACGCTCGGGCCGTCGAACGACTGCGGTTGTCTGTCGACCGCGGTCGGCGATCAGTTCTTCTGCAAGCTCACCGCGCAGCTCGGGCAGCGCACCTCGGTCTGGCCCGATCCACCCACCGGCGGCTGCACCGCGATGGCCGGCGGTCGTTACGTCGAGTTCTTGCGGAAGCTCGCCCTTCGGCGCCGGGCGGTGCTGGCGCCCACCGACACCCTCTTGGACTCCATTTGCAACTCCGACTACGCTGAGACGATGTACACGATCGTCAACAGCATCATCCTCAACAACTGCTTCGACCTCGGCCAGGTGGCGTCGAACGCGAGCGACATCATCGTGACGCTGCGCGGCCAGACCCTGGCGAACGTCCCGCTCAAGTCCGAGGAGCCGGGCTGGAGCCTGCAGCCGGGCACGAGCCGCATCTGTCTCGAGGGCGGGCTGCGCAAGGCGATCGGCGACGAGTTCGAGATCCTGCTCATCACCTCCACCAGCACGTGACCCGGGGTGACCATTCCTGCTAGGGAAGACGCATGAACCTGTGCAAGCTCGCCACGTTGACCCTCCTCGCGACCCTCGCCGGCGGTTGCCAGGCGTACGACTGGGTGTTCCAGCCGGACGCCGACCGCGAGGGCGCGCACCTGAAGTTCATCGTGGACCAGCCCTCGAAGGCCGATATCCTGTTCGTGATCGACAACTCCAAGTCGATGCGCAACAAGCAGGATGGCTTGGTGGAGTCGGTGGACGTGCTCCTCGCCGCGCTCGCGCCCCAGGACACCCGCTATCGCATCGGCATCACCTCGACCGACGCCATCGGCTACACGGAGGACTGTCAGCGAAACCCGATCTCCTCGCAGTACAGCCCGGGCGCCAAGGGCAACTGCGGCTTCCCCGCGGTTCTCCTCAACCGGCCGCACGACGGCGCGCTCGGCCGGCTGATCGCCGCCTACGACCCTGACATCTTCAAGCTCGATGCATCATGGTTGGTAACGGCGCTCGACAAGATCACCGCGAGCGGCGTCACCCTCGATCCCGACATCAACACCAAGCTGGCGTTGTTGATGCCCACCGGGTTGACGACGACGCCGGGCCTCGACGACCCGCTGTTCACCGCGTTCACCGGCGAGCGCGGCGCCCGCCACGTGATCGACCGCGAGACCATCCGCCTCGAGGCCTGCCAGGCCTGCGCGGCGATGACCACCGACGATCGGGGCCGGCCGATCTGCGATCAATCGTCGAGCGCCTTCGCGGCCTGCGCCGATCCGGCGGCGCAGATCATGGTGCAGGCGTACTTCCGCGCCAACGTCCACGGCCTCGGCATCAACGGCATGGGCTGGGAAGAGGGCCTGCGGGCCGGGATGCTCGCGGTGGGCGTCGATCCGCGCGACGAGGGTGTGGACGCCCAGGGCAACCCGACCGCGCTCAACCCGGCGAACGACCTGACGCGGGTCACGGACGACCCGGCGACCACCGGCGCCAACACCTTCAAAGCGCTCGACGAGGACACGGCGACCGCCAAGCCGTCGTCCTGGCTGCGGCAGGAAGCGCTGCTCGCGGTGATGTTCGTGACCGACGAAGAAGACTGCTCGATGCCCGAAGAGCTCTGGGATCGGCACTGCGTCTACGAGGAGGGCTGCGGCGGGACCTGGGTGCCGCCACCGGACTGGCTGCAACAGCCCGAGGGCTCGATGTGCTACCAAGAAGAGGTGCAGCGCTCGTTCTTGAGCCCGACGCGGATGGCGCAGTACCTGGTGGCGAAGAAGGGCGGCTCGGCGTCGCGGGTCGCCATCGGGGTCATCGCCGGGGTCAAGAAGAACGGCCAGGGGCTGCTCGTCGACCGGTCGGCGCAGCCGGTCGATTGCGCGCCGACCGACCTCGGGCCGACGCAGGCGTGTTCGTGCCTGGTGGGCGCCGACCCCGCCGCCCCGACCTGCGACCTCTGGTGTCTGTTCACCGACCAGAAGGACGGCTCGTGCACGAGCCCCGACAACGTGTTCTGCGAGGGGATGGCGAGCCGGCGCTACGTGTCGTTCGCGAACAGCTTCTCGCGCCGCACCTACGAGACCGTCTGCCTGGCGGAGTCCGGCGATCTCTGTCCCACCTACGCCGACGAGACCACCTGCAAGACGCACGACGAGTGCGGTTGGTCGTTCATCTCGGCGGCGGCGGGGTTTGGCTGCGTGGCGGCGGGCTTCGGCAACGCGATGGCGAAGTTCGCCCAGATCGCGACCCTCGCCTGCTTCGAGCTCGCGAACGTCGTGCCGGCGGGTGGCGACGTCTCGCTCATCACCGTCAAGCGCGCCAGCAAGGCCGACGTCGAAAACGGCAAGGCGCCGACGTTGTTGCAGCCGCAGCCGGCCGGCTCATCGGACGACGGTTGGTACTACGACCCGGTGGAGAACAAGGTCTGTCTGACCGGGCTCGACCGTCTGATCGGCGACTACTACGACATCTTCTTGCTGCACAAGGACAAGCTCGATTTCAATCACTAGTCGACCGATTTCGACTTTTTGATTCCCGCGCGGGCGCGGCGCCCGCGCTCCCCACCCCCACCCCTGAACATCTCCGAGCCGCGCCGGATCCCGCCCCCGAGTGGGGCGGGCACGTGGATCACTCTATGCCGATCGCCTGGACCTGGGCCCATTGTCGCGCCCGCCGGTACCGCAGCGCGGAGGCGAAGCCGCGAGCGCGAGGAACGCAAGAAAGGGCGCGGAACGATCAGCTCACGGATGCGCCGGCCACCTCATACCCGGGCCGGGTGAGCACGATGCGCTAGAACGTGCAGTACGCACCCGCCCACGGGTCTTCGTAGTGCTCGATGACGGCCGTCAGGCAGGGGTAGGGCGTCTGCGGTACGCACCAGCCGTTGCCGCCGTTCGCCGCGGCATCCCACAGGCAGGCCGGGTTGGCGGTGCAGCCCGCGGTGTCCGGCGGATCGCCCAGGCTGTACTGCGAGCAGACGTCCGGCAGGCATTGGGTGAGCGGCACCGGCACCGGCCCCGACGGGTTGATGTCCGGCACGATGATCTCGTCGGCGTCGCGCAGCTGACCGATGCCGTCGAAGGTGAGCCGGACTTTGTGCACCACGTCCGGGTGCGCCATGAACTCCGTGGGGGCCGACACCAAGGTCTCGCGCCAGGTGCCCTCGAAAGAGAAGATGCCGACGCAGGCGCCGGTGGCGCCGCTCCCTAAGAACGACCAGGTGCAATTCGCCGCGCGACAGGTGTCCTGCGCGGTGAAGGTGCTGCAGTTCGCGGGCGGCGTCGTGATGCTCTGGCGGCACTTCAGGTCGCCGGTGCCGAAGTTGACGCAGCCGTAGGTGCTCATCATGTAGGTGAGCAGCGTGTTCAGGTAGTTCACCGCCTTGTTGTCGCAGTAGTTGCCGGGGGCCCACTTGCACTGGTGCTCTTCACACCCGGCCTTGGCGCTGTAGTTGGCGCACTCGCTGTCGTAGAAGCTCCAGCCTCCCCAGCTGTGGTCGAGGCTGGTGCGGGTGTCGAGATAGAGCAGGTGCGACAAGTCCTGGTTTAGAGGAGGCGTCGGCGCCGCCCGGGTGTGGAACTCGACGTTCGTCGGACTGGCGTAGCCGTGGTTGCGGCTCGGGAACAACAACTTGAACAGCCAGAGGTTCGTCATCGTCGCGTCCACCACGGTGGGATCCGCCGTCGACGTGGCGTCCTGGTCGACGACCTCGACGTCCGGAATGCCCGAGCCGCCGGCCACCTTCACGCCCGCGACCACGACGGTCTCGGCGGCGTCTTTGTATGGGGTCGTCGCCGTGTCTCGTACCTCTGCGACTTTGGTGCAGAAATAGCCGGTGGCCTGCTTCTCTCCCTCGCTCAAACCGCCGCTGCCTGCCGCAGTGACGCGCCGGTAGGTTCGGGTGAAGTGGTAGTAGCCGGTGGTCCCGACCGCGATCGGCGACTTGTCGCCCAGGTTTTCGTCCGGCGGGGGCGTCGGCGTGAAGGACTTGCCGAGCGATTCATTGCCGCAGCCGTAGATGGCCAAGACGGCGAGACCCAAGACCGCGATCACCGCGACACGGAAGCGAGCAAGCATGCGACACCTCAGGCTATTGTGTTTCCTGCCGGCCTGGCCACTTATGTAAGTATTTGTGGTCGCGCCGTCCGGGATTTGATAGCACAGCGTGCCATGGATCTCCAGGTCTTGCGTAGCGTGCCCCTGTTCAAGGACCTCGACCCGGTGCAGCTGGCGCACGTCGCCTCCATCGTCGAGGAACAAGCCATCAAGCGAAACACCGTGCTCTTCAACGAGGGCGACCTGCCGGAGTTGTTCTACTTCATCGCCAAGGGCCGGATCCGCATCTCCAAGATGATCCCCGGCATCGGCGAAGAGGCGCTCGCCATCCTCGATCAGGGCGCGTACTTCGGCGAGATGGAGCTCATCGACGCCAAGGTCCCGCGGGCCGCGCGGGCGCTCGCGCACGAAGATTGTATCCTACACACAATCAAGATCGCAGATTTCCACACGCTCCTCGGCACCGACCGCGATCTCGCGGTGGCGATCTTGTGGAGCTTCGTGAAGACGCTTTCGGAGCGATTACGGGCCACTAACGACAAAGTCACCGCGATGTTCGCGCTCGCTCAGTTCAAGTAGCGACGCCTGTGACCGCCATCACAGTTTTATGCTGCAAACGAGTTGTATACTGAGCAGCAATGAGGTAGGACGACGCGCGACGAGAGCCTCCCGGTTTGGCCAAGCCGCCCGTGGCCAACCCGGAACTGATTGTAGGTGTAAGTTAGTCTGCTGCAGGGTCTCAGGGCAAAGAGAGCGAGCCGCCCCATGAGCATCAAGCCGCCTTCAAACCAGAACCCGTTGGCAACTTTCCCGTTTGCCTCCCCGTCGACCTCGTCGCGTGGCAAGGCGGGCGAGACGGCGGGGATGGAGGGCGCCAAGACCACCGGCGCGACCGCGAGCGCGAAGGCCGTCACCACCGAGGCCACCGGGCCGGAGAAGCCGCTGGAGAAGAGCGCGGCGCCCGCCTCGCAGAAGGTCGCCAGGCAGGGGATGAAGCAGCCGAGCGGGAGCGGCGAGCACACCGCGCTGTTTGGCGCGCTGTCGCAGGGCATGACCGTCGATCTGCAGGCGATCGAGAGCGGCACCCGCCGCGTGCTGCTCGCGGCGTGCATGAGCCCGCGCGGCGAGACCGGCTGTACCTCGATCGCCGGCGGCATCGCCAACGGCTGCAGCAACCCGCTGCCGGCGGCCGGTTTGGCGCTCCTCAGACAGTCGTACGACAGCCCGCAGAAGGGCGAGGCCGCCCGGCGAGGCCTCGACCAGCTGCTGCACGCTTCCCGCTGGCCGGCGGCATAAGAGACGACAATTCGGCGTGCGTTTGGGCGCGCCGATGGTGTATGACATTCGGCCATGCGTCTTGTCCTGGTCGCCGGTTGGTGCGTTTCGATCTCCGCGTGCCTGTGGGAGGGTGAGTCGCCGAACCTGAACGGCGTCGACACCCGGGTGACGTTCCTCCACACCAGCGACATCCACTCGCGGCTGTTGCCGTTCGAGCTCGCGCCGACCGCGAGCGACAACCACCTCGGCCTCGACGAGGGCAACGCGCCGTTCGGCGGCGGGGCGCGGCTCGCGTACCTCATCAAGCGCGAGCGCGGTCGCGCCGATCGGGTGATGCACGTCGACTCCGGCGATCCCTTCCAGGGCGCGCCGATCTTCAACGACAAGCTCGGCGAAGTGGAGATGCGCTTCATGTCGAACGTCGGCGTCGACGTGGTGGTCACCGGCAACCACGAGTTCGACGCCGGGCCGCTCAACTACGCCAAGCAGTTGGTGCGCTGGGCGACGTTCCCGAACCTGGCGGCGAACTACATCTATAAGGATCCGGACGACGCCAACCACCACCTCCTCGCCCGTCTGACGCAGCCGTACACCATCGTCAACCTCGACGGACTACGGGTGGGCCTGATCGGGATGGGCGACATGAGCTCGCTGTCGTCGATCGGCGAGGGCGGCAACTCGCTGCAGATCACCCCCACCGAGCAGAACGAGACCGTGCGCCAATACGTGAACCTTTTGCACGGCAGCGTCGATCTGATCGTGATCGTGAGCCACCTCGGGCTCACCGACGACCAGCGGCTGATCGCCGGCTACGAGGAGGTCGAGTGGGCCGACCGGCTGCTGCCCAACTGGGAGGTGCGGGAGGACCTCGGCGACGGCCGGGTGGTGGCCTTCATCCCCGGGGTGCGCGGCATCGACATCATCTTCGGCGGTCACCTGCACGTGGTGTTGAACCCGCCGAAGGCGGTCACCGACGTCGACGGCCGCGAGGTGCTGATCGTGCACTCCGGCGCGTTCGCCAAGTACCTCGGCCGGTTGGACGTCATGCTGCAGGACGATCCGGAGTTCGGCGGCAAGCGCGTGGTGTCGAACAAGTACCAGATCTTCCCGGTCGACAACCGCCTGGCGCAGCTCGAGGACCCGCAAATCGCCGAGCTCATCGAGCCCTATCGCCTGGCGTTGAACGAGCAGCTCGACCTGCGGCGGGTCATCGCCTACGCGCCGCGCACCATCTTGCGCCGCAGCCAGGGCAAGGGCGGCGACTCCGGGCTCGGCAACCTGGTCACCGAGTCGATGCGCGTCCGGCGGCGGGCCGAGGCCGAGGTCGCGGTGACCAACACCCTCGGCATCCGCGACAACTTCTACCGCGGCCCGATCACCCTCGAGGACATGTTCAATGTCTTCCCGTTCGAGAACACCCTGACCATCATGTACCTCTCCGGCCTGGAGATGCAGGAGCTGTGCGACTTCATCACCGAGCGCTCGGCGTCGCGCGGCTGTCAGGCCCAGGCCCAGACCGCGGGGCTGAAGTTCACGATGAACTGCGGCCAGGTGCTGACCAACAACCGCGATCCGGCGGCCTACGCGCACCCGGCGGAGGGGATCAAGGTCAACGATCAGCCCCTCGACCCGTCCGCGACCTACAAGATCGCGGTCAACGACTACATCGCCAACGGCGGCTCGGGCTTCAAGGTGTTGAAGCGCAACACCACCAAGCTCGACACCGGGGTGCCGCTCCGCACCGCGCTCGTCGACTACCTCGGCCGGTTGGCGCCGTGCGGGGTCTACGAGGCGCAGGACGGCCGCACCTGCACGCTCGCCGACCCGATCTCCAAGGCGACCTGCGCCGAGCTCGTCGATTGCGCCGAGTACATCCGCCGCTGTCGGGTCGAGGACTGCTGCGCGACCGCGGCTTGCAGCGCCGGCGGCGAGCGCACCCCGGCGGAGGCCAGGTGCTTCGAGCTCGAGCGCTTGCCGCGGGTGTGCTTGGCGGCCGACGATCCGCCGAGCGCCGTCTGTCACGGGCCGCGCGCCGCGCAGACCTGGACCGGGGCGCCGCTCGTCAAGGGCCCCTACGCGGGGGTGGCGTGCGTCTTCGGCACCGAGGACGGCCGCATCGTCCGCCGCACCGGCGAGGGGCTCGACCAGCTCCCCGACTACAACGATCCGGAGTGGGGGCAATGATGCGCCGCCCTGTCGACCGTTCTTGGCGCGGCCGCGGCCTTGCCGTGTGGTTCGGCCTGTCGCTCGCCGCCTGTGTGACCGAGCGCTTTCCGGTGCCGCCCGGGCCCGGGAGCTTTCGCGTCGAGCTCTTGTCGATGGACGCCTTCCCCCGGCCGGCGGGTTGCGAGACCGCGCCCACCGAGGGTAGCAAGAGCTGTCCGCGGCCGTTCCCCGAGCTCGCCTCTCCGGTCAAGGTGCATCTGCGCGCGACCGTGCTCGACCGCGGCAGCGACACGCAGGCGGCCAGTCCGATCACCGATTGGCAGGGTGGGGCGATGGTCGACGTACGCCCCGGGCGGCTGGCCGGCGTCGGGCCCGCGGGCATGGTGCTGAATTTCGTCGGCGGGGTCGCCGAGACCGATCTGCTGATCGTCGACGCCTTCGGCCCGACCCGCGTCTGGATCGAGGACTGTGGCTCGTCGGCCGCTGCCGGCACCTTCGCCACCGGGGTGTCGAGCGAGATGTTCTTCGATCTGCCGCGCGTCGATCAGATCAACAACACCACCGACAACACCACGAGCCCGCTGACGCCCCACGCCAGCAACGTCTGCGCGATCTCGGGCGATCCGCGCTACGGCATCGGCCAGGACGAGGACGGGGTCGTGGGCTTCGTGGGCTACTCGCACGGCAAGGCGGTGAACGCGCCGCCGGCGGCGATGGGCTCGTTCGTCGAGGTGCTCGGCTGCACCCGCAAAGAGTACGACGACCACAAGGACAGCGGCGGCTGTGGCCGCGGGCCGCTGGTCGTGACCGGGCTCGGCAACGAGGGCTTCTTCGTCACCGATCTCGGCGCCGAGCTGCGTTGTGGCAGCCGCCCGCAGGTCGACTGCCGGGTCGATCTGGGCTGTCTGTGGGAGCTGCCCGGCCCCGGCCCTGGCGGCGCCGGCCGCTGCGTCGGCGCCTTCAATCACCTCTACGCGTTCAACTTCAACTACCCCGAGGACCTCGAGGTCGGCGACCTGGTGCTGTCGTTGCGCGGCAGCCCGGTCGAGTTCGCCGGCACGACGCAGTTCTCGAACCCGGTGTGGCGGCGTGACGGCGTAAGGCGCGGCATGGGGCTGTTGCCGAAGGCGGTGCGGATCAACGCCGCCGCCTACCAGACGGCCCTCAAGACCTATGGTCGCAACCGCGCCGAGAACCTCGACCTCGAGGCGGTCGAAGGCGGCTTGGTGTGCTTCGACAACCTGGCGCCGGCGTCGACCTTGCGCCTGTGTGACACCAACGAGTCGGGGGGCATCGAGCGCCAGGGCTGCACCACCGCCTTCGGCGCGACCTTGCCGCCGATCTGCGACGCCGGTGAGGCGCAGGCGCCGGCTCGACCGCTGTGCGATGCCGCGCCGCTCAAGCCCTATTGCTTCCCGATGTCCGCCGAGGAGCTCACGGCGTGCGCCCTCACCGGCTACGTCCCCGAGAACCCGATCGAGTACTGCTGCGAGCGCACCTGCTACGACGATCCGACCTGCAGCGAGAGGGGCTCGTACACCATCTTCGGCCAGTGGGTGGCCGACGTCTTCGGCAACTACGAGCGCGCCGCGGGCGGCTCGGCGGCGGTGAAGATCGCGGTCATCTCCCGCGACGCCGACCCCGACTTCGATCCGCTGCTCTACGCCAAGCAGCAGCTGGCGAAGCCGGTGGGCGAGCGCAAGCACGTCCGGGTGATCGGCAACCTGCGGCAGGTGCTCGCGGCGCGGCCGGTCTGGGTCGTGATCCCGCGCACCCCGGCCGACATCTTCGCCCCCAAGGACGACGAGGCCGACCAGCCCTGCCCTTGAGGCACACCAGGGCAATCGAGCTCTCGCCTTTTTTTGATTCCCGGCGGGCGCTTCGCGCCCGTCCTCCCCACCCCCACCCCGGAGCGTCGCCTTCGGCGCCGCTCTCGGCCCGCCCCCGAGTGGGGCGGGCACGAAGTACGGTCTAGCGATCTTTCGCGTGCAGCCGCAGGATGCGCGCCGCGGCGGCGGCGGCGCCGAAGCCGTTGTCGATGTTGACCACGGTGACGCCCGAGGCGCACGAGTTCAGCATGCCGAGGAGCGCGGCGAGGCCGCCAAAGCTCGCGCCGTAGCCCACCGAGGTCGGCACCGCGATCACCGGCAGCGGCAAGAGCCCCCCGACCACCGACGGCAGCGCGCCCTCCATACCGGCGACGACGATGGCGACGTCCAGGCTCTTCAGGGTCTCGGTCTCGGCGAGCAGGCGGTGCAGCCCGGCGACGCCGACGTCGCACAATCGGGTGACCGCGGCGCCGAAGAACTCGGCGGTCACCGCGGCCTCCTCCACGACCGGCAGGTCCGAGGTCCCGGCGCACAGCACCCCGATCTTGCCCAGCGGCGGTGGCGGTCGGCGCTGCACGGTGACGGCGCGCGCGACCTCGTGGTAGCGGGCGTCGGCGGCGACCGCGCGGACCGCAGCGTAGGTGTCGGCGCCGGCGCGGGTCACGAGGACGTCGGCGCCGGCGTCGCAGAGCGACGCCGCGATGTCGCGGATCTGGGCCGGGGTCTTGGCGGCGCCGAAGATGACCTCGGGGGCCCCGGAGCGCAGCTCGCGGTGATGGTCGACGCGCGCGAAGCCCAGGTCGGCGAACGGCAGCTGTTGCAGGCGCGCGGTCGCCTCGGCGATCGAGGTCGTGCCGCGCGCCACGTCGGCGAGCAGCGCGGCGAGCGCCGCCGGGGTCACTGCCGCTCCTCGGCCACCGCTTCCAGGAGGCTGCCGGAGCGCAACCCGGCGAGGTCGAGGGTGACGTAGACGAACCCGAGCTCTTGGAGCTCGCGGGTGATGCGGTCGGCGTGCTCGAGGACCCGGGAGAGCTCGTGCTTCGGGACCTCGATGCGGGCGATGCTGTCGTGCAGGCGGACCCGCAGTTCGTGGAAGCCGAGCTCCCGCAGCCGGCTCTCGGCGCGGCCGACCCGGGTCAGGCGCTCGACGGTCACCGGGACGCCGTAGGCGATCCGCGAGCTCAGGCACGGCGACGCCGGCTTGTCGGCGACCTCGAGGCCGAGGTCGCGGGCCAACGCCCGGATCTCGTCTTTGGTGGCGCCGATGTCGACGAACGGCGAGACCACCTCGAGCTCGGCGGCGGCGCGCTTCCCGGGCCGGTGACCGCGGAGCTCGTCGGCGTTGGTGCCGTCGAGGATCAGCGCGAAGCCGCGGGCGCGCGCCAGCTCGCCGATGGCGAGGAAGAGCTCGCGCTTGCAGAAGTAGCAGCGCTCCGGCGAGTTGGCGGTGTATCCCGGGTTTTGCATCTCGCGGGTCAGGACGGTGGCGTGGGCGAGCGCCCGCGCGGCGCAGAAGCGGCGGATGGCCGCGAGCTCGACGGCGGCGAGGCTCGGCGACACGCCGGTGACCGCGAGGGCCCGCTCCCCGAGCTCGATCACGGCGACCGCGGCGAGCACCGTCGAGTCGACGCCACCCGAGAGCGCCACGACGACGGTGTCGAACGAGCGCAGTCGGGCGCGGAGCCGCTCCGCCATCGGCCTCAGCGCCGGTCTCTCTCCGGAGGCGATCATCGCCGGCACCTGTAGCGCAACCGCATGCCGATGGGAAGGACGCCGGACCGCCTCATCGTCCCAAGGTAAGGCGCCGGCTCTCGAGATGCCGCAGCCGTCCTGCCCGCCCCATCGCCGGCGCATCCGTGAGCTGATCGTTCCGCGCCCATTCTTGCGTTCCTCGCGCTCGCGGCTTCGCCTCCGCTGCAGCACCGGCGGGCGCGACCGTATGTTCGAGTGGCCGGCGCACAGGTCGTGCCCGCCCCACCCGGGGGCGGGATCCGGCGCGGCTCGGGAGCATTCAAGGGTGGGGGTCACGGAGCGCCGCGGCAGCCGCGGCGCGGGAATCAAAGGAAGATCGCAGGCGTGCTAAATCGGGATCACAAGCCGCAGGGGATCGCCGCTGGTGTGTTTGCCGGTGAGCGTGACGTCGAGGGTCTTGGTCCGGCCGCCCTTGTCCGCCTGCTCGACGATGCGGATCTTGTGCTTGCCGAGCGGCAACCGCAGCCCGATCACCGGGGAGTAGCCGACGTCCGTGCCGTCGACGATGATCTTGGCCGCGATCACGCCGTCGGCGCGGAGCGACAGGTAGCCGTAGCGCACCGGCGCCGCTTCTTTGGGCCTCGGGGGCGCTGCCGCCTTGGGCTTCGACGCCGGCGGCGCGGGCTCGACGGGGGGCGCCGGGGCCGGCTCCACCGCGGTCGTCGCGGGCTCGGCCTTCGTCGTCGTCGGCGCGGCAGCCGACGCGGTTGCGACCGCGGGCTCGGGGGGCTGCGGGGGCGGCGTGCTTTCGGCGAGCGGGCTCGCGGGGGCCGGGTCGTCGACCGGGGGCGGATCGCCGGGGCCGCGCAACACCAGCGCCAGCGCCAGCGCCACGCCGAGGGTGCCGGCGAACACCCGGGCCGCGAGCGGGAGGTGCATCGCGCGGGTCTTGAGCCGCCACCACAGGGACGGGGCAGGGGACACGTGGGTCGGGACGTCGTCGATCTCGGTCGACATCGACACGACCTCGGTCTGGCTGACCGGCAGCACCGTGGTCTGGCCCTGAAACGCGGTCTGGAACAGCTGGGTCTGCTGCGGCGCGGGCTCGGCGTCGAGGCAGTCGGCCGCGGTCAGGGTGTCGTAGCGGCGGCTCTTCTCCGCGGCCGCACGGATCTCGTCGTGGAACAGCTCGTCCATCAACGCCGCCGCCTGCCGCGCGCCGTAGAGCGAGGCGCCGTCGATCAAAAAGCCGGAGAGGGCCGCGGCGAGCGCCTCGGCGGTCTGGAAACGATCGTCGGGCTTCTTCGCCAGCGCCCGCTGCAGCACGTCGTCGACCGCCGCCGGCAGCTCCGGCGCGAGAGTGCGGACCGAGGGGGTCGCGACGTCCCGGATCCGGGTCATGATCTCGATCTGCGTCGAGCCGGCGAACAGCGGCTCGCCGGTCAGCGCCTCGTACATCACGGCGCCGAGCGCGAAGATGTCGGTGCGGCGGTCGAGGGCGCGCGCCGTGACCTGCTCCGGCGCCATGTACGGCACCTTGCCCTTGACGACGCCGCCCCGGGTCGTCGACGCCCGGACGTCGGTCTTGGCGATGCCGAAGTCGGCCACTTTGACGTCGCCGTCGAAGCTCAGCAGGATGTTCTGCGGGCTGACGTCTCGATGCACGAGGTTCAGCGGCCGGCCGGCGACGTCGGTCTTGTGGTGCGCGAAGTCGAGGGCCTCGGCGGTGCGGTTCATGACGTACGCCACGAAGGTGAACGGCAGCCGGCGGCCCAAGGCCCGGGCGACTCGGAGCAGGTGCCCGACGTCGTGGCCGTTGACGAGCTCCATCGCGATGTAGAGGACGTCGCCGATGCGGCCGAGCTCGTGGATCTGGACGATGTTCGGGTGGTTCAGCTGCGCCGCGAGCTTGGCCTCGTCGACGAACATCGAGACGAAGGCCTCGTTGCGGGTCAAGGTCGGCAGCATGGTCTTGATGGCCAGCAGGCGCTGGAACGCTTCGACGCCGGTGACCTTGGCGCGGTAGACCTCGGCCATGCCGCCGGCGTTGATCCGGTCGAGGAGGAGGTAGCGCCCGAAGCGAGCCGGGAACCGTTTGAACGACATGGCGGCACCAGGATAGGCGGCCTCCCGGTTGGGCGTCAAACGCGGTGCCGCGGGCCGTCCGCGGGCCGGGCGTGCCTCCCGGCCGCGCCAACTTCTGGCGTTTGTTTTGGACGGTCGCTAGACTGGCGCCAGGCGGGCGGCGCCTCGGGGTCGCGCCGCGACGATTCATTGGAGCCTATGTCGAGAGCTGTGAGCACCGACCGCGTGGACCCCGAGCTGATTCGAGCCCGGGTCGCGGCAGTGAAGGACGACGCCACGCGCGAGGCGGCGGCGGGCATGGTCGACCACGCGCTCGTCGCGGTCGTCAAGCTGCAGGAAGTCGATCTGGCGGCCCTGGAGCGCGAGGTGTCGACGCGGCCGCCCGCGGCGCTGTGGGCGAGCGCCGCGGATCAGATGACGGCCTTCTGGCTGGCGCTCGAAGAGCTCCGCCAGGTGATGCTGCCGCTCCTCGAGGCCGCCGACCCCGGCGGCGCCGCGCCCGCCGGCGACGGGCTGAACCTCGATGCGTTCTCCGCCGGGGACGAGGCACCGGTCGAGCCTGGGGCGGCTCCCGCCGCGGTCGCGGTCCCGGCGCCGGCGGCGACGAGCATGAACCCGCTGCTGCACCGCATCGGCGAGACGGCGTGGGCGATGAGCTTCGTGCTCTCCGGCGAGGTCCAGGGCTTTCGCCGCCGGATCGCCGCGCTCTTGAAGCTCGAGGACTCCTGGGAGCTCGTCGACGCGGTTCAAGATCACCTGGCGCACACCCGCAACGGCCTCGTGGCCCTGTTGAACGGCGTGTTCCTGGCGCTGCCGTCCCGGCTCGGCGAGGACGCCGAGTCCGAGGCCAGCTTCGAGCTGACGGTGGCGCGCGAGCTGCGCTCGCGGGTCTTCGAGCTTCGCGACTCCATCCTCGATCTCGAGCGCCAGCTCCGCACCCTGCCGCCGCCGTCGTGGCAGCCGCTCTTGGCGCGGGCCAAGGACGCGGTCGAGGCGTTCATGTTCAGCCCGGGCTTCACCTGGATGCGCGCCGCCGACAAGCGGGCGTATCTCAGTCAGCGTCAGGTGTTGATCGAGGTCCTGGAGATGTGGAGCCCGCTGCGCGCGGTCCCGGCGCGGCGCGCGATCGAGACCATGGCGCGCTTCCTCGAGGCGATGCAGGTGTTGAACAACCGCGAGTCCCTGGTGGCGCACGACCGCGCCGCGTTGATGACCGTGGTCAGCAAGCTCGAGCTCGCGGCCAAGGCGCACGGCAGCTCGGCGCGCGAGGCGGTGGGGGCGGCGCTCGCCGCGCTCGCCGAGGCGCAAGGGCGCGATCGCGAGCTGGATCAGCTGCTGGCGCAGAGCATGGTGCCGGGAAATCCGATCCGGGTCGGGGAGATTCTAACGCGGGCCGGGAGCGTTTTGCGACAGCTCGGCGGCTGACGGTGGGCCGGCGCTACAGGTCTTCTTCCTCTTCCTCTTCGCCGTAGCCGTAGTCGAGATCGTCGTTGGCCGCCTTGTCGTCGTCCTCGACGTCTTCGTCTTCTTCTTCCTCTTCCTCGTCGTCGTCGTCGTCCTCGTCGTCGTCGTCGTCGAGCTCGCCGAACTCGTCGTCTTCGTCGAAGCCGAAGTCCTCGTCGTCGTCGAACGACTCGAAGTCTTCGGGGTCTTCGGAGATCTCGGCGCCGCCTTCGGTCTCTTCCTCTTCCTCGGCGTCTTCGCCCTCGGCGCCCTCCTCGCCCTCGGCGTCCTCGCCGGGCTCGGCGTCCTCGTCTCCGAGTGAGGTCGTTTCACCGGCGTCGCCGTCGAGGTCGTTCGCCTCTTCTTCGGCGTCGTGCTCCTCGGTCTTCTTCTTGGACGGCGACTTCGCACCGCCCGTCTTCGTTGCGGCTTTCTTGCGCGGTGATGCCCAAAGCTCCGTCGACTGCATGTCCGGCTCCCAGTGCACGCGAGACTGCCTCCAGTGTGGCGCTTCAGATCGCTCGGTCAGGTCGGTGCCCGACCGGAAATTCGCGGGACGGTAAACAGAAATCCGGGCTCAGGTCAATTGCCTTGGTGTCACGATCGCGCCGCCTTGGCGCAAGTCGCGGATCCTTGCCAACATGCCGCGCTGCGTTATATTGAGGAGCCGGCGCCAACCCCTCGAACTGCCTTTGAAACCCCGGCAGGGTGCATTTTGACGCAACACGTCAACGGTTCGTGCCGATAAACGTGGCACTGGCAATAGGGTCGGCGTCCTTGCCACCGTCTTCACACGAGGGTTTGCGATGAACAAAGTGATTCTCATAGCGGGTGCCTCATTCTTGGCGTTTGTCGCCGCCGGCTGCGGCAGCGGCGACGTCTTGAAGGGCGAGGGCTGCAAGGGCAACTTGGCGCCGGTGAAGCTGGTGATCGAGTCACCGCGCAACCTGACGCTCGGCTTTCAAGAGGTGACGCCCATCCAGGTGCGGGTGTTGAACCTCGACGACACGCCGGCGGCCGATCGCGAGGTGAGCTTCTCCCTCTCGAGCCCGAACGGCGGCTCGGCGATGGCGGAGGCTACGAAGAAGAGCGGCGCCGACGGCCGGCTTTCGAGCAACCTGACGAGCGGCAACGACCTGGTCAGCTTCAACGTCGTGGTGTCCGAGGTGACCGCGGAGAGCCAGAGCGTCGCGGTCGTGGTGGACGGGGTCTACCGCGGCGAGCTCAAGGTTCGCTTCCAATACAGCGGCCTGATCCCGCTGCAGGAGGTGTCGGTGCGGGTGCACGAGGGCTCGCTGAACTGCGCGGTCATCGACGCGGTCCATCCGCCGTCGTCGGTGGCGTCCGGCGTCGTCGCCTCGCCGGCGAGCATCGCCAGCTTCACCACCCTGGTCGACGGTCAGCTCTACACCGTGACCGCGAGCGCCCTCGGCCGCACCGGCGAAGTCGCGGCGACCGGTTGCGCGGTGGCCCCGGCGATCGTCGGGCGGGGCAGCGTGACGGTGACCGTGAACCTCAACCTGTTCCCGGAGCGCTTCGTCGGCACCTATGACTTCCGCACCAAGCTGCACACCAACCAGGCGTTTCCGGGGTCGACCGGCGCCGTCATCGACGAGCTCGGCGGCTTCTTCCTGGATCCGGCGAACGTCATCGCCACCGAGTTGGTGACGCTCCTGGCGGATCAGCTCGGCTGGACCCCGGCCGACGTCGAGCGGGCGCTCGCCTTCGGGTGGATCTCGTACGCCACGTTGGTCGCCGATCCGGTCCTGCCCACCGACGCCGATCACGACAGCCAGGTGATCGACGACGCGGTGCAATGGGCGATCCTCGACCAGATGCCGGGGTGGGTGAACAACGCGCTCACCGTCGGCGGCGATCTCACCGAGCTGATGCGCAACCTCACGGTCGGCGGCGACCTGAAGATCCTGACCGCGAGCAGCTCCGGGGCGGTGACCGGCCACTGGTCCTGGAGCGACTTCCTGTTCATGTGGCGCTACGGGCTCGGCTGCGACTTGCCGGACACCTGCTGTGGACGGCACCGCTACAGCGGCGACCAGATCGGCCTGACGCCGATCTCGGCGGACTTCACCGGCACCCTGACGCGGCGGACCTCGACCACCGCGATCGAGTACGACATGCTGGTGCCGGAGCACCGGCTGTCGATCGAGTACGGGCGCCTCGCGTGGTTCGCGTTCGAGAACCTGATGCTGCCGGCGATCACCGGCCACAACAACCTGCCCGACGCGATCGCGTCGCTGTTCGGCTGCGACCCGGCGAACCCGACGGTGTGCGGTTGCGCGCGGGTCGGCGCCTGGGTCGACGACTTCACCGGCCAGCCCGGCCTCGGCGCCGGCGTCTGCACCCTCGCGGTCACCGCCATCAGCGAGCAGCTCGAGGCCTCGGTGGTCGGCATGCGCTCCAGCGGCACCGACACCACCTACTTCATGATGGGCATCGAGGCCGTGCTCTCCGACGCCGATCTCGATCTGCGCACCGACAAGCTCACCGGCGGCGTCTCCGGCAAGCTCTACGTCGAAGGAACGACCGGCGACTTCACCGGCGATCTCTACGGCGACATCCAGCGCCGCGCCTGCGCCAAGGACGCCACCTGCACCAGCTACGAGGCCTGCCGCGCCGGGCTCGACGTGCTCGACGACTGCGAGGGTCGTCTGGTCTGCATGCCGCGCGTCGGCGACCGGGTCGCGGGACAGAACTGCTCCGCGGCGTCGCAGTGCAAGACCGGCGTCTGTCTCGGCACCGGGGTCAACGCGACCTGCTTCACGACCTGCGACCAGAGCGGCGACTGTCCGAACTCGCTCGCCTGCGGCCAGAACGCGGTGACGGTCACGGTGACCACCGCGCCGCCGGTGACCTTGCAAGCGAACGCCTGCGGCCGCTGAGGCGGGGGCGCCCTGATCCTGCGGTTCGCGACGACGTCGGCGACGACGTGCTTGACCGCCCACAGGGGTGGGCGGTAAGCAACGCTGGTGAAAACCAAAAAGACCGCGCCGAAGGCGCACAAGAAGCTCAAGGCCTCGCGGCCGGCGCCGGCGAAGGCCGCGGCGCTGCCGTACTTCGTTCATCCCAAGGGCATGGCCGACTCCGATCAGATCGGCGACGGCACCCGCATCTGGGCGCACGCCCATGTGATGAAGGGGGCGACGGTCGGGGCGCGCTGCAACATCGGCGAGTGCTCGTTCGTCGAGACCGGCGCGGTGCTCGGCGATCACGTGACGATCAAGAACGGCGTCCAGGTCTGGGACAAGGTGACCTGCGAAGACTACGTCTTCGTCGGCCCGAACGCCACGTTCACCAACGACCTGCGGCCGCGGGTCGCGTTCCCGGTCGATCCGGCGCTGTTCGCCAAGACCCTGGTGAAGTACGGCGCCAGCATCGGCGCCAACGCGACGATCGTCGCCGGCACGACGATAGGCGCGCACGCGCTCATCGGCGCCGGCACCGTGGTGATCCGCGACGTCCCGGCGCACGCGCTCGTGGTCGGCAACCCGGCGCGGCAGGTGGGCTGGGTGTGCGCCTGCGGCAACAACCTCGACGCGAACCTGACCTGCGTCGCGTGTCGCAAGCGCTTCGCGAAGGCCGCGGACGGCCTGCGCCCGGCGGCCTGAGCGCGGCGACGCCGTAGCGCATCAACCCTTGCCCTTTTGTCCCAGGTGCAGCACTCTCCTTGATATCTTGACGTGGCCGGCCTGGCCGCAGCCGATTGGCTGCACGCTGTGGGTGGCTCGAAGCGACGTGGATCAATGACTGAGCACAAGAAAGGTGAGAAGGGCGACAAGCTCGCGGCGTTGCCGCAGGCGCTCGCCAAACCGAGCGAGTCGGACGGGATGATCGTCATCCCCGAGGAGCTCCCGGTTTTGACCTTGCGGAACACGGTGTTGTTCCCCGGCTCGATCGTGCCCCTCGGCATCGGTCGGCCGAAGACGGTGCGCCTCGTCGAAGAGAGCATCAAGGACAACGGCCTGGTCGCGGTCGTCGCGCAGCGCGACCCCGACGTCGACGATCCGGTGCCCGCGGACCTCTACGCGATGGGCTGCGCGGCGCGCCTCGTGAAGCTGGTCAAGGCCTCGAAGGACAACTTCTCGGTCGTGGTCCAGGGCCTGTCCCGGGTCCGGCTGACCGAATACACCCACAGCGTCCCCTACCTGAAGGCCCGCATCACCTCGGTCGACGAGCCGCCGTCGAACCAGGTCGAGGTCGAGGCGCTGACGATGAGTCTGCGCAAGACCGCGCGCGAGGTGCTGCGCCTCATCCCCGAGCTGCCGCCGTCGGCGGCCGAGCTCCTCGAGCGCGTCGACGACGCCGGGGTGTTGGCCGACCTCATCGCCTCCAACGTCGAGGCCTCGGTGGACGAGAAGCAGTCGGTGCTCGAGACCGTGGACCTGGTGGCGCGGATGCGCCGGGTGCTGGAGCTCTTGAGCCGGCAGCTCGAGGTCTTGAAGCTGTCGAACAAGATCAGCTCGCAGGTCAAGGGCGAGATGTCGAAGACCCAGCGCGAGTACTACCTGCGCCAGCAGCTCAAGGCGATCCGCGACGAGCTCGGCGAGGGCGACGACGCTGACGACGACATGGCGGAGCTCGAGCAGCGCGTCGGTGAGGCGCAGCTGCCCGAAGAGGCCGACAAGGCGGCGCGCAAGGAGCTCAAGCGCCTGCGCAACATGAGCCCGTCGCAGGCCGAGTACACCGTGGCCCGGACCTACGTCGAGTGGCTGTGCGACCTGCCGTGGGCGCGCTCGACCGTGGATCGCATCGACTTGAAAGAAGTGCGCACGGTGCTCGACGGCGATCACTACGGCCTCGAGAAGCCGAAGAAGCGCATCGTCGAGTACCTCGCGGTGCGCAAGCTCAAGAGCGACATGAAGGGGCCGATCTTGTGCTTCGTCGGGCCTCCGGGCACCGGCAAGACCTCGCTGGCGATGTCGATCGCGAAGGCGATGGGGCGCAAGTACGTCAGGGTCGCGATGGGCGGCGTGCGCGACGAGGCCGAGATCCGCGGCCACCGCCGCACCTACGTCGGGGCGCTGCCGGGGCGGGTGATCCAGGGGATGAAGAAGGCCACCGCCAACAACCCGGTGTTCGTGCTCGACGAGGTCGACAAGCTGGCGCACGACTTCCGTGGTGATCCGGCGGCGGCGCTGCTCGAGGTCTTGGACCCGGAGCAGAACCACACCTTCGCCGACCACTACATCGACGTGCCCTTCGACCTGTCGAAGTGCTTCTTCATCGCCACCGCCAACGTCCTCGAGACCGTGCCGCCGGCGTTGAAGGACCGCATGGAGGTCCTGGAGCTGCCGGGCTACACCCACGAGGAGAAGCTCGAGATCGCCAAGCGCCACCTGGTGCCGAAGGCGTTGAGCGATCACGGCCTCGACCACGACCGGCTCGAGCTCGCCGACGACGTCATCAACGCGCTGATCTCGTCGTACACCCGCGAGGCGGGGGTGCGAAACCTGAAGCGCGAGATCGACAGCGTCTGTCGCTCGGTGGCGGTGGTGTTCGCCGAGGGCAAGACCGAGAAGCGCGCGGTGCTGCCCGCCGAGCTCGAGACCATCCTCGGGCCGGAGAAGTTCATCAACGAGATGGCGGAGCGCACCGAGGTCACCGGGGTCGCGACCGGTCTGGCGTGGACCGCGGTCGGCGGCGACGTGCTCTTCATCGAAGCGACGAAGATGCCCGGCAAGGGCGGCATGACCCTCACCGGACAGTTGGGCGACGTGATGAAGGAGTCGGCGCAAGCGGCGCTGTCATACATTCGCGCCCAGGCGGCGCTGCTCGGCATCGACGACGCGCTCTTCAAGCAGTTCGATCTGCACGTGCACATTCCGGCCGGCGCCATCCCGAAGGACGGCCCGTCGGCGGGGGTCACGATGGCGACCGCGCTCGTGTCGTTGATGACCGGCATCAACGTCCGCGCCGACGTGGCGATGACCGGCGAGATCACGCTGCGCGGCAAGGTGCTGCCGGTGGGCGGCATCAAGGAGAAGGTGTTGGCGGCGCGGCGCGCCGGGGTGAAGCGGATCATCATGCCGGAGCGCAACAAGAAGGATCTGGTCGAGATCCCGGAGCAGAACCGCAAGGATCTCGAGTTCATCTTCGCCAACAAGATCGACGACGTCCTGAAGAACGCGCTGGTCAAAGAGCCGACGCCCCTCGACCCCAAGGCTTCGAACAGCAAGAAGAAGAAGGGCGAGAAGGGCAGCGACAGCGACACGCCGCCGGTCAACTAGGGCGCACCACCACTTCTTTTCTTGATTCCCGCGCGGACGATGCGTCCGCGGCGCGGGAATCAAGGTAAGTGCAGCGTCCCGCAGGCTTGGCTATTTTGTTGGCGGCGGCGCGGCCCGCTGATCGCGCGGTGTCTCGCGCTGGATCCGGATCTTGGCGATCCGCGGCCCGTGGACCTCGATCACGTTGAAGACGTGCGCCGCCTCGATCACCTTGTCGCCGACCTTCGGCATCCGGCCGAGGCGGGTCATCAAGAAGCCGCCCACGGTGCGCATGTCGCGGATCGAGAGGCTCACCTTCAAGACGTTCTCGATCTCCTCGAGGGTCACCGTGCCCTCGACGTCGTAGGCGCCGCCCGGGAGCGGCTTGACGTAGGTGTCGTCCTCTTCTTCGAACTCGCCCATGACCGCCGCGACCACGTCCGCCGGGGTGACGATGCCGGAGGCGCCGCCATACTCGTCGACGACGACGGCCATCGGGATGCGCCGGGCGCGGAACTCGGCGAGCAGGCGCTCGCCGGACATCAGCTCCGGGAGGTAGACCGCGGGGGCGGCGAGGGCCCGGAGATCGATCGGGCCATGGCGGGCCTTGAAGAGGATCTCGCGGATGTCGACGATGCCGAGCACGTCGTCGAGCTCCCGATCGCAGAGCGGGAAGCGGGCGTGGCCCGAGTCGCTGGCGCGCGCCAGGTTCTCTTCGAAGGTCTCGTTGATGTCGAGGAAGGCCACCTCGCCGCGCGGCACCATCAAGGTGCGGGCGTTCTTGGTCGGCAGGCTCATCGCGCGCCGCAGCACGTCGGAGCGCGCCGCCGACAGCAGCCCGGCGCTGCGCGCCTGCGAGACGATGATCTTCAGCTCTTCTTCCGAGTGGTAATCGGCTCCGGGGCGCATCCCGGCGACCCCGGCGAGGCGCAGCGCCAGGCGGGCGAGGCCGTTGAGCGGCCAGATCAGCGGCAGGCAGAGGGTGTAGAACAGCCGCATCGGGTAGGCGATGGCGAGCGCCACGGCCTCGGCGCGGAAGATGGCCAGGAACTTCGGGGCCTGCTCGCCGACGACGATGTGCAGCAGCGTCAAGAGCGAGAAGGCAGCCGCGAGCGCGATACGGTCGACCCACACCGGGTCAGAGATCCCGACGGTATGGAGGTGGGGCGCGATCAGGCGCGCGAACGCCGGCTCCCCGACCCAGCCGAGCCCGAGGCTGGCGAGGGTGATGCCGAGCTGCGCCGCCGAGAGGTAGGCGTCGATGTTGCTGATCATGTGCCGCGTGGTGCGGGCCCCGGGCCGGTGCTTGCGGATCAGCTCCTCGATCCGGGTCGGCCGCACCTTGACGATCGCGAACTCGGTGGCGACGAAGAAGCCGTTCAGCGCCACGAGCGCCAGCGCCAACAGCAGTGCCAGGAGGTCGAAAGACGGCATGGTATCGGTGGAAGGTAGCGGCTTGCCTCGGGGACAGCAAGGGCGGCGTCGGTGCCCGGACGTCGCCGGGCGGGCAGGGCGGGCAACATCGGCGAGGCCCGAGAACTCGATCGCCCTGGTCGGGCGGGGGGCCCGGGTTCGCGTCGGCGGCGCCGGCGTGCGATGCTCGTAGGTCGAGGTGGGTGGGAGAGGAGGCTCACGATGTCCAAGAACGACGAGCACCACCAACACGACGCGACGCCGGCCTGCTGTCTGGTGGTGACGGTGTCGGACTCCCGCACGCTGGAGACCGATGTGGGCGGCGCCGCGGTGGCCGCCGGGCTCGAGCGTCACGGCCATCGGGTGCTCGCGCGCCGGCTGGTCAAAGACGAGGTCGCCGCCATTCGCGCCGCGGTGCTCGCCGGCATCGAGGACGAGCGCGTCGACGCGGTGGTGCTGACCGGCGGCACCGGGATCTCGCCGCGCGACGTCACGCCGGAGGCGTTACAGCCGATGCTCGATCGCCACCTCCCGGGCTTCGGCGAGCTGTTCCGGCAGCTGTCGTTCGCGGCGGCCGGGCCGGTGGCGCTCTTGTCGCGCGCCCTCGCCGGCGTCGTCGGCACGACCCTGGTGTTCGCGCTGCCGGGCTCGCCGTCGGCCTGCAGCCTCGGGACCGAGCAGCTCATCGCCCCGGTCCTCGGCCACGCGGTCGTGATGCTCGACCCGCCCAGAGGTGGCGTCGCCCCTGGCGCGCGCGACCGCAAGTGACCATGTTGGATCGAAGTCGGGTGGCGAGTAGGAGCGCGGGGTATGGTGGGAGGCGGAGCTTCGGGCGCGATCGCGACGCCGCCGGCGGCGAGTGACCGGGTCGCGGCGATGCGCGCCAAGGGGTCGGGCTATCGCCCGCACGCTCGGCACCGCGACGCGAACGGCGCGCCCCGCTTCGTGAACGGGCTGATCTCCGAAACCAGCGCCTATCTGCTCCAACACGCCCACAACCCGGTGGACTGGTGCCCGTGGGGCGAGGCCGCCTTCAGCCGGGCGCGCGACGAGGGCAAGCTGGTGCTGCTCTCGGTGGGCTACTCCACCTGTCACTGGTGTCACGTGATGGAGGAGGAGTCCTTCGAGGACCTCGAGGTGGCGGCCCTCATCAACCGCTCCTTCGTCGCGGTGAAGGTGGACCGGGAGGAGCGGCCCGACGTCGACGCGGTCTACATGGCGGTGCTGCAGGCGGCGACCGGCCACGGCGGCTGGCCGATGACCCTGGTGCTGACCCCGGAGCGCGAGCCGATCTTCGCCGCCACCTACCTGCCGGCGCGCGGCGGCGACCGCGGCGCCCGGATCGGGCTCTCCGAGGTGCTGGAGCAAGTGGCCGGCGAGTGGCGCCGGGAGCGCGCCCGCGTCGGTGAGCGCGCTCGGCACCTGCTGGCCCGGCTGCAGGGGCTGTTCGCGCCCGCCGGCCGCGGCCCGCTGCCCGGCGTCGAGGCACTGGTCCGCGGCTTCGACGCCCTCGACATGTCGTTCGACCCCACCCACGGCGGCTTCGGCGACGCCCCCAAGTTTCCGCGGCCCGCGGCCCTCGAGCTCTGCGGTCGGATCGCCCGGCGCACCGGGGACGAGCGCGCCCTGACGATGCTGTTGCACACCCTCCGGTCGATGGCGGCGGGCGGCATCCACGACCAGCTGGCCGGCGGCTTTCACCGCTATGCGGTCGACGATCAGTGGGCGGTGCCGCACTTCGAGAAGATGCTGTACGACAACGCCCAGCTGGCGTCGGCCTACCTCGAGGGCTACCAGATCTCGGGCGAGCCGGCGTTCGCGGTGGTGGCGCGCCGCATCCTCGACTACGTCGAGCACGAGATGACGAGCGCGGCGGGCGGCTTCTTCGCGGCGACCGACGCCGACTCGGCCGGCGACGACGGGGAGCTCGAGGAGGGGCGCTACTTCACCTGGACGCCCGCCGAGGTGCAGGAGGTGATCGGGCCGGCGCGGACGCCGCTGGTCTGCGCCTATTACGGGATCACCCAAGAAGGAAACTTCGAGGGCCGCACGGTGTTGAGCGCCCGGCACTCCGCGGCCGAGCTCGCGGCGGCGTACGGCATGCCGCAGCCGGAGGTCGAAGAGGCGATCGAGGCGGCGCGCGCCAGCCTCCACGAGGCGCGGCGGCGCCGGCCGGCGCCGTTGTTGGACGGCAAGATCGTCGCGGCGTGGAACGGGCTGATGGTGAGCGCCTTCGTCAAAGGCAGCGAGGTGTTGGGCGACGCGTCCTACCTGAAGGTGGCACAGGCCGCGGCCGGCTTCGTCTGGGAGCACATGCAGACCGACGGGCGGCTGTGCCGCACCTTCTCCGGCGGCAAGGCCCGCCACCCCGGCTGCCTCGACGACTACACGATGCTCGCCGCGGCGTGCATCGATCTCTACGAGACCGGCGCCGGCCTGGCGTGGTTGTCACGCGCCGTGGTGCTGCAGCAGGTCCAGGACGCCCAGTTCCTCGACGCCGAGCAGGGCGGCTATTTCTTCACCGCCGCCGACGCCGAGCCGTTGCCGTGGCGCGACAAGCCGCACCATGACGGCGCCGAGCCGGCGGCGAGCTCGGTCGCGGCGTGGAACCTGCTGCGCTTGAGCGAGCTGACCGGCGATCCCGTGTGGCGGCGCCGGGCCCAAGAGGTGTTTCAAGCCGCGGGCGAGGCGCTCACCGACGGTATGGCGCTGCCGAAGATGCTCTCGGCCCTCGACTTCTACCTCGACGCCCCGGTCCACGTGGTCGTCGTCACGCCGCCAGGTGGCGCGGGCGCGGCGGCGATGCGCGCGGCGCTTTGCCGGGAGTACGTCCCGAACCGGGTCGTCAGCATCGTCGAGGAGGGGCCGTCGGTCGCGGCCGCGGCGGCGCTGGTGCCGGCGGTCAGCGACAGGGTGGCGATCGGCGGCCAGGCCACCGCCTACGTGTGCCGCGGCCACGTCTGTCTCGAGCCGGCGGTCTCACCAGCGGCGTTGACCCTGACCCTGAGACGCGCCGCCGGGATCTGGGGGGCGGTCGACTGAGGGAGGGGCGCGGGGGTTGCGGGCGCGCGCGTATCTGTGTAGATGCCATGGGCTTTCTACTCTCGGGAGGCCGCATGCGTCGCACCCAAGTCTTGTCGTTTGCTCTCCTGTCGGTCGCCGGCTGTGCCACGACCGGCCCGCGTTTCGAGCTCGGCAGCGTCGATCGGGAGAAGGCGGCGCGGCAGTACGTCGGCCGCGACTTCGTCCTCGGCGCGTCGACCTACGTCTCGGACTTCTTCGGCGAGAAAGACCGCCTGTTCGCCGACCCGCGACCCTTCGAGATCATCGAGCTGTACCACGAGAGCGGCAAGAAGATCGCCATCGGCCTGCCGTCCGAGACCATCGTCCCGGCGGGCACCAACGTCCGCGTCAAGCAGATCATCTTTCCGTTGGATCCGCTGCAGGCGACCTTCAAGACCCAGGGCAGCGAGCTCTTGCCGACCGCGCATCCCTGGGTGGTGGTGGAGCGCACCGACGAGGCCCAGAGCCGGACGCCGATGGTGCTGGCGCTGCCGCGCAGCATCGCCAACCTCGAGCAGCTCCAGGTCGCGTTCCAGGAGCGCTTGAAGAGCCAGCAGTGGGTCACCACCTGGCTGACGCAGCGCGATCCGTTGGTGCTCGACAAGATCTTCCGCAAGGAGGTCGCGGCGGCGATGACCTGGGTGGACGTGCTCGCGGCCATGGGTGAGCCGAAGAACCTTCGCGACAAGAGCAACGAGCCCCTCGAGTTCACCGCCGACTACGGCGATCTGCAGGTGCTGCTCGTCGGCAACGTCGTCAAGGAGACCCGGAGCCTGAAGGCGGAGGCCGCGGCGGCGGCGCAGAAGGCCCAGGTCGCGGCCGAGGCGGCGCGCGTCGAGGCCGAGAAGCGGCGCGCCGAAGAGGACGCGCGGCGGGCGGCGGCCGAGGAGGCGCGCCAGAAGGCCGACGAAGAGGCGCAGCGGGCCCGCGCCGAGGTGATGGCGAAAGCCGAGGCCGAGCGCCAAGCGGAGCTCGCGCGCCAGGAGGGGGAGAAGAAGAAGCTCGCGGCCGACGAGGACAAGCTTCGCAAGGAGGCTGAGCTCAAGGCGCGCAAGGACGCCGCGATCCGGGCCAAGGAAGAAGCGGCCGCGGACAAGGAGCGCCGCCTGCAAGAGGCCGCGCTCGCCAAGCAGGTCGCGGAGGCCGAGGCCGAGGCGCTGGCGGAGCGCAGAAAGGCCGAGGCCGAGTCGGCGCGCGCCGAAGCGGACGCGGTGGCGGCGCGCAAGCGCTTCCAGAAACAGCTGGCGTCGGTAGAGGCCGAGGCCCAGAGGGCGCGCAAGAAAGCGGAGGCTGCTGAGGCCGAGGCGGCGAAGCTGCGCGACAAGGCCGGCGCCCATCGCCAGGAGATCGATCGCCTGACCGGCGAGAACGAAGGGGGGCGGCGGATCGGCGCCAAGGTGCAGCCGGTCAGCGCCCAGCTCGCCGGCGCGTTGGGCCTGCCGAACGCCAACGGCGCTTTCGTCTCCGAGGTGGCCGCGGACGGCGAGGCGGCGCGGGCCGGGCTCAAGGCCAACGACATCGTGCTCGCGGTCGAGGGCCAGGAGGTCGTCGATCCGAAGAGCTTCGTGGAGCTGGTGGCCGCCACCGATCGCAGCAAGGCGGCGAAGCTCGAGGTGCTGCGCGCCTCGAAGAAGGTGGCGCTCAAGCTCGAGGCGGCGGCGACCGCGGGCCGGATCGACAAGGAGAAGCAGGCGCTCGCCAAGGTCGACCGCGAGCTCGAGGCCAAGGAGAAGGCGGCGCTCGCCTTCCGCACCGACGCCGAGGCCAAGGCGCGGGCGGTGGCCAAGGCCAAGAGCGATTTCATCAGGGCGGCCGGGGCCGAGAAGCGCCGCCTCGGGGTGCGGGTGGAGGCGTTGAGCGAGCAGCTGGTCTTGGCGCTCGGGCTGCCGGAGAAGGGCGGCGCCTATGTCGCCGAGGTCAAGCCCGACACCGACGCCGCGAAGGCGGGGCTGGAGAAGAACGACGTGGTGGTGCGCGTCAACGGCGTGCCGGTCGCGAGCCCCGAGGAGTTCTCCGACCTGGTCGGCAACACCCTGCCCTTCGAGACCGTCGATCTGGAGCTGTTCCGCAAAGGCAAGCGCCTGACGGTGGCGGTCGCCGGTGATTCCAAGGCGACGATCACCGTCGAGGCCAAGGCGGCGCCGAGTGCGGCGCCGGCCACGACCCCGCAGCCGGTGCGCGGCGGTCGGGTCGCGCCCGATCCGCGCAAGGTCGATCTGACCGACGCCAGCGGCGAGGGGGCGGGCGACTCGGGTCGCAAGCCGGTCAAGTAGGCGCGGGCGCGAGGCGTCATGGCGGCGAACGTCGTGGTGCGGCAGGTGGGCGATCTCACTCTCGAGATCGACCGCAACGCCTGCTCGGCGTTCGAGGCTTGTGTCGGCGAGGCCCCGGAGGTCTTTCGTTTGGGCGACGACGACGTGATCACCTTCGCCGACTCGGCGGCGCAGGGCCGGCGGCAGCAGATCCTGGCCGCGGTGTCCGCGTGTCCGGTCGCGGCCCTTTGCGCGAAGGATGCGAGCGGCAAGGTCATCGCCCCCTGACCGCCGACCGCGGGGCGGGGGGGGCGGCCCGGCGCAGCCTGCGACCGCGGTCGTCACAGTTTGCGACGCTCTGCGACACCACCGCCGGTCGGACTCGCAAACGCCCGCGGGCAGCGGCGACCGCTTCATGGTCGGCGTGGCACGACTCGCGCATACAGACCCGTGGCGGCGTCGGTGGTCGCGGTTGTCAGACCGCCGGCGTAGACTGCCGCCGTTCTACCGAGGATTGTGACGCCATGCTCCTGAACCTGAAGGTCCGCGATTTCGCCATCATCGACGAGGTGGAGTTCGAGCTGCAGCCGGGGTTCACCGTGCTGACCGGCGAGACCGGGGCCGGCAAGTCGATCCTGGTGAGCGCCCTGACGCTGGCGTTGGGGGGTCGGGCCAACAACGACGTGATCCGCTCCGGCGCGGAGACCGCCGAGGTCGAGGCGCTCTTCGACATCTCTTTGCAGGCCGTCATCCGCGCCCGTCTCGAGCAGCGCGAGCTCTTGGGTGACGATCCGTCGACGCTGGTGGTGCGTCGCGTCATCGGCCCGAAAGGGCGCGCCAAGGTGGTCATCAACGGCTGCCTGTCGACGATCGCGATGCTCGCCGAGATCGTGCGCGGCCTGGTGGACATCAGCGGCCAGCACGAGCAGCAGAGCCTGCTGATCTCCGAGAACCACGTCGAGATCCTGGACGCGTTCGGCGGCCTCGACCCCCTGAAGGCGAAGTTTCGCGAGGCGTACGACGGGCTCGCCCGGTTGGCAAGAGAGCGAGCGATGCTGCAGGGGACCGCGGACGAGATGCTGAAGCGCGCCGACTACCTGCGCTTTCAGGCCGAGGAGATCGAGCGGGTGGCGCCGTCTCCGGGCGAAGAGGACGGCCTCGCGGACGAGCGCCAGCGTCTGGCGCACGCCGATCGGTTGAAGCGGGGGGCCGCGGCGGCGGAGGCGCTGCTCTACGGCGAGGACGGCTCGGCGTTCGACAAGCTCGGCAAGGCGGCGCTCGAGCTCGAGGGGCTGGCACGCATCGACACCTCGCTGTCACCGGTCGCCGCGTCTTTGGAGTCGGCGCGCCGCGAGATCCAGGAGGCGTCGCGGGAGCTGCAGCGCTATCTCGGTCGGGTCGAGGCGGACCCGGCCCGGCTGGAATGGGTCGACGATCGCCTGAACGAGCTGCGCCGGCTTGGCCGCAAGCACGGCGGCAGCGTCGCCGAGCTGTTGCGGCGCCTGGAGGCGATCAAAGCCGAGCTGTCGACGCTGGACAACAAGGACGCCAGGCTGTTGGCGCTCGAGGCCGAGGTCGCGGCGGCCGAGGCCCGGGCGCTCGAGGCGGCGGAGGAGCTGCGCGCCGCCCGGATCCAGGCGGCGGCCAAGCTCGATCGCGCGGTGGTCGCCGAGGTCGCCGACATGAACCTCGAGGGGGCGCGCTTCGTAACCGAGGTGAGCAAGCGGGCGGCGATCGGCGCCGGCCCTGCTGTCGGCAGCGCCGAGCTCACGACCTCGGGGCTCGACCAGGTCGAGTTCATGTGGAGCGCCAACAAGGGCGAGCCGCCTCGGGCGTTGGCGCGCATCGTCAGCGGCGGCGAGCTGTCCCGTCTGATGTTGGCGGTGAAGCGGGTGCTCGCCAACCGCGACCTGGTGTCGCTCTACGTCTTCGACGAGGTCGACGCCGGGCTCGGCGGGCGTGCCGCCGACGCCATCGGGCGCAAGATCGAGACCGTCGCCAAGGACCACCAGGCGATCGCCATCACCCACCTGGCGCCGATCGCGGCGCGGGCCCATCACCACCTGTGCGTGCGCAAGGAGACCCGGGGCAAGCGCACCTTCTCGGCGGTGGTGCCGGTCGCCGGCGCGGCGCGGGCCGAAGAGCTGGCGCGGATGATCGACGGCGCCCACATCACCGAGGCGACGCGCGAAGCGGCGCGGCAGATGCTCGACCGCGCGCCCTGATCTGGCGACCGGCGGCCGGCATTCAAAGCCATCCAAAGACTTGACCCCCTGTGAGGGGGCGGCCATGATACCCGCGGTGCTCGTGTGACATGGGATCGCGCGGGCGTTTTTTTTGGCGATGGGGACAGCGTGCGTATCCATTGTGCAGCGCAGACCGACGTGGGCCGCGTACGCGAGCACAACGAAGACTCCCACCTGATCGCCCCCGACGTCGGCCTGTTCGTCGTCGCCGACGGCATGGGCGGTCATCTCGGGGGCCAGGCGGCATCGTCGTTGGCGGTCAAGACCGTCGGCGAGTCGATCCACCGCGTCGAAGCGGCGGTCAGCGAGGGTGCCGAGGTCATGCCGCTCGAGAGCTCGCCGGTGCCGCGGCTGCTCGCCGACGCGGTCCGCGCCGCCTGTGCCGCGATCTTCGACGCCGCGCAGGAAGACCCCGAGCTGCAGGGGATGGGTACCACGGTGACCGCGATGGTGGTCCGCTCCGGCCGCGCCTTCATCGCGCACGTCGGCGACTCGCGCTGTTACCTGCAGCGCGGTGACCGCATCATCCAGGTGACCGACGACCACTCGCTGGTGAACGAACAGATCAAGGCCGGGCTGTTGACCCGCGACCAGGCGCGCGCCAGCCGCTTGAAGAACATCATCACCCGCTCGGTGGGCTTCGAGAAAGACGTCGCGGTCGACACCTTCGCGATGCCGCTCTTCGTCGGTGACAAGATCCTGATGTGCTCCGACGGTTTGGCCAACTTCGTCGACGACACCGAGATCGGCCTGGCGCTCGCGAGCCTGAAGCTCGACGAGGTGCCGGGGGCGATGATTAACCTGGCGAACGAGCGCGGCGGCGACGACAATATCACGGTGGTTTGCGTGGCCGCCGAGGAGTGACGGGTAAACAAAAGGCATTTGACCCGAGTGCGAGAACCCTGGTAGGACAACGACGTGGCGAACAAGACCTATACCATCCTCATCGTCCCAGAGCGCTCTTCGCAGGTTCGCCGTCTCATCGTGCCGCAGCGGTCGTTGGTGCAGGTGGGCCTCGGAGCGCTGGCGCTCGTCGCGGTGGGCTCGTTCATGGCGGTTCACTATCTGTACATGGTGGACCAGGCGTCCCAGAACCGCGGCCTGAAGAACGAGAACGTGATGCTGAAGGCCCAGGTGCGGCGGGTGCAGGAAGAGATCGCCCGCATCGACGGCACCTTGCAGCGCATCGACCAGTTCGCGGCCAAGGTGCGCTCGATCACGCAGCTCAACGACCCGGAGCGCAACCTGGCGATGGGCCCGTTGTCGGCCGACAGCAGCAAGCCGCCCGCGGTCCTCTACGCCCCCGGCGAGCGCATCGAGTACGAGGACGAGCTCCTCGACTCCAAGCTCGCGATGCGGTTGATCGACTCCAAGCTCGACGGCATCGAGAGCGAGTCGTTGAAGCAAGACTCGAACATGCGCGAGCTGCACGAGTACTTCGCCGAAGACACCTCGCTCTTGTCGACGACGCCGTCGGTGCGGCCGACGCGCTCGAAGCTGCTCACCAGCACCTTCGGGGTGCGCACCGATCCGTACACCAACCATCGGGTGATGCACAAAGGCGTCGACATCGCCGCGGATCACGGCGCCGACGTCATCACGCCCGCGGACGGCGTGGTCATCTTCGTCGGCAGCCGCGGCGGCTACGGCAAGGCGGTGGTGATCGACCACGGCTACGGCGTCCAGACGCACTTCGCGCACATGTCGGCGTTTCGGGTGGAGATCGGGCAGAAGGTGTTGCGCGGCCAGGTCATCGGCGGCGTCGGCAACACCGGCCGCTCGACCGGCACGCACCTGCACTACGAGGTGCGCTTCAACGGCATCCCCCAGAACCCCGAAAAGTACATGCTCGACTGAGGGTGGCGCTCCGAACGCGCCCGCGCGAAATTTGCTGAACCGACGGCGGCCTCTTAGAATCACCTCGTGATGGCTGCACCCCTGCGCCGTTGTGTCCTGGTCTCGGCGTCGCCGCGCCGCAAAGAGCTGCTCGAGGCTGCCGGCTACGAGGTCGTGGTCCGGGTGCCGAGCGTGGACGAGAGCTTCTCGGGGCCTGATTCACGCCAAGCGGTGGTGGAGATTGCAGAGCGCAAGCTCGACGCGGTGCCGCCGACTGACGAGCTCGCGGTCGCCGCCGACACCCTGGTGCTCGTGGACGACGAGCGGCTGGGCAAGCCCGCGGACGAGGACGCGGCCCGCGACATGCTGCGGCGGCTCTCCGGGCGGATGCACGAGGTCGTGACCGGTTTTGCGGTGGCACGCGGCGGCGCGCGGCGGCGGGGCGTGGTCGCGACCCGGGTCTGGTTCCGGCCGCTTTCTGCTCTCGAAATCGAAAGGTACGTGAGCTCCGGCGACCCGCTCGACAAGGCGGGCGCCTATGCGATCCAGGGTGGGGCAGGGGCGTTCGTCGACAAGCTCGAGGGCTCGTACACCAACGTCATCGGCCTGCCGCTCGCCGAGGTGCTGGTGGCGATGGAGAGCCTCACGTGAGCCTGGCGGTGGCCCTCAGAGACGTCGAGCGGCGGGTGGCGGCTGCGGTCCGGGCTGCCGGGCGGCCGGCGGACGGCGTCACCCTGGTCGTGGTGAGCAAGACCCAACCGTTCGAGCAGGTGGTCGCGGCCTACGACCTCGGGGTGCGGGACTTCGGCGAGAACACGGTGCAGGAGCTCGCCGCCAAGGCCGCGGCGCTCTCGGCGTCGGGGCGCCAGGCGCGCTGGCACTTCGTCGGCCGGTTGCAGAAGAACAAAGTCAACAAGCTGTTGCCGTTCGTGCATCTGGTGCACACGGTCGACTCCGTCGACGTGGCTCGGGCCCTGTCGCAGCGGGCCGGCGAGCGCGGGCTCGACGTCCTGATCCAGGTGAACATCGGCGTCGAGGCGCAGAAGGGCGGCGTCCTACCGGCGGCGGTCCTGGCGCTCGCGGACGAGGTCGGGACGCTGGCCCGGCTGCGGCTTTGTGGCCTGATGGCCATTCCGCCCGCCGCGCTCGACCCCGAGCCGATGTTCGTGCGAATGGCCGAGCTGTCGCGGGCGCTCACCGCCAGGGCGCCGCAGGCGACCTCTCTGTCGATGGGGATGTCGGGCGATTTCGAGGCCGCCATCCGCTGTGGGGCGACCCACATCCGGGTAGGGACGGCGATCTTCGGCGAGCGATCAGAACGACCGCGAGGGTGACCATGAGGATTACTCCGATCGACATTCAGCAGCAGCAATTTCACAAGGGCCTGCGCGGCTTCGATCGTCGCGAGGTCGAGAGCTTCCTCGACCTGGTGGCGCAGCAGATGGGTGAGCTGATCCGCCAGAACGACGAGCTGCAGATCGAGATCCGCCGCCTGAAGGTCGAGCTCGACGAGCACCGCAACCGCGAGGAGACGTTGCGTGAGGCGATGCTCACCGCGCAGCGGGCGATCGACGAGATCCGCGAGACCGCCAAGAAGGAGGCGCAGCTGGTGGTCACCGACGCCGAGATGCGCGCCGAGAAGATCCTCCACAACGCCCACGGCCGGGTCACGAAGCTGATCGACGAGATCAACGACCTCAAGTGCCAACGGGCGCGGGCGCTGGAGGAGATGCGGGGCGTGCTCCGCACGCACCAGAAGCTCCTCGAGACCTACGACCACGACGCCGCGCCGCAAGCGGAGGCGACGGTGACCGTCCTCGAGCGCGTGCGTGCGCCGCTGCCGCCGGCGGTGCATCCGGTGGACCAGGCCAAGGCGAGCGGGGTGGGTTGAGGTCGTGGCGGTCCCCGTCGTTTGCCCGTGGATCCACGAACAGGGGAACGCGGTGCTGCTCGACGTGCTGGTGTCGCCGCGCGCGTCGCGCAACCGCGTGGTCGCGGTGCACGACAACCGGATCAAGATCCAGCTGTGCGCCCCACCCACCGATGGTCAGGCCAACGACGCGCTGGTGCGCTTCTTGGCCGCCGCGCTCGACGTGGCTCGCGCTCAGATCGAGATCGTCGGCGGCGCGACCAGCAAGCGCAAGAGCGTGCGCGTGGTCGGCATCACCGGGCAGCGGGCGATGCTGCGGTTGTTGCCGCCGCGCCAGTGAGCGGGAGGGCGCGAGCGGCAAGCCGTCTCAGCCGATCTCGACCTCGCCCGGGCCGCGGGCGCGCGCTCGGGCCAGCTGATCGTCAGCGAGCGCGACCAGGTCCGGGGCGGACGTCGCCGCCGGGCCGGGGTAGGTGACGCCGCCGATGGACACCGAGAGCTGCACGCCGTGGTAGCTCTTGGTGGCGACCGCGGCGCGGGCGCGCTCGGCGACGTCGCGGAGGCGGACGACGATGGACGTGCCCTGCTCGGGCGGCAACAGGATCGCGAACTTGTCCGAGCCGTAGCGGGCCACCAGCCCGTCGGCGCGGGCGACGTCCTGGAGGGTGCTGGCGATGTCGACCAGCGCCCGGTCGCCGGCCTCGGCGCCGGCGGCCATGTTGACGCGCTTGAAGGCGTCGACGTCGAGCAGCAGGATCCCGGCGGCCGAGTCGGTGGAGGCCTCGCGCATCGCCTTGGAGAGCTGCAGGATGAAGTAGCTGTTGTTCGGCAGGCCGGTCAGCGGATCGTTGGTGGCGCGCTCGAACATCCGGGCGTTCTCGATGGCCGCCGCGGCGTGGTCGGCGAGCATCTCCAGCGTGCGGCGGTTGGTGTTGGTGAACACCTTGTCGAGGCTGGTCTTGCCGTCGGCGTAGATCACGCCGAGGGTCTCGGTCTCGATCGACAGCGGCACGCACACCATCATCTTCAGGCGCAGCTCGTCGATGGAGCGGCGGGCCGCGAGGTCGTCCTGGGCGGCGGTGTCGGTGGCGAACACCGGCTTCTTCTCTTTCGCGACCCGGTTGGCGACCGTGGAGATGCGCGCCTCGGACTCGGTGACGTTCTTGCCGTCGGCGGTGCGCGCCACCCGTTGCACCAGCTTGCCGGTCTCGCGGTCGCGCAGCAGTAGGAAGCCGCGGTCGGCCTCGGAGGCCTCGATGAAGGCGTCGGTGATCAGCGCCAGCAAGCGGTCGAGGTCCCGGGTCGCCAGCATGTTGCGGCTGACTTGCAGTAACCAGATCAGGCGTTCGTCGAAGGACTCCTGCGGCATGCGGAGGACCGTATCACACAACCGGGGCTCGTCACCAACCCCGCGACCCCGGCGCCTCCGGCGGCGCGACGCTGAGGGTCTCGACCGCGGTGTCGAACGCCGGCAGCCCGCTCCAAAACAGCCGCGGCACCGCCGAGTACGCCAGATCGACGACGACCCCAGAACCGGCGAGCAGCAGCCCGACCCGACGTCGCGGGCTGTCCTCCAGATCGAAGGCCACGTCGTAGTGGAGCGCCGGCCGGCCGGAGACCACCCGCGGCTCTTGGCGCTGCCAGACCAGACGTCGGTCGCTGGCGAGCGGTGCGAACATCAGGTCGAGGGCGGCTTCGAGCGGGGCGCCGTCGTCGACGACGCCCTGAAGGCTGATGACGGTGTAGAAGGCGTCGGTGCTCGCCGGACCGGCGTAGAGCAGCGCGGCGCCGTCGCCCTGCGGCAGCCACGCGGCCGGAAGCGCCAAACAGACGCCGAGCGCGTCGTGGCAGACGCTCTGCGTCGGTGGCTCCGGTGGCGGCTCCGGCGGCGACTGGCAGCCGGCGATCCACCACGCCATCGAGGCCGACAAGAGGGTGCGCCGCAGCATAAGAACGTATACCATGGAGACTAGACCGTCTTCAGGTGGACGTGATCCGGCCCCCGCCCCACTCGGGGGCGGGGGATTCAGGGGGTGGGGGTGGGGAGCGACGCCGCATCGGCGGCGCGGGAATCAGATGAAGGCGAAAACGGTCTAGGCGCCGGTACCCACGCGGGGAGTCGAGGTTGCAGCATGGCGGATGACGATCGCAGAGTCGAAGCCCGGCTGGACCTCGGCGGCCGGGGCCTGTCGGCGACGCCGGAGCGGATCGGCGAGCTCGAGCGACAGGCGGCGCAGATCGAGAAACAGACGCGCGCCAAGCCGGCCAAGACCTTCGACAAGGTGATGGCGGAGCGCGGCGGGGCGCCGCCGCCCGTGGTCAGCGCCAAGGAGAAGAAGCGTCGGGCGCTGCCGAAACAGGGGCCGCGCCTCGGGCTGCGGCATCCAGCACAGCGTGCCGCGTACGGCCGCGACGACGACAGTCAGGACCCGGTGGTGATCAAAGGATAGCGCGAGGGGCGGACTGAATGGTCGAAGAGTTGATGGCACTGGGCGCGGCCGCGGTGCGCCGCCTGGGCGTCGTCGCCTCCCTGTGTGGCGCTGCCTGTCTCGAGCCCGGCGGCCCTGCTCCCGACAAGGGCGCGGTGGCGTGCGTCCGCGACGGCGACTGCGCCGGTGACGAGCGCTGCGCCGGCGGGTACTGCGAGAAGCTCTCCGGCACCGACGCCGACGTCACCCGACCCCGGCGACCGGCGATCGTGCTGCTCACCGAGTCGGTGCGCTTCGTCGACGTCGGCCCGGGCCGGCGGCAGACGCGGACGGTGCGGCTGACGAATCACGGCGACGACAACCTCCTGGTGCACCGAATCGACGTCGCCGGCGATTCGGGGCGGGTGCGCGTCGACCCGGCGCCGGACGGCTTCGTCTTGGTGGTGCCGCCGCAGGTCGAGTACGCGCTGACCGTCACCTTCGTCGGCTCGGACGGGGTGGCGTTCGTGGGCTCGCTGAACATCGACAGCAACGACCAGGCGCTGAGCCGGGCGTCCCTGCCGGTCGCGGTGCAGTACACCGGCCGGCCGTTCTTGATCCTCACCGGAGACGAGGCCGGCCAACACGCGGAGAACCTGGCCGACAAGGCCGTCGACCTCGGGCCGCAGCCGACCGGGCTCGCACCGCCGCACCGCTTCTTCCTGAAGAACCTCGGCATCGGCGGCGCCTTCGCGGTGTTGGAGCCGCCGAGGTTGGTGGGCGACGCCGGCTTCAGCGTCACGATCCGACCGGCGCCGGATCTGGACGGACGTTATCGCCTCGGCCGGTTCGCGGCATTCTGCGACACCATCGCCGACTGCGAGGGGGCGGCGGACGCGTGTCGCGGCCGCGTTTGCGTCCAGGCCGACCTGCCGGTGGACGAGCTGGTGCTGGAGGTCGTCGCCGATCCGGGGCTCGGCCAGAGCGGCGCCACCAGCCTGCAGGTGCGCTACGGCACCCCGAACGGCGCGGTCAGCGACGAGGTGCGCGTGAGCCTTACGGCGCGGGGCGTCGCGGCCGACCTCTTCCTGGATCCGGTCCAGGTCGACTTCGGGGACGTGAGCGTCGGTTTTCCACAGTCGCGCCTGGTCGAGATCCACAACCTGAAGAGCGCCGCCTTGAGCGTCACCGCGCTCGATCTGCTCGGGCCTGCGGCCTCCGGTGCCACGCCGCTCTTGCGGGCCGAGGTGCCGCAGGGCGCGCCGCCGTTCGTGCTCGAGCCCATGGCGACCGCGATCGTCCGTCTCGACTTCGTCGCCGCGGCCGCGAACCTCGGTGACACCACGGCGACTCTGGCGATCGAGACCGATGCCGCGGCGCTGCCCTACGTGGTGGCGATCACCGGGCGTTCACGGATCGGTCCGGACCTGGTGACGGTGCCGCTCCTCGAGCTCGACGCCGGCGTGACCCATGTGCGCCGCGCCGCCACGGCGATGCTCCGCGTCGGCAACGCCGCCGAGCCGACCGCTGATCCGCTGCGGTTGACCGCGGTCCACGCGGCCTCGACCCACGGCCAGGGCGAGATCAGGGTGAGCCCGGTCGCCGTCGATCTGGCCGTTTATCCTGGGGATTTTGTCGAGGTCGCGGTGGAGTGTACGCCCGCGGTGATCGGAGTGCTCGAAGGCATCGTGACCCTGGAGAGCGACGCGCCCGACAACCCGGCGCGGCGCCTCGAGGTCCGCTGCGAGGGGATCGATCCCACCCTGACCCTGGGTTACGAGAGCCTGGACAGGGCGGGGGTGGGCACCTTCCAGCTCGGCGACGACCACCCCTGTCGCGACGATGCCGCCAGCTATCCGAGTCCGTGTCTCGACGTCGGCCGGCTGTACGTGAGCGGCGCCCGGCGCGCCCCGCTGACGCTCGGCAACGTCGGTGTCGGTCCACTCACCGTGCGCGCGGTCGCGGTCTCGCCGGCGGACGCCGGCTTCGCCGTGGACGGCGCGTTCCCGCTGACGCTCGCTCCCGGCTCAGGCGCCGAGGTCGCGGTGACGTTCACCGGCGGCTCGGCCACCGAGACGCGAGGCGCGGTGTTGGCGTTCGACCACGACGACGACGACACCGCGGCCACCATCCACCTGGTCGCGTCCACCGCCGACTGCGGCGGCACGCTGCGGGGCTGCCCAGCGATCGCCGAGTGTGTGACGACCGCCACCCACGACGCCTGTTGTCGGGCCTACGACGACCCGCGCGCCTGTGGTCCGAGCTGTGCCCCGTGCCCGGCGAAGAGCCACACCCGCCGCGCCTGCGTCGGCGACGCTTGTGCTTACGAATGTCTCTCCGGTTGGCACGACCTCAACGGCAACGGGGACGGTACCGGCGGCAGCATCGACGACGGCTGCGAGTACGCCTGCGTCGCGACCAACGCCGGCGTCGAGGTCTGTGACGGCCTCGACAACGACTGCGACGGCCTTGCCGACAACGGCCTGGTGCTCTTCGACTCGCTGGGCGCGGAGGCGCCGCAGGTGTGCACCCCCGGGACCAGCGCCGGCTTCCTCGGTTGGTATCAGGAAGCCGACTTCGGCAGCGTCACGGCGGTCGGCGGCAGCGCCATGGAGCTCACGGTCTTTCCCGGCCGGCTCTATCGCTCCGACCCGCTCGGTCCGGCGGGCGACGTCGACTGGCTGCGGGCGGTGTTCGCGGAGGTCGACGCCTGCGCGACCATCGGTTTCCGCATGGACATGGAGCTGGCGGCGCCGCCGGGGACTCGGCTGCAAATGTGCGGTCGCCTGCACGGCGCCGACGTCGCGCCGCTGTTCACGCTGCCGTGCGACGAGATCGGCGGCGAGCCGGTGCTCGACGTCTGCGCGGTCGCCGACGGGGTCACGGCGGCGTCCCTGCGTTTCGAGTGGCCGGAGAGCTGCGGCGTCGCCGACGATCGGGTCCTCGATCTTCGGGTGCAGGCGGCACCCGGCGCCACCGGAGGGGCCGCGGCGTCGTGCGCGCCGTACGTCCTGACGTTGTCCGGCGCCCGTCTCTATTGAAGCTCGTGCGGTGCGGGCGCCACCCCGAGGTGGGTCTTGGCGCGGGCGAGCTGCGAGGCGATGGCGCTGTCGAGGGTGTCCGCGAGGGCGCCGTCCGGATCGGCGGCCGTCGACAGGGCCTTTGGCGCGGCGGTCGCGAGCATCAAGAGACCGCTGGTGGCGAGCATTGCCATCGAGGTGGCGATCACGGCTAGCAAAGTGCGCTTCATGCGTGGTCTCCCGGCGTCCGCCTGTGGTAGTGGATTGCCTCGCTGGCTGTGATCGTACGAGGGGCCCCGGAGGCGGTCAAAAAACCGGCGCCCGGTCGACCGCCCGCCGTCGGGGTGGCGAAAGTGAGGCCATGGAGCGAGCAGCACCGGAAGAGCGGTTTGGGCGCTACACGTTGGTCCGCCGGCTGGCGTTCGGGGGCATGGCCGAGATCTTCTTGGCCAAGCTGCGGCTCGAAGCGGGCTTCGAGAAGGACGTGGTGCTCAAGCGCATCCTGCCGCAGTTTGGCGCCGATCCGGCGTTCGTCGCGATGTTCGTCGACGAAGCCAGGCTGGCGGCGCGGCTCTCGCACCCCAACATCGTCCAGGTCTCCGACTTCGGCGCCGAGGACGGCGTCTACTTCCTGGCGATGGAGTATGTCGACGGCCTCGATCTACGGGAGATCCTCAAGGATCGCCACGATCGCCAGCAGCGCTTGTCGCCGGCGGTGGCCGCGGCGATCGGTGAAGGCGTGGCGCGCGGTCTCGCCTATGCCCACGATCTCGGGGACGCCGACGGCCGGCCGCTCGGCATCGTCCACCGGGACGTGAGCCCGCACAACATCATGGTCAGCCGGACCGGCGACGCGAAGATCATGGACTTTGGCATCGCCAAGGCGGCGGGGCGCGCGACCCGCACCGCCACCGGCCTGATCAAGGGCAAGGTCGCCTACATGGCGCCCGAGCAAGCCGCGGGCCGCGACATCGACCACCGCGCCGACCAGTTCGCGCTCGGCCTCGTGATCTGGGAGTGTCTGAGCGGCCAGCGCATGTTTCAGGGCGGCTCCGATCTCGAGGTGCTGCGGGCGGTCGTCGAGTGCCGGGTTCGTCCGGTGACCGAGCTCTGCCCAGAGGTCCCGGACGCGCTGGCGCAGATCCTGTCGCGCACCCTGGCGCCGACCCCGGAGCAACGCTACCCGCACCTCGCCGATCTGGCTCGCGAGCTCGCGACGTTTCGCTTCGCTCTCGGTGCCGGCGGCGCCGTCCACCTCGGGGACCTCGTCACCGGCGGCGCGCCCCGCGCTGAGGTCAGGCGCAAACGGGCAACGCTGCCGCTCGGCGCCGCCGCCTCGGCTCCGGCGGCCGAAGCCCCCGAAGTTCCCACCTTGGCCACCCGCGCCAGCGACGCGGCCGAGACCACGGTGGTGACCCCGGAGCCACGGATCGCTTCGCGGTCGCCGCCACGTCCGACGCTGCAGCGGTCCGGGGCACGGATGCGCTGGGGGCTCGCGTTCTTGTCAGTGGCGTCGTCGGTGGCCGTCGGTGGCCTCGCGAGTCGGGTTCGCGACCGCCGCCACGCCCTGGAACGACCCGCCGGCGAGGTCAGGCCGATCCCCGAGGTCGCCGCCGGCTCGGTCCGGGTGACGAGCATTCCCGCCGGCGCCATGCTGTTCTTGGACGGTCTCGCCACCGGCCTCACGACCCCGGTCACCTTGCCGCGCCTACCGCTCGGCGGGCGCTGGCCGGTGCGCCTCGATCTCTTTGGCCACCTATCGTGGCACGGCGAGGTCACCGTGACGCCCGGGGACAGCCTGGTGGCCGCGACGCTTTCACCGCTCGGCCCGCCGGCAGCGCCGCCGCCAGATACGGCGCCCACCGCCGCGCCGGCGAAGCCGAGCGCCGCCGGACGTCACGAGGGCGGCGGTCGTCCCGGTGACCGCGAGCCCGGCAAGCGGCGGGGCGTGGGCGAGGCCCGCCTCTGGCTGCGTTCGACCGGCGCCTGGTTCGACGTGTTCCTCGACGACACCAAGCTCGGCACGACCCCGCTATCGGGGGTCGCGGTTCCGGCCGGACATCTCGAGCTCCGTCTGGTGAACGCCGAGGCGGGCCTGGAGCGCCGCCTGGTCCTCGATCTGGCGCGCGGCGAAGAGGCCCGCCGCACCTACACTCCCTGAGCACATCGATCGCGACCGGTGTCGATGCGGATCCCTGAGGCCTCGGCCCGTCCGCGGCGTTGAGGGAGGCATAAATACATCGAAGAGATATTCTCAGGGGAGCTCGAGAAAAGAATCACATGGATGGAGGATTGTGAGGCGAATATTTCTAGGAGAAGATTGTTAGACGAATATTGTGAGAAGAATAGCAGCGCCCGATGGGCGCGGCAGTCCGGGTTGTGGACAATGACGGCGGTGCTGTGGCAGGGATGGGGCGTGGAGACGGCCGAGATCGTCGATGGGTGGCTGGCGGCGCTGTTCGAGCGTCACCGCGCCAGTCTGACTTTTCAAGAAGTCCGGCGTGGGGTCCAGGCGCTGTCGCGCTCCTACGTCGAGCTGCGCGACCGGCGCCGGGCGCCCAAGGCGCTGGACGGCGCCGGCAAGCGGGCCGCGTTCGCCTGTTTCTTTACGCCGCTCCATTTTCTCCTCGTTCGTGAGCTCCTGGTGCAGCTGGCTCCGGCAGCGGTCGAGCGGGTCGTCGATCTCGGCTGTGGTTGTATGGGCGCGGGGCTGGCCTGGGCGACGGCGTCGACTACTGCGCAGACCGAGGTCCACGGTGTCGATCGCAATCGCTGGGCGCTGGACGAGGCGGCGCGCAACCTGTCGTGGTTTGGCCGCCGCGGTCGCGCGGTGCTCGGGGACCTCTGCTCCTTTCCGTCGCCGGCGGGGGCCACCGGCGTGGTCGTGGCGTTTGCCGCGAATGAGCTCGACGACGACGGTCGACAGCGCCTGCTGCAGCGGCTGCTCAGCGGGGTGGCCGCGGGCGCGTCGGTTCTGGTCGTCGAGCCCATCGCCCGCAGCTTGACCGCGCGGTGGTGGCCGGGCTGGGAGGCCGCGTTCGTGGGTGCCGGCGGACGGACCGATCTCTGGCGCTTGCCGGTCGAGCTGCCGCCGCGGCTTCGCGAGCTGGACCGGGCCGCCGGCCTGGATCACCGCGAGCTCACCGCCAGGACCCTGTACGTCGCGCGCCGCTCGGCCGACGCCGCGGTTCGTTGAGTCCTTGCCGCGGGGTGGGGGAATGTAGGATGAGACGGGCATGATCGACGAGGCGGCCATCGCGGCGCTCTACGAGCGCTACGGCCACGCGCTGTATCGGCGCTGCCTGTCGTTGGTCGCAAACCCCGACGACGCCCGCGAGCTCCTGCAGGAGATATTCTTGCAGTTCTGGCGGGGTAGAGACCGCTTCGAGGGTCGCAGCTCGGTGTTCACATATTTGTATCGGATCGCGACCAACAAGGCGATTGACATGTTGCGGCGAAGGACCACCGCAGGTGCGGTCGTGGACGAAAAGCATGCAGATGAGCGTTCTGGCGGCGGTTTTGGCGCCGAGCGGCGGGCCGCGGCGCTCCGGGAGCTGGCCGAGCTGACCGTTGGTCTGGACGAAGAGACGCTGACGATCGCGGTGCTCGCGTACGTGGACGGGATGACACAGGACGAGGTGGCAGCGGCAATGGATCTGTCGCGGCGAACCGTGGGCAAGAAACTGAAGCGGTTCCTGGAGCACACCCGCGGGCGGGTGGGCGACGGCCTGAGACAAGGCTTGGTGGCGCAACCGGTAGAAGGAACGGGCACGGATGGCGACACAGTCCCATAGCCGCAGGGCGCCGGACATCCTGCTGGAGCGCTATCTGGCGGGCGACCTCCCGGCGGCGATGGCCGAAGAGGTGGCGAAGCTGATCGCCCTTAGCGACGCCACCCGCGCGCGGCTCCGGGAGCTCGAGAGCGAACGCGCTGCCTTCCTCGCCGCCAACCCGGCGGCGCCGTTTGCGCATCAGCTCGCGACCCGACTCGCGGTCGACGGTGGCGCCGGTCCGCGTCGCCGGCCCTGGTGGGCCTGGGCTCTGGCGCCGGCGTTGACTGCGGCCGCGACCGCGGTGGTGGTCCTGGCGGTGGTTCGCCAGGTGCCCGACGTTGCACGCCCGCTGGCGAGCGTCCCGGCGCAGGATCTGGCGCTGCTCGCGCCCGAGGAGAGCGCGACTCCCGCGCCCGCGACCTCTTCCCGTTTCGCGACGCCCCCGCCCCCGACCGCCGCGCCCGAGGCCGAGGCCGTGCGGCAGGCGGCCGCGGAGCCGGCGGGCGGCGCCAAGCCGCAACCGAAGAAGGACGCTCCGGTGCCCGGCCGGGCGCGATCGAAGGCCAGGGCGGCGCCCGACCCCGGCAAGGGCGGCGCGGCTGGCGGTGGAGGCCTAGGCGGGCTCGGCGACCGGGACGAGCGCAAGAAGGCGAAGGAGGAAGGGCAAAAGACCTCGGCCCCCGCGGCGTCGAAGCGGGACGACGCGATGGCCGCGCCGGCCGTCCCGATTCAGGTCGCCGACCAGCCGGCGGTGGCGACGCCGCCCCCGCCCCCGGCGCCGGTTGCGGAGTCGAGGCCGACGCGGGCTCCGGTGGCGATCGAACGGGAGATCGCGGCGCCAGCAAGCTCCCCCGGGGCCGCGGCGTCGGTCGGAGCTGCCGCCGCCGACGTGTCCGCCCCGCCCGCGGACGACAGCGGCGCAGGGATCACCGCGGTCGAGGCCGCGAAAGGGCGCAAAGCGTCCGCGCCGGTGCGGCCCGAGGTGCTGGCCGCCGTGAGGCGCCACGCTGCCGCGCTCGCCCTGTGCTTGCGGCCGGCGTTTGCCGCCGGCGAGCTGGGCTCCGGGAAGTACACCCTGTTGCTGGACTTCGTGATCCAGCCGAGCGGTGCGGTGATCAAGGGCCGGCTGCGGGGCCCGGAGGCCCTCGTCGCCAGCAGCGCGCGCCTCTGCGTCGTCACCGCGATGCGGAGCTGGCGACTCCCCCCTCCGGACGGCGACGAGGTCGTCACCGCGCTGCCGGTGACCGTTGCGATTCCGTGAGCGTCGGTAGACTGTCACACATCGTCTCAGCATATTCTATTGACAATATTATTGACTGCCGATCGGAGACGTTGTAGGTCGGAGGCATGACCCTTCTCTCGCAGGTAGAGCTTCGCCGCGTCGAGCGCCAGCACCCACAAGGCGTGAGCTCGGCGGTGATCGTGGACGCCTTCAAGAGTCGGCGGCAGCGGTTCAGTGAAGCGACGCTGCGCAAGTACGTGCAGCTCGGGTTGTTGCCGACCTCGCGCCGGGTCGGGAGTCGCGGCCGCAACCGCGGCTCGCGCGGTTTGTATCCGGTGGTCGTGGTGCGGCTGGTCAATGAGATCAAGCGGGCCCTCGATCGGGGCGGCACCCTCGAGGAGATCCGGCGCGGCAGCGTTGGGTTGTCGGGGGAGCTGGTCGCGGTCGAGCGCGCCTGGGCACAGCTGTGGCGGCGTTTCGAAGACGCGGTGGCGCACGTGCCGGCAGGCAAGCAGCAGCGGGCGGTCCGGAAGCGACTGTCGCAGTCGCGGCGAATCATCGAGCGCGAGGTGCGGGCGCTTGACAGAGTGGCGGTCCGCCTGGGACAGCTCACCGACAGGAGGATGACATGACGGCGAAGACGACGTGGGAGGATCCGGTCGGTGATGCGGCGGTGGCCCGGCGTGGGCGGCCGGAGCGACGCCCGAAGACGATGTCGCGCCGCGAGATGATGCGGGAAGCGCGGCGCCATGAGCGCGCCGGCGACACCGTCGAGATCATGGACTACGAGCGGCCGCGCAACCGTTCGGAGTGCGTCAACGGGCCGCGCCCTTGCCTGTTCGTGTCGTGCAAGCACCACCTCTACCTCGACGTCAACCCCGAGACCGGGTCGGTGAAGCTGAACTTCCCCGAGAAGGAGGTCTGGGAGCTCGAGGACACCTGCGCCCTCGACATCGCCGAGCGCGGCGGCATCACGCTCGAAGAGGTCGGCGAGATCCTGAACCTCACCCGTGAGCGTATCCGCCAGCTCGAGGTCGACGCGCTGAAGAAGCTCAAAGACGAGGCGCCGAAGCACGAGCTCGACGCCTTCGTGGGCTGGGATCCGCACCGGGGTGATCCGGAGCCCTGACGACGACGCGGCGCCGGTCGCCGTTCGTCGCGTCGATGGTCCCGTTCGACGCCTGACGATAGGCTCGGGTGATTGAGCCATGGAGCTGGTCTGTCCCAGTTGCAAGACGACGTTCTCCGTGGCGGACGCCTCGGTGCCCGGCGGCGGTCGGGATTTCCCCTGTCCGAGCTGCGCCCAACCGGTGCCCGCGGGTTGGGGGGTGCTGGAGATCGACCTGGGTGTGGACCCGAAGGCGGCTCCGGTGCCGCCATCACCGACCCCGGTCGAGACGCCAATCACGACGGCGAAGTCGCCGACCGTCAGGCCGACGCCGGCAGCAGCGGTGTCAGCCGAGGCCGCCAAGGCGGCCCATCCGGCTTTGAGCGTGGCGCAGCCGGCGCCGGTGGAGGCGGGCCGGGTGCGCGTGACCGGGGTGACGGCGGCGGTCGACGAGGAGAGCCCCTGGCGGATCTATGCGGTCGTCGGCGGCACCGCGCTCTTCGCCATCCTGGTGGTGGTGATCGTCTCGCTCTTCGAGCGGCGTCCGCCGCCGCCCCCGAAGATGCCGAACCCGTTGCAGCAGCGCGTCTCGAGTTGGCGCGGCCAAGGACTGAAGCCGGCCGTGGCGCCGTTGGCGGCGGCGGTGAAGACCGCAGAGGACGAGCTCGGCCGCGGCACCGACCGGGGGGTCAAGGAGGCGTTCAACGCGGTTCGCGCGGCGCTTCTCCTCGATCCGGACGCGCCGGCGGCGATTGCCACCTACGGCATGGTGCTCGCCGATTGGCCGGATCGGCTCGAGCCCGACGTCGTTGACGAGGCGCTGGCGGCGATCGCCTCGGCGATTGGCGACGCGCCCAGCGGGCGCTACCGCGCGGAGCTCGAGGCGGCGCGGGGCTGGCTGCTCTTGCGCACCGAGAGATTCGAGGCGGCGCGCCAGGCGGCGACGAAGGCGGCGGCCGCCCGGCCCGCGGACCCGGGGATCAAGATGCTGCAGGCCGTCAGTCGTATCTCGACGCGCCCCGAGGAGGCGGCGGCCGAGCTCGAGCGTCTGGCGCGGGAGGCACAGGCCCCCCGCCGTCTGGCGCTGTGGCGCGGCGAGGCCGAGCTGCGCTCCGGGCAGATCGGACGGGCGCTGGCGATCTGGTCGGGGTCGCTCTCCGGTAGCGCCGCCGACGCCGCGGTGCTGCGGCGGCTGGCGCGGCTCGCGGTAGACGCCGGCGACCAGGCCGGCGCGTTCGAACGCCTGCAGCAGATCGAAGCGGCCGGCTATGCCGGGGTCGACGACCGGCTGCTGCTGGCGCGGTTGCAGGCGCGGGCGCTGCGCAAACCGGCGTTGGCGATCGCGACCTTGGACGCGGCGCTCGCCGACCCGGGCTTGAGCGCCCTGAATCGCGCCCGGGTCTTGAGTGAGAAGGCCGCGGTGGCGCTCTTGGCGCCGCCGGCGTTCGTGAGCGCGGCGACGGTGTCGGGGTGGCTCGACGCCGCTCTCGACTTGGCGCCCGACTTGCCGGAGCTGTTGTACGTCGCCGGTCTCGTCGACGAGAGAAACGGCGCCATCGACAACGCCCTGCAGTCCCTCGAGGCGGCCGCCGAGCTGGCGCCGGATCGACCGGAGGTGGCGCTGCGGCTCGCGCTCCTCGCCAAGGACGACCCGAGCCTGGCGCGCCCGGCAATCGCGGCGGCCAACCGCGAGGTGGCGCACTACGTCCCGGCGCACCTCGCGAGCGCCGTGCTGCTGCTCGCGGCCGGCGACAGCTCCGGCGCCGCCGCGGCAGTCCGGCGGGCGGCGGACTTCGATCCGCGACGCTATGCGGATGAGCACGAGATGGATGCTTTCGTCGACCCGCCGGCGGCGCACCTCGCCATCGCCAAGCTGCTCTCGCCGTATGCCCGCCGGAGCGACAACGCCATGCTGACCACGGCGATGGGCATGGCGTACTACTTCGCGCAGGACTTCAAGCGCGCCGAAGCCACCTTGACCGCGGCGCTCAAGTCGGACCCCGAGGACGTCGGCGCTCGGCTGTACCACGCGATCCTGGCGCTTGGTCGCAAGAAGATCCCGGTGGCGCGCCGCGATCTGCAGGCGGCGGCGGCGGCCGACTCGCAGCACGCGGTCGTCCGGCTTTATCAGGCGCGCCTCTTCGAGCAGCTGAAGAAGCCGGCGGAGGCGGAGCGGCTCTACCGCGACCTGCTGGAGGTGAACCCCCTCGACACCGGCGCTCGGCTGGGGCTGTCGGGGGTGCTGTGGGGGCGGGGGCAGAAGGACGCGGCGCGCGCCGAGGTGTTGAAGCTGATGCGCACCCGGCAGGGGGACCGCGACGCCCTGCGTTTTCTGGTGGCGGCGGACCGTCGACCGATGGCAAAGAAGAGGCCGTGAACGCTACCCCCACCCTGGCGAACGACGCAGGCTCGGAGTCACGGCTGTGCGACGCCCTCCAGGTGGGGGCGCGGTTCGCGCTCGTCTTCGTGCTGCCGCTGTATCCACTGGTGCCCAGGTTTCCGCTCTGGGGTCCGTTCGGCACCGACGACGTCATCCCGGTGGCGGTGGTGGCGCTCGCGGCGGCGGCCCTCCTCGGCGCCCGGCGGCCGGCGCCACTGTCGCCGGTGCTGGTGGCGCTCGGGCTCGTCGCCGCGGTCGCGACGCTCGCCGCGCTGGTGAGCGCCGGCGGTCTGGTCGCGGCGCTGGTTGCCGCGGTGCGGGTCGCGGGACGGCTGGCGTTGTATGGCGTCGTGGTGCTCGCCATCACCCGGCTGCTCGCGGCCGGCGATCGGCGGCGCTTGCTGGCGATGTTGGCGACGGTGGCGGTGCTCGAAGGTCTGGTCGGGGTCGCGGCCTACGCCGGCAAGGTCCAAGGGCCGTGGCAAACCGGGATGCTGGCGTACCCTGCAGAGCAGATGCCGGCCCACGGTCGGGTGCGGGTCCAGGGCACCTTTGGGGGCGAGGTGCCCGAGGGCCAGCTGTTCTTGAACCGCGCCAACTTCTACTCCGCGTACCTGGTGATGGGGCTCGCGGCGCTGGGGGTGTTCGTCGATCGGCGGCGCCGGGTCAGGGTCATCGTCGGCGCGGCGGCGATCGTGGCGGGGGTGCTGGTGTCGTTCTCGCGCATGAGCCTGCTCGCGGCGTTGCTCGCCGGCGCGGTGCTGGCGCTCTTGCATCGTCGCACCATCACCTTCGCCGTCGTCGTCGCCGTGACCGCGGTGGCTTTGGCCGTGGTCACGCCGCTGCGCGACCGGTTCTTGGAGTTCGGCAACGACCGCCTGCAGCAGTGGCGGATCGCGGCCCGAGTCATCGCCGCGCATCCGGCGCTGGGGGTCGGCGACGGGCGCTACCTCGAAGAGGCCTACCGCCTCTCCGCCGGTATCGACGTGCCGGAGACCCGAACCCCCCACAACTCGCTCTTGTACGCCGCCGCGAGCTACGGCATCCCGAGCGGCGTGGCGCTCGTCGGGCTCTACGTCACGTTGATCGCGGTCTCGGCGGGCGCCTGGCGCCGCCGCCGCACGCCTGCCGCCGCGGCCCTCGTGGCGCTGGTCGCGGCCTTCCTCCTCCACGACGTCAGCAACAACCTGTTCTTCATCCCCGAGGTGGCGCTCGCGTTCTGGATGGCGTTCGCCGCGACCAGCGCCGAGGAAGCCTGATATGCGCCTCTCGGTCTTGATCGTCAGCTACAACGTCGAGCCGCTGCTCGAGCGATGTCTGGCGAGCCTCGGCGAGGCCGACGAGGTCGTGGTCGTCGACAACGGCTCCAAAGACGGCAGCGCCGCGATGGTTCGCGAGCGCTTTCCCAACTGTCGCCTGCTGGCGCTCTCCGACAACCGCGGCTTCGCCGTCGGCGTGAACCTCGCCGCCCGCGAGGCCAAGGGCGAGCTCCTACTGCTCTTGAACCCCGACGCCGAGCTGTCGCCGGGCAACGTCGCCGCGATGGCGCAGGAGCTCGATCTGCGTCCCGAGGCCGCGGCGTTGGGTTTCCGCCAGATCGACGAGGCCGGGCGGTTCCAGCTCGCGGTGGGGCCGGCGCCTTGGCTGAGCCTGGAGCTCGCGCGCCTGGTGTTGCAGCGCCGCCTCGATCGGGGCGACCGGCTGCTCGGTCGTGCGCTCGATCGGGCGCTGTCGCGACCGATGCGGGTGCCGTGGGTCGCGGGCTCGTGCCTTCTGGTGCGCCGCGGCGCGTTCGAGGCCGTCGGCGGCTTCGACGAGCGCTTCTTCCTGTTCTTCGAGGACATCGACTTCTGTCTCCGACTGGCGTCGAGCTGCGGGCCGGTCTTCTACGTGCCGACGGTCACCGTCCGGCACCACCGCGGCGCCAGCGCCGCGAAGGACGAGCGGCGCGCGGCCCGGGCATACCGCCACAGCCAGATCTGGTTCTGGCGCAAGCACCGTGGGGTGCTCGTGGCGTCGGCGGTCAAGCTCTACCAACGGCTGCGGGGTGTGGCGCCCTGAAAGAGCGCAGGAGAGATCGGTGATGACGGCGGCCGCCGCGGGCCCGCGGGTGCTCCACGTCATGGCCTCGGGCGAGCGCGGCGGCGGCGCCGATCACCTCACCCACGTGATCTCCAAGCTCACCGCGCTCGGGGTGCGGTCGAGCGTCGCGGTGAGCGGCGGCGGGCCGCTCGCGGCCCGCCTCGAGCAGCAGGGGGTCGCGGTGCACCGCGTCGAGATGATGCGGTCCCGCCTGGACCCGCGGGCGGTGCTGGCGCTGCGCCGGTTGGTCGTGGCCGAGGCGCCCGACGTCGTGCACTGCCACGGCACCCGGGCGGCGTTCTTCGCGGCGCTGGCGCGCTTGCCCGCGGGTTACGTCTACACGGTCCACGGCCTGAGCTATCGCCAGGACGTCAGCCGCGCGCGGCGCGCCGTGCTGCTCGCCGCCGAAGCCCTCGCCTGCCGGCGGGCGCGCTTCGTGGTGTCGGTGTCGGCCGCGGACCTCAACGACCTGACCCTGAGAGGCTACGTGCCTCCGGGCGCCGGCCGGCACATCCCCAACGCCGTGGCGCTGGATCGCTTCAAGCCTGGGGACCGGCGGCAGGCGAAGGCGCGGCTCGGCTTGGCAGAGAGCGCGGTCGTGGTCGGGACGGTCGCGCGGTTGGTGCCGCAGAAGGCGGTGCACGACCTCGTCGACGCGGTGCTGCAGTGCGAGCCCGTGAGCCTGGTGATCGTCGGTGACGGGCCGCTGCGGCGCGGCCTCGAGGCCAGGGCGGCGGCGGCCGGCGCCCGGATCCAGTTCCTCGGCGCCCGCGACGACGTCGCCGCGGTGCTCCAGGCGTTCGACGTCTTCGCGCTCAGCTCCCGCTGGGAAGGGGAGCCGATCGCGCTCCTCGAGGCGATGGCGACCGGGCTCCCGTGCGTCGCGACCGCGACCGCGGGCGCCACCGAGGTGCTCGGCGAGGACGGCGAGGCGGGGCGACTGGTGCCGATCGGCGCCCCGCGGACCATGGCCGCGACCTTCGCCGAGCTCGCGGCAGACCCGGCGGCGCGCGAACGATTGGGCAAGACGGCGCGGGCCCGGGTCGAGCCGCGCTCCTGGGAGTCTGTTGCGGCCCAACTCGCTCGGCTCTATAGGGACGTATGCCCAACCGGCCGGTGAGCCGCCGTCACACATGGCTCCTCGTCGGGGCCGCGGCGCCTTTCCTCGTGCCGCTCGCGGTCGGACCGGCGCCGCCCGCCGCGTGGTGTCTCGCGGGCGCGGCCCTGGTCGCTGCGGCGGCGCTGCCGTTCACGCTCGCGTGGGGGTGGCTCGCGGCGGTCGGTGGCGTCGTCGTCTACCTCGGGGCGGCGGCGTCGGCGTGGTCGTGGGGTGGGGTGGCGGCGGGCGGCGTGGCGCTCCTCCTGCTGCAGCTCGCCGAGCCGCCGTCGCGGCGCGCGCTCTGGCTGTCGTCCACGGCCGCGGTGGCCGTCGCCATCGGCCTCGGGGTCGCGGTGTTGCAGCGCTCGAGCCGGCAGGCCGATGCCCTCACCTTGGGACGGTTGAGCTTCGGGCTGGTCCTCGGGGCGGGTTTCTGGCTCGTCGCCACCAAGCTGCAGCGCGAAACCGGGGGTGCGGCGCGCGCCGCCGCCAAGCGCGGGGTTGCGCTCCTGGTCGCCGTCGCGGCGCTCGTCGGTGGTCTGCGGTCCGAGTCGGACGCGGCGATCCCGGCGTGGCGCCGACACGCCGCCCGCCTCGCGGCCTTCCCGGCCTCGGCGCCGAGCCTGGCGGCGACGGACCCCCAGGGCGATCTGGAGGCGTTGCGCGCCGCCGGCTTCGGGGACGCCGGGCTCGCGACCGTGGCGCTGGGGCTGCACGCCAACGCCGATCCCGACAGCCTCAGGCGCTGGTGTCCGCGGCGACACGTCGAAAGCGCGCTGCCGCCGGCGTGGGATGGCACGGTGCAGCTCGGCGAGCTGGTGTGCGAGATGCTCGGGCTCTGGCCCGAGGTGGCGGCCGAGCGTCTGTGGCACGAGAGCCGCTGTGCGCTCGATGGCGCACCGCGTGCCTGTCGATTACGACCCGCGCCGTCGCCGTCGATCCGCGCCGAGCTGCTGCGCCTGCGGGCGGACGTCTTGGCGGGGGCGGGTCGGATCGAGGCCGCCGCCGCAGCCTATCTGGAAGCCGCCGCCGCCGGCGACCGGTGGGCGCGCCGCGACGGGGTCCAGGCGATGCTGGAGCGCAACCGCGGGCGGGAGGCCGCGAGCCTCGCGGACGCGAGCGACCCGTTGGCGGCGGTGTGGCTCGGTCGGCCGGTGGATCCGCCGCGCGCCTGGCAGGCGTGGAACGAGAGCCTCGACTTCGCGCGCGTCGTGGCGCCGCGACGCTCGGGCCTGCAACCGGTCGGGGCGCCCGGCCAGATCGTGACCTTCGTCGACCCGGTGTTGGCGCGCCGGGTCGCCACCAGTCTGACGAAGTACGTCCTCGCCTCCGGCATGCAGCTGCCGCCGCCGCCGGCCGGCGAGATGCCGGCGGTGCTCAAGCTGTGGTTTCGGGCGCGCCGCGGCTTCGCGATCAACCTGGTGACGATCGACGGGCCGATCCTGTCGTACGGCTGCGCCGACCCGGGCCCCGAGCCCGGCCACGTCTTCGCGCCGCTGCCGCGCTCGGGGTGCGACGGCGAGTGGACGGTGGCGGCGCTCACGCCTCGGGAGCTGTCGCGCGCCCGGCTGTCCCGACTGGAGCTGATGGGGGAGTACTCGGTGGCCAGCATCGAGGCTTTGCCGCCGGCGGACGGGGGCGGACCATGACCCGAGAGCGCAGCCATGGCGCAGCGCTGGTGCTGCTCGCGGTCGCGGTGCCGATCGGCGAGGGGGTCGGGGTGTTCGCCACCGCGGCCTTGGCATTGGCGACCGTCGCCCGGCGTCGCGAGCTCGAGCTCGCGCCTTGTGTCGCGGGGGTCGCGGGCCGGACGCTGTTGGCGTTTGGCGTCTGGCTCGCGGCCGGCCTCGTGGCGGTCGCTCTGGGGCACGAGGGGCTGCATCGCGCCTCGGAGCTCGGGATCCTGGTGCCGCTGTTGGCGCTGCCGTTGGTGCTGATCGCGGTCCGGGCGCTGCCGCCCCGGTGGCTGGCGCTTGCGACCGCGGCCTTCGTGCTCACGCTCGCCGTCGCCTGCGTCTTCGCGCTGCTGCAGTTCGCCTTCAACGTCCGCCCGGGCGAGTCGATCGCGCGGGTCGCGTCCACGGTCGCGAGCCAGGGGCGGATCCCCGGCGACTTCGAGCGCACCGCCGCCGGTGGGTTCTACTTCCATCGTTTGAAGATGGCCCACGTGCTGCTCCTGGGCATCGGCGTCTTGTGGTCGCGGCAGCTCTTCGGGGCGTTGAGCGCGAGGCGGCGGGTCGCGGAGCTGGTGCTCCTCGGCCTCTACGCCTGCACCCTCATGTTCACCTACACCCGCGGCGCGTTGCTCGCCGCCGCGGTGGCGATGGTCGCGACCTTGGTCTTTGCACCGCGGCGCTACAAGGTCGCGGGGCTCGGGCTCGCGGTCGTCGCCGGGATCCTGATGCTGAGCATCCCCAGCGTCCGCGGCCGGCTGGCGTCGATCGGCGGCAGCGAGGCCAAGGCGGTGCGGGCCCTCATCTGGTCGCAGGGGGTTCGGATCATCGCCGACCATCCGCTCGGCGTCGGGCTGTCGAACTACCCCGCGGTGGTCAACCGTTACTACGACGCCGAGGACCCCCACTTCGACATCCGCACCTACCCGCACAACATCCTGTTCGCGGCCTGGGCGGAGGCCGGACCGATCGGGCTCGTCGCTTACGCGATGGCCTGGCTGCAGGTGATCCTCGGCTGCATCGCGGCGCTGTGGCGGCGTGGCGGAGACCGGGCGCTGCGCGTGACGGCGGGGGCGGGGCTGTTCGGAGTCACGGCGTTGTTCGTCGTGGGCTTGACTCACGACGTGCTCTTCCACAAGCCTGTGGCCCTGGCGTTCAGCTTGCTCGTCGGGGCGACCCTCGCGCGCCTTGCCACCGAGCCTGAGGAGGGTTGAGTCACGTCGAGAGCACGTCCCAGGTCCGCGGCGGGCGAAGCCCGGTCGCACGGGAAGGTGGCGTTGGTCCACGACTGGCTCGTGGCGCAGCGCGGCGGCGAGCACGTCCTGTTGCAGCTGGCGCGCTTGTTTCCCGAGGCGCCGATCTACACCCTGGTCCACGCCAAGGGGTCGGCGGACCCCGAGATCGAGGCGCACCCGATCCGCACCAGCTTCATCCAGTCGTTGCCCGGCGTGCCCCACACTTTCCGCCCGTACCTGCCGCTGTTTGCGGCGGCCATCGAGACCTTCGATCTGAAGGCCTTCGACCTGATCCTCTCTACCAGCCACTGCGTCGCCAAGGGCGTTCGACTCCGAACCGGGCAGGTGCACCTGGCTTACATCCACACGCCGATGCGCTACCTCTGGGATCAGCTCGCCGAGTACCTGCCCCAGATCCCGGGCCGCCACCTGCTCGAGCCCCCGGTGCGGCTGTTGACCGCGCCGTTGCGCCACTGGGACGTCACGAGCAGCCGGCGGCCGACGCGCCTCATCGCCAACTCCGAGTTCGTCGCCGGCCGCATCAAGCGCGTGTGGGGCCGCAACGCCGACGTCGTTTACCCGCCGGTCGACGTCGACTACTTCGCTCGGGCGCGGCGTGTCGCGCGGCGCGGTTTCCTGGTGGTCAGCGCCCTCGTCGCCTACAAGCGCGTCGACCTCGCGGTGGCCCTCGCCACCCGCAGCCTGCTCGACCTCACCGTGGTCGGCGACGGCCCCGAGCTCCCCCGCCTCCGGGCGATGGCCGGCCCCACGGTCCGCTTCGTGGGCTCGCTGGGACCGGCGGAGCTGCGGCAGGCGTACGCCGGCGCCCGGGCGCTGTTGTTCTGCGGCGTCGAAGACTTCGGCATCGTGCCGGTCGAGGCCATGGCCACCGGCTGCCCGGTGATCGCGCTGCAGGAGGGCGGGGCCCTCGAGACCGTCAAGGCCTTCGGCAAGACCCCGACCGGCGTCTTCTTCCGCGAACCGTCCCTCGCGGCGATTGATGACGCGGTGCGGCGCTTCGAGGTCTTGGAGGCCGAGGGGGCCTTCGCCCGCGACGTGCTCCTGGCGCACGCGCGTCGCTTCTCCTCCGACCGGTTCGTCGCCGGCTTTACCGCGATCCTCGATCAGTACGCCAGGGGCTCGGCCCCGACCCCTGAAAAGCCATCGCAGCCGGCCGGCTGATCCGACCGCGCCCGCAAGCTTTTCTCCGCCCCGACATCCGTGTCGCGCTCCCAAGCGCGCCGGGCAAACGACCGTGCCACCGCCGGCCAACCGTGCCGCAGCACGCACCGAGAACCGGTCGAGAAAGACGCCTGAACGCCATGATAACCGTCATGTTTTCCGGCGCCACCTATCAACGTTGCCGCAAACGTGCTACAGGCAGCCGTCCTTCGCGGCTGGGGCGTGTTTTTTGCACTTCGGCCGCGGGGGCGCTGATAAAGATGTTGAGAAGGCACCACAGGTTCTTCCAATCGCTGCAGGTGTTGCGCGACGCCGTCCTCGTGGGCGTGAGCTTCTACCTCGCGTATCTCGGGCGGTTCTCGTTCCCGGGGCTGTTGCCGTTCGGCACCGTGACGCCGCGGCAGGAGGCCATCTGGGTCGGCTTGATGCTGATGATGGTGTGGCCGGCGATGGGTTGGATGGCCGGGCTGTACGTGAGCCGGCGGTCGCGGGGGGTCGCGGCGGAGTTCTTCGACGTCTCGCGGACGTCGTTCATCGCGTTCATGGTGCTCGTGACGTTGGCCTACTTCAGCCGCGACGAGCGCTTTTCGCGCGGCATCCTGGTCTTGTGGGCGCTGTTGTCGGTGCTCGTCGTCGGGCTGGCTCGGGTGGCGAGCCGGGTGGCGCTGGGGTCGGTGCGCTCCCGGGGTTACAACCTCCGGCACGTGATCATCGTCGGCACCGGGGACCTGGCGCGGCGGGTCGCGAGCCTGATCCGGCAGCAAGGGTCGTTGGGGATGCGGGCGGTCGGCGTGGTGGCGCCGAACACCGAGCGCGCCAAGACCAAGATCGGAAACCTCCCTGTTTTTGGAAAGGTCAGCGACTTGCACCGCATCCTCGCCGAGCACGCGGTGGACCAGGTGATCGTGGCGCTGCCGATCGACAAGCTCGGGGCGTTGAAGGAGATCATGACCGTCTTGTCGCAGGAGCCGGTCGACGTGCGGGTGATCCCCGACTTCTACCAGTACATGACGCTGTGCGGCAGCGTCGAAGAGTTCGCCGGGCTGCCGATCATCAACCTGCAGGCGACGCCCCTCGTCGGCTGGAACCTGGTCGCGAAGCGGACCTTCGACATCGTGGTGACCGGCATCGGCCTGGTGTTGGTGACGCCGCTCGTCACGCTCACCGCGCTGTTCATCAAGCTCACGAGCCCCGGGCCGGTGTTCTACGTCCAGGAGCGGGTCGGGATGGACGGCCGCAAGTTCCAGATGTTCAAGCTCCGCACCATGCGGGTCAACGCCGAGGCCGACGGCGTGCAGATGACGAGCCCCGACGACCCGCGCCGCACCCGGCTCGGCTCGCTGTTGCGCCGCCTGTCGATCGACGAGCTGCCGCAGCTCTGGAACGTGATGAAGGGCGACATGAGCCTGGTGGGGCCGCGGCCGGAGCGCCCGTGCTTCATCGAGACCTTCAAGCGCGACATTCCGCGCTACGCGTTGCGGCACAAGATCAAGGCCGGGATGACGGGTTGGGCGCAGGTGCACGGGATGCGCGGCGACACCAGCATCGCGAAGCGCATCGAGCTCGATCTGTACTACATCGAGAACTGGTCGCTGCTCCTCGACTTGCGCATCCTGTTCCGCACCGTGTTTGGAGGCTTCTTGTCCCCGAACGCCTACTAGCGCTCGGGGTCTTTTGAAATTGGCGTCGCGGTTCGAATTTGCTAGGTTCCCGACACCCTTCGGCGCCGTGGCCCGCGGGGAAGGACACACTCATCAAGGTGGAGCTTCGATGTCAGCACCCGTCCCATTCTTGGATCTTCCGCAACAACACCGGCCGCTGCTCAACGAGCTGAACCAGGTCATCGGCGGCCTCATCGCCGAGGGCAAGTTCATCGGCGGCGCCCCGGTCGCCGAGTTCGAGAAGGCGTTCGCCAAGTTCGTCGGCAGCGCGCACGCGGTCGGGGTCGCGAACGGCACCGACGCCCTGATGCTGGCGCTCCGGGTGCTCGGGGTCTCGAGGGGCGACGTGGTCATCGTCCCGGCGCACACCTTCATCGCCACCGCCGAGGCGGTCAGCATGGTGGGCGCGACGCCGCGCTTCGTCGACATCGATCCGATCACCTACACCCTCGATCCGAAGGCCCTCGCCGCGGTCGACAAGACCGGGGTCAAGGCGGTGATGCCGGTGCACCTCTACGGGCAGCCGGCGGACATGGCCCCGATCCTCGCCACCGCGAAGCAGCACGGCTGGCACGTGGTCGAGGACTGCGCCCAGTCGCACGGCGCGACCTACCAGGGCAAGGTCACCGGCTCGTTCGGGGTGCTCGCCGGGTTCTCGTTCTATCCCGGCAAGAACCTCGGCGCCTTCGGCGACGGCGGCGCGGTCACCGGCTCCGACGACGCCCGCATCGATCACCTGCGGCGGGTGGCCGATCACGGCCGGCAGACCAAGCAGCTGCACGGCGAGCCGGGCGTCAACTCGCGTTTGGACGCCATCCAGGCGGCGGCGCTGACCATCAAGCTCAAGCACCTCGCGGCGTGGAACAAAGAGCGCGCGGTCGCCGCCGGCTGGTACGAGGCCCGCCTCAAGGACGTCAAGGGCGTCGTGACGCCGAAGGTCGGCGCCCTGCGGTCCCACATCTACCACATCTACGCCCTCCAGGTGCCGGAGCGCGATCGCTTCCTCGAGCACGCTGCCGCGCAGGGCGTCGGCTGCGGCGTGCACTACGCGGTGCCCTTGCACCTGCAGCCGGCGTACAAGGCGCTCGGCCACAAGCAGGGCGACTTCAAGGTGGCGGAGCAGGTGACCGCGCGTTGCGTCAGCCTGCCGATGTTCCCCGGGATCACCGAGGCGCAGGTGGACCAGGTCGTGAAGGTCGTCAAAGAACACGTGAAGGCCGGGAGCTAAAGACATGCCGCGCATCGCCGTCGTCGGGGCGGGCTACTGGGGCCCCAACCTCGTCCGCAATTTCCAGGGCCACAAAGACTGCACCGAGCTGTGGGTCTGCGACCAGTCCAAGGCCCGCCTCGATCAGATGCGCACCCGCTTCCCGGGGCTGAAGTACACCGAGAGCTATGACGAGGTGCTGAAGTCCAACGTCGACGGCGTGGTGTTGGCGACGCCGGTGTCGACGCACTACGAGCTGGCGCGCCGGGCGCTGGAGCGCGGCAAGCACGTGTTCGTCGAGAAGCCGCTGGCGTCGTCGGCGGAGCACGCCAAAGATCTGGTGAGCCGCGCCGAGGCGGCGAAGCGCACCCTGATGGTCGGCCACACCTTCCTCTACAGCCCGCCGGTCTTGAAGGTGAAGGATCTGATCGCCAAGGGCGAGCTCGGCCGGATCTTCTTCGTCACCACGATGCGGGTGAACCTCGGGCTGCACCAGAAGGACGTCTCGGTCATCTGGGACCTGGCGCCGCACGACTTCTCGATCCTGTTCTATTGGCTGGGCGAGCGGCCGTCGGTCATCACCGCGACCGGCAAGGCGTTCGTGGTCTCCGGGATCCACGACGTGGCCTTCATCTCCGCCGAGTTCCCGTCGGGGACCATCGCCCACCTCGAGGTCAGCTGGCTGGCGCCGTCGAAGCTGCGGCGCACCGCGATCGTCGGCGACAAGAAGATGGCGGTCTACGACGACACCGAGGCGATCGAGAAGGTGAAGATCTTCGACCGCGGCGTCGACTTCAAGGACCCGGAGACCTTCGGCGAGTTCCAGCTGTCGTACCGCACCGGCGACATCTGGAGCCCGAAGCTCGCGCAGTCGGAGCCGCTGGCGCTCGAGGCCGGCGACTTCCTGAAGGCGATCAGCGACGGCACCACCCCGAAGAGCGACGGCCTGATGGGTCTGCGGGTCGTGGAGGCGCTGGCGGCGGCGCAAAAGAGCCTGGAGCAGGGCGGGGTGCCGATCAAGCTGTGACCCATGATGGAGCGCGGCGACTACGAGCAGAAGCTCTGGCTCTTCGTTCTCGACATGGTCGCGTTCTTCGTGGCGCTGAACGGCGCCATCTACCTGCGCTACGGCTCGCTGTTGCCCTTTGCCAAGGGCGGCCCCGCTCCCTGGGAGCGGATCTTCGTGGCGTTTCCGTTCGTCGCCCTCGTCTGGCTGGTCGCCGGGGCGATGTTCGGCAGCTATCGGGCGCGGCAGAGCGCCTTCGAGGAGGTGGCGGCGGTGGTGCGCGCCACCTTGGTGGCGTTCCTCGCGGTCCTGAGCGTGACCTTCTTCTACCGCGGCTTCTCGTACTCCCGCGGCATGATCGGCTTTCTGATCCCGCTCGTGCTCCTGACCGTGATCGGCGGTCGGCTCCTGTTTCGCGCGGTGCGGCGGCGGGTGCTGCGGCGCTTCGGTGGGCGGCCGCGGGTCGCCATCCTCGGCAGGAGCAAGATCGGCAATAGCCTCTTGAAGGCGTTGTTGCGGGAGCGCGACTACTACGACGTCGTCGGGGTGGTGGCGACGACCGGGGTCTCCCCGATCACCCCGGACGCCGACGCCGAGGCGGCGGCGGAGCTGCCGCTGTTGGGCCACGTGCGCGACATCGAGGAGCTGTGCCGGAGCCAGAAGTTCGAGGCCCTGGTGCTCGTCGAGCGTCACCTGCCGGAGGACGTGGTGCTCGACTCGATCGAGGCCTGCCTGCGGCACCAGGTGAGCTGGAACATGATCCCGGCGGTGCACGAGCTGTTGCTCGATCGGGCCCGGGTCGATCTGGTGGACGGTATTCCGCTGGTCGGGATGCGGCGCAGCAACATCGTCGGCTTCAACTGGGCGGTCAAGCGCCTGTTCGACATCGCCCTGTCGCTGGCCTTGATCCTGCTGGCGTCGCCGCTGATGGCGGTGGTAGCACTCGCCATCAAGCTCAGCTCCAAGGGCCCGATCTTCTACGTACAACAGCGGATCGGCTACCACGGCCGGGCGTTCCCGTTCTACAAGTTCCGCTCGATGCACCGGAACAACGACGACGCCATCCACCGCGAGTACACCCGCAAGTGGATCATCGAGAACAAGGCGCACACCGAGGCCGGGGTGCGCAAGGTCCACAAGATCACCGACGATCCGCGGGTGTTCAAGGTCGGCAGGTTCATCCGCAAGTACTCCATCGACGAGCTGCCGCAGCTGTTCAACGTCCTCGGCGGCGAGATGAGCCTGATCGGGCCGCGGCCGGCGCTGCCCTACGAGGTCGAGGTCTATCGCGAGTGGCATCGGCGGCGCTTCGAGGCGCCGCCGGGGATCACCGGGCTGTGGCAGGTGTCGGGGCGCAACCAGGTGTCGTTCGAGGAGATGGTGAAGCTCGACATCGACTACCTCGAGAACTGGTCGCTGCTCTTGGACCTGCGCATCCTGGTGCGGACGGTGCGCGTCGTGCTCTTCGAGCACGCCTACTGAGCCTTCCCGTGGGGCTGTCGCCGCGACAGGCCGGATTGATGATCGCCGAGGCGCTCGGCGGCAGCGGCCGACTGGCGGTGTTGACCGGCGCCGGGATCTCGGCGGAGAGCGGCCTCAAGACCTTTCGCGATCCGGGCGGCCTCTGGCAGCAGTACCGCCTCGAGGAGCTGGCGACGCCCGAGGCCTTTCGGGCCCACCCCGAGCGTGTCCTCGAGTTCTACAACATGCGGCGCGCGAAGCTCTCGGAGGTCCATCCGAACGCCGGCCACGTCGCCCTCGCCGCGCTCGAGCGGCGGCTCGAGGAGCGCTTCACCCTCATCACCCAGAACGTCGACGACCTGCACGAGCGCGCCGGCAGCCGGCGGCTGTTGCACATGCACGGCGAGCTGAAGAACGTCCGCTGCGTCCGGTGTGCCGCGGTCGTCCCCTGGACCGCGGCGCTGCGCCTCGGGGATCGGTGCGCGGCGTGTCAGGGACAGCTGCGGCCGCACATCGTCTGGTTCGGGGAGGTGCCGTTCTTCCTCGATGACGCGATCCCGGCGGCGCTCGCCGGCGCGACCTTCCTGAGCATCGGCACGAGCGGCACGGTCTATCCGGCGGCCGGGTTCGTCGCCGCGGTCAAGGCCCAAGGCGGGCTCACCGCCGAGGTCAACCTCGAGCCGTCGGCGAACGCCGAGCTCTTCGACCTGCAGGTCTTGGGCAAGGCGGGCGAGGTCTTGCCGACCGTCTTGGAGGCGATCGGCGGCGCGCAGGCGCCCGCTTAGAAGCGCCAGATCCCGCCGAGATAGCCGTGGTAGTTGTCGATGTTGTCGCCGCCGTAGGCGAGGCGCTTGAACTGCACCATCGCGAAGGCGTCGAGGTTGGAGACCAGGTTCAACGCGAAGTAGCCCAGGGCGCCGTAGTGTCCGAGGTAGTCGCCGAGCCCGGTGGTGAGGCCGGCGGTGAGGCCGGCGCCGAGGGTCGCGAAGCCGAGGGGCACGAGGAACTTGAAGTTCAGATCGACGTCGGTGAGCGCCTCCTTGTCGGTGCTCCGCTTCATCTCGTACACCGTCGTCTGCGGCGTGATGTAGAAGTTGGCGGCGACCGGGATGTCGACGAAGAAGCCCCAGGCGAAGTTCGCCTTGTTCTTCTGGACCTTGCCGTGTTGGATATCGGCGCCGGCGGCGACGCCGAGACCGACGCCGCTGGCGTTGGCGGACGCGTCGATCGGCAGGGCGAGCAGGGCCACGAGGGTGATCATCGACGAGAGAGAGCGCTGCATGGGAGACCTCCAGGGGCGAAGGATGATGGACGTCGGCCGTCGCCCGAACATTCAACCTACTGCCGGCGTGGCGGGCGGACAAGCAGCGCGGATCTGGGCGCGACCGCAGAGCTTGTAGAGCAGGCGCGCGCCGACGTTCGCGTCCCACGAGTCGTCGAAGGCCCCCTCGCCCGGCGCGACCTCGGTGAGGTCGAAGCCGACGATCCGCCGGCCGGAGTTGGTCACGGTCTCGAACAGCAGGCAGGCCTCGCGAAACGACAGGCCGCCCGGCACCGGGGTGCCGGTGTTGGGACAGAGGGTCGGGTCGAGGCCGTCGACGTCGAAGGAGATGTAGACCTCTTCGGGCAAGTGACCGACGATCTCGTCCGCGAGCGCGGCAAACGACGTCCCCGACAGCTGACGGCGCCCGAGATCGGCGTCGAAGAAGGTCTTGACCCGATCGGGGTTGGCCTGGATGTGGGCGATCTCGCCGCGGCCGAAGTCGCGGATCCCGACCTGCACCAGCTTCTTCAAGGCGCTTCGATCGAGGACGTTGCGCATCACCGAGGCGTGCGACCAGGTGAAGCCCTCGTAGGCGGCGCGCAGGTCGGCGTGGGCGTCGACGTGCAAGACCCCCATCTCCGGGTAGCGCGCCAGATGGGCGCAGATGGCGCCGTAGGCCACCGAGTGCTCGCCGCCGACGGTGCCGACGATCTGACCGCGCGCCAAGAGCGCGTCGACGGTCTCCTGCACCGACTGCTGCAGGCGGTCGCCGATACGGTTGAGCTCCTCGACCGCCGTCTGGCTGTCGTCGCCGTCCTCGCGGGCCGCGAGCGCGAGCTTCCTGGCGATGTCGTTCAGGTGCCGGGTCTGGGTGGCCTCCTCGAGCATCGCGATCCCGGCGGCGTGCACCGCGCCGAGCTCGGCGTCGTAGAGATCCACTTGATGGCTGGCGGCGAGGATCGCCGCCGGGCCGTCGCTGGTGCCGCGGCGGTAGCTGGTGGTGGCGTCGAACGGCACCGGCACGATCACGACCCGAGCGGTGTCGGCGTGGGCGTTGAGGCCGAAGAGCCCCGAGGCCGCGGCGGCCGGGGCATCGGGATCGAACTCGGGCTCGGGCGCGTTCGTCATTGCTGATCCTCTTCCGTGTGGCTCGGCTGGTCGACTACGTAGATGAGCGCGGCGCTTCAGGCAACCCCATTGTCGAAGACCGGGTTTGGCTGATAAGCGTCAGGCGATGGGAGCGTTGACCGGCGATACTCGCGGACGGAGCACGCCCTGGGTCCGGCTCAAGGCCGACGGACGGCGCGCGGTGCTGCGGGCGGCGGCGGCGGCGTTCGAGCGCCACGGCCTGGTGGTGTTCCCCACCGAGACCTTCTACGGCCTCGCGGTCAAGGCGACCGATGACGAGGCGATAAGGCGGCTGGTGCTGTTGAAGGCGCGCGAGGCCACGAAGCCGATCCCGGTGATCGCCGCGAGCCGCGCCGACGTCGAGAGGATCGGCCCGGTCCCGGCGGCGCTCGAGCAGGTGGTGCGCGCCTTCTGGCCCGGCCCGCTCACGGTCGCGATCACGCCGGCCGGGAATTGGCCCGAGGCCCTGCTCGGCAGCGGCCGTGACATCGGGGTGCGGGTGTGCGGCCACACGCTGGCGCGCGAGCTCGCGGCGCTCGCGGGCGGAGTGATCACCGCGACCAGCGCCAACCTCGGCGGCCGTCCGGCCGCGGCGCGCACCGACGAGCTCGATCCGGAGCTGGTGCGTCAGGTGGACTTGGTGATCGACGCCGGGCCGTGTCAGGGCGGGCTGCCGTCGACGGTCGTCGCGGTGACCGCGAGCGGCGCCCTCGAGGTACGGCGGCCGGGCGCGGTGGCGGCCTCGGAGCTGGCGCGCCTGGTCGGCTACACGCCGAGGCTCAGGACCGCGGGCGCCGGGGCGCGCCGTTGAGCGTGGCCGCGCCGCCGAGTCGCGATACCTTGCTCGGTGGCGATCTGGTGTTGTGGCAGCCGGCGCGCGGCCACGGCTATCGCACCAACCTCGATCCAGTGCTGCTCGCCGGCTTCGTGCTGCCGGCGAGGCGGGTGTTGGACCTGGGCGCGGGCTGCGGCGTCGTCGGGCTGCTGCTCTTGAAGATGGGCAAGGCCCTTGAGGTGACCGCGGTGGAGGTGCAGCCGGAGCTCGCAGAGCTCGCGGCGAAGAACGTCGTCGACAACCGGCTCGAGGCGGCGATGCAGGTCCGCACCGGCGATCTGCGGACGCTCGATCTAGGGGTCTTCGACGCGGTGGTCTTCAACCCGCCGTACTTTCGCGCCGCGCACGGCCGCCGTCCCCCCGAGCCGGGTCGCGCGACCGGCCGCTACGAGACCCACGGCACGCTCGCGGACTTCATCAGCGCCGGGATGCGGGCGCTCGATTTACGCGGGCGGATGAGCGCCATCGTGCCGACGGCACGCCTCGGCGAGGTGCGACGGGCGCTCGCTGCCGATGACGCTGGGCTCGAACGAGTGCGGCCGGTCTGCTCGAGGGCCGGGAGCGCGTCGCGGTTGGCGGTGTGGCAGGCGGCGCGGCAGAGGGCATCGGCGCGCGAGGTCACGAGCGAAGCGCCGATCGTGGTGCACGCCGGGGTCGGTCGGGAGTACGCCGCCGAGGTGCGCGGCTGGCTCAGGGAGTAGCTATGAGCGGTTTCGGGCGCGGCGGGCGCGGCGATCGAGGAGCACGATGCGCTCGAAGGCCGCCTTCATGTCCCGATCTTTGAGCGGCAGCGACGCGTCGGCGGCGACCGCGCGGTCGTCCGCGGTGGGCGCCTGGTCGAGCCAGACCGGACGCTCCTCGGGCTTCGGGCGGGTGCGGAGGCTGCCGCCGACGACCCGCAGCTCGCGGACCGCGCCTTCTCTTCCCAGCACCTGGTTCAAGCGGCTGAGGATGTCGTGCTTCAGGAAGGTGAGCTCGTTTTGCCACGCGGCGCTGGTGGCGCGGACCACGAGGACGCCGCGGCTCAGGCTCTGGGGCTCGGTGCGCGCCGCGAGCTCGGGGCCGACGGCTTGCCCCCACGCCGCGGAGATCCGGACCCGCTTCGCGACCTCGGAGAGCCCGAGCTTCTTCAGGGTGCCGACGACGCTCTTGTCGAGGCCTTTGAGGACCTTGCGTCGCGGGCGGCGGCGATTGCCGGGCATCGGCAGAGTATACGCGAACAGGGCGGGCAAAGGACAACGGCGCTTTACTCGGCCGGTCGTAGACGGGTAGGGTCGTCGCCCATGGACCTCGTACGCGCGCTCGTTCGTGACGTCCCCGATTTCCCCAAGAAGGGGATCCTGTTCCGAGACATCACCCCGGTGCTCGGTGACGCCGCGGCCTTTCGGCAGGTCATCGACGCGCTCGCCGGCCGCTACGCGGATCGGGGCGTGACCAAGATCGCCGGCATCGAGAGCCGCGGCTTCGTGTTCGCGTCGGCGGTGGCGTACGTGCTCGGCTGCGGCTTCGTGATCTTGCGCAAGCCCGGCAAGCTGCCGCGGCCGACCTACAAGGCGACCTACGCGCTCGAGTACGGCCAGGACACGTTGCACGTGCACCAAGACGCGCTCGCGGCCGCCGACCAGGTGGTGGTGCTGGACGATCTGATCGCGACCGGGGGCACCGCGAAGGCCGCCGCCGAGCTCGTCGGCATGGCGGGGGCGACGCTCGTGGAGCTGGCGTTCGTCATCGAGCTCACGGCGCTCGGCGGCCGCGAGCGGCTCCGCGGCCTGCCGGTGTTCTCCCTGCTCAGCTATTGACCGTGAAGATCGCGTGCCCTAAGGTCGAAGCGCAGCAGGCGCCCCCGTAGCTCAGTTGGATAGAGCGCGGGATTCCTAATCCCGGTCTGCCACAGGTTCGACTCCTGTCGGGGGCGCCAAGCCCTGCACCGGCACCAACGCCATCGGCCGGTCGTGGCTCAAGGCTCGCCGGCAGGCGTCGAACATCTCGGCGTGGGTCCGGGCCCGGCGCACCTCGCGCCAGAAGCTGCCGTCGGCGTCGACCCCCGGGCCGACGTAGCCCATCGCCCGCTTCACGATCTGTACGCGTTTCGCCTCCGGCAGCGTGCTCAGCGACGAGGCCTCGTAGAGATCCTCGAGATAGGCGAGCAGGTCGCGGCCGACCGGCACCGGGGCGGGGCGTGCCTCTCGGTGCGCGCGGATCTGGTCGAAGATCCACGGGTTGCGGATCGCCGCCCGGCCGATCATCACCCCGCGCGCCCCGGTGCGCGCCAGCACCGCCGCCGCCTTCGCGGCCGAGTCGATGTCGCCGTTCGCCAGCACCGGGCACGCCAGGCTCGACACCGCCTGCGCGATGCGATCGTAACGCACCTGACCATGGTAGCAGTCGGCGACCGTCCGGCCGTGCACGGTCACGAGGTCGAGCGAGTGCCGCGCCAGGATCGCGAGCAACGGCTCGAGCTCCGCGGGAGAGTCGAAGCCGAGGCGGGTCTTCACCGACAGCTTGATCGACACCGCGGCGCGCAGCGCGCCGAGCAGGTGGTCGATGCGGCTCGGATCGCGCAACAACCCCCCGCCCGCGCGCTTGCGGTAGACGATCGGCGCCGGGCAGCCGAGGTTGAAGTCGATGCCGACGATCGGTCTTTGCTGGAGCTCCCGGGCGGTGCGCACCAGCGCCGCGGCGTCGTTGCCGATCAGCTGGGCGATGACCGGCCGGCCGGTCGGGTTGTCGTCGATCGCCCGCAGGATCGACGTCCGGGGCTTCGAGGTGCCGTGCACCCGGATGTACTCGGTGAAGTACAGATCCGCGCCGCCATAGCGGCAGATCAAGCGCCAGAAGCGCAGGTCGGTGACGTCGTGCATCGGCGCCAACGCCAGGCACGGCGTCGGTCCCCGCAAGACGTCATCGAAGGGGTTCTGCAGCGGCAGCGCCGTCATCAGGCGCCCGCCGGCTCAGAAGACGTAGCTGCCGAAGGCGACGATCTCGACCATCCCGAGGAACGCCGGTCGCTGGCCCATCGTCGTGCTCAGGTCGACGCCCACCTGGCCACCCACCGAGAGCTTCGCGGTCAAGAAATAGTCGGCGCCGGCGCCGAGATAGGCGCCGAGCGTCGTGAGGTTGGCGCCGATGACGTCCCAGATCCGACCGAACGACAGCTGCGCCTGCGCGAACGGCGACACCGGCAGGTCGAGGTCCGCGAGACGGTAGCGAGCGCCGGCACGCAGGCGCAGCGGCACGCTGCCGGAGACGCCGAGGTTCAGCCCCGCGACCGCCGAGAGCGACTTGTCGAACGCGTACTCGCCCTGCGCGTTTACCAACAGGTAGGCGCCGGACGCGCCCAACGCGGAGCCCAGCCGGAAGCCGGGGCCCAACGCGGCGCTGCCGATGATCGATCCGGGCTCGACCGTAAGACCCCACGCCGTGGTCGGTACCAACAGGAGTGCTACTGCTAGGAACCGAGCGCGCATCGAGCTACCCTCCGGACAGTGTGGCTTGAGGCGTAACATGGTCTATTCAACAGGTCAAACGGGCACCGGCCACGACACCGGGCAATCGATTTCTCGCGTTCTTGATTCCCGGCGGGCGCTTCGCGCCCGTCCTCCCCACCCCCACCCCGGAGCGTCGCCTTCGGCGCCGCTCTCGGCCCGCCCCAGATTGGGGCGGGCAACATCGGCAAAGCCCGAGAGCTCGATCGCCCTGGGCCACGACGTCCTCCGCCGCTTGCGCCGGCTGCTCCCGACCCATGTGCAAGGTGTCCTCGCCCGCCTTCAAGATCACGGCGGTCGCGCGGTGATCGTCGGCGGCGCGGTGCGCGACGTGATGCTCGGCCGCCGGCCGCCCGACTGGGACCTCGCCACCGACCTGCGGCCCGCCGCCGTCGCGACCCTGTTCCCGCGGGTCAATCGGGCCGGGGAGAAGCACGGCACGATCATGGTGCTCACCGGCCACGGGCCGGTCGAGGTGACCACCTTCCGCGGCGAAGGGCCGTACCTCGACGGCAGGCGTCCGTCCACCGTGATCTTCCACGACGACCTCGAGGCCGACCTGGCGCGCCGCGACTTCACGATCAACGCGATCGCCGCGGATCTCGCGACGAACGAGTTCGTCGATCCGTTCTCGGGCGAGATGGACCTGCGCCGCGGCCGAGTGCGCGCGGTCGGCGATCCGCGCCAGCGCTTCGCCGAAGACGGCCTGCGGTCGCTGCGCGCGATCCGCCTCGCGGCCGTCCTCGGGTTCGAAATCGACAAAGCGACCAAAGACGCGCTCCCCGGCGCGGTCGAAGTCCTTCGTCAGGTCGCATGGGAGCGCCGCCGGGACGAGATGGCGCGCCTGCTCGCCGGCGCCGTGGCCCTCGCCCCCGCGGTGCGGCTGCTCGTCGACTCCGGCCTCATCCGCGAGGTCGCCGCCGAGCTCGAGCCGGCGCCGCTCAAGGCGGTGGCGAGGCTCGATCGGCTCGCGCCCGATCCCTGGCTGCGTTTGGCGGGCTGGGCAACCGCCGCCCGGCTCGAGCCACACGCCGCCGCCGGCGTCGCGACCCGGTGGCGGGCGGGAACGGCCGTCGCGCGCGCGATCGAGAGCCAAACGAAAGGCTACCAGCGCCTCGGTCGCCGCCCCCCGACTGGAGCCGCGCTCCGACTCTGGCTCGCCGAGGTCGGCCCCGAGGCGGCGCTCGGCGCCGCCGCCCTCGCCGCGGCCCTGCGCCCTGACCCTTGGCAGCGCTTCCCTGCCGCGGTGCGGCGCACTCTGGCGCGAAAGCCGTGCCTGAGCCTCGCGACCCTCGCTGTCGACGGCCACGACCTCGAGGCGGCGGGCTTCTTCGGCCCGGCCGTCGGCCGGATCCTCCAGGCCCTCCTCCGGGAGGTCCTGCACCGGCCGGCATTGAACCAAGAAACCAGGCTCTTGGCCCTTGCCCACACCTTGTCCACAGCCACCGACCCCCGTCTTGCCCTCGGACCCTGAATCCCTGCTGTCGAGCCTTTTGGCCGCGGCCCCAGGGGCGGACGAGCGATCCTGTGGTTTGTAATATCGATATAAAACATAGACATACGCCAGAAATCTGAAAGCTAGTTGTGGTTTCACCGTTCGTATTTCCGGGGATCTCGACCTGCCGGGCCGGGCCGGGGGGGTTGGGGATAGGGTGTGGAGAAGTGGGCGGCGGTCGCGGTTGACAGATGCCGGCGAACCGTCTACGTGTGCCTGCCCGCGGGCCCACCCCCGGGTCGAGGAGAGCGCGTGCGGATCGTGGTGGCGATGAGCGGCGGCGTCGATTCGTCGACCGCGGCGGCGCTGTTGAAGGAGCAGGGACACGACGTGATCGGCGTGACCCTGAAGACCCACACCGCGGCGCACCACCAGGCCCGGGTTTGCTGCACCACCGACGTCCTCAATGACGCGCTGCGGGTCGCCCTGCACCTCCAGATCCCCTTCGAGGTGCAGAACTGCCAGGAGGCGTTCGGCCGCGAGGTCATCCTGCCCTTCGTCGCCGCCTACCAGGACGGCCGGACGCCGAACCCCTGCATCGCCTGCAACGAGCGCATCAAGTTCGGGCTGTTGTGGGAGCGGGCCCGCGCCCTCGGTGCGACGCGGATCGCGACCGGCCACTACGCACGGCTCGAGACCGACTCTCACGGCCGGACCGCGTTGCGCCGCGGCCGCGACGCGGCCAAGGACCAGTCCTATTTTCTCTACCGCCAGGTGGCGGTGCTCGACCGTGCCCTGTTTCCGGTGGGTGGCTACACCAAGGTCGAGGTGCGGGCGCTCGCGGCGCGGTTCGGGCTGCCGGTGGCCGAGAAGATCGAGAGCCAGGAGATCTGCTTCGTCGGCGCGGACGGCTACGCGGCGACGGTGGAGCGCCTCGCGGGCGGCGGCCGGCCCGGGCCGATCCTCGACCCGGCCGGCAAGGTGCTCGGCCGGCACGACGGCGTCCACCACTTTACGCTGGGCCAGCGCCACGGCCTGGGGGTCTCGGCGCCGACGCCGCTGTACGTCACCGCGATCGACGCCATGTCGGGCGAGGTCAGGGTGGGGCGGCAGGAAGATCTGCTGGTGCGCGTCGTCGAGCTCGCCGACGTCGTGTGGGGCGAGCGCGCGATCGGCCCCGACCAGGTGGTCGGCGTGCAGCAGCGCTATCGCGATCGCGCCCGGCCGGCGCGGGTGCGCCTCGGCGAAAAGGGACGCGCGATCGTCACCTTCGTCGAGCCGACGCCCCGGGCGGCGCCGGGCCAGGCGGCGGTGGTCTACGACGGCGACGAGGTCCTGGGCGGCGGCGTCGTGGTCCGCTCGCACGTCGAAGTGACGCCGGCGGTGCACGCATGAGCCCCGAGAGCGCGGTCACCGTCCTCGAACAGCGGCTCGGACGCGAGTTCGAGAGCAGGCGCTTTGGGGAGGCGGCGCTCACCCATTCGACCTACGTCAACGAGCACCCCGAGGCCGGTCCGGCGAACGAGCGCCTCGAGTTCGTCGGCGACGCGGTGCTCGGCCTGCTCGCGGCCGAGCTGTTGTTCAACGGCAGCGCCGACGGCTCCGAGGGCGAGATGACGGTGCGGCGGGCGCAGGTGGTCGAGCGCCGGGCGCTGGCCGAGATGGCGACGCGCCTCGATCTCGGAGCGCTGCTCCGGATGGGCGAGGGCCAGAGGCGAGACGGCGGCGCCTTGTCCTCCCGGATCCTGGCCGGCGCCTACGAGGCGGTGGCGGGCGCGGTGTTCATGGACGGGGGCTACGACGCCGCCAAGCGCTGCTTCGCCGCGCCGCTCCAGGCCGCGATCGATCTCGCGACGACGCCGGTGGACTTCAAGACCGCGCTCCAGGAGCTCTGCCACCGCCGCCGGCTGCAGGCGCCGGCCTACACCGTGACCGGGGTGCACGGCCCGGATCACGCGCGCACCTACACCTGCGGCATCGTCGTCGGCGACGTGCGGCTGGAGAAGACCGCCGCCAACAAGAAGGACGCCGAGCAGGCGTGCGCGCGCGCCGCGCTCGCGGCTTTGGGAGGCACATGAGCGAGTTCCGCTCCGGCTTCGTCGCCCTCGTCGGCCGGCCGAACGTCGGCAAGTCCACCCTGGTGAACGCCCTGGTCGGCCAGAAGCTCGCCATCGTCTCGCCGAAGCCGCAGACCACCCGCCGCGGCCTGCGGGCGATCGTCAACAGCGACGACGCCCAGGTGGTGCTCGTCGACACCCCCGGCCTGGTCGAAGGCGGGGACGCGCTGCGGCGCTCGCTGCGCCGGGTGACCGGTATGGCCGCGGCCGAGGCGGACCTGGGCCTGGCGCTCTTCGAGCTCCACCGCGGCGCGGCCCACCTCGAGCCCGCCGACCGCGAGGTGTTGCAGCTGGCGGCGCGCGGCACCATGGTGGTGGCGATCAACAAGGTCGACCTGCTGGCGCGCAAAGAGGAGCTGTTGCCGTGGATGGCGCTGTTCGCCGAAGCCTCGAAGGGCGCGCCGGTGGTGCCGATCTCGGCGAAGACCGGCGACGGGCTCGAGGCGTTGCTGCGCGAGCTCAAGGGCCGGCTGCCGGTCGGACCGCCGCTGTTTCCGCCCGACATGATCACCGACGAGGCCGAGCGGGTGCTAGTGGCGGAGCTGGTCCGGGAGCAGCTCTTGGCAAAGACCCACGACGAGGTGCCGCACAGCACCGCGGTGGAGATCGAGGAGTTCGTCGACGGCCGGGGGAGCGGCGCCGATCCCATCTGCCACCTGACCGGGCGGATCGTCGTCGAGCGCGACTCGCAGAAGGGGATCGTCGTCGGCAAGAAGGGCCAGATGATCAAGTCGATCAGCACCGCGGCGCGCCGGCAGATCGAGCTGTTGCTCGGCGCCCGGGTGTACCTGCGCCTGACGGTGCACGTCGACAAGGATTGGCGCACGAACGCCCGCGCCGTCAGCCGTCTGGGCTACGGCGGGAGCGACTCATGAAGGGGCACCTGCCGCTCGTCGCCCTCGTCGGCCGCCCGAACGTCGGCAAGTCGACGCTCTTCAACCGCCTGGTCGGTGAGCGCGCCGCCCTCGTCGACGACCGCCCCGGCGTCACCCGCGACCGGCTGTTCGGCGAGTGCGAGCACGAGGGTCGGGTGTTCCGGGTGGTCGACACCGGCGGCTTCGAGCCGCGCGCCGACGACGAGCTCTGGGTCTCGGTGCGGGAGCAGACGACGCTGGCGATCGACGAGGCCGACCTGGTGCTCCTGGTGTTGGACGGCGCCGCCGGCCTGCAAGCGACCGATCGCGACATCGCGGCGCTGTTGCGCCGCGGCGCCAAGAAGGTCGTCGCCGTGGTCAACAAGATCGACACCGGCGCCCACGAGGACCGCCTCGCCGACTTCTACGCCCTCGGCTTCGAGTCGGTGCTGCCGGTGAGCGCCGAGCACGGGCGCGAGGTGGGGGCGCTCTGCGACCTGGTGGTCAGCGTCCTCGACCCACCGCTCGCGAGCGAGGCCGACCTGCTCGCGGCGCCGCTGCCGGTCAGGGCCGAGGAGCCGGAGGCGGCGGTCTCGAGCGTCATCGAGTGGCAGGGCGGGCCGGTGCGGGTCGCGGTGATCGGCCGGCCGAACGTCGGCAAGTCGTCGTTGGTCAATGCGCTCGTCGGCGAGAAGCGCCTGGTCGAGTCGCCGGTCGCCGGCACGACGCGCGACGCCGTCGACTCCGAGGTGACGATCGACGGCCAGCCGTTCGTGTTCATCGACACCGCCGGCATGCGGCGCAAGTTCTCGATCGCCGAGCGCCTCGAGCGCTTCGCGGTGATGGTCGCGGTCCGCAGCCTCGATCGCGCCGACGTGACGTTGGTGGTGCTCGACGCGACCACCGGGGTCACCGAGCAGGACGCCCACATCGTCGGCCTGGCGAACGAGCGCGGCAAAGGGGTCCTGCTGGTGATGAACAAGTGGGACCTGGTCGAAACCGAGGAGCGCCGCCACGAGCTCAAGGACGCCGTGCGCTATCGCTTGCCCTTCGTCCCCTACGCGCCGCTGTTCACGACCTCGGCGCACACCGGCAAGGGCGTGTCGCAGCTCCTGGGGGCCGCGGTCGCCGCGCAGCGCGAGCGGCATCGCCGGGTGCCCACCGCCGAGCTCAACCGGTTCTTCGCCGCCGTGGTCGACCGCCACCCGCCGCCGATCCAGAACGCCAAGCGCCCCCGACTGTACTTCGTGACCCAGCCCCTGATCCGGCCGCCGACCTTCGTGTTCGCGGCGAGCCGCATCGAGGCGATCCCGGAGGCGTACCGGCGCTACCTCGCGAACGCGCTGCGCGAGCGCTATGGCTTCGAGGCCACGCCGTTGTGGATCAAGTTCCGCCCGCACGGCGGCAAGAACAAGCGCACCGGCACCTATCAGTCGAGCAAACGCCCGGCCGCGAAGCGCTGAGGCGCGCTGCGGCCTGCTTTGCTTCCCGCGCGGGAATCAAAGGATAGGTCAACCGCCGAACAGCTTCTTGACGAAGCCGAGGAAGCCGCCGGTCTTCGCCGGCGGCAGTGAGGCGGCCGGCACTGCCATCGCCGGCGCGGCGCCATGGGACGGTGGGCGTTGCCCCGAGCCCGTAAGACCCGGGAGCTGGCCCTGGGTGCCCAGCTGCTCGCGGCCTCGACCCCGGCCGCGGCGACGCCGGCGGCGGCGGCTCGAGCCGCCTTCCTCGTCGGTCTCGCCGCCCGGTCGCTCGCTCGGGCCACGCTTGGGTTCGACGCCGTGCTTCACGAGATAGGCCTCGAGGTCGAGGAGCTCGAAGCTCGGCAGGCCCAGGTGGGTCGTCGGGTCGTCGCTCTTCCCGTGCTGCGGCGCGCCGCGCTTGTCGTCGGCCTCGTCCCGGCCACCGTGACGCCCGCGCCGCCGTCCGCGCCGCGAGCCCCGCTCCCCACGGTCGCCGCGATCTCCGCGCCCGCCACGCTCGCCTAGATCCTCGCGCTCCGAGGTGGCGCCGTCACCGTCGCCGGCCTCCTCCTGGTCGAGGTGCGCCTCGTCGCCGGCCTCCTCGTCGTCCGCGCCCTCGGCCTCGCGCTCCTCGGTGTCCTCGTCCTCGTCGTCGAGGGCGTCGGGATCGAAGTCCGCCGGCAGCTCCGGCGGCCCGAAGTTCGGCTCGGGCAGCGGCTGCACCACAGCGTGGGCGTTGGCCTCGAAGGTGAAGTCGTCCTGGCCCGCGACGAAGCGCGGCTCGGGGAGGATGTCGACGCGGACGTTGAAGATCCGCACCAGCTCCTGGACGTCGTTCCACTTGGTGGTGCGCAGGTGATTCGCGGCCTCGGACTCGACCTTGACGGACGCCGAGAGCAGATCGCCGCGCGCCGCCCGGTCTCGCAAGCGGCGCAGCACCGCGACCGCGTGCGACGCCGGGTTGAGGATGTGCCCGGTGCCCTTGCACACCGGACAGGTGCGAAACACGCTGGCCTCGAGGGCGCTGCGCAGCCGCTGCCGGGTGAGCTCGAGGGTGCCGTTCGGCGAGATCCGGCCGATCTTGACCCGGGCCTTGTCGGCCTTGAAGGCCTCGCGCGCCGCGCGCTCGACCTTGCGCTCGTTGCGGCGGGACATCATGTCGATGAAGTCAATGACGATGATGCCGCCGAGATCGCGCAAGCGCAGCTGCCGCGCCGCCTCGAAGGCCGCCTCGAGGTTGGTCCGAAGCGCGGTCTCCTCGTGGTGCGACTCTTTCTGCTTGCCGGAGTTGACGTCGATCGCGACCAGCGCCTCGGTCTGCTCGATGACCAGCGAGCCGCCGGACTTCAGCGGCACCTTGTTGGCGTAAAGGACCTCGAGCTGCTCCTCGATGCGGTAGTGATGGAAGATCGGCCGGCGCTCGACGTAGCGCGACAACACGCTGCGCTGCTTCGGCATCACCAGGTGCATGTACTCCGCGGAGCGGTCGTAGGCGTCGTCGGAGTCGACGACGATCTCGTCGATGTCCTCGGTGAAGTAGTCGCGCAGGGCGCGGATGACGACGTCCTGCTCTTTGAGGATGAGGGCCGGCGCCTTCGCGACCTCGGCCTCCTTGCGGATGTTCTCCCACAGCCGGGTCAGGACCTGCAGATCCCGCATCAGATCGGGCTTGGGGCGGTCGCGGCCGGCGGTGCGGATGATGAGGCCCATGCCGTCGGGGACGTCGAGGCGGGTCGCCGACTCGCGCATCCGCCGCCGGGTCTCGTCGTCCTCGATGCGGCGCGACACTCCCTGGCGGTCCTCGCCGGGCATGATGACCAGGTAGCGGCCGGCGATCGACAGGTAGGTGGTGAGCACCGCCCCCTTGCTGCCGACCTCCTCCTTGACCACCTGCACCAGGATCTCTTGCTTCGGCTTCAAGAGCTCGTTGACCCGGTGGTACTTGTCGCGCGGCAGGCCGGCGATCTTCGGGTCGACCTCACCCGCGGTCAGGAAGCCTTCCTTCTCGGCGCCGTAGTCGACGAACGCGGCGTTCAACGCCGGCTCGACGGCGCGGACGATGGCCTTGTAGATGTTGCCCTTGTTCTTCTCGACCCCGCGGGTCTCGATGTCCAGGTTCTCGAGCACGCCCCGATCACCGAGGATGGCGATGCGCACCTCCTCGGGGTCGATGGCGTTGATGATCATTTTTCTTCCCATGGCGATTCGTTGCGGGCGCGTTTTGGGGTGCCCGTCCTCAGGTTGACCAAAGCGGCTCTGGCCGCGGTCCGATGAAGTGGAGAGACTCTCGTGAGCGCTATCCTCGTGGCGCACAAACTGTCGACCTGAACGTCGGCGACCCCCGCCGCCGGCTATTTGCCCCAGTCCAGCGCCAAACCGATGCGTCCATGCAGGGTCGCGTAGGCTGGAGCTTGTAACAGGTCTGTACCGAACAGCGGGTAGTACCGCATGACGACCCCCCAAAGCAACCAGTCAAAATGGACGACCTCGAAGCCGGCGCCGACGACGCTGACCGTCGACGTCGCCGGCACCCCGTGGCGGTTCACCGAGACGCTGACGTTGGCGACGCCGAGCTCGAGGGTCGGCGCGATCCGAAAGTCGTCGAGGCGATAGCAGAGGGTTGCGCCGAGGACGTCCACCGCCACCCCGGGCTTTCGGGTGGGGAAGGTCTGGCGATTGCCGAAGACCGTGGCCCGCAGCTGCTCGCCGAGACCCAGCTCCGCCTGGAGCCCGCCGCCGTAGCCGAAGGCGCGCCGCTCGAAGGGCGGCGCGAGGCCGCTGACCCCGGGCTCGATCGCGAGCTGCAATGAGCCGAGACCGGCGGCGTGCGCCGGGCTGAGGTGCGACGAGCCCAAGACGACCGTCACGAGCAACAGCGGACGCGAAGTGCGTCGATGTTGCCCGCCCCACCCGGTCGGGCACCGAGCAGCTGGCTTTGCCCGTGCGAGGTGCGGGGGCACGGGGGGACGCAGAGCCGGCGCGTCACTCCGTTGTCGCCCTCGGACCACGTGCCGGCGGGCGGTCCCCCCGCCAGGTTGCTGGGGCGCCAAGCGCCCGCCGGGAATCAAAGAAGCGAGAACCAGTCGATTGCTCTGACGCAAAGTGCGATGGAGTATAGCAATCCGCGCCTCTTCGCGGTAAGAGGCCGGATCCGAAAATCGTTTCCAGGAGATGACCGTGGCCAACGTATCTCGCAAGGAGCTTCTCAAGCCCGAGGACGCGTTCCTCGTCGCCGCCGCCCAGAGCGCCAAGTGGCTCACCGCCCACCGCACGCCGCTCGTCGCCGGCAGCATCGCGGTAGTGGCGGCCATCCTCGGCACCTGGGGCGTCGTCGAGTACGTCCGGAGCCGCGACCGCGGCGCGTCGGAGATGTTCGAGACCGCGATGCAGGTCCTCGACGCCGAGGTCCTGGCCGCGGGGGCGACCGAGCAGCCGGCGCCCGAGGACGCCGACAACCCCAAGTTTGCGACCGAGGCCGACAAGCGTAAGGCGGTCCGTGATCGCTTTCAGAAGGTGGTCGACGAGAAGGGCGGCAGCGGTGTCGCCGATCTGTCGTTGTTCTTCGTGGCCGACGCCAACCAGAAGCTCGGTGACAACGCGCTGGCGTTGAAGCAGTTCACGCAGATCGCCGATCGGCTGAGCCCCACCGACAGCCTGTTCTTCCTGGCGGTCGAGCGCGCCGCGTACCTGCAGGAGGCGGCGGGCGACAAGGACGCGGCCTTGAAGAGCCTGGGCCGCCTGGCAAACACCGAGGGCGGCTTCTACCGGGACTACGCGACCTTCCACCAGGCGCGGCTCTACCTCGCGAAGGGCGACGTCGACCGGGCGCGCAATCTCTTCGAGCACATCGAGAAGACGTTCCCCGAGTCGAGCGTCGCCGAGAAAGCCCGCGACCGGCTCGCGGAGCTCGGACCGGCAAAGCCGGCGGACACCGGCGCGGCGGCGACGCCGGCCGCGAAGCCCGAGGCGGACCAAGCTCCATGACGCTCCTCCTCGCGGGCCTGACCGCGCTGGGAGTGGCGGCTGCCTCCGGCCTTCCGGGGGATGACGAGCTCGTCGGCGGCGGCGCGCGGCGCGTCAGCGTCGACGCTTCGAAGAACGCGGTGTTTGGGCTCGACTGGCGCCGGCCGGTCGTGCGCACCGGCGTCTTCCGGACGGTCGCGACCTCGTTCGGCGCCCCGGTGGTCTCCGAGACCCACCGCCTGATCGTCATCGGCTCCGGGGGCGGCGACGTCTTGGCGTTGTCGCTCGCCGACGGCACGCTGCGTTGGCGCTATCGCCACGGCGCGCCCTTCATCGGCACCGCGGTCCTCGCCAAGCTCGCCGGCGACGATGTCGAGGCCGAGCTCGTGGTGCTCGGCAGCCTCGACTCGTCGTTGCTCGCGATCGACGTCGGCACCGGGGCGCTGCTGTGGCGCGCCGAGCTCGACGGCGCGGTGCGGGCGCCGGCGCGCGTCCTCGGGACCCGGCTGCTCGTCACCACCAGCAACAACAAGCTGGTGTTGCTCGACGGCCTGACCGGCAACCGGCTGTGGAGCAAGGGCAGGGCGGCGCCCTCCGGGCTCACGGTGGACGGCAACGCCGCGGCGCTCGCGGTGGGCGGCCGGGTGTACGCGACCTACGCCGACGGCTACGCCGAGGCCTACCGGCTCGAGGACGGCTCGCTGGTCTGGTCGCGGCCGCTGTCGATCTCGGGCGCCAAGTTCATCGACGCCGACGCCGATCCGGTGCTCGCCGACGGCCGCCTCTACGTCGCCGCCTACGCCGACGGGGTGTTCGCGCTCAACCCCGAAGACGGCCAGACGCTCTGGAGCCGCAACGCCCCTGCGGTCGTCAGCCTCGGCACCTACGAGGACATCCTGGTCGCGGCGAGCGCCGACGGCTGGGTCTGGGGCTTCGCGACCGAGGACGGCCGGTTGGCGTACCGCACCCGCTTCAAGGCCGGCGCGGTGTCGCGCCTCGCGATCCACGATCGGCTGATGGTGTTGTCCGCCGGCGACTACGGCCTGGTGGTGCTGGACGCCGCGACCGGTAAGCCGCTGCAGAGCCTGTCGCTCGGCAGCGCGTTCGCCGGCGATCCGGCCTGGGACGGCGACCACGTCGCCCTCTTGAGCAGCGCCGGCTATCTCTACGCCTTCGAGCGTCGACGCCAGGACGGCCCGTTCGCGTCGAAGTGATCGATCAGGTCCGAGGGGCTCGAGATGAGGATGCGCTGGCCGCAAGCCCTCGTGGCCGCGATGCTGGCGTGGGTCGCCGCCGATCTCCTCGTTGGCCGACTTCCGGGGTGGCCCGAGGCCGCGGGGCTTGCCGTCATGTTCGGCGGCCTGGCGCTCGCGGCGATGCGCCTCTCTGCGCAGGGCTTCGTCAAGGCGTTCTGCCGGGCCGCGGGGGCGCGGGCGCGGATCGCGCTGACCTTCGACGACGGCCCCGATCCGGCGACGACACCACAGGTGCTCGATGTGCTGCGCCGCCACGGGGTGCGGGCGACCTTCTTCGTCCTCGGCGCCAAGGTGGACGCCCATCCGCAGCTCGTCGCGCGTCTCAGAGAGCAGGGGCACGAGGTCGGCACCCACGGCTACGACCACGATTGGCGCTCGGTGCTGACGGTCGCGGGCGCTCGGCGTCAGGTGCAGCGCGGCGTCGACTCGCTGTTGCGGGCCCTCGGGGTGCCGCCGGTCTTCTTTCGTCCGCCGTACGGCGTCGTGACCCCGGCCTTGGCGGTGGCGCTGGCGGGCGCTCGGCTGCAGGTGGTCGGGTGGTCGCTGCGCACTCGTGACGGCACCGGCCGCGGCGAGCCGCTGGCGCGCGCCCAGTGGGTCGTGCGGGTGGCCCGCGCCGGGGACGTGATCCTGATGCACGACGCGCCGCGCGAGCCGGGGGGACGGATGCCGCTCGGCCCGGCGATGTTGGAGTCGGTGATCGTCGGCCTGAAGGATCGTGGTTTCGAGCTCGTGGTGCTTTCTGATCTTCTCGCCCGAGCCGCGGCTTGATACACAGCCGCGCCGTGAAGCCCCGATTCGCCGACCCCGCCGTCCGGCCGCAGACCGAGCGCTTTGACTTGGCGACTTTGAACGAGCCGCAGCGGCAGGCGGTGCTGCACGAAGGTGGGCCGCTGTTGGTGCTGGCCGGCGCCGGCAGCGGCAAGACCCGCACCATCATCTATCGCATCGCGCGCCTGATCCGCGACGGCGTGCCCGCACAGCGCATCCTCGGGGTGACCTTCACCAACAAGGCGGCGGCGGAGATGCGCGAGCGCCTGTGGAGCATCGCCGGCGGCGACGGCGCCAAGGTCCGGCTGTCGACCTTCCACAGCCTCGCGGTTGCCATCCTCAAAGAGGAGCTGAAGGCCGCCGGGCTGAAGCGCGGCTTCTGCATCTACGACACCGGCGATCAGCTGAGCCTGGTCCGCGAGCTGATGCGGCAGGTGCGGGTCGCGGATCGGCGGCTCGACGCGGCGCGGGTTCTGGACCTCATCTTGCGCGCCAAGCGCGAGCGCAAAGCCGAGATCGCGATCGACACCGGCGACGACTACGAGCTCGCGGCGTTCGACCTCTACCCGCGCTACCGGGCGCAGCTCGCGGCCTTCAACGCGGTCGACTTCGACGATCTGCTGCTGCTCGCCGAGGACGTCCTCGACACCCCCGGGCCGCGCGAGCGCTGGAGCAGCCGCTTCGACGAGCTGCTCGTCGACGAGTACCAGGACACCAGCCCCGATCAGTTGAAGCTCCTGAAGATCCTCGCCGGCAGCGAGAAGCGGGTGTGCGTGGTCGGCGACGACGATCAGTCGATCTACGCCTGGCGCGGCGCCGACGCCAAGAACATCCTGATCTTCTCGAACCAGTTCAAAGGCGCCCGCGAGATCGTGCTCGATCAGAACTACCGCTCCACCGGCTTCATCCTCGCGGCCGCGAACCAGGTGATCAAGAACAACAGCGGCCGCAAGCCCAAGGCGCTGTGGTCGGACGCCGGCGACGGCGAGCCGGTGGACGTGGTCGCCTGCACCGACCCGAACGACGAGGCGGCCTTCGTCGTCGCCCAGATCCAGCGGTTGCTGGCCGACGGCGAGGTGAAGGACGAGATCGCCGTGCTCTACCGCGCCAACGTCCAGAGCCGGATCTTCGAGGAGGAGCTCGGCGTCGAGCGGATCCCGTTCCGGGTCGTCGGCGGCCAGGCGTTCTTCGAGCGCAAGGAGGTCAAGGACGCGCTGGCGTACCTGACCGTGGCGATGAACCCCAGAGACGAGATCGCGTTGCGGCGGATCATCAACACCCCGCCGCGCGGCATCGGGCCGACGAGCGTCTTGCGGCTCGCGGCCGCCGGCGAAGCGTCGGGGCGTGGCCTGTGGTCGGCGTTGAAAGAGGCCGCGACCGTGTCCGACTTGCCGCCGCAGGCGGTGGTCGGCGCGGCGCAGCTGGTCGGGGTCGTCGAGCGCAGCGCTCCGGGGTTGCGACGCGCGAAGCGCGGCGAGCTTTCGCACCTCGCGGGGACTCTGTTCCAGGAGCTCGGGCTGCGGGACCACGTGCTCGCCGCCGACGACGCGCCGGGGTTGGCGGAGCGCCGGCTGGAGAACCTCGACGAGGTGGTCCGTTCGCTCGAGCGCTTCGAGCGGAGCGTCGCCGCCGACGTGCCGATCCTCTCCGAGTACCTGACGAGCGCGGCGTTGACCAACGCCGACGAGGGCGAAGAAGAGGACCAGGCCGGCCGCGTGACCCTGATGACGTTGCACTCGGCGAAGGGCCTGGAGTTTCGCAACGTGTTCCTGGTGGGGGTCGAAGAGGAGCTGTTGCCGCACCAGCGCACCGTGGACGACGCCGCGGGCGATCTGGGTGAAGAGCGGCGCTTGTTCTACGTCGGCATGACGCGGGCGCGACGACGCCTGTGGCTGACGCACGTCAAGACCCGGCTGAAGCACGGCAAGCCGACGCCGCGGACGCCGTCGCGATTTCTCCAGGAGCTGCCCGAGGGCGAAGGGGTGCGGCGGCGCAACCGGGACGACCCCAAGGGCGACGCCGAGTCGGAGAAGCTCGCCGGCGACTTCTTTCGCAACCTGCGGGCCAACCTCGGGATCACGTAAGTGAGGTAGCCGAGCGGCCGCGGCTCGGCTATGATGGCGCCTTCCTTCCAGTGAGGAGGGGGCCATGTCGAAGCGTCGGATCTGTGTGGTGAGTGCCGCCTTGGTGCGTGAGGGACGCTACCTCATCACGCAGCGCCTCGAGAAGGCGGTGCTGCCGTTGTTGTGGGAGTTCCCGGGCGGCAAGGTCGAGGAAGGCGAGAGCGACGAGGTGGCGTTGAAGCGCGAGCTCAAGGAGCGCCTCGGCATCGACGCGGTGGTGAAGAAGCGCATCGCCTCCACCGAGCGGGAGTATCGCGACTACGTCGTCGAGATGCACCTGTACTCGTGCGACCTCGGGCCGGTGGAGCCGCGCAAGGTCAACGTCCGCGATCTGAAGTGGGTCAACTCCAAGGAGTTCGGCCGCTACGAGTTCACGCCCGCCGACCAGGGCTCGATGGACGCGCTGCTGTTCGGCGACAAGAAGACCGCGAAGCGTTAGGCCGCATGCATCACTTGATTCCCGCGCGGCCGCTGCGCCCGCGCTCCCCACCCCCACCCCCATCCCCCGCCCCCGGGTGGGGCGGGGGCGACGAACGCTGGATCGCGAAGCGTTAGGCGCGCTTCAAGATCCAGTCGGCGATCTCGGCGTGGAGCTTCACGCGCCCGGTCTCGTTCAGGATCTCGTGCATCTCGCCGTCGCGCCGCCACACGGTCTTGTCGGGCGATTGGATCCGCTCGGCGAAGGCGGCGTTGGCCGCCATTGACACCACGCGGTCGCGCTCGGCGTAGGCGAACAACAACGGTTGCTCGACGCGGTCGCGGGCGGCGAGGCGCGCCCACGCGGTCTGCACCGCCTTGAACCAGCCGGCGGACGCGGTGGTGAACACCAGCGGGTCGCTGCGATAGGCCTCGACGATGCTCCGGTCGTGGGTCAGGTCGTTCGGGTCGATGCCCGAGGGCAGCGTCATCGTCGGCAACAACGCGCCCAGGATCCGGCCGGCGAGGATCTTCGCCTTCGGCACCGAGGCCGGCAGACCCAACATCGGGCTGGTGATGACGAGACCCGCCCAGGGTGTCTTCTTGCTCGAGACGTAGTCGAGCGCCACCAGACCGCCGGCGGAGTGCCCGAGCAGGAAGCGCTTCTGGCCCTGGACCAGGGTGAGCGCCGCGTCGACGTCGAGGTGGTACTCCTCGAAGCGCTTGACGTAGCCGCGCCGGCCGCTCGAGGTGCCGTGGCCGCGCAGATCGACCGCCACCACGGCGATGCCCTTGGCGCAGAAGGCTTCGGCGAGCTCCCGGTAGCGTCCCGAGTGCTCGGCGTAGCCGTGCAGCACCAGGACCTCGGCCGTGGCGGCGGCCGGGGGCGCAAAGCGCTGGGCGAACAGGGCGGCGCCGTCTGCGGCGCGTAACGTCGTCTCGGTGTGCGACATGGTCATGTGGGCTCCCGTCGGGCCCAACCTGCTCGAATCACGACCCGGGCGCAAGGGCTCTATTGAACGGTGGGTCAGCGCGGGTGCGGCAGGTGCGGGCGAGGCCGCGGTCGCGCGGCTCGACGCGGCTACTCGACGCTGCCGCCGTTCGCGTAGCAGACGCCCGCGTCGCACTCGTCGCCGACGACACAGGGACGGCCGGCGTCGCAGAAGTCGGGCGGGGAGGGGTAGTCGAGGCGGATCGAGACGTCTTGCTCCGCGAGCGCCTCGGCGCCGTGGATGTCGATCGCGTGCACGACCACGGTGACCAGGATCTCGCGGCCGAAGACGTGGGTGGCGGCGGATTCGCTGGCGCGCGTCGCCTCGGTGCCGTCGTTCCACTGGAACACGAAGGTGAGCAGGTCGCCGTCGTCGTCCTGGGAGGCCGAGGCGTCGAAGCGGACCGGCATGCCCTGAGGCGCGATGACCGGCGCCCGCAGCGCCGCGACCGGTGGGGTGTTGCCGCGGACGAGATCGTCTTCCGGGGGGTTACACGCCGAAAAGCTCGCGAGGCCAATCACGACAACGCTAAACTTCATTGCGAAATCAGGGTATCACGCGATTGCGCCCCCGCCAAGTAAACCACGGTTGGCCGCAACCGGAGCCCGGACGCGCCGATAACCAGACGAGCGAAGTAGTCGCAGCCCCTCCTATGGGGCGTCAGGGAGATGGCTCAACGTGGCATTCTGGCGCAAAAACACATTGAATATCACGGCGATGGCGCTGTTGTCGGCCTGTGGCGGCGCCGGCGCGGTCATGTCCAGCGTGGCGGAGGACCCGGTCGTCGCGGCTGAGCCTCTCCAGACGCCGAGTGTGCGCCTGGTGTCGCCGCCGCAGTGGGCGGCAGGGGACGTCGTGACGGTGCTCGGCGCCGGCTTCGTCGATTCCGGGCGCGGCCACACCGAGCTCGCTCTCGACGGCGAGTTCGTCACCGCCGCGGGCCTGCGCTCGCCGGTGTCGATGACGGTCTCGGAGACCACGTTCCGCAACGCTGGCCGCGTGGAGTTCGTCTTCGAGCCGGCGCTACCGCCCGCGGGGTTCGGGCACGACCTCGGCACCTTCACCGGCAGCGTGCGGGCCAAGAACGTCGACGACGAGAGCGCCTCGCCGGCGTCGGCGCCGGTGACGGCCGCGATCGAGGTCGGGCCGTCGCTCATCCTCTGGTCGTTGCTCCCGACCGGGCTCGCCTGCGGCGAGGTGATGCGGGTGCGCGAGGTCCAGGACGGCAGCAAGATCGACGTCAACCTCGAGGCCGTCGGCCTGTCGACGCCCACCACCACCGCGCCGCTCGTGGTCACCGCGACCTTCGTGGATCTGGCGAACGCCCCGATCGAGGTGCAGAAGACCATCGGCAGCGGACGCCGCACCGCGTTGACCCTCGACGTCGGCCGGTTGCCGGACGGCAAGGTCGAGGCCACGCTGCACGTCAACCTCAGCGTCACCGACGCGGTCGGCGCCGGCGTCGATCGCACCTTCAGCGTCGCCGTCGGCCGGGAGCACAGCGTCGCTTACGACGGCAACGTGCGCGTCGCCGAGCTCTACGCCCCGGTGCAGGTGAGCTCGTGCTTGCCGGGTGGCGCGACCGGCCGCGACGTCAGCTACTCGTCGGGCACCTCGGAGTCGCGCAGCCGCACCATCGGCTTCAGCGTCGACGTCGGCCTCAACATCTGGGTGGTGAACGTCGGCTTCGGGATCAACGTCAGCGACTCGGTGTCGACGACCGAGTGTCAGGATCTGTCGCTGAACGGGCACATCAACCCCGGCCAGTTCGGGGTGTTCTACCGCCAGACCCAACGCCTCGAGCGCCTCGGCCAGATCGTGCGCCTCGACAGCTGTGGCGCGAAGCGCGTCATCGGCGACGCGCGGGTGACCGACTGGTCGTGGGCGCCGGATCTCGCGATCACCACCAACCGTCAGTGTCCTCCCGCACCGCCGTCCAACCTTCCACCCGCACAGGTGTTCTGATGCGTAGCCTGGTCACCGCGTGTGCTGTTCTGCTGTCCGCGAGCGCCTGCGGCGAGCTGCCCGACCCGCCGCTCCCCGACGGCAACCCGGGCGGCCAACCGGCGGCCAACCCCGGCGACCCGCCGCCCCCCGAGGATCCGGCGCTCGATCCGAACGCGCCGCCGCCCGCGAGCCCGGCGCTCGCGGCGCTGCCGTCGCGTTACGGCTACGACACCATCCCGGTGCGCGGCACCGCGGCGCCGAACGAGACCGTGTTCGCCGAGGGCGGCAGCGCCCCGGTCGCGACCGACGCCGACGCCGGTGGTCGCTTCTGCCTGGACGTGCCGCTCGCGGCCAAGGCGACCCAGACCGTCGAGGTGTTCGTGCAGGACCAGCGCGGCGTCACCTCGTCGCCGGCCGCGGTGGTGATCGTGCAGGACCCGACTCTCGCGGTCAGCGAGTCGCCGCCGCGGCCGCAGGTCAACCTCGCGGCGCGCCTGCCGTTGTCGGCCGACGAGACCCCGAAGGCCGGGGTGTTCGCGAACCTGACCGACGAGGACACCACCTCCAGCGTCACGGTGCCGAGGGCGATCGTCTGGCTCGACTTCAGCGAGCTCGCCGACATCGAGAGCGTCGAGGTGGTGTTCAGCGACACGCTGACGACCGGCGACAACACCTTCGCGACCGAGTACCAGGTGCTGGTGAGCGACGTCGCGTCGCCGTCGATGCCGCCGGCGTGGGACAGCCCGGATTGGACGCTGCTCTACGACGTCTATCCCGGCTGCGGTTTGCCGGCGGGGGACGGCGGCTCGGATCTGTTCGGCCTCGAGACCCCGTGGACCGCCCGCTATGTGGCGTTCTCGTTCATCGAGAACAACAAGACCGACTGGCTGTCGTCCGAGGAGATCAAAGTGGCGGAGCTCCGCGTCCAAGGCCGCTCCGCCGTACCGCCGCCGCCCCAGCCGCAGACCCCGACCTGCGCCAACGGGAAGCAACCCTAAGGTCAGAGTGCCGGTCTGCGTCTTACCCGCTCTAGCGCTCGCTCTCGCCTGGGTAGAGATCGGCGGCGGCCTGCCGGCCGGCGACGACATCACCGCGATGTCGTTCGGCAACGGCGCCGACGACATCCTGGTCGGCACCACCGCCGGCTACGTGTTCCGCACCCTGGACGGTGGTGAGACCTACCAGCCGATCTTCACGCCGCAAGACACCGAGCCGTTGGTCGAGCCGCGGCTCCACAACCTCGCGAGCGCGGCGGTGGACGACCTCGGTCGCGGTCACGATCGGAATATGGATCCGCGGGACCGGGCCGGCAGCGTCAAGGCCGCGGCGAACCTCGCCGGCGAGGTGCGCGACAACCCGCAGATCCGCGCCACGCCGCTGCTCGCGTCGCTGGTCCGCGAGACCGCCCGCGAGCGCGCCGCGGTGACTCAGATCCAACGCTGCGCGCCCGCGACCTTTCTGCTCACGCCCGAGTCCCTGTGGCGGTCCACCGATGACGGCCTGCGCTTCGAGCAGCTCAACGTCGGTCCTTCGGGCTTGCGCTCGGCGATCTACTGGATCACCTGCGATCCGGCGCGCAAAGGCCACGTGGCGCTGAACACCGCCGCCGGCGTCCTCGAGAGCTTCGACCTCGGCGAGACCTTCTTCATGTTCGGCAGCGCGTTTCCCGACGGCGCCAAGGTCGACGGCATCGACTTCCGCGCCGACGGCCGGCTGGTGGTGACGGCGCAGGGGAGGGTGTTCGTCGAGCGCCAGGGGGGCGGCGGCTACGAGGCGGTCTGCAACTATCGCCGGGGCGACAGCGTCGAGGGCAAGCTCGACTGGATCTGGTGGACCGAGGGGCGCGGCCGGCCGGTCTTGTACCTCGTGACCGGCGACGGCATCGTGGTGTGCGACGACGGCAAGCTCAAGCGCCTCGACCCGTTGGGCCTCGGGCGGGTCCAGGCGGAGTTCGTCTGGATCGACGACGCCGAGCCCGGCCACATCCTCGCGGCGACCAAGCACGAGGTCTACGAGAGCTTCGACGCCGGCGCGTCGTTCAAGCTGGCCTTCGTGGTCCCCACCGAGCGCTCGGTGCGCAAGCTCTTGATGGACGGCGGGCGCAAGGGGGATCTGCTGGTGGCGACCGGCGGCCAGATCTTTCGCCGGGTCCAGGACGACGATGGCGCCCGCAAGCGGGCGGTCGCCGGCCGCGAGGCCGCGGTGACCGAGCGGCTGATGAGCGAGGCGCCGTTGTGGCAGGTGTTGCAGACGGCGCTGGCGCGGATGGAGCTGGCGCCGGAGCGGGTCGCAGAGCGTCGGGTCGATTCGATGTTTCGCAACCTGATGCCGGACATCGCGGTGCGCGCCTCGTACGCGATGAGCGCGTCGCCCAGCCTGCGGACGCCGAGGTTCGACGCGGGCGCCGACCCGCGATTTCCGCAGTCCGGCGCGCCCGACGACTTCTCCGCCTTTGCCCGGACCCGCGGCGGCGCTGCCTATTGGAGCGTGGTGGCCGTCTGGGATCTCAGGGAGATCATCGCCGACCGCTATACCTCCGACCGACTCTGGGCCGACGTCGAGCGCCTGCGACAGAAGATGACGTTTCGGGTGCAAGACGAGTGGGTGGCCTGGGGTCAGGCGTCGGTGAAGCTCAGCCAGGCCGGCCTGTCGCGCCGCGCGCGGCTGTTCCACGAGTTGAAGCGGCGGGAAGCGGCGGCGATCCTCAACCAGATGACCGGCGGCGGGTTCGCGGTCTTCGCGACCGACGGCGCCGGGCGCACGCGCGCCAGGGAGTAGGGACCCATGATGATGTTGTCGTTGTCGTTGTCGCTGTGGCTGTGCGTCTCCGGCGCCGGTGAGGCCGACGCGGAGGTGGCGGAGGCGCTGCGGCTGCTCGCCGAGGACCCGCCGATCGCCGACGTCCAGCGGGCGGCGCTCGAGCACTTCTCGGTGTCGCACGACGACCTGTCGTCCTATCGCGCCGCGGCCCGGCTGCGGGCGCTGTTGCCGTCCCTGACCGGCGGCTACTTGCAGGGCGACAACAAGCTGCGGCGCTCGTCGGCGGACCAGGCGGCGGGCTTCTCCTACGACCCCAACAACCCGCAAGTGACCGACAACACCAACGGCGTGGATCGAGCGTTCACCGCCGCCGCGACCTGGTCTCTGGGGAGCCTGGTGTTCGACGCCAATCAGATCGAGACCTACTCGCTCGTCGGCATTCAGCAGGATCTGCTGACCGAGGTGACGCGGCTGTACTACACGCGGCAACACAACGTGCTGGCGCTGGCGCTGGAGCCGCCGCGCGACCCGCGCGCCAGGGCGGCGTTGATGCTGCGCAGCCGCGAGATCGAGGCGATGCTCGACGCCCTGACCGGCGGCGCGTGGAGCAAGCTGCGCCGCAAGGGGCGCTGAGCGCAAGCGGCGACCCATGGCGCAGGCGTTCGCGACCATCATCGAGGCGTTCCTGGCGCACGCGCGGGCGCGGCCGGAGGCGTCGTTCGCGACCTTCATCGGCAGCAGCCCGCCGGACGTGACCTGGACCTTCGGGCAGGCGCTGGAGCAGGCGCGACGCGCCGCCGGGGGTCTGGTCGCCGAAGGGCTCGGCGCAGGCGATCGGGTGGTGATCGTCGGCGGCAACGAGCCCGCGGTCGCCGCGGTGCTGCTCGGGGCGATGGGGCGCGGCATGGTCCCGGCGGTCGTCCACCCGCCGATCCGGGCCGAGGCCAAGGCGGCGGCGACCTACCTCGAGAACATCGTCGTCAAGGCCGAGCCGGCGTTGGTGGTGGTGGCGTCGGCGGAGATTGCCGCGAGCGTCGGCGGTGGACGGCGGCTTCGCACCGCGGCGGAGCTGCTCACGAGCGCGGCGCCGCCCGTCGAGCTGCAGCCGCCCGCGGAATCGGCTCCGGCCTATATCCAGTTCTCGTCCGGCAGCACCGGCGCCGCCAAGGCGGTGCTGCTGTGCGCCGGCGCGCAGGCGCAAAACGCCTACGCCACCGGGGTCGAGATCCGGGCGCAAGACGACGAGACCTGGGTCATCTGGTTGCCGCTCTACCACGACATGGGGTTGATGTCGGGCCTGCTCATCCCGTTGTTCCTGGGGCACCGCACCGTGCTGCTCGCCCCGGAGCGCTTCGTCGAGCGGCCGGTGGCCTGGCTGCAGGCGATCGACCTGCACCGCGGCACGCTCACCGTGGCGCCGAACTTCGCCTACGCGCTGGTCGCCAGGCGCGCGAGCCCGGAGCGCCTGGCCGGCCTCGACTTGTCGTGCCTGCGGGTGGCGTTCAACGGCGCCGAGATGGTGCTCGCCGACACCGTGGCGCGCTTCGAGGCGGCGCTGGCGCCGGTGGGGTTGCGACCGGACACGGTGTTCCCGGTGTACGGCCTCGCCGAGTTCACGCTGAGCGCCTGCTACTGGGACGTCGGCAGGCCGATCCTCGTGGACCACGTCGCCCGGGGCGATCTGGCCCGGGGCTACGCGGCGCCGGCGCTCGAGAATGATCGCCGTGCGACGAGCTTCGTCAGCGTCGGCCACCCGGTCGCCGGACATCGGCTGCGGGTCGTCGACGATCGGGGTCAGGAGTGCCAGGAGCGCGAGGTGGGGGAGATCCAGCTCGCGGGGCGGTCGCGGATGCTCGGCTACGTGGGCGATCCGGCGCTGAGCGCGGCGACGATGGCGGGCGAGTGGTTGCTGACCGGAGACCTCGGCTACGTCGCGGCCGGTCAGGTGTTCGTCTGCGGCCGCAAGAAGGACCTGGTGATCCGCTTCGGCGAGAACTTCTACCCCGCGGATCTCGAGAGCGTCGCGGCGACCGCGCCGGGGGTGCGCGCCGGCAGGCTCGCGGTGCTCGGGGTCGCCGACTTGCGGCTCGCGACCGAGAGGGTGTGGTTGGTGATCGAGGCCGAGCTTGAGCCCGCCGCCGCCTACGAGCTCGCGGCCGCGGTGCGCGCCTTCGTCCTCGAGGCCGCCGGCTTCAAGTTCGACGGCATAAGCGTCGTGCCGCCGGGCTTCATCGACAAGACCTCGAGCGGCAAGGTGCGGCGCTACGCGGTGCGCGACAAGCTGCTCGTCCTCTTCGGCCGCGGCACGCCGCCGCCGTCGGTGGGACGGTTCCCCGAGCCGTGACGCCCGGCCTTTACACTTGGGGTCCGGTCCCCATACGGTGCCCGGCCCGTGGCTGACCAACTCTACCTCTGGCCCGAAGACCAACAAGGCGATCGCCTGACGTGGTCGTGGTCCAAGGACCGGCGCCTGAAGGACTGCCTGCGGCGTTACTATCTGCACCACTACGTCAGCCGCGGCGGCGCCAGCGCCGGCGCCCAGCCGCTGACCCGGGAAGCGTACCTGCTGAAGAACCTGCGCAACCGCCACATGTGGGTCGGCGAGGTGGTCCACGAGATGATCGAGCTCGGGCTCGGGGCGCTGCGGCGCGGCGAGCAGGCGAGCCCGGCGGCGCTGGTGGAGCGGGGCACGCGGCGGATGCGGGCGCAGTACGCCGAGTCGCTCCAGGGGGTCTACCGCGAGCGGCCGCTGCACGCCTGCGGGCTGATGGAGCACGAGTACCGCGAAGAGGTGCCGAAAGAGGAGTGGAAGCGGCAGCGAGATCGCATGGAGCGCTGCGTGCGCGCGTTCTTCGAGCTCGAGCTGGTCGCGAAGCTCGAGGGCTCGCCGCCCTGGCGCTGGCTGGCGCTCGAGAACCTGACGAGCTTCGATCTGGACGGCGCGACGGTGCTCGTCAAACCCGACCTGGCGTGGCGGGACCACGACGACACCGTGGTCCTCGTCGACTGGAAGACCGGCAAGGCGCGCCCCGACGACGAGGAGCGCCAGCTCGCGGTGTACGGCCTGTTCGCGCGCCGCTCCTGGGTCGGCGGCGGCGGCGGCTTGCGCGGCGTCGTCGCCCACCTCGACGACGGCGGGGTGTCGGAGACCAACCTCGACGACATGGCGCTGGCGCGGGCCGAAGCCTCGATCCGCAGCTCTCTGGCGACGATGCGGGCGTTGCACCCCGAGGCCGCGGGGCCCGAGCTCCGCCTCGATCGCTTCCCGGTCACCGCGGACGCCGGCTTCTGCGTGCACTGCGCCTTCAAACGGCTCTGCGATCGCTGACGGCGGCGGGGCGGGCAACATCGGTCCAACTCGAGAGCTCGATCGCCTTGGGCGGTGGGAAGGATCGACTTGCCGGGTCGGCGCCTGCTTGCTACACCCCGATGCGGAGGAGCGGCGATGCCTCGGTCGACGACGATCGGCGTGGCCGTCCTGCTCCTGGCGCTGATTGGCTGCCAGGACAGCGGCGGCTGCGGCACCGACTACAACTATCCGCGCACCGATCCGGCGGCGGCGCCGAGCTTGCGGGCGCTGCGGCTGCGCGTCACCCAGACCGGGCTCGACTCGATCGCGCGCGCCTTCCCCGGCCTCGTCGCCAGCGCCTGCGCCGCGAATGTCGACGACGGCACCGCCCCCTGCGCGCTCCTGGCGCCCGGCTCCGACCGGGTGAAGTTCTACCTCGGCACGACCGCCGCGCCCCTCGCCTTCGACTTGTCGCTCACCCGTGGCCAGGTGCGGCCGCAAAGCACCGTGACCATCGACACCCAGAGCCTGCGCGGCAACGTGCACCTGAGCCTGGTGAACGTCGTCGGCGGCCGCGACGGCATCCAGGTGACGCTCGGCTGCAACGCGCCAAACTTCGCCAGCTGCACCAACCCCAGCGCCTTCGTCGACGCCGCGGTCGACATGGTGGTGTTCGTCGAGGGCTTCTCGCTCTTGGTGACGAGCTACAACGACAGCGCCTGCTTCGTGCAGGACGACGCGCCGCCGGCGCCCGGGATCGTCATCCAACAGCTGCGCTTCACGATCTATCCGCACGTCGACGCCGGCGCCGACGGCAAGCCGTACCTGATCCTCGACGATCAGGACGTGATCGTCGATCGCATGGAGGTGAGCCTCGACGTCCAGGCCGGCAGGGCGTGCTGGGACCCGGTGTGCAACGCCTGCGGCGCGGGCGGCGACTGCGACCTGTGCGATGACCTGAGCGTCCTGACCTCGTACGTCATCGAGCCGCTCATCGAGACCGGCCCGGTCGCGAAGTATCTGTCGGCGGTGATCGCGAGGCAGCTGGTGAAGAAGTTCGCGGACCAGCCGCTCGAGGTGACCGGCGCCATCAACGTCGGCGAGCGCCTGAACGTCGCGAACAACGCCGCCCACGACACCGGCTACCTGATCGGCGCCAACGTCGATTCTCCCGACGTCACCGGGGGGGCGGGCGACCTGGGGATGAACTTCGACTTCGACACCGGCTTCGCGGCGCGCCACAGCCCGTGCGTGCCGGCCCTGGAGCCGCCGGCGTGGCTGTTGCCGGCGACCCCGGACCCGGGCGGGACGGTGATGGCGCCGGATCCGACGACCGGGGTGCTGCGGCCCGAGCCTTTTGACCTGGCGCTGATCGCCGGTGACGTGGTCGCGAACCGCGCGACCTTCGAGCTCTTCGACGCCGGCAGCTTCTGCTTCCACCTCCAGGCCGAGGAGGTCGCCGGCCTGTCGAACGGCAGCTTCGTGCCGACCGTCGGCGCGGTCAGCGTGGTCGCGCCCGGGTTGGCGTCCCTCGCCCCCGTGGACGCGCCGGTCACCCTCGGCACGCAGCCGTACATGCCGACCTTCGTGAGCTTCGGCACCGGCGACGGCGAGGGCCCGGCCCGCGACAGTCACCTGCGCGTCGTCTGGCCGCAGTTCACCCTCGAGATCATGCCGCTGGTCGACGACGCCTTCATCCGCGCCTTGGCGATGACCAGCGACTTCGAGATCGGCTTGAGCCTGGAGCCGACGCCGACCGGCGATCTGCAGATCATGATCGACAACATCGCGCTCAACAACCTCTCGGCCTCGTACAACGAGATCCCGATCCAGTTCGACGTCGACGGCGTCGGGCGCCTGGTCGAGGCGTTGGTGCCGCGCCTCTTGAACGGCGATCCCTTCAACGTCCCGCTCACCGCGACGACGCTCGGGTTCCCGTTCGTGCCCAAGGTGCGGGCGGTGACCGCGCTCGATCTGCAGAAGCGCTTCCTCGGGGTCTTCATCCGCTTCTGCTCCGACGAGGACCTCCACGACGCCGCGAACCCCCTGTGCTTCGACCCGGCGGCCGGTGCCGGGCGCGCGCCGAGCGCCAGGCGTCTCGAGCTGCAGCGGCTGCCCCTCGGCAGCCCGGGCCGCGCCGACGCCGTCGGCGTCCGCGCGCTCGCCAACGCCTGGGATCCGGCGGCGCTGCAGATCGCCTACCGGGTCGACGGCAAGGGGCCGTTCTTCGGGTTTCGGGGGCCGCGCGCCGACGGCGTGTTCGTCGTCACGCATCCGGCACTGGCGGCGCCCGGCTGGCACGAGATCGAGGCGATCGGCCGATCGCGGCAGCTGAAGAATCAATGGACCGAGCCGACGACCCTCGCGGTCCTCGTGGACGACGCCTCGACCCCATCGCCCCCGGCGGTGGCGCCGAGCGTCGCCGCCCCGGTCCCGTCGTCGCCGCCGTACGGCGACGGTTGCCGGGCGGTGCCGACGGGGGGGCTCTGCCTCGTTCTGTTGGCGTCGCTGTGGACCTTCGCCGGCGCTCGACAAAGCGCCCGGCATCGTCGATAACTCCCATCATGCCCCGGCTCTCGCGGATCCCACGGCCGACGATGCGCGGCCGCCGCTGGCGACACCTGCGCCTGGTGTTGGTCCTGCTGCCGCAGGTCGCCTGCAGCGGGCAGACCGGGTGCCTGGGCTGCGGCGGCTCCTATGACTACCCGAGCCCGCCGCCGGCCGCCGGGGAGATCCAGAACAACACCCTGCTCGGACACGTGCAGCAGAGCGGCGTGCTCTTCGTGGCGCGCCACCTCGCCGATGTCCTGCGGGCGCGGCTCCCGACCCGGACCGTCGGCGGCATCGAGCGCGCCACCTTCTACCTGCCGGAGACCACCTACAGGTCGACGCTCGCCGACGTGACCCTCCGTGACGGCTGCATCGGACCGACGCCCATCGAACAGTGCCCCAACCTCAACCCCGACGACGGCGACACCACGCGCGGGCCGACCTATCGCTCGATGATCGAGCTGAACCTCGACACCATCGACGACACCATCGACGCCACCTTCATCCCCGGCTCCGGGTCGACGCCCGACGGGGTGCGCATCAGCCTCTACAACGTCGACGTCTTCATGGATCTGGCGATCCTGGCGCAGGGGCTCGCGGTGCCGGGCGACGCCGCCTGCCACATCCAGGACAAGTACAACGACCGCGCCGCGTTCCACCTCGAGCGGTTGCGCTTCACGGTGACGCTCGCGGTCGACGCCCAGAGCCGTTTTCAGGGCGACGTCGTCGACGTCGAGGTGCTGATCGACCGCGACTCGTTCATCAACAGCGACATGTTGAGCCTCGACGTCTCGCCGTGCAACGGCGGCGTCTGCAACGATCCGACCTGCCACGACTCGTGGCTCAACTGGGACTGCAGCGTGAACTGCGCGGTCGGCGGCTTCGTCTTCGGCGCCGCGGACTTCCTCGCCGGCGTCCTCGAGCCGCTCATCGAGTGGATCGCCCCCTCGGTGGTCGAGCTGGCGATGGGCATGGCCCTCGACCAGGTGAACGGCCAGCCGCTGATGATGTCGGGGCGCTACGGCTTCGACGAGATCTTCGGCGCCAACGGGCGCCTGGCGCCGCTGCTCATGGACCCCACCGCGATCAGCTTCGGCGCCTGGCCGAACGACGACGCCTTCGTGGTCAGCGGGCCGATCGACGCCCGCGGCATGCGGCTGGCGCTCGACGCCGGCACCTTCGCCGACCCGAGCCAGTGCGCGCCGATGGTGGTACTGCCGCGGTTCGCGGCGCAGCTCGGCCCACCGCCGTTCTTCGACGGCACCTTGCAGGTGAACGGTCACACCGAGGCCTACGACTTCGCGGTGTCGGTGTCGGAGGCGTTCGCGGCGCAGGCGGCCTTCAGCGCCTACACGCTCGGGGGCATGTGCCTGTTCCTGTCCACCGACGAGCTCGCACGCCTGTCGAACGGCGCGGTCAGCCTCGCGACCTTGGCGCTCTTGGTGCCGTCGCTCGTCGACTGGGCGAGCCCGCACGCCCCGGTGATGTTCATCGTCCATCCGACGGCGGCGCCCAAGGTCCGCTTCGGCACCGGGGCGACCACCGGCCACGATCCGGACGGCGCGCCGATCATCGACTCGCTGTTGCAGATCGACTTCGGCGAGATGGGCGTCTCGATCTACACCCTGGTGGACGACGAGCTCACCCGCCTGGCGACGGTGGCGGCGGACGTGAAGCTCGGGGCGCCGCTCAACCGCACGCCGCAGAACACCATCGAGATCGGCATCGACAAGCTCGAGGTCGCGAACGTCGTCGAGGTCTACGACGAGTTGTTGCCGGCGTCCGACTGGGGCTCGCTGTTGGAGGTGCTGTTGAACGTCGCGATCGGCGCGATGATCGACGGCATGGGGAGCTTCAACCTCGACCTGGCGCCGATCGTGTCGCGCATGCTCGGCGGCGCGCCGGTCTACGCCCGCATCAACGCGGTGGAGCGGGCCGGCGCCGATGTCGACAAGGGCTTCGTCGTCGCCTACCTGACCCTGTGTGACGCCGCGGATCTGACGAACCCGGCGAAGCCGCCGTGCTACACCGCGCCGATCCCGACGGCGCTCGGCGCGGTGCGCCTCGTCGGCGCGGCTCGCGGCGCGGTGCGCTTCGCGGTCGAGCGGACGCGGGAGTACCAGGTGCGGGTGGACGGCGGCGCCTGGACCGGGTTCCGGGGCGCCGTGGACGGCGAGGTCCGATTCGGGTCGCCGCTGTTGCGTCTCCCCGGGGACCATCAGGTCGAGCTGCGCGGGCGCAGCGTCGGCCGCTACCAGACCCTCGGCCCGGCGACGGCGTTTGCGGTCCCTGTCGATTGACATCGGGCCCGAAGCCGCGCCACAAGTTACTCGGCCGCAACATTCACCGATCGGGGATGAACATGTCACGCTTGCTCGCTGTCGCCGCCGTTGTCGCCGCGCTCTCGGGCGGGGCGTGTGGGGGCTCGCCGCCGCCGCCGCCGGTCGTCGCCTCGAAGCCGGAGCAGACCGTCAAGGCGGTGCCGCCGCCCAAGATCGCGTTGGTGCTCGGGGGCGGCGGGGCGCGGGGCTTCGCGCACGTCGGCGTGCTGCGGGCGCTCGAGCACGAGAAGATCCCGTTGTCGCTCGTGGTCGGCACCTCGGTCGGCAGCCTGATCGGCGCGCTCTACGCCGCCGACCCGAACACCTTCGAGCTGGAGTGGAAGTCCTTCAAGATCGAAAAGGACGACCTCTTCGACTTCTCGTTGTTCGCCGCCACCACCGGCCCGGTGAAGGGGGACGCGGTGCGCAAGTTCGTGGCCGAGAACGTCAAGGAGCAGCAGATCGAGCGCTTCAAGGTGCCCTACGTCGCGGTCGCCGCCGACCTCAACACCGGCGAGCGGGTCCTCTTCAAGTCCGGGAGCATCGTCGACGCGGTGCGCGCCTCGGTGTCGATCCCCGGCGTCTTCACCCCGGTGCGCATCGGCAACCGGACGCTGGTCGACGGCGGCGTGGTCGCCAACCTCGCGATCGACGTCGCCCGCGACCAAGGCGCCGACATCGTGATCGCCTCGAACATCACCCAGCGGGTCGTGGACTACGAGGTCAACGACGTGGTGTCGATCATCATGCAGTCGATCAACATCATGATGGGGGAGATGGCCAAGTTTCAGCAGAAGGCGGCCGACGTCGTCATCACCCCCGACATCGGTGACGTCGGGACCATGGACTTCACGCAGAAGAAGCGCTGCATGCAGGCCGGGATCGCCGCGGTCGAGGCCGAGCGGGGCGCGATCAGCGCGGCCATCCGCAAGTACTACACCGATCGGGGCGGGGAGCCGCCGGCGGGCGGCCTGCCGTCCATTCGGTGACGCCGATTGACCTGCAAACCCCGCGGGTGAGATAAGGCGCGTCAGATGAAGCTCACCCCCTGGTCAAGGCGATCGAGTTCTCGAGTTGGACCGATGTTGCCCGCCCCACCCGGGGGCGGGCCGAGAGCGGCGCCGCAGGCGACGCTCCGGGGTGGGGGTGGGGAGGACGGGCGCGAAGCGCCCGCCGGGAATCAAAGAAGCGAGAGCGCGATTGCCCTGACCCCCTGGTGCCGGCTCCTTGCCATCGTTGCGCTGTCGATCGGCGGCTGTGCCCGCGAGCTCCCGGGCGACACGCCGCCGGGCAAGGCGTTCTACTACCCGGTCAGCGTCACGGTGGCGCCGAACGGCCTCCATGCCTACGTCGTCAGCTCGAACTTCGACCTGCACTACAGCTCGGGCTGGGTCTCGGTCGTGAGCCTCGAGAGCCTCTTGGACGGCTTGCCCATCGAGACCACGGTGGTCTCCGAGGCGAAGGTGCTGTCGCTCGCGGGCGGGCTGAGCCTGTCGCGAAGCGGCACGATGGCGGTCACCGCGCACCGCGGCGCCGCGGCGCTGTCGCTGCTCGAGATCGGTGACGACGGCAAGACGATCGGCTGCGGCGTCCAGGGCGACACCACGGATCTCAGCTACAAGGAGCGGCTCACCGACTGCGATCGCGCCCACATGCTGCAGACCGCGTGCACCGCGCCGCAGCTCGAGGACGCCGATCGGCCCGCCGGCTGTCCCTGGGAGCAAGACGGCGGACGTCGGGTGTTCGGGACGTCGCTCAACGATCTCGAGCTCGCCGACCCGTTCGCGACCGCGATCTTCGAGGTGCCGGCGGCGAGCGGCGGCACCGAGCCGTTGCTCGCGGTTTCCCACTTGACCAGTGGCGACCCGTCCGTCGGCCAGACCAACCAGCTGCTGCTCTTCGACGTCGAGTCCGGCACGACGGCGGGCGAGTCGGTCGTCTTGGCGCCGCGGCACGCGGTGCGGCTGGGAGGTGGCGGCAACCTGGGTGTCGCCGCGCTCGCGGTGCGCTCCGACGCTGCCGGCACGTTCCTCGCCGCTGCCACCCAAAAGGCCTTCACCGGCGAGTCGCAGGATCCGAGCGCGGTCTACGTCGTCGACGTGACCAGGACGCTTTCCGACCAGCAGGACCGGGTGTCATCCCATTCAATCAATGCCGAGGTCGGCGGTGTGAACCTGGCCGGGATCACCTTCGCCGCGAACAACCCCGACCTGGCGTTCGTGACCAACCGTATTCCCGACAGCGTCGTGACCTTGGACACGTCGATCGAGACCGTCGACGAGCGCGACTCGCTCGGGACCGTGACGGTCGCGCGTCGGCCGCGCTTCGCGGTGCTCTCGGCGCAGGCCTTGCAGCCGCGTCCGGCGGGGCTGCTCTACGTCACCCGGGCGGCGGGGGAGGATCTGCTGGCGGTCGCGAGCTTCGCCGACAACGTGGTCTACCTGTTCTCGGTGCATGGGAGCGAGCTGCGCCCGACCGGGCGCCTGCCGGTGCCGGGGTACGGCCCGTTCGCTCTCGCGCACGTCGCCCGCGACGGCAGCGACTTCCTGCTGGTGACGACGTTCTTCACCCATGCGCTGGTGGTCTTCGACGTCACCGGCGACGACGCCGCGCGGTTCCGGTACGTGACCGAGCTCCGGTCGGGCGTGCCGCCGGCCGGCGATCCGGCGCGGTAGAGGATCGAAGGTACCGATGCGACCCACCGCTCTCAGGTTGTCTTGCATGCTCGTGCTCTCGGCCCTCGGTGGCTGCAGCCAGACGACCACGACGACGACGTCCAGCTTCCAGACCCCGATGGGGCTCGCGGTCGCGGCCGCTCCGATCGAGGGTGGCGGGTACGAGTACCGCCGCCTGTTCGTCTCGAACTTCACCGAGGACAGCCTGCAGGTCCTGGAGCTCGGTGACACGCTCGCCGACGTGGAGCTCTTGTACGGCCCGAACAACTACTTTCCGCTGCGGATCCCGGCGGGCGCCGGGCCCGGGGATCTGGCCGCCACCAGCGACGGTCGCTTCGTCGTGGTGCTGGATCTGATCACCGAGAGCGTGCGCTTGGTGGACGCGAAGGCGCTCACGCTGGTGCGCGACGCCGCCGGCGGCATCCTCGAGCTGCCTCTCGGGGGTGGCGGCGCGCGACCGACGTCTCTCATCGCCGCGCCGGTCTGCGTTGCCGGCGGCGGCTGCAAGGGCGTCTGCGGCACGGGGTGCGAGGCGGGACTCCTCGGCCGCTTCTACGTCAGCATGCCCGGGAGCGCGTCGATCCTGGCCTTCGACGTGGTCAAGGACGGGGCGGCCGGCAACACGCCGCCGGTGGTCCTCAAACCGTCGCGGATCTACGACGTCGGCGGCGAGCCGACCGACCTCGCGGTGGACCGGGCCGGGACGCTGGTGTTCGCCTCGGACTCGGCGGCGATGCAGGTGCTGCGCCTGGACTTGGCGTCGGGCCTCGTGGATCGCCGCGACGTCGGTGGCGCGCCGGGCCCGCTCGCGGTCACCCCGGACGGGACCCTGCTCTTGGTCGGCCGGCCCGAGTGGAGCGACCTGGTGGTGTTCGACGACGCCTCCGGGAGCCGCTTCGCGCCCTTGGACGCCAACCCCGCGTACACGCCGCTGCCGCAGTGCTTATCCGCGTGTGCCGCCACCGACCCCGCGGTCTGCGACGGCGCTCATCCTGCGGACCAGGCGATCTGCTCGACCGACGCCGGCCTCGGCACGACCCCGGGCGCTGCGACCTACGACGGCCTCTATCTGGGCCGGGCCGCCGCGAAGATCCTGGCGCTCGGGGAGGTGCCCAAGGCGGCGCAGGATGCCGGGACGCTGCCCGGGGAGCCCTGGCTCAACAACGGCTGCCAGCCCCCCGGGGATCCCGAGGCGGAGCCGCCGCCCCCTCAAGAACAGCAGTTCTCACAGTACGCGGTGGTGGCGACATTGGACGGCGCGGTCCTGTTCGTGGCGCTGCGGGCCGACACCACGGCGCCGGCCGCGCCGACCCTGGTCACCGACAGGTGGTGCCGCCCGCCCTCGGTGTCGTCCAAGTCCGAAGACCGGGCGCTGTACGACGAGGACAAGCAATGGTCGGTGGTGCCTGACGCGAACCATCCGGAGATCAGACACCTGCTCCTCGCGAGCTTGCTCGCGCCCTGTCCGGCGACGCCGGCCGGTCGCCAACGCACGCTGTGCGCCTCCGACGGTCGGGCGACGACCGCGGCGGACGGTACCGCGATCCCGGCCGGGGGAGTGGTGCTCTTCCCGGGAAATCACCCACCGTCCATCACGTTCCAGTGGGAGGGGTTGCTCACCAACATCAACCAGGCGCCGGACGCCGGGATGGTGGACGACGAGGGCGCCTTCGTGGACCGGGTGGGGGACCTGGACAGCGTCGACATCCGCGGCCGCGAGCTCGCGGCCGGGTTCGACGATCCAACCGACTGCGAGGTCGACCCGAGCGCGATCACTTACTACGGCGACGTGTTGCAGATCCTCTCGAAGCCGCTCGGCGACAGCGCCTGTCGCACCGCGCTCGGCAACGACACCCGCAAGTGTCGGTTGGAGCGTCGCATCGTCAAGGTGGACAGCACCGCCGAGGGGCACCGGCGGCTGTTCGTCTGCCCGAGCCTGCTGCCGGTGAAGAGCTGCTTCGACAACCGCGGCACCATCCAGTACCACCTGCGCGCCGGTGACGAGTTCGTCGTGGGCTTCGGCGCCAACACCCCGGAGCGGCTGGGCCCGGGCGAGGTGCTGTTGCCGCGCGCCGGGATCGACTCCCGCAACCTGATGTTCCAGGTGCGCGCCCTCGACGCGCACCCCGGCCTCGACGCCTGCGAGCGCTACGACGACGCCGGCATGGCGCAGGCGCCGATGGAGCAGGTGTTGTCGCGAGGCCTGAAGCCGGAGAACACGACGTGGACGCTCGACGCGGTCGACGAGCTCGTGCCGCTCGAGACCGGCGGCAAGGGCTTCGACGTCAATGCCGGCCAGCCGCGGATCCCTGGGGCGATGATCTTGTCACCGGTGGGCGAGGACGAGCCGGTCGCGTTCCTGACCTACTCGGCGACCAACGGCTTGTTGGGCTTCGTGCCCTCGGACGCCACCGCCAATCGGCGAAGCCACCGCTACCTCGTCTGCGACAACAGCGGCACCTGTGGAAACTAGGCGTCTCTGCTTGACAAACACCCCACGGCGGGTGTTATAGGCCCCGCCTCACGTGTCCGATGAGGTGGGCCGGCGCGAGACCGCGGCGGCTGCACTCAGGCACTGCTCGGCAAGGAAGGTCTGAAGATGGCAGCAACTCTGCGATTGGCGCGCCGCGGCACCCACCGGCGGCCGTTCTACCACATCGTCGCGACCGACTCGCGCTTCAAGCGTGACGGGCGCTACCTGGAGCAGATCGGCTTCTACGACCCGCTCGGCAAGACCCAGCTGGCCGTCGACCAGGACAAGGCGCTCAAGTGGCTGAAGACCGGCGCCACGACCTCGGCGACCGTCAAGAAGCTGTTGCGTCGGGCCGGCGTCGCCGCGACCGCCAAGACCGCTCCCTAGCAAATCATGAGGAGGGCCCTCCCGGCCCCTTTTCGCGCGGGCGTGCGTGGGCCTCTGGTCCACCCGCCTCGTTGACATGGACACCCATGGAAAAACTGGTGGAGTACGTCGCGAAGGCGCTGGTGGACCATCCGGAGAACGTCGTGGTGGAGGTGACCCACGACTCGGAGAACGAGATGGAGATCGCGCTCCGCGTGGATCCGGAGGACCGCGGCCGGGTGATCGGCAAGAACGGCCGGACCGCGCACGCGATCCGGACCTTGCTGGCGGCGGCGGCCCCGCAGGGGCGCGCGGTGATGCTCGAGATCGTGGACTGAAGACCCATCTCGATCCCTGGATCCCGTACGGCCGGGTGAGCAGACCCCACGGCGTTCGTGGTGAGCTGCGCCTGGTGCCGTTCAACTCCGACGACGAGTTTCCGGACGCGGTGCCGCGCGTCCGCCTGACGTCAGCGCGCCTGGGCGCGCGAGTCCTGGCCGTCGAGGCCTGGCGGCCCACGAACGACGCCATCTTGTTGAGGCTCGAAGGAGTCGCGGATCGCGACGTCGCGGCGACGTGGACCGGCGCCGTCCTCGCGCTGCACATGGACGATCTGCCGCCGCTCGCGGACGGCGAGCTCTACCTGCACGAGCTCGAGGGCGCCCGCGTCGTCGACGAGCACGGCGCCGAGCTCGGGGTCTGCAACGGCGTTCGTTGCAGCGCCGGCCAGGAGCTCTTGACCGTCGCCACCGCGCGCGGCGAGCGCTTGTTGAACGCCGCCGGCGAGACCCTGCAGCGCTACGACCGCGCCACCCGGACCTTGACGGTGCGCGTGTTCCCGGGGCTGTGGGACGAGGCGTGAGGCGATGCCCCGGCGACCGCACCCGGAACCCACGGCGCCGTTCGCGGTCGAGGTCATCACCTTGGTGCCGGATCTGTGGCCGGTGCTGCTCGGCAGCGGCGCCGGGCTCGTGGGCGCGGCGTTCGCCGAGGGCAAGACGCGCCTGACCTTGAACCCGCTGCGCCACTTCGGCAAAGGCAAACACCACGCGGTCGACGACGCGCCATTTGGCGGTGGCGCGGGGATGGTGCTCGCGGCGCCGCCGTTGTGCGCCGCCATCGCGCTCGCGAAGAGCCGCACGCCCGGGCCGGTGCTTCTCTTGACGCCGCGCGGCGCGCGCTTCACCCAGAAAGACGCGCAAGCGCTCGCCGCCGGGCCGGGGATGACGCTGGTGTGCGGGCGCTACGAGGGCCTGGACGAGCGCGTCCGCCGCTACGTCGACCGCGAGCTGTCGGTGGGCGACGTCGTGCTCTCCGGCGGCGACCCGGCCGCCTGGTGCATGATCGACGCCGTGGTGCGCCTCCGGCCCGGGGTGCTCGGCAACAGCGCCTCGCTCGAGGAGGAGTCGTTCGCGGCGGGGCTGCTCGAGTATCCGCAGTACACCCGGCCGGCGCTCTTCGACGGCGTCGCGGTGCCCGAGGTGTTGCGCTCCGGCGACCACGCCGCGGTGAGCCGCTGGCGGCGCGCCCAGGCGTTGGAGCTGACGCGGCGCCTGCGGCCCGACTTGCTGCCCAAAGACGACAAAAGCTGACGCCCACTGCTTGCCACGCCGAGCCGCGTTGTGGTACAGGCTCGCCTTCCAAAAGTCTCACGAGCGTGGGCCTGGCGGGAGAAGGTGTCATGAACATTCTCGAAAAAGTCGAAAAAGAGCAGACCCGCCACGGGCTGAGCTTCCGCGCCGGCGACCAGGTGCGGGTGCACGTCAAGATCGTCGAAGGCGACAAAGAGCGCATCCAGGTGTTCGAGGGCGTCGTGATCGCCTTGCACCGCGGCGGCAATCGCGCCTCGTTCACGGTGCGCAAGGTGAGCTACGGCGTCGGCGTCGAGCGCATCTTCCCGGTGCATTCGCCGAGCGTCGACAAGGTCGAGGTGGTGAGCTCGGGTCGCGTGCGGCGCGGCCGGCTGTACTACCTGCGGGATCGGGCCGGCAAGGCGGCACGGCTGAAGGAGCGCGAGGGCACGGTCGCCGAGACCGCTGCTGCCGCGCCGGCGGCGATGGCCGATGCGGCCGCGGTGTCCCCCCCGATCGCCGAGGCGTAGGGACCGGGCCGGCTCGGTGACTGAGCCGTGATTCTTCTCGATCTGGCGCTGCAGGGCTACCGCGATCTGTCCGGATCGATCCGGGTTCGTTTGCAGTCGGGCTACAACGCCCTGGTGACCCCGGGCGCCGCGCCGGAGACCGTGGTCGCCGGTCTGCTCGCGGTCTTGTTCGGCAGGCGCGACAAGAGCCCGCTCGCCGGGAAGAAGAGCGGCGGCGGCGTGAGCTTGATGGGCGCCGACGGCCTCACGCTGCGGGCGGTGCGGGACTTCGGCGCCGGCACCGGGCAGCTCTTCGAGTTCATGCGCGACACCCGCGCCTTCTCGCCCCTCGCTGCCGACGCCGCCCAGATCGAGGCGGCGCTGCGCGGCCGCATGCACCTGCCGAGCCGCGAGGTGTTCGAGGCGGTCTACGTGGTTCGCGCCCAGGATCTGCCGTCGGCGGCCCGGGCGGCCGCGGCCAAACCCGAGTCGGAAGACGACGGCCCGCCGCCGGATCCCGAGGTCTTGAAGGCCAAGCTCGCCGAGCTCGACCGGACCCTGGCCGAGCTCAAGCGGGTCGAGGCTCTGGAGTTCGAGCTCGACGGGCTGCAGAAGCAGCGCTTCGACCTCGAAGACAAGATGAAGGCCCTGGCCTTCGACGACAGTGAGCTGTTGGCGGCCCAGGCAGAGCTGAAGCGGCTCGCCTACCTGGAGGCGTTGCCCCCCGACTTCGGCGCCCGCGACGACCTGTACCGCAAGCTCGTCCTGCGTCGCGATCAAGATCTCAAACGCTGGCAGGCCGAGCGCACCGCGATGGAGCGCGCCGGCGTGCATACCGAGGTCGCGCCGCTCGCCAAAGATTGGCGCCTGTGGGTCGGCCTCGCGGTCGGCGTCGTCGCGGTCGTGGTGGCGGGGTTTCAACACGGGATGCTGCGCTACGTGGCGCTCGCCGACATCCCGGCGTTCGGGCTCGCGACCCTGGTGGTGTTTCGGCATCTCTCACAGCGCGAGGCCCAGGACCGGTTGCGCTTCAGGCGCAAGCTCTCGGACGAGCGGCAAACGAAGATCGTGGCGCGCGACGCGGCCGAGATCAACGCCGTCGAAGAGTTGTTGAAGACCGCGGGCCTGACGAGCGGCAAGGAGGTCCAGCAGGCGTTGGCGATGCGCGCCGCGGTGCAGGCCAGGGTCCAGGGGCTCGCCGCCGAGGCCGAGCGCGCGCGGCAGAACCCCGAGGTCGCCGCGCTCAAGGACGAGCGCGACCGGCTGATGACCGCGATCGCCCAAATCGAGGAGACCCTCGCCGGCCTGAGCGCGCTGCCGGTGGATCGACCGCACGTGCAGGCCGAGGCCGAGGCGATGCGGCAGCGGCTCGCGAGGCTGTTGCCGAAGGTCGCGGCGGCGCCGGCCGAGGAGCGAGCGCCGCTGTCGGCGTGGTTCAAGGCCGCGCTCGAGCTGATGATGTCCGACCCGGACACCACGGCGCGGATCCTGTCGGAGCGCGCCTCGCTCATCATCCGGGCGCTGTCGGCGAACCGCGTGGTCGCGATCGTGTACGACGCCGGCGGCGACGTGGTGATGCGCACCGCGCAGGGCGGCGCCGCCAAGTGGGCGACGATGCCGGACTCGGTCCGCGATCTGGTCTACCTGGCGCTGCGCGGCGCCTTGATCCTGGCGCTCGACCCGAAGACCCGGGGCCCGGTTTTGGCCTACGGTCTCGCCGCGGCGCTCCCGGGCGGCCAGGAGGTCGAGTCGCAGTTCTTGAGCACGATGGCGCAGGCCGGGCAGCTGGTGCACGTCGTGCGGCGCGCCGACGAGGCGCCCAAAGCCAAGCACCTCGCGACCGCCGAGGTGTCGGCGTGACGCGGAAGGACGAAGCGATCGTCGTCCCCGCCCCACCCGGAGGCGGGGAAAGAGGGGTGGAGGTGGGGAGCGCGGACGCCTCGTCCGCGCGGGAATCAGCTGCAGACGAAAGTGATCGCGGGGAAACGCGGCCAGAGAGCCGGCGCGCCCGCGGCAGCGCCGCCGAGGAGCTGGCGGCGTCCTACCTGGAGGATCGCGGCTATCGCTTGATCGCCCGCAACTTCCGCACCGCGAGCGGCGAGGTCGATCTGATCGCGTTCGACGGCGAGGTGCTCTGCTTCATCGAGGTGCGGTCGCGCCACGACGAGCTTCGGGGTCACCCGCTCGAGACCATCGATCGCAAGAAGATCCGCCGCGTGGTCCGCGCCGCCGAGGAGTACCTGAAGAAGGTCCCGCATCCGTGGCCGGAGATGCGCTTCGACGCGGTCGGCATCGTGATGTCGGCGCCGCCGCAGATCACCCTGGTGCGAGACGCGTTCGAGGCCCTGCCGTGACCGAGCCCGGGACGCTGTTCCTGGTGGCGACGCCGCTCGGCAACCTCGACGACCTGTCGCTCCGAGCGCAGCGGACCCTGGCGGCGGTGGCGGTGGTGTACGCCGAGGACACCCGCCGCACCCGCGGCCTCTTCGAGCACTTCGGGATCCACAAGCCGCTCAAGAGCCTGCACGAGCACAACGAGCGCCACCGCGCCGACGAGGTGTTGGCGCTGCTGCAGGAGGGACAAAGCGTCGCCGTGGTCAGCGACGCCGGCACCCCGGGGGTCAGCGATCCGGGGGCGCTGTTGGTCGCGATGGTTTCGGGGGCCGGAGTGCCGATCTCGCCGATCCCGGGGCCGTCGGCTTTGGCCGCGGCGCTCTCGGTGTCCGGCTTCACCGCGACCTCGAGCGACGTCTGGTTCGTCGGTTTTCTGCCGGCCAAAGGCGAGGCGCGGCACGAGCTGGTGCGGCGGATCGGCGGGCACGCGGGCGTCGTCGTGCTCTACGAGGCGCCGCATCGTCTACAGGCGACGCTCGCCGAGCTGGCGGCGGTCGACGGCGATCGCCGCGCCTGTCTGTGCCGCGAGCTGACCAAGCTCCACGAGGAGGTGCGGCACGCCTCGGTGGCGACGCTTGCCATCTGGGCGGCGGGCGAGGTACGTGGCGAAATCACGGTCGTCCTGGGGCCGCGCGCCGAGGAGCCGGAGGTCGCGAGCGACCTGGCGGTGGACCAAGCGCTCACGCGCTGCCTCGGGGCGGGGCTCTCGGCCCGTGACGCCAGCACCGCGGTCGCGGCGGTGATGGAGGTTTCGCGGCGCCAGGTGTATGCGAGGTGCCAGAAGCTGCGGCAGACGCGACCCGGCGCCGCGGCGGGGGCGGAAGGGGAAGAGGTCGAGCATGACGGCGATGACGTTTGAGACCCTCAAGGTGGACGTGGCCGAGCGCGTCGCCGAGATCACCATCGTGCGGCCGAAGGCGCTCAACGCCTTGAATCGCCAGGTGGTCGCGGAGCTCGAGGCGGCGCTCGAGAAGCTGCGCGCCCTGCCGGCGCTCGCCTGCGTGATCCTCACCGGCCAGGGCGAGAAGGCCTTCATCGCCGGCGCCGACATCGCGGAGATGAGCGGCATGGCCCCGAGCGCGGCGCTGGAGTTCGCGCGCGCCGGGCATCGGGTCTTGGGGCTGTTGGAGTCGTTCCCGGTGCCGGTCTTGGCGGCGGTGAACGGCTTCGCGCTCGGTGGCGGCTGCGAGGTGGCGCTGGCCTGCGACGTGGTCTACGCCTCGGACAACGCCAAGTTCGGCCAGCCCGAGGTCAAGCTCGGGCTCATCCCCGGGTTCGGCGGCTGCGTGCGCCTGCCGCGCAAGATCGGCCTGGGGGCGGCGGCCGAGTGGATCTTCACCGGCGAGATCTACAACGCGGTCGCGGCCAAGGAGGTCGGCCTGGTGCGCGAGGTGGTGCCGCAGGCGGAGCTGCTCCCGAAGGTGCGCGGCATCGCCAAGCTCATCGCGATGCGGGCGCCGCTCGCGGTGCGGGCGGCGAAGAAGGCGATGGTGGCCGGGCTGTCGACCAACCCCGAGGCGGCGGCGACCATCGAGCAGCTCAGCTTCGGGCAAATGTTCAACTCCAAAGACGCGCGCGAGGGGACCAAGGCCTTCCTCGACAAGCGCGATCCCCAATTCACCGGAGACTAGCGATGAACTTCGAGCTCAAAGAGGAACAGGCGTTGCTGCAGACCACGGTGCGGGCGTTCGCGAAGGAGGAGCTGTTGCCGCGCGCCGCGGCGATCGACGAGGCCGGAGAGTTCCCGCAGGCGCAAGTGGATCGGATGGCCGAGCTCGGCCTGATGGGCATCGCGGTCCCGGCCGAGTACGGCGGCGCCGGGATGGACACGCTGTCCTACGCGCTGGCGATGGAGGAGATCTCGGCCGGCTGCGCGAGCTGCGGTGTCATCATGAGCGTCAACAACTCGCTGGTCTGCGATCCGATCCTCAAGTTCGGCAGCGACCAGCAGAAGAAGAAGTGGCTGCCGGAGCTCGCGAGCGGCAAGAAACTGGGCTGCTTCGCGCTCTCCGAGACCGGCACCGGCTCGGACGCCGCCGCCCAGAAGGCGACCGCCACCAAGGACGCGAGCGGCTGGGTGCTCTCGGGCAGCAAGAACTTCATCACCAACGGCAACGACGCCGATCTGTGCCTGGTGTTCGCGATGGGCGACAAGACCAAGGGTGTCAAGGGCGTCAACGCCTACCTGGTGCCGACCGACAGCCGGGGCTTCTCGGTGGCGAAGAACGAGAAGAAGCTCGGCATCAAGGCCTCGAGCACCTCGCAGATCAACCTCGACGACGTCCGCGTCGGCCCGGAGGCGCTGCTCGCCGGTGAGTGCCAGGGCTTCAAGGTGGCGATGGCGACCTTGGACGGCGGCCGCATCGGCATCGCGGCCCAGGCGCTCGGCATCGCCCGCCAGGCGCTCTCCGAGGCCCGCGCCTACGCCCTCGAGCGCCAGGCGTTCGGCGGCCCGATCGCCAACCTCCAGGCGATCCAGTTCATGCTCGCCGACATGGCGATGGAGGTCGACGCCGCGCGCCTGCTCATCTGGCGGGCCGCGGGCCTCAAAGACAAGGGCGGCCGGTTCTCGACCGAGGCGGCGATGGCGAAGCTCTACGCCTCGGAGATGTCGAACCGGGTGACCAACAAGGCGGTGCAGATCTTCGGCGGCTACGGCTACTGCAAGGATTACCCGGCGGAGCGCCACCTGCGCGACGCCCGGATCACCGAGATCTACGAGGGCACGAGCGAGATCCAGCGGCTGGTGATCGCGCGCAGCTTGCTCACCGAGGGCTGAACCTGATGCAGCTCGAGCTCAGCGGCGCACAGCAGACCATCGTCGAGTCGACGCGGCGCCTCGCGGCGACGACCTTGGCGCCGACGACCGCGGCGCGGGCGCGGGCGCACGAGATCCCGCGGGAGGTGATGCTGGCGATCGCCAGGGCCGGCCTCATCGGCGTGAACCTCGACAAGAAGTGGGGCGGCGCCCAGGCCGGGGTCGTGGCCTACGCCGCCGCGGTGCGGGAACTCGCGTACGCCGATCCCGCGGTCGCGGTGACGATGGCGGTCACCAACATGGTCGCCGAGGTGATCGCGGCGTTCGGCAGCGAGGAGCAAAAAATCTCGTACTTGCCGAAGCTTGCGCGTGGCGACTTCTTCGCCGGCGCCTTCGCGCTCTCGGAGCCGGGGGCCGGCTCGGACGCCGCGTCCTTGACCACGCGGGCGGTGCCCGACCGGGACGGCTTCGTGCTCTCCGGCGAGAAGCTCTGGATCAGCCACGGCGATCAGTCCGACGTGGTCATCGTCTGGGCCCGCACCGGTGGCCCCGGGGCCAAGGGGATCACCTGCTTCATCGTCGAGAAGGGGGCCCAGGGCTTGAGCGCCGGCAAGCCCGAGGAGAAGATGGGCATCGTGGCGTCGCACACCGTGCCGCTGTCGCTCGACCAGGTCCGGGTGCCGAAGGCGGCGCGGCTCGGCGCCGAGGGCGACGGCTTCAAGCTGGCGATGGTGGCGCTCGACGGCGGCCGCATCGGGGTCGCGGCGCAGGCGCTCGGCATCGGCTGTCGCGCCCTCGATCTGGCCAAGGCTCGGCTGCAGGCGCTCGAGCGGGCCGGGGCCGGGGCCGGGGCCGGACAGGCGGCGCAGTTCGCGCTCGCCGACATGGCGGTGGAGCTCGACGCCGCGTGGCTGTTGGTGCTGCGCGCCGCGTGGCTCAAAGAGCGCAAGCGGCCGTTCTCCCGTGAGGCGGCGATGGCCAAGGTCTTCGCCTCCGAGGCCGCGAACCGGGCGGTGCGCGCCGCGATCGACCTCTGCGGCACCGGCGCCCTCGTCGGCGACAGCGAGGCCTCTCGGCTCTTGCGGGACTGCCGCGTCACCCAGATCTACGAGGGCACGAGCGAGGTCCAGCGCCTGGTGATCGCCCGGGACGTGCTGCGGCAAGGAGTCTTGTCATGAGCAAGCGCAGCGTGGTGGCACCTGTGAAGCAAACGAACGAGCTCGGCAAGGTGGTGGCGGCCAACCGGACGATGTCGGGGCTGCCGCTCGCCGAGCTCTACGAGCCCGCGGGTGGGGCGCCGCCGACGGTCGGCCGGCCCGGCGAGTACCCCTACACCCGCGGCGTCTACGACACGATGTACCGCGGCCGCCTGTGGACGATGCGGATGTTCGCCGGCTTCGGCACCCCGGAGCAGACCAACACCCGCTTCCACGCGCTCCTGAAGGCCGGACAGACCGGGCTGTCGACCGCGTTCGACATGCCGACCCTGATGGGCCGCGATCCGGACGACCCGCTGTCGTTGGGCGAGGTCGGGCGCGAGGGGGTCTCGATCGGCACGGTCGACGACATGACGCGGCTGTTCGCCGGCATCCCCCTCGATCAGGTCTCGACCTCGATGACGATCAACGCCTCGGCCTCGGTGGCGCTGGCGTTCTACGTGCTCGCCGCCGAGCGCCAGGGGGTGAGCCCGAACAAGCTGCGCGGCACGATCCAGAACGACATGCTGAAGGAGTTCATCGCCCAGAAGGAGTGGGTGACCGGGGTCAAGCCGTCGATGCGCATCATCCGCGACATGTTCGTCTGGTGCTCGAAGGAGATGCCGCTCTTCCACCCGGTGTCGATCAGCGGCTACCACATCCGCGAGGCCGGCGCGACCGCGGTGCAGGAGCTGGCGTTCACGCTCGCCGACGGCATCGGCTACGTGCAGTGCGGCCTCGAGGCCGGGCTCGACGTCGACGCCTTCGCGCCGCGGCTGTCGTTCTTCTTCGACGTCCACAACGACTTCTTCGAGGAGGTCGCGAAGCTCAGGGCGGCGCGCCGCATCTGGGCGCGGGTGATGAAGGAGCGCTTCAAGGCCAAGAGCGCGAAGAGCCTCTTGATGCGCACCCACTGTCAGACCGCCGGGGTGTCCTTGACCGCGCAGCAGCCGTTGAACAACGTCGCCCGGGTCGCGGTGCAGGCGCTCGCCGCGGTCTTCGGCGGCACGCAGTCGCTACACACCAACTCGATGGACGAGACCTACGCGCTGCCGACCGAGCTCGCCGCGACCGTGGCGCTGCGCACCCAGCAGATCATCGCCGACGAGACCGGGGTCGCGAAGGTCATCGATCCGCTCGCCGGCTCGTACTTCGTCGAGGCGCTGACCGACCGGATGGAGCAGGCGGCGACGGCGATCATCGACAAGATCGACGCGATGGGCGGCATCGTCGAGGCGGTGGAGGCGGGGTATCCGCAGCGCGAGATCGCGACCTCGGCCTACGAGTTCCAGCGCCGCGTCGAGGCCAACGAAGAGATCGTGGTCGGCGTCAACCGCTACGTCGACGGCGTCAAGCACAGCAGCATCCCGACCCTGAAGATCGACCACGACGTCGAGATCGGCCAAATCGACGCCATCAAGGCCTGCCGCGAGAAGCGCGACGCCAAGGCCGCCAAGGCCGCGATCGACAAGGTCCGCGCCGCCTGTCACACCGGCGACAACCTGATGCCGCGGCTCCTTGACGCCGGCCGCGCCGGCTGCACCTTGGGCGAGCTGTGCAACGTCTATCGCGAAGTCTTCGGCGAGTACCGCGATCCAGGAGGGTTTTGAGCCATGAGCGAAGGTAAGCTGCGTATCCTCGTCGCGAAGCCCGGCCTCGACGGTCACGACCGCGGCGCCAAGGTCGTGGCGCGCGGCCTGCGCGACGCCGGCTTCGAGGTCATCTACACCGGGCTGCACCAGACCCCGGAGATGATCGCCCGCGCCGCCCTCGACGAGGACGTGGACGCGGTCGGCATGTCGATCATGAGCGGTGCCCACATGACCTTGATGCCGCGGGTGGTCGAGCTGCTCTGCGCCCAGGGGCAGAACGACGTCACGGTGTTCGGAGGCGGCATCATCCCCGACGAAGATCTGGCGCCGCTCGCCGCCGCCGGCATCAAGAAGATCTTCACTCCCGGCTCGCCCATCAGTGAAATCGTGACCTGGGTGCGCGAGAATATTCGCCCGCGCGTCTAGCGCTCCCCCCCCGAGGACCGCAGTGGCGGTGCCAGGCCCGTGGCGCCGATGAAGCTCGAGAAAGCGTCGGCGCGGGTGTCGACGCCGAAGCTCGTGCAGCCCAGGTCGCCGAACGACGTCGTGCCCGCGACGAGGAAGGTGCCCTGCGGGTCCTGGAAGAAGGCCGGGCCCCCCGAGTCGCCGTTGCAGGTGTTCTTGCCGGGATCGTCATACAGGAACTGGGTGGAGCCGACTTGACTGATGGTCATCCACACCGCTCGCTTCCTGCCGGCGCCCGTCTGGGTGATGCCGTTCTCGACGCCGTAGCCCACGAACAGGAGCGCGGTGCCGATCCACGAGTCGTCCATGCTGGGGTTGACTCCGAGCGGCGCGACCGGCGCATCCGCGGCGAGCGTCACGATGCCGATGTCGTTCGTGATCTGGCGCAGGTCGAAGCCCGGATGCGGTTCGATGCCGGCGACGTCGCGGGTGTCATCGGGCAGGGCGGCGTCGGCGCCGAAGACGAACTGCATCTGAGCGGCGAGCACGCCGACGAGGCAGTGCGCGGCGGTCAGGACCTTGCGCGGTCCGATCAACGTGCCGCTGCAGTACATGCTCCCACCGACGGTGAGGGCACCCACCGCGGGCAGCCCTGCGAAGCTCACGCCGCCGACGATTTCGTCCGTGCCTTCGGACCGCGGCACGTCGACCTCGATCAAGGCATCGCCGCAACCAGCCACCATTCCCGAGACGCTCAGAACGACGGACAGCCAAAGGCGCATGACTTCCTCCAACGGGCAACGGCCCCGCGGGTCGCCGCGGCTCAAAGCATGGATGGGGTCGTGATCAACCTTTCTCGGCCGGGCGCGGCAACTCCTGCACTTAGATCGCAAGGTCAGCACGCGGGGTCGCGGTGTCAACGAAGCCGCGGCCAAGGCGTCTAGCTTCTCGATCCCGACCGCATACGTGTCTCACAGCCCCAGCCAACGGATCGATGTTGAACGGGTTCTACGGATGTACGGTCAGCCCTGTTCGTTCTTGACAGCAAACATTACGTTACGTAAGGTACGCCTCCCACGCGCGAACGAGGTCGCGCCCGGCTGTCGGTGAGGGTTTGAGAGTCCAGTGAAGTTACCTATTTACATGGACAATCACTCCACGACCCCGGTCGACCCGCGCGTCTTGGCGCGCATGCTGCCGTTCTTCTCCGAAGACTTCGGAAACGCCGCGAGCCGGAGCCACGCGTTCGGCTGGAAGGCCGAGGCCGCGGTGGAGGCGGCGCGCGAAGAGATCGCGAAGCTCATCGGCGCCACCGGCCGCGAGATCGTGCTCACGAGCGGCGCCACCGAGAGCGACAACCTCGCGCTCACCGGGGTCACCGACTTCCTGGCGAGCAAGGGCAACCACGTCATCACCCAACAGACCGAGCACAAGGCGGTGCTCGACACCTGCAAGGCGCTCGAGAAGCGCGGCGTCGCGGTCACCTACCTCGGGGTCGACAAGTACGGCCGGGTGGATCCGCAAGCGGTCGCCGACGCGATCACCCTGCGCACCGTCCTGGTCTCGGTGATGCTCGCGAACAACGAGGTCGGCACCCTGCAGCCGATCCGAGAGATCGGCGCGCTGTGCCGCGCCCGCGGCGTCCTGTTCCACACCGACGCGGCGCAAGGCGTCGGCAAGATCCCGTTCGACGTCGAAGCGCACAACGTCGATCTGGCGTCCTTGTCGGCGCACAAGATGTACGGGCCCAAAGGGGTAGGGGCCCTCTACGTCCGGCGCAAGAACCCCCGCGTGCGCCTCACGCCCATCATCCACGGCGGCGGTCACGAGCGCGGCATGCGCTCGGGCACCTTGAACGTCCCGGCGATCGTCGGCTTCGGCGAGGCGGCGAAGATCGCCGGCGCCGAGATGCCGGCCGAGTCGAGCCGCATCCAGGCGCTGCGCGACAAGCTCGCGCGCCTCATCACCGCCGAGCTCGATCAGGTGCAGCAGAACGGCCACCCGGTCGAGCGCCTCCCCGGCAACCTCAACCTGTCGTTCGCCTACGTCGAGGGCGAGGCCCTGATGATGGCGATGCGGGACGTCGCGGTCTCGAGCGGCTCGGCGTGCACCAGCGCCTCGCTCGAGCCGTCGTACGTCCTCCGGGCGATGGGCGTCCCCGACGAGCTGACCCACGCCTCGATTCGCTTCGGCCTCGGCCGCTTCAACGTCGACGAAGAGGTGGATCACGTGGCAAGGCTCGTCGTCGCCGGCGTCAAGAAGCTCCGGGCGATGAGCCCGCTCTACGAGATGGCGCAAGAAGGCATCGATCCCGCGAGCGTTGCCTGGGGCGCGCCCTAGATTAGGCAGCGAAGGAGAGCACGATGGAATACGGCAGCCGCGTCCTGGAGATTTGTGAAAACCCGAAGAACGTCGGCGCGTTCCCCAAGAGCGCCGCCGACGTCGGCACCGGGGTCGTGGGCGCCCCGGCGTGCGGCGACGTGATGAAGCTGCAGATCAAGGTCGGCGACGACCACGTGATCGAGGACGCCAAGTTCAAGACCTTCGGCTGCGGCTCGGCCATCGCCAGCTCGTCGCTCGTGACCGAGTGGGTCAAGGGCAAGACCATCGACCAGGCGCTCGCCATCCGCAACGTCGACATCGCCACCGAGCTCGCGCTCCCCCCCATCAAGGTGCACTGCTCGGTGCTCGCCGAGGACGCCATCAAAGCCGCCATCTTCGACCACCGCCGCAAGCAAGCCGGTGCCGCTCCCACGACCGCCCCCGAGGTCGCGCCATGATCACCGTCACCCCGAGAGCCGCCGCCCGGGCGGTGAAATTGGCGGAAAACAAAGGCGTTCCCAAGGTCATGCGGGTGGGCGTCAAAGGCGGCGGCTGCTCCGGCTTTTCGTATTACCTCGAGTTCGACGACGTCCCGCGCGACGGCGACCAGAGCCTCGAGGTCGACGGCCTGAAGGTGGTCGTCGATCCGAAGAGCCTCTTGTACCTGGACGGCACCGAGGTCGACTTCGTGCCCAGCCTCTTGAAGGGCGGCTTCACGTTCAACAACCCCAAGGCCAAACACTCCTGCTCGTGCGGCGAGTCCTTCAGCGCCTGATCCTCGGCGCTGCCGTCACGACGGACTGGCGTGCTCATGGCCCCCGGCCTCGACTGCTTCCAGGTGTTGGGTCTCGAGCGTCACTGGCAGGTGACCGACGAGGCCCTCGCCGAAGCGTTCCGGCGCGAGAGCCGCAAGTGCCATCCGGACCGCTTCTTCAACGCCACGCCGGAGGAAAAGCGGCGGGCGATGAGCCGCACCACCGACGTCACCGAGGCCTATCGGACGCTCAAAGATCTCCTCGGCCGCGCGATCTACCTCATCGAATCTGCCGGCAAAAGCATCGAAGACCGCGACGCAAGAGCGGGCGCCGAAGGGTGGCTCCTCGAGGTCGTGGAGGTCCGAGAACAGGTGGCGGAGCTCCGGGCTCGAGGGCCGGGTGCCGCGGGAGAATTCGATCGTCTTTTCAGCGTTATGCAGGAAAAGGTCGCAGCCGTCGAACAGGAGATCAAGGGCCTTTTTGCGGCCGTCGACGACCACGAGTCGCCTGCGGCGGCGGCCGGAGCGCTCGCGGTGGTGGCCGAAGCCCTCGCGACGCTCGTGGGCAAACACCGCTACTATTCCAGAACCATAGATGAAATAAGAAGAGCGCGGGCCGCGCTCGGGGCGTAGATCGTGGCCACGCCGATCCCGCTCGACCTCGACGAAGGCGTCGCCGAGCCGATCTTCGGCATCGACTTGGGCACCACCAACAGCCTCATCGCGTGGGTCCCGCCGGGCGGCAACGACCCTGTGGTCTTCTGTGACGAAAGGGGCGAGGGGCGCCTACGCTCGGTCGTCGAGCTCACGACGCTCGGGACCGGTGCCGTGGGCGACGAAGCGGTGCGACTCCAACCCGCGGCTCCCGATCGGGTGGTCTCGAGCGTCAAGCGCCTGATGGGGATGAGCCCATCAGACGTGCAACGAGATCTGGCGAAGAGCCCGCTGTGCATCGACGCCGACGCCGCGGTGGTGCGCATCCGGGTAGGGGAAAAAACATATACTCCGCCTGAAGTTAGCGCCGCGATTCTGAAGAAGCTGCGCGCCCGGGCCGAGGCCGCGGCGATGCTGCAGGTCTCGAAGGTCGTCGTCACGGTGCCGGCGTACTTCAACGACGCAGAGCGCCAGGCGACCAAGGACGCGGCGCGGATGGCGGGGCTGCAGGTGGTCCGTCTCGTCAACGAGCCGACGGCGGCCGCGCTCGCCTACGGTCTGCACCGCCTGGTGGACGGCCGGGTCGCGGTGTACGACCTCGGCGGCGGCACCTTCGACGTGTCGATCTTGCGGGTGAAGGACGGGGTCTTCGAAGTGCTCGCGACCTGCGGCGACACCCACCTCGGCGGCGACGACTTCGACCGGGCGCTCGCGACGCACCTGGCTCCCGATCTCGGCGTCGATCCGACGGACGTGCGCGCGTTCGCGGCGCTCGTGACCCTGTGCGAGGGCGCCAAGCGCGCGCTGTCGGCCGTGGACGAGACCACCCTCGAGGTGAATGGCAAAGCCAGGCGGCTGTCGCGGGCCGAGCTCCAGGGCGTGCTCACGCCGCTCCTCGCGCTGACCGCCGGCGCCTGCACCCAAGCCCTCGAAGACGCGAAGCTTTCTGCTTCAGACGTGGACGCAGTCGTGCTCGTCGGCGGCTCCACCCGGACGCCGTTCGTGGCGAGCTTTGTCGCAACGCTGTTCGGCCGCACGCCCTTGTGCGACCTGAACCCGGACGAGGTCGTGGCGCAGGGCGCCGCGGTGCAGGGCCAGATCTTGATGACCGGCGCCACCGACAAGCTGCTCCTCGACGTCTGCCCGTTGTCGCTCGGCATCGAGACCATGGGCGGCGGCGTCGCGCGCATCATCCATCGCAACTCGGCGATCCCCACGAAGGCCAAGGACGCGTTCACCACCTACGCCGACGGCCAGACCGCGTTCCTGCTGCACGTGGTTCAGGGCGAGCGGGAGATGTCTAGTGATTGCCGGTCGCTCGCGAGGTTCAAGCTCTCGGGGCTGCCGCCTTTGGCGGCCGGCCTCGCGACGCTGGAGGTCACCTTTCTCATCGATCCGGACGGCATCTTGAGGGTCGAGGCGCGCGAGCTCATGACCGGCATCGAGGCCGCGGTGGAGGTGAAGCCGACCTACGGCCTCTCCGACACCGAGGTCGAGGCGATGCTCGCCGCGGGGCTCGCGCACGCCGAACGAGACTTCCAGACCCGCCTGCAGGTCGAGGCGCGCCTCGAGGCGGAGAGGGTGCTGCAGGCGACGCGCGGCGCCTTCGAGGCCGACGCCGACTTGCTGCAGGCCGGGGAGGCCGAGGCGTTGATCACCGCCACCCTTCAGCTCGAGGCCGCGACCGCGGCCGGGGACGGCGCCCTGATCCGCGACCGCATCCTCGAGCTGGACCGCGTCGCCACGCCCTTCGCAGAGCGCCGCATGAACCGCGCGATCGCCAAGGCGCTGAAGGGCAAGCGCGTCTGAGCCCCGCCGGCGGCGCCCCCCGAGAGGTCGAGCGCCGCGGGACCGTCCAGAATAGGCGCCGGCCGCCGATGGTTGTTGCTCAGAGTGCTTTGCGACCGCAGCCGCGAAAGGTAGGCTGTGGTACGCTGCAGAGCGTGCCACAGAGAGAAAAGGACGACCGATGCCGGTACTGACGCCTCTCCCTCAAAGCGCGCCCGTTGCCGCGCCGCTCACGCTGTCGGTGCCCGAGGCGCGCGCCAAAGTCGCGGCGGCCACCGACGCGGTCTCCAAGGTGCTGTGGGGAAACCGCGACGCGGTGCGGATCATCCTCGCCGCGGTGATGGCCCGCGGCCACGTGCTCATCGAGGACGTGCCCGGCGTCGGCAAGACCACGCTGGCGCGCGCGGTCGCCAAGGTGCTCGGCTGCTCGTTCTCCCGCATCCAGTTCACCGCCGACATGCTCCCCGCCGACCTCCTCGGCGTGCACGTGCTCGAGCCCAAGAAGGGCGAGTTCGTCTTCAAAAAAGGTCCTATTTTCGCCCATGTGGTGCTCGCGGACGAGATCAACCGCGCGAGCCCCAAGACCCAGTCGGCGATGCTCGAGGCGATGAGCGACAAGCAGGTGACGGTCGACGAGTCGAGCTTCCCGCTGCCGGCGGTGTTCACCGTGCTCGCGACCCAGAACCCGGTCGAGCACCACGGCGCCTATCCGCTGCCGGAGAGTCAGCTGGACCGCTTCATGGCGCACCTGACGCTCGGCTACCCGCCGGCCGCCGACGAGAAGGCGCTGGTCCTGTCGCCGCAGGCGCCGGAGCAGAACCTCCAGGCGATGCCGGTCATCCTCGGCGCCGCCGAGGTGGCGGCGATCCAGACCCTCGTCGCGCGAGTCCCGATGCACGACAGCGTCGCGACCTACCTGCTCGCGCTCGTCGACGGCACCCGCCACCACCGCGACGTGGCCCTCGGCTGCTCGCCGCGCGGCGCCATCGAGTGGGCGGCGCTGTCGCGGGCCGCGGCGTTCATCGACGGGCGGGACTTCGTGCTCCCCGACGACGTCAAGGCGCTGGCGCGCCCGGTGCTCGTCCACCGGCTGGTGATCGCCGGCGCCGGCGGCCAACGGGAGCTCGCGCGCCAGGTCGTCGCCGAGCTCCTCGAGCGCACCCCGGTGCCGCGGTAGCGAGGCGAAGGGTGGCCGCAGAAGACTCGGGACCGAGCCGGGCAGCGCCGGAGAGGTCGCGCCCGCAGCCGTTCGCCGGCGGCCTCTGGACCCGGTTCTGGGAGCGCGCGCCCCGGCAGCTGACGATCACCACCGAGGGCAAGGTCGTGATCGGCGTGGCGCTGGCGGTCGGCCTCGCGGCGATGAACACCGGCAATAATCTTCTGTTTTTGGGGTGGGGCCTGGTGCTCTCAGCGATCGTGCTCTCGGGGCTGTTGTCCGAGGCGACGCTGAAGCCGTTGTCGCTCGAGGCGGGATCACCGGGGGAGGCGCGGGTCGCCGAGGTCGCGCTCGTCCCGATCATCGCCTGCAACACGGCAAAGCGCTTGCCCGCCTTTGGGGTCGAGACCGTGGCGCACGTGGCCCGCGTCGGCAGGTCGCCGGAGCAGGGCGGCTTCATGGTGCCGGCGGGCTTCGAGCTGCGGATGAGCCCGGGCGTCGTCTGCGAGGCCCACGCGCGCTTTGTCCCCGCGCGCCGCGGCCTGCACCGCCTCGTGGCGATGGTCGCGAAGACCAGCTATCCGTTCGGGTTCTTCACCAAGAGCCGGCGCATGACCGGGGCGCGGCCGACCGAGTTCTGGGTCTTTCCAGAGGCGGTCGACGTGCGCTTCATCGCGCCGTCGCTGTTGTCGCGGTTGGGCGAGGCTGCGGTGCCGGTGTCGGGGATGGGTGACGACTTCTTCGCGCTGCGGCCCTACCGCGTCGGCGACGACGTCCGGCGGGTGTACTGGCGGCGGGTGGCGCGCACCGGTCGGTGGGTCGTGGTCGAGAACGAGGCGCGCTCGGGGGTCGCGGTGATCTTGGAGCTCTACCTCGGGGACCTGCAGCGACAGGACGACGACGAGGTGGAGCACGCCATCGCCACGCTCGGCTCGCTCGCCGAGGCGCTGCTCGCGCACGGCATGCAGGTCGGCGTCCGGGCGCCGGGGCTGTCGATGCTGCCGGAGGGCGGCGCCGGCCAGCGGCGCGCCATCTTGTGGGCGTTGGCGCGGCTCGACGGCGCGGCGGCGATGCCCAACCGGTCGCGCTTTGCCGAGGCGCACTACGTGGCGCTCATCGCCCGCGCCGGGGTCGCCCACGAAGCAGCCACCGCGGTGATCGACCTCGACGCGCACCGAGGCGTGCCATGACCTTGGGGCGCACCTACGAGCTCGCGCTGCTCACGACCACGCTCCTCGGGCTCGGGAGCGTGCTGTTGGGCGGCGAGATGCCCTGGGCGAGCTTTCTCGCGCTCGCGGCGCCGCTCTTCTCCTACGCGCGCGGCCGGGAGCGGCCGCTGCCGCTCGCGCTCGGCACCGGGCTCGGCGCCGTCGGGGGGCTCGCGGCGGTGGCGATCGTCTGGCGGCAGGGGGTCGAGGCCCTGGTGATGGCGGTGGCGCTGTTTCTCGTAGGGCTGTTGTGCGGCCGCCTGCTCACCCGTCGCACCTTCGACCATGATCTGCAGGCCATCCTGCTGTCGCTCCTGCTCGTGTTCGCCGGCACCATCGTCCACACCCAGATAACCTATGGAGTTGTTTTTGCACTGTTTTCTGTCGCGGCGGTGATCGCCCTCGTGTCCCGGCAGCTCGTGATCCTCGCGGCCGAAGACGCCCGCCTCAAAGGGTATGGGACGACCGGGCTCGCGCGCCGCGACGTCGTGACCCCGACGTTCCTGGCGGTCACGAGCGGCCTCGCGCTCGTGCTCCTCGTCGGCACCGCGTTACTGTTCATGTTGTTCCCGCGCTTCGGGCTCGGGGCGCTGGGGCTCGTGCGCCGCGGGCCACGGGCGCTGCCCGCGAACGTGTCGCTCGTCGGCCTGGCGCGGGCCGGGGCGGGGAGCGGCGAGGTGCTGGCGCGGGTGCGGGGCGTGCCGTACGCCGAGCTCGAGCGCGGTCTGTACCTGCGCGGTCCGGTCTACGAAGACTTCGTCGGCGACGGCTTCGTCGAGTCTGGGCGTCTCGAGGCCGTGGCGCGCCTCCCCACCGGCGCGCTCGTCGGCGGCCGCGAGCTCAGCTACGAGGTCTTCATGCAGCCAATCTCGGCGGTCGCGCTCCTGACCTTGGGGCCGGTCAAGGATGCCCGGATCATCGCCGGCGGCACCGCGAACCCCTCGGCCCAGAGCTTCGTCAGTCGCCTGGGGTTCGAGGACGGGCTCCGGGCCGCGAGGCCGCTCCTCGGTCCGGTGCGCTACGCGGTCACCGGGCCGGTCGCCCGCCCGGGCAGCGCGAAGGTCACGCCCGCACCCGTCCTTTCTGCCGGCGAAACCGCCCGGTTGCAGCGAGGCCTGGAGCCGTTCTTGCGGCTGCCCGAGGGCCTCGATCCGAGGGTGCGCCGCCTCGCCGCAGAGGTGGTGGGAACGGCCCAGTCGCCAAGAGAGAAAGCGTTTAGATTACGGGAGTATCTCGGCAGTAACTTCACCTATTCTCTCGATCTGCCGAACGCCGGCAAGGCCGATCCGCTGGCGGGGTTTCTCTTCGAAGATCGGCGTGGCCACTGCGAGTATTTCGCGACCGCGTTCGCGGTGTTGCTGCGCGCGGTCTCGGTGCCGGCGCGGGTCGTCGGTGGCTTCCAGGGGGGCTACTGGGACGAGAACGGCGAGGTGGTCGTCTTTACGTCGGAGAACGCGCACGCCTGGGTGGAGTGGCACGACGACGGGGTGGGCTTCGTGGTCGACGACGCGACCCCGGCGAGCGAGGCCGCCCTCAGGCGCTTGTCGGGCCTTGCCGCCTTCGTCGAGCGCTGGCGACGCCTTTGGGACGACTACGTCGTCGAGTACAACCTGCAGCAGCAAGTGGCGATGTTCGACCGGGTCGAGAGGGTGATGCGGGGCAAGAGCGTCGATCTGAGCTCGAGCCTCAACCTCAAGAAGCTCGGCCTCGGCGCCGGGTGCCTGCTCGTGGTGCTCGCGGCCGCCTTCTTCCTCTGGCAGCGACGCGGCCCCGGCAGGGGGGCGAGAGGGCGGCGGGCCTCGGCGTTGGCGCGCCAGCTGGCGCTGTCGTTGGGCAAGCTGCGCGGGCTCCCGGTCCGGGACGGCGAGACCTTCCGCGAGGCAGCCGCGAGCCTTCCGGGCGGCAGAGCGGCGGCGTTGATCTGGGAAGCGATCCGGCTGTACGAGGCCGAGCGGTTCAACGACGTCCACTTGCAGGCGGCGCGAAGCCGCGCGCTCGTCAAGGCGCTCAAGGCCGAGCGGCGCCGGGCGCCCGCGCCCGTCGAGCGGTCGTAGCCGCGCTCGACCGCTTTCGCGCCGTAGCGATCGTCGCCCCCGCCCACCCGGGGCGGGGGAATTTGGCCGACGCTGAGATAGCGGACGGGGGGTGGGGTGGGGAGCGCGGACGCATCGTCCGCGCGGGAATCAGATGAAAACGAAAGCGGCCTAATTGCGGCACTCGACGAAGACAGCCTCGGGCTTCGCCGCGGCGACGAGCTTCTGAAACTTGTCGGAACCACTCACGATTCCGGGGTTCTTCTCGGTCAGATAGGTGGTCAGATCGACAGGCTTGCCGCGCCGCGAGAAGTACTGCGGTGCACCGACGACCTTGCCGGCGTCGAAGGTCGCGACGACGTCCTCCTTGCCGTTCGGCAGGTAGCGGACGAAGCGACCGTGCGCCTCCCCGGCGCGGCAGACGCCTTCCATCTCTTTGCCGCCGCTCTCGAAGAAGCGGGTCATCAGGCCGTCGGCCTTGTCGTCCGCGTAGGTCGCGCTGGCCATCGGCGCGCCGCTCTGGAACCAGAAACGCCAGGCGCCGGTCCGCTTGCCGTCGGCGTACTCGCCCTCGAACCAAGGCTTGCCGTTCTGGTGCCAGGCGTGCCGCGGCCCGTGGCGGGTGCCGTCGGGCTTTGCGCACCACGTCTCGCGCGCCGCCGCGGTCTTCTGTTCCTTGCGGGCGGCTCCGGTCGGGCAGGCGAGGGCCTCTGCGGCGGCGATGGAAAAGGTCAGCAAAACGCAGCACATACGTGAACCATAACAGCAGGGCGGTCGCGCGCCAATGCTCGGTTCTCCCACGTAATGCTCCCGCGCCGGTTCTGCGCGTTGACCTCGCTTCGGTCGATCTCTAGTGTGGCGGGGATGTGGCGGTTGCGGCGCGCGCCTCGGTTGCGAGTCATCGTCAGCCTGAGCGTGGTGCTCCTGGTGCCGCTCTTCCTCGCCACCTGGCTGATCCCGCCGCACAACGGCCGCATCACGTACACGCGCTTCGAGCTCTTCGTTGTCCTGCTGCTCATCGCCACGCTGACGACCTTCTTCGTGGCCGGCGTGCGGGAGGGAGCGCGCCTCCTCGTCGGTGCGCTGCGCCCGGCGCGACGCCTCGACGCTGCAGGGCGCGGCCGCGCCTGGGCCAACGTGGCCGCCGCCGGGTGCATCGGTCTGGCCGGCATCTACGCTCGCTTCGTCGAGCCGCGGTGGATCGAAGTGGTGCACCACGAGATCGCCGTCGACGGGGTGAAGAACAGGGTGCGGCTCGCGGTGTTCTCCGATCTGCACAGCGACGCCCGCTTCGATCTCGATCGCGACGTCGTCGATCCGATCAACGCCGCCGATCCCGATCTGGTGCTGTTTCTCGGCGACGCGCTGAACGATGCGTCGCGCGCCGAGGCGTTTCGCGCCGCGCTCGGCGAGATGCAAGCCAAGGTCGCCAAGCTCGCCATTCGGGGCAATTGGGACGTCTGGTACTGGAGCGGCATCGACCTGTTTCGGGGCACGGGCTTCCGAGAGCTCGTGGCCGACACGGTGCGGCTCGAAGTGAACGGCACGCCGATGACCATCGTCGGCCACGGCTGGGAAGACGCGTGGGTCCCGAACGCGGTCGTGCCGCGCGCGATGCCCGACGGCGTCACGCTGATGCTCTACCACGGGCACGACTACGCCGAGGTCGCCGCGAAGCGGGGCGTCGAGCTCTACCTCTGCGGCGACACCCACGGCGGCCAGGTCGCGCTGCCGTTCTTGGGGCCGCTGTTCGCCATCGGCCGCTTCGGCCTGCGCTACGCCCGCGGCCACTACCGCGTCGGCCCGATGGAGATGTACGTCACGCGTGGGATCGGGGTAGAGGCGGGCTTTCCGTTTCGCTTCGCGGCCCGACCCGAGATCTCGATCATCGATCTGGTCCCGCCGGCGAAGCCCTGACGCCAACCCAGAACAGCCGGAAACGACGCCGAGCGCCAGGCAAACGACCCACGCGCCGCACAGCGACAAAGTTTACATAATATATATTATCAGACATCCACGGCTGGGGCGGGCGGGGTTTGGCGCATGCTGCCGTTGCCGTTGCGCTCCAGGGCCGGCCCCGGCATCATGAGGCGCGCAAAGGAGTCGGAATGGTCGGGCCCGAGGCCGTCAAGGACTTGCTCGCTCCGGGTGTCGGGCTGCCCCGGTCCGCCGAGGCGGCCTTCTCGGGCCACGCCGCCGTCCGATCGTGCGAGCCGTCCGACCCGCGGGACGTCGGTGTCGCGGTCTCGATCCTGCGCCGGAACAACCGCTGGCGCGCCGCCGGTCTCGCCAAACCGCCCGACCAGGACGCCCTCCAAACCGCCGTCGACGTGCTCTGGCCAGGCCCAGTGGCGCGCTCGGCGAGCCTCCGCGTGAGCCTTGCCTTCGATTGTCGGCCCAAACTACCGCACCTCGTCGCCGCGTTCGTCGACTACGGCCTCGCAGACCCGGACGACCGGACCCGGTGCGCAACCGCGTTCTTCGTCGACCTCCGACCCGCAGCCCTCGAGCTCGCGGACGACATCTTCCAGAGTTTCGTACAGTTAGCAAGTCTTCGCCGCCTGCACGCACTAGTCGCGCCCAAGCCCGGCGTGCAGCAATGTCCTGATCTATCCGATTTCATGGAGAAAAGTCTAAAAGGCGCGCCGCTGTCGCAGGCCGGCCAAGCGTTCGTGCACGCCCGGGTCCCCGCAACCGACACTCGGATAGACTTACGCCCCTCGCCCCAGTGCCCCACCAGACTCTCCGTCTCAGAAGCTGACCGTCGACAGCTCCAGGCGTTCGGCAAGGGCGGCTGGCCGGCCACCCCGACGCGACACGTAGGCCTCAACGCCGACACCGAAATCATCATCAACAACCCGGCAATCGCCCACAGACACTTGATCCAAGGCTTGGGCCCGCTGCGGCGATCCGCGTTCCCCGAGGCCGGCCCCCCCGAAACCGTCGATGTCCTGATCGTCGGCGCCGGAGTCTCGGGCCTGGCGGCGGCCTTTCGCTTGAAACCCAGGAAATGCACGGTGTTGGAGCGTGCATCGCAGATCGGCGGCACCGGCGCCGCCGCCGTCTCCCTGAGCGGCCAGCAGTTCGCGCTCGCGGCCCACTACGAGTGCAACCTGAGTCTCGACTTTGGCAAGGAAGTCCTAGATATTTATCGAGATCTTGGCATCGTCGAGCCTCGGCCCGGCACGAACAGCCTGGGCTTCGTGGACCGGCATCACCACGTAGACCCGGCGCGGAGCGAACAGGCGATCCTCACCGACGGCACTCTCCGCACGCGGGGTTGGCGGATGTTCGCCTCCGACCCGGTCGCGACCCGCTTCAAGGACCGGCTGCTGCAGCAAGCGGGCGACTTCTGCCTCCCGACCCGGCTGTCCCCGGAGCGCGCCAAGGATGCCCAGCGCCGGACGTTTCGCGCCTGGCTCACCGCCGAGGGCTTCGAGAGCGGCACCGAGCTCGAGCGCAGCATGAACATCCTGTTGAAGTCGGACTACGGCGCCGACGCCGCCCTTGTCAACGCCTACGCCGGGCTGCACTACTTCCTCTGCCGGCCCTATTTCACCACCGGCACCGAGACCTTCTCGCCGCCGCAAGGCCTGCAGTACTTCGCCGACAAGCTCCTCGCCGCGACCCCCGGATTGGACCTGCGCCTCGAGACGCTGGTCGTCCGCCTGGTGCCACACGCCGACCACGTCGAGGTCGTCGCGCTGGACGTGGGCGCCAAGCGTACCCGTCGCTTCCGCGCCCGCGCCGTGGTGTTCGCGGCGCCGAAGAAGGTCTTGAAGTACGTTTACCCGCCGGATCGGGCGCTGTTTGCGGCCAACCGCTACGCCGCCTGGATAACCGTCACCTTCGAGCTGAAGGAGACCTTTCCCGAGACTGAGCTGCTGGCGTGGGCGAACCACGTGCCGGAGCGCTCCGGCGTCCACGTCGGCTTCTCGTGGGCGAACCACCACACCCCGGACCAGCCGCCCATCATCACCCACTACCTCGCGCTGCCACCCGGCAAGCTCAGCCACTTCGAGGTGTTGCTGGCGCGACCCGGGCCGGTGGTGAAGCGCTGCCTGGAGCTGATGGCGGTGCTCTTCGGCCGGGATCTGGGCGCCATCACCCGCCGGGTCACGCTGCAGAAGCTCGGGCACTCGATGCCGACCCCGGTGGTCGGCAGCCTGTTCACCGATCCCAACCGCCATCGGGCCTGTCCGCGCATCGCCTACGCCGGCGTCGACACCGGACGCCTGCCGGTGCTCGCCGAAGCGTTCGACTCGGCGTTGGATGCGGTGGCGGCGATTCGAGAGGTCTGAGGCGGGCGTGGCTACGGCCGGCGCGGCGCCGGCGCCGGATTACACCTGAGTTTCGGTATGGTCGGCGTGGCTCGTCGACTCGACGTAGCTCTTGATGAGCTCGCGGTCGTGCTCGGCGATGCGAACGAAGCGGACCGCGACGCCGTCGGCCCACGCCGAGTCGTCCTGGCGCACGACCTCGCCCACCGCCCAGATCACGTCGTCGCTGTTCGGCAGCTTGATCTCGAGGCCGATCTGGCCGGTCGGCACTTCGGGCTCGAGGAGCTTGTAGAGGTAGACGCCGCCCATCGAGATGTCGCGCACCCGTGCCAGGTGCGGCTCGTCGCCGATGATCTTGTTGACGTACAGATCGAGGTGGGCTCGCTCGTACCGACGAATCGCAGGGGGGCTGAAACCGACCGTCATGATGTCCTCCGTGGTGGGCCCGGGTGATGACGCCCCCGCGCAAGGGACGTCGTGGCCTACGAGAGAAGACTAGGACGGAGCCGCGATCCGGTCAAAATTCCGGCGCCCCCTCGGGCCGATCGAATCCCGGGGAGCGGCGGCCGCGACGCTCGACCTCCCGCCCTACCCTGCGGCGCTGTCGTTGGTCGCCGGCGGCCGCTGGCCGCCGTCGGCGCGGTAGCTGTCGAGCTCGGCGAAGATCTTCGCCGGGTCGACGTGCTTGTAGCGCTCCGAGCGGTTGGTCAGGTACGCGACCCGGTGCACGAGCTCGACCTTCGGCGGCGGCACCACCGCCTTGCGGTAGACCTTGCACGCCCGCTTGATGGCCTTGCGCGCCTCGCGCGGGTGGAAGGTGAAGCTCTCGGTCATCAGCACCTGGTCGTCGTAGGGGAACAGCCGGGCCTCGAAGACGTCCCCGGGCTCGAGGCCGACCGGCTTGCGGCGCTCGAACACCGCGAGCTTGGTGTTGTCCATCAGATCGACGAGCAGCAGGTGGTCGCCTTTGGCGCGCTTGAACTCGTAGAGCGACAACAGGGTGCGGGTCAGGCCGCGCAGGCGGTTGAGCTCCGGCGTCGTCAGCCCGGCGGCGACCGACTCGATGTAGAGCAGCGTCGGGGTCTTGTTGGGCGCGAACGACAGCGGCCGATCGAGCACGTACCACTCGAGGAACGAGCCGATGCGGCGCTCGAAGCTCAGGTCGGTCTCGAAGAGCTCGCCGGTCAGCACCTCGAACTCGCGCCGGGCGCGCTTCAGCTCTTCCTCGAACGCCGGGCCGCTCGAGGCGAACTGGGTCATGCGCTCGTAGGTCTCGTGGAACATCTAAGGAATCCTCGTCGTCGCCGCCCAGGGCGGGCTGTGGACCTCGGCTCAGGCGCGGCCCTACTCTATCCAGGTGCCGAGGCGGTGCCAACTCAGGCCGTCTTGACCGAGCGAGAACCACACGAACAGCGAGCGCCCGAGGATGTTCGACAGCGGCACCGGCCCCCAGGAGCGGCTGTCGTACGAGTGATCGCGGTTGTCACCCATCATGAACACGTGACCCTCCGGCACCACCACCGGGCCGAAGTCCGGCGACGCCTGCGTCAGGTCGGCGTCGTGGATCACGACGTGCTTCTTGCCCTCGATGCTCTCCTCGTAGCCGAAGGCGTCGAACGGATACCAGCGGCCGCTCGCCGTCTCCCGGTCCCAGTAGCGCGAGCGGCCGAGGAACTCGCGGCCGAGCGCCTTGCCGTTCACCGCCACCGCGCCGTCCTTGACCGCGATCTCGTCGCCCGGCAGGCCGATGACCCGCTTGATGTAGTCCTCGTGCGGCTCGACCGGGCAGATGAACACGATCACCTCGCCGCGCTTCGGCATCGCGAAGTCGACGATGCGAATCGGGGTGAACGGCACCCGCACCCCGTAGATGAACTTGTTGACGAAGATCTGGTCGCCGATGGCGAGCGTCGGGATCATCGAGCCCGACGGGATCTTGAAGGCCTCGACGACGAAGGAGCGCAACAGCAGCGCGACGATGATCGCGACCGCGATCGACTCCAACGACTCGCGCCACGCAGGCTTGCGGTAGCTGTCGAGGTGCTGATCGAGCAAGGCCGCGAGCCGATCGGCGGCGCGGTGGATCAGCGCCGGGTTGTCCCCCGAGGTCACGGCGACGACGTCGGCGAGCTCGTCGACCACCTCGGCCACCGTCGCCCGCGGCGCCACCTTGGCGGCGCGCTTGATGAGCTTCTTCGCCTCTTTGACCCGCACCCTGGCGATCCGACGGGCGTTGCGCAGCTCGGGCGCCACCAAGAACGGCAAATCCATCACACCCACTCCCTATCGCATCGCCCCGGTCCTGGGAACCCGCCCGCCGGCGCGGGCACCACTAGTCGTCGACCTTCAGCACCGCCAGGAACGCCTCCTGGGGGATGTCCACCGAGCCGATGCTCTTCATGCGCTTCTTGCCCTCTTTTTGCCTCTCCAACAGCTTGCGCTTGCGGCTGATGTCGCCGCCGTAGCACTTGGCGATGACGTTCTTGCGGAACGCCTTGACGTTGGTCCTGGCGATCACCTTGCCGCCGATCGCCGCCTGGATCGCGACCTCGTACTGCTGCCGCGGGATCACGTCCTTGAGCCGGCGGCACAGCGACTGGCCGCGCATGAACGAGCGCTCGCGGTGCACGATCACCGACAGCGCGTCGACGACGTCGCCGTTCACCAGCACGTCGAGCTTGATGAGATCCGCCGCCCGGTAGCCGATGATCTCGTAGTCCCACGAGGCGTAGCCGCGCGACAGGCTCTTGAGCTTGTCGTAGAAGTCGAAGACCACCTCGGCGAACGGCAGCTCGTAGGCCACCAGCACCCGGTTCTGCGCCGGGTACGACAGCTCGATCTGCCGGCCGCGGCGCTCCTCGCACAGCTTCATCACCCCGCCGACGTAGTCGTTCGGGACGTGGACGTGGGCGCGGATGATCGGCTCCTCGATGCGATCGATGTTCTGCACCGGCGGCAGCTTCGCGGGGTTGTCGATCGCGATCTCTTGACCGCTCTTCGTGAAGCACTTGTAGACCACCGTCGGCGCGGTGGTCACCAGGTCCATGTCGTACTCGCGCTCCAGGCGCTCCTGGATGATCTCCATGTGCAGCAAGCCCAGGAAGCCGCAGCGGAAGCCGAAGCCGAGCGCTTGCGAGGTCTCGGGCTCGAAGCGGAACGAGGCGTCGTTCAAGCGCAGCTTGTCGAGCGCGTCCTTGAGCTGCTCGTAGTGCGCCGCCTCCACCGGGAAGAAGCCGGCGAACACCACCGGCTTGACCTCTTTGAAGCCGGCGAGCGGCGCCGCCGTCGGACGTTCGGCGTCGGTGATCGTGTCGCCGATCTGGGTCTGGTGGATGTCCTTGATGTTGGCGATCACGAAGCCGACCTCGCCGGCCTTCAGGTGCGGCAGCTTGTCGGCGAACGGCGCGAAGGCGCCGACCTCCTGGACCTCGAAGACGCCGCCGGTGCGCATCAGCTGGATCTTGGTCCCCTTCTTGACGACGCCGTCCATCACCCGGCAGAGGATGATGACGCCGCGGTAGGAGTCGTACCAAGAGTCGAAGAGCAGCGCCTTGAGCGGCGCGTTCTCGTCGCCGGAGGGCGGCGGCACCTGATGGATCACCGCCTCGAGGATGTCGCGGATCCCCTGGCCGGTCTTGGCGCTGGCCGGCACCGCGGCGGCGCCGTCGAGGCCGATGATCTCGGTGATCTGCTCGCGGGCGCGCTCGACGTCGGCGCTCGCCAGATCGATCTTGTTGATCACCGGGACGATCTCGAGGTTGTTGTCGAGGGCGAGGTAGACGTTGGCCACCGTCTGCGCCTCGACCCCTTGCGTCGCGTCCACCACCAGGATGGCGCCGTCACAGGCGGCGAGCGAGCGCGACACCTCGTAGGTGAAGTCGACGTGGCCGGGGGTGTCGATCAGGTTGAAGAGGTACTCGTCGCCGGCGTTGGAGCGGTACTTCAGGCGCACCGCCTGCGCCTTGATGGTGATGCCGCGCTCGCGCTCCAGCTCCATCTTGTCGAGGAACTGATCCTGCTTGTCGCGGTCCGAGAGCGCCTCGCAGACGTCGAGGACGCGATCCGCGAGCGTGCTCTTGCCGTGATCGATGTGAGCGATGATCGAGAAGTTGCGAATGTGGGAGTCGCCCATGATCGATCGTGACGCGCCGGAGCTACGAGGCCGCGCCTACTCCACCAGCGTCAACTGTCCGGGGAGCTTGTCGGCGTGCGCCTTGAGCACCAGATCGATGCCTTCGCGGATGTACTCGGCGATCGGGACCTTGGTCCGGGCGTGCAGCTGCTTCAGTCTCTCCGCCTGGGCCTTGGTGATGTAGACGGTGGTGGAAACCTTCTTCTCTGCCAAGGCCCGCTCCTTGATGCCGGCAAACGGTGCCCTACATATGGTGCGACGTGGGGTATGTCAACGCGATACCCGGGACGCCGTGCAGCAGGCTTGACTTCCGCCTTCGTGTCGCCGAAAAGCAGGACGTGCCGAGTGCGGCACAGGACACGTACACCCCTATGATCCGACCTCTCCTGTTGTTCGTGTGCGCCTCCCTGATCGCGGCTTGTGGTCCGGATCGGAAGGCCGCGCCGCCGCCCGCGCCCACCGTGCAGCCGCCCGCCACCGGCGCCAACGAGGATCGCGAGGCCTACGCCAAGAAAGAGGGCCTGGTCCTGAAGCAGTTCGATCTGAACCGCGACGGCCAGCCGGACGTGTTCAAGTACTACCGCGAGGTCGAGGATCCGAAGAACCCGGGCAACAAGCTCGAGCAGCTCTCGCGCAAGGATCTGGACATCAACCACGACGGCAAGATCGACATCGTCCGGTTCTACGACGCCAAGGGCGAGCTCACCGAAGAGCGCGTCGACCTCGACTTCGACGGCCGCTTCGACAGCGTCACCTTCCTCGCGAACGGCGTCCCGGCGCGGCAAGAGATCGATCTGAGCTACGACGGCAAACCCGAGGTCACCAAGTACTTCGACGACGGCAAGCTCACGCGCATCGAGGCGGACCGCAACAGCGACGGCCAGATCGACACCTGGGAGTACTACGTGAACGGCGAGCTCGACCGCATCGGCACCGACGCCGATCTCGACGGCCAGGCCGACAGCTGGGAGCGCAAGAAGGCGCCGGACGCGAGCACCGCCCCGCCTGCCGCTGCTCCGGCTCCCGCTCCGGGCAAGGCCGCCGAGCCCAGCGCCGCGGCGCCCTCGGCGCCGGCCAAGACTCCCTGATTCGTCGATGCCTGCGGCCGCTCGGCGGCGCGCGGCGTCGAGCGGCGATCTACTCGGTCTTCAACACCCACGCGGCGATGTCGGCGGCCGCGAGGATCTGCTTGGCGCGGCCGGCCTCCGCCTCGGTGCGGAAGCGGCCGAGCCGAACTCGGTACCACGTCCCCTTGCCCTGGATCTCGGCCTTGACGACGAAGGGCGTGAAGCCCTTGCGCTTCAGCGCCGCCATGTAGGCCGAGGCCTCGACCATCGATTGATACGCCGAGACCTGCACCGTGTAGTCGCCGCTCGCGGCCGGGCCCGCCGCCAGCGCCGCGCGGACCTCGGCGTCGGCGTCGGGCACGGCGGCGGCCTTGGGCTCGGCCGCGGCTGCCGGCGGTGGCGCGGCCGGCGCCATCTTTGGTGGCGTCGGCGCGGCGGCGGGAGCCGGAGCCGCGGTCCCCGGAGCCGCGGGCTTCGATGGAGCCGCGGGCTTCGCGGGGGGCGGTTGCTTCGCGGTCGCGGTGAGCTTGTCGTAGAAGGTCAGACGGTCGTGCATCTCGCCGGCGGCGTCGGCGCGCGCCACCGGATCCTCCCCTGCGGTCGGGTCGTGAAACATCGCCGCCCGCCGGCCGACCACGACCCCGAGCGCGAACGCCAGGCCCAGGGCCATCAGGGCGCCGAGGGTCAGCCAGACGACATGGGCACGCTCCACTTCAGACCTCCGGCGCGCGATCAGGCGTCGGCCGCATCGGCGTCGGCCGCGGCCATCTGCTCCGGCGCCTCGACGCCGAGGATGCCGAGCAGCGCCGCGAGCGCCAGGCGCAGCGCCTGGCACAACAACAGCCGGGCGCGCGTCTTCTGCGGATCGTCGCTGATGACCTTCTCGCTGTTCTTGTACAGGGTGTAGTAGCTGTGGAACTGGCCGATCAGATCCTGGACGTAGTGGACGATCAGGTGCGGCTCGCACAAGTCGGCGGCCGCGGCGACGACCTCCGGGGCCCGCACCAGGGTCTTCACCATCTGCAGCTCTTCCGGCAGCGCCAGCGCGTCGAGGGCCCCGGGTGCCAAGGTCGGCGCCGGAATGCCCTGGGCCGCGGCGCGCCTGGCGATCGAGCACATCCGCGCGTGCCCCATCTGCGCGTAGTACACCGGGTTGTCGAGCGACTTCTTGGTGGCGAGCTCGATGTCGAAGTCGAGCTGCGCGTCGGAGCGCCGCATCACGAAGAAATAGCGGGTCGCGTCGCGCCCGGCCTCCCGCACCACCTCGTCGAGCCAGACCGCGGTCCCGAGGCGCTTGCCCATGCGGACGCTCTCGCCGCCGCGCGACAGGCTGACCATCTGCACCAGCACGACCTTGAGCGCCGCCGGATCGTGGCCGAGCGCCTGCATCCCGGCCCTGACGCGCGCCACGTAGCCGCCGTGGTCGGCGCCCCAGACGTTCACCAGGCGCTTGAAGCCGCGCCGCATCTTGTCGTCGTGGTAGGCGATGTCGGTCGCGAAGTAGGTCGGCCGCGAGTCTTCGCGCACCACGACGCGGTCCTTGTCGTCGCCGAACGCGGTGCTCCGAAACCACTTCTTGCCGTCCTCGGTGAACACGTGGCCCCCGGCCTCGAGGCGCTCAACGAGGCCGTCCAAGCCGACGCGCGCCACCAGCTCCTTCTCGCTGGTCCACCGATCGAAGCGGACTCCGAAGGCGTCGAGATCGGCGCGGATCCGTCGCAACATCGCGTCGATGCCGCGGTCGCGAAACAGCGTCAGCCAGGCGGCCTCGGGCTGGTCGAGGAAACGGTCGCCGTGCTCGGTCTTGAGCTCGCGGGCGACGTCGATGATGTAGTCGCCGGGGTAGAAGTCCTCCGGCGGCGCGAAGGCGCGGCCGAAGAGCTCGGCGTAGCGCAGGTGAATCGAGCGCGCCATGATGTCGGTCTGGTTGCCGAGGTCGTTGATGTAGTACTCGCGGCTGACGTCGTAGCCGGCGGCGTCCAACAGGCCGGCGATCACGTCTCCGGTGACCGCGCCGCGCCCGTGAGCGATGTGCAGCGGCCCGGTGGGATTGGCGCTGACGAACTCGACCAGGACCCGCTCCCTCTTGCCGTGGTCGCTGCGGACGAAGGTCTCTCCGGCCTGCAGCACGTGGGCGAGCGCCTCGAGCCACGCCGCCTTGGCGACGAACAGGTTCAAGAACCCCGGCCCGGCGACCTCGATCTTCTCGAGCAGGCCACCGGCGTCGCCGAGTGCTCGCTTCAGGGCCTCGGCGATGTCGCGTGGCTTCTTCTTCGCACTCTTCGCCAGCGCCAGCGCGATCGGGGTGGCGTAGTCGCCGTGCGCCGCGCTCTTCGGCGGCACCAGCTCTACGGCCGGGAGCGCGCCGGTCACGAGCCCGTCTTTGGCCAAGGCCGCGAGCGCCCGCTCGACGTGCGCCGTCACGCGCTCTCGAATACTGGTTTGGCTTGCCATCTGAGTTGCCGGGGCGCCGGCTGCACCCCAATCGAAGGACTGATGGTGGGCGCTACTGGGTTCGAACCAGTGACTTCCACCGTGTGAGGATGGCACTCTGCCGCTGAGTTAAGCGCCCAAGCAGCCGCCTTTTCTATACAAACGGCCGGAACAGTCAAGGGCCTCGAGCAACTACCCCAGGGCAATCGACCGCCCTGGCAACTACCTGGCAGCTATCTGGCCTTCCCGCCTCGCCCCTTCTTGCCGCCCTTGGCGGCGCGCGGGCTGTCGCTGCCGGAGCCGATCCCCATCTGCCCCATCGTCGCCTGCACCCGATCGACCGCGACCTCGATCTGGCGTGACACCTGCGCCAGGCTCGTCAACAGATCGGCCTGCTCGAGCGCCGTCCCCTCTTTGCCGGCGACGGCGCGCTCCTTCAAGGCCACGACCGCCTCCCGCTGCGCCATCGCGTCCTCTTCGTCCACCGCGTCCAACGTTGCGATCACCGCCTTGGTCTGGCTCTCGATCTTCTGGCGCTCGGCGTCCAGGGCTTGGCGTCGTTCGGCGATCTGGACCTGCTCCTGCCGCAGGCGCTCCTGCTCCCGCTGGATCGCGGCGCGCTGTGCCGCCACCGCCTCGGCGCTGCCGCCGCTGCCGGTCTCGAGCTCTTGTCGTTGGCGCTCGAGCGCCGTTTGCGCCAGCGTCAGCTTCTCCTTGCGCTTGTTGACCTCGGCCTCGGCGGCCGAGAGCTGCTCGCTGCCGGCGCTGACCGCGACCTTCAGGACCGCGTCGTCGGCCGCGGCGCCGCGCTCCTTGCAGGCGGAGCCGGCGAACGCCAGCGTTGCCGCCACGACCCACCGCGAACGCCTCGACGCCTGACCGTGATGTGGTGTCGACAACGAAAGCCTCCGTGCGTAGAACCAGACCAGACGGAGCTTACTGCGACCGCGAGGCGGTCGCCACAAACCGGCAACGGCGACCTTCAGGGAGCGGCGGGCGCTACTCGTTCAACCCGGCGACCTTGTCGCGTTCGCCGTTCCAGGCTTCCCAGTCGTCCTTGCCCGGCTCGGCCATCGCGAAGCTCGCGGGCGGCTGCATGTCGCCGTTCGCCGCCACCGTGACCATCTGCATCGCCCCGGCGACCAGCTCCTCCCACTGGTTCTTGCTCACCTCTTGCGGCCCGGCGACCTCGACCCGATTCGCCTTGGTGTGGCCTTTGACCGCGTAGATCGGCTGGTTGGAGACCAACACCTGCCCCGAGTAGACCTTGACGGTCGTCTGGCCGCCGGCCTCCTTCGCCGCGGTGAACCGGGTGCCGCGCACGCCGGCGACCGCGTTGCCGGTGTTGACCTCGAACTTCGACTCGGTGCTGAGCAGCTTGGTCACCGAGGCCCACAGCCGGCCGATCACCAGCTTCGCCTTCACGGTCTTCGTGGCCTTCTTCTTCGAGAAGTCCATCTTCTCGAGGTTCAGCTCCGAGTTGGCCGCGAGCCTGAGCTTGCTGCCGTCGGCGAGCGTCGCCTCGAGCCGGGCGTCGTCGCCGGTCTTCAGCCGGTCGCCCTGGAACACCGAGGCCTTCTCCTGCAGCTGCGACCACTTGTCGACGCTGCCCCGGGCGCGCTGCGCCGGGCCCTGGAGGTAGCTCACCGTGCCGATGGTCTGATCGGCGGCTTCGGCATCGCCACGGGCGATCCACAGCGCGGCCGCGGCGGCGGCAGACGCGAGCACGAACACTGCCGCATAGCGGCTGGAATAGTTGCGCACGGCGCCCTCCTCTACTTCATCGACGCTTTGACGGTGTCGGCGGTGAACTCGTCGATCTCGAGCTTGAAGCCCGGGAACTTCTTGCCCTCGAGCTCGTCCGCCAGATCCTGGGCGGTGCCCTTGATGTCGACCTCGAACTCCGCCACCTTGGCCTTGTAGGACCGCTGCCGCACCGACTCCACGCCGCGCACCTGCTCCTTGATCACGTTCGCCAGCGCCTTCAGGTCACGGGACTGCCGCACGTTGGTGACCGTCAGGTTGATGCTCGCGGCGCCGTGCACGTCCTGCTGCCACTGCGCCAGCATCTTCGCCAAGAGGTCGGTCCCGGCCTTCTTCGCCGCCTCCTGCAGGGCCTTCATACCGCCGGTCTGGGCGTTGATGTGCCCGGTGGTCGCGGACTGCGTCGAGGTCGCGATGACGCGCGCGGTGTCGAGGTTCAAGACCCGCAGCGAGACGTCGGCGCGGATCGACAACATCGGGGTGCCGAAGGTCGCGCCCTGGTTCGTCGCCACCGCCTTGCCGAAGATCACGACGTCGGCGCCGGTGCCGACCGCGGCTTCCTTGACCGCGTCGGCCGACGGCTCGCCGGTCGAGAACGCCGGGCCGACCTTGATCTTGCCGGCCAAGGCCTGCCGATCGACGAAGCGGAAGCCCTTGGCGAGCCAGGCCTCCATGAAGGCGTTCTCGAACGAGTCGAGGTTCGACTGCCAGCGGATCTCGGCGTTCGGATCGCCGACGTTCTGCTCGGCCACCATCACCAGGAGGCGCGGCAGACCCTTCGCCGACAACAGCGACTTGATGCCCTCGACGTCCTTGGCGACGTCGCCGGCGGCCACCTTGGCCTCGACCTTCACCTCGTAGATCGGGTTCTTGTCGTCCCCCTTCTTCTCCGAGACAATCTTGTAGCTCTTGATGTAGCCGACCGCCTTGCTGAGGATCTTGTCGCTCACCAGCTCGTAGTTGACGGTCAGCGACTCGGCCGAGATCATCGTGCCGACGGCCTGCTCCACCGCCTTGCGCTGCGCGTCGGCGATCGCCTTGTCACGGGCCGACACCTGGTCGCCGTTCAGGATCGCCGCCTGGCCGACCGCGGTGACGTCCTTCTCGCCGTCCGCGGCCCTGAGCACCGCCGGCGCGCCGAGAACCACGGCGCCGATCGCGGCCGCCTGCAACCATTCCCCAATCACCTTGCGCTTCATGGAAACCTCCCAAAGAGCGCGCCCGCGAGCTGTGCTGCGGATCACGCGCTCCTGCTCCTCGCGTGCAATCAGTCGGTAACGATGATCAACTTCGCGTCCGCCAGCACCCCGGCGAGCTTCGCGATCTTGGCCGCGTCGTCGGCCGAGAGCACGAGGTCCGATCCGCCGGCCTGTGCCAGCTTCGCGGCCCGCACGATCAAGGGCTTGTCGGTGACCCGGTTGTCCTTCATCGCGCCGTCGAGGCTGCCGGTGTAGCCGGCGATGCCGTGCTTGTTCACCGCGTCCTTGGTGACGATGGCCGCCGAGTAGATCTCCTTGCCGGCGTCGTCCAGCAGGCGCGGCGCCAGGGCCGGCATCACCCCCAGGCCCTTGGCGTTGACGATCACCCCGGTGACCCCGCCCGGATCGGGCGCCGGCGTCGCCGCCGCGGTGGAGCTCTGCGGCAAGAGCGCCGCGGTGAGCACGCCGTCCAACGGCACCTGGACGATGACGTCGACGCCGCCGTCGGAGTAGTACTTGGTGTCGAGCACCTTGAAGTCCTTGACGATCCCTTCGACCCGCGCCTTGACCTCGGGCTGCTCCTCCATCGCCTTGCCCGCGGTCTTGTTGCTGCTGACGCGGACGCCCTTGACCGCCTCGAGGATGTTGCGCAGCGCGTCCATCTTGGCCGCCCGCTCGGCGCCGAGCCGGGCCACGGCGACGTTGCCGGCCTTCAGGTTCGGAGCGCCGCTGCCGGTCGCGGTGACCGTCTTCGCGGTGTAGTCGATCTTGCCGTGCCCCACCGCGGCCGCGCCGTCCCCGGCGAGCGCCGAGCCCGCCCAAAGCGCGACAACTCCGCTGATCCCAATCCTTGCCCTGTTTCTCATGTTCCCGATTCCTCCTTTACTCGCGTGCGTGCAATCGCTTGGACGTTCCAGTGAACGGCGAAATTCTAGCGTCGACGGCGAATTCCCCTAGGTGGGGGGTGCGGTGGGTGCAACGACCACCCGGTTCCGACCCTCCTGCTTGGCGGTATACATGGCGCGGTCCGCCGCTGCCAAGAGGTCAGAGGCCTCTGAAAAACCGGGCGGATGGGTGAGGGTCGCGACGCCGATGGAGACCGTCATCGGGACCGGGGTGCCGACGTGCGCCAGCCGGGTCTCTTCGATCATGGTGCGAATGGCGTTGGCCAGCGCCAGCGCGCCCTCGGTGGTGATGCGCTGCAGCACGATGCCGAACTCCTCGCCGCCGAGCCGCGCCAGGATGTCTTCCTTGCGCAGGCGTCCTTTGATCAGCGTCGCGACGGCCTTCAGGATTTGATCCCCGGCCAGCTGGCCGTGGGCGTCGTTGACCTCTTTGATCCGGTCGAGCTCGAGGATCACGACGCTGAGCGCCTCCCTGTGCCGGATCGCCAGACGAAAGTCGCCCTCGAGGTGCTGGTCGAAGTAACGGCGGTTGAAGACCTCGGTCGTCGGATCGCGGGTCCCGGCCTCGTAGAGCTGCGCGCCGATCTCCTCGCCGGTCGTCGACTGGAAGTCGAGCTTGAAGATCGTGGCCTTGCCGAGCTGAATGCGGTCGCCGACCACCAGCCGAACGTCCTGAACCCGCTTGCCGTTCACGAAGGTGCCGTTGGTCGAGCCGAGGTCACGGATGCAGGCGTCGCCGGTGTCGTTGCGGTACAACAGCGCGTGGTAGCGGGAGATCGAGGCGTCGCGGACGCAGAAGTCGGCGTCGTCCGCTCGGCCGATGCGGTACTCGTTGAGGCGCATCGGGAAGATCTGCCCCATCTGCTGGCCGGAGACGATCACCAGGCACGGCATCGCGTCGTCGGGACGGATGGCCGGCGGCGCCTCGGGAACCACGGTGTAGGGTTGGGTCTCGGCGACCTCGTGCCACGTGGGAGTGCCGGCGGGCGCGCTCGGCGCCGACGGCGGTTGTCCGGGGTTGTTGTTGTCGTCAGTCACACCTACTCCCACTCGATGGTCGCCGGCGGCTTCGACGAGATGTCATAGACGACCCGATTGACGCCACGGACCTCATTGATAATCCGGTTCGAGATTCTGGCCAAGAGGTCATAGGGCAGGCGTGACCAGTCGGCCGTCATGCCGTCCACCGAGTCCACCGAGCGCACCGCGATGGTGTCGGCGTAGGTCCGCTCGTCCCCCATCACCCCCACCGATCGAACCGGCAGCAGCACCGCGAAGCTCTGCCAGGCCCGCGCTTCGAAGCCGGCGGCGCGGATCTCCTCCTCGACGACCACGTCGGCGCGCCGCACCGTCTCCAGGCGCTCGTGGGTGACGGCACCGAGCACCCGCACCGCGAGCCCCGGCCCCGGGAACGGCTGCCGTTGCAGGATGCTTTGCGGCAGGCCGAGCTCGGCGCCGAGCAGCCGCACCTCGTCCTTGAACAGCTCCCGGAGCGGCTCGATGAGCGCGAGCTTCATGTCGGCGGGCAGGCCGCCGACGTTGTGGTGCGACTTGATGGTCGCCGACGGCCCCTTGAAGCTCGTCGACTCGATGACGTCGGGATAGAGCGTTCCCTGCGCCAGGAAGCGCGCGCCGCCGACCCGCTTGGCCTCGGCGTCGAAGACCCGGATGAACTCGGCGCCGATGATCTTGCGCTTGGCCTCGGGGTCGACGACGCCGGCGAGCTCGTTCAGGAAGCGATCGGTCGCGTCGACGACGACGAGCGGTATGCCGCGGCTGGCCTCGAAGATCTCGCGGACCCGCTCGCGCTCGCCGTGGCGCAAGAGCCCGTTGTCGACGAAGATGCAGTGCAGCCGATCGCCCAGCGCGCGGTGCAACAGCGCCGCCACCACCGCGGAGTCGACGCCGCCCGACAACGCGCAGATGACCTGGTCGGTCTTCGCGACCCGGGCGCGGACGTCCTCGAGGGTCCGATCCAGGAACGAGCCCATCGTCCACGACCGCGACAGGTGCGCGACGTCGAACAGAAAGGCGGCGAGGATCTCGTCGCCGCGCGGCGTGTGCGCGACCTCGGGGTGGAACTGCAGGCCGAAGATCGGCCGCTCTTGGTGGGCGATCGCCGCGAACGGCGTCGTGTCGGTCGCGCCGATGACCTCGAACCCGGGCGGCAACGCCTCGAGCTGGTCGCCGTGGCTCATCCAGACGTCGAACGGGGCGGCGTCGAAAGCGGCGAACAGCGCCTGCCCCGGACCGCGAGCCCCGGCCACCTTGCGCACCGCGGCGCGGCCGTACTCGCGCGACGTCGCGGGTCGGACCTTGCCGCCCAGGCGCTCGGCGAGGAGCTGCAGGCCGTAGCAGATCCCGAGGATCGGGACGTCGAGGTCGAGGATCTCCTGGTCGATGTCGGGGGCGCCGTTCGCGTAGACCGACGCCGGGCCACCGCTGAGGACAATCGCCGCCGGGGCGAAGGCGCGGACCTTCGCGGCGCTGAGCGTGTGCGGCTGGATCTCGCAATAGACCTTGAGGGCGCGCACCCGCCGCGCGATCAGCTGGGTGTACTGCGACCCGAAGTCGAGGATCAGGACGTTCTCGCGTGCCACAGACATGGAGAGGTGTATCTCTCCCATAGTCCGGCGTCAGACGCCATCGCCAGTCGGCGGCGATGGGTCGCGTCGCGCACCTTCTTGCGCTAAGGTGAACAGCGATGAGTGGACGGCGGAGGCGACAGCCGGTGAGGCCCGAGGTTGCGGCGCTGCTCTTGGCCGCCGGCGCCGCCTGCGCCTCCGAGGCCAGCTACATCGAGCAAGGGCAGAAGCTCGCGCTGCAGAAGAACTACGACGCGGCCATCGAGCAGTTCATGCTGGCGATCGGCGAGAACCCCGACTCGCAGGGCGCGAACCTCAACCTCGGCCTGGTGTACCTCGAGATCGGCCGGGTCGAGGACGCCGAGAAGGCGATCGAGCAGTCCCGCAAGAAGGGCGACAGCGAAGAGGCGCTGGTGGCGCTGGCGATGATCGCCCATGGCAAGAAGGACTACCGCCAGGCGGCGAGCCTGATGGAGAGCGCGCTGAAGCTCGCGCCCAACAAGGCGCTGAACCACCTCCGCCTGGGCCTGATCCGCAAACAGGGCGGCGATCTGGAGCGCGCCGCCGAGTCGTTCCGGATGGCGATGGCGCAAGACCCGGAGATGGTCGACGCGCGCGTCAACCTCGGCCTGACGTTGAAACAGCTGCAGCGCCACGACGAGGCCCTCGAGGTGCTCAAAGACGCGGTCAAGGATCTGCGGGGCGCCGGCAGCTCGGTTACCGCGGTGCAGGCGGCGCTCGGCGAGGTCTACGAGTCCCAGCAGATGCTCGACTACGCCATCCATTCGTACAAGCTGGCGCTGCGCACCGATCCGAAGAACGTCACCGCGCTCGCCGGCATCGGCCGCGTCCTGCGCGCCCAACTGAAGTACGAGGAGGCGATCGAGGTGCTCGGCGGCGCGGTGGTGACGCTCCCCAAAGAGCCGCGGATCTTCTTGCAGCTCGGGCTCGCGTACCGCGACTTTCACCTCGAGCCGCAGGCGATCGAGGCCTTGACCAAGGCCATCGAGCTCGACCCGCCGCAGGACGAGGCCTACGTGCCGCTCCTCGGTCTGATGGAGCGCAGCAAGGCGCCCGCCGACAAGGTCGCCAAGGTGCTGGCGGCTGCGTCCGCGGCGCTACCGAACGACCTCGCTTTGCAGTTGCGCGCCGGCGAGATCTGCCTCGACCGCGGCGACTTCCCCAAGGCCATCGAGGCCTTCAAGCGGGCGCTGGAGATCGAGCCGGCGAACATCGACGCCAACCACAAGCTCGGCCTGGCCTACGCCCGCGCCGCCAACTTCGAGGCGGCGACCCAGACCTACGACATCCTCAAGTACCTCGACGCCGCCAAGGCCGAAGACCTGAAGCAGACGATCGAGAAGGAGACCGCGAAGGCGGCGGCCGCGGCCAGCGACGACGACAAGAAGAGCGGCAAGAAGAAGCGCCCGCCGAAGGGCAAGCGCGGCAAGAAACGCTGACGCCGGCCGGCGCGGGCCTGGGCGACGGCCGCCGAGCTCAGGAGCGGCCGCTGTAGTTGGGCGCCGCGTCGATGCTCGCGAGATCGTGCGCGTGGCCCTCGCGCACCCCGGCGTCGGTGACCCGCACGAAGCGCGCTCGGCGCCGCAGCTCGGCGAAGGACGACGCGCCGACGTACCCCATGCCGGAGCGGACGCCGCCCACCAGCTGGAACAGGACGCCGGCGACGTCGCCGACGAGCGGCACCAGGCCCTCGACCCCTTCGGCGACGAGCTTCTGCGCCCCGGCCTGGAAGTAGCGATCCGCGCTCCCCGCCTGCATCGCCGCGACCGAGCCCATGCCGCGGTAGCGCTTCATCGGCGCCCCACCCTGGTCCACGACCTCGCCCGGCGCCTCCGCGGTCGCCGCCAACAGACTGCCGACCATCACGGTGTGCGCGCCCGCGGCCAGCGCCTTGACGACGTCCCCGGAGTAGCGCACGCCGCCGTCGGCGACCAGCGGGATGCCGAGCCGGGTGGCCTCGGCGGCGCAGTCGAAGATGGCGGTCAGCTGCGGCACGCCGACGCCGGCCACCACCCGCGTGGTGCAGATCGATCCCGGTCCGATCCCGACCTTGACGCCGGAGGCGCCGGCCTCGACGAGCGCCCGCGTCGCCTCGGCGGTGGCGACGTTGCCGGCGATGATCGGCAGCCTCGGGTGTGCGTGGCGGGTCGCGGCGACCGCGGTGAGCACGCTGCGGGAATGCCCGTGGGCGGTGTCGACGACGATCAGATCGACGCCGGCCTCGACCAACTGAGCGACCCTTGCTTCGCGATCGTGGCCGACCCCGACCGCGGCGCCGACCCGCAACCGACCGGCGGCGTCGACGGTGGCGAGCTGCGCCGGCGCCCCCCCGGCGGGGGCGGCGAGCTCCTTCGCCCGGCGGACCTCGGCGGCCTGGGCGGCGCCGTCCATGTTCTTGTGGAGGATGCCGAGGCCACCGGCGCGCGCCATCGCGATCGCGAGGCCGGCCTCGGTGACCGTGTCCATCGCCGAGCTCAGGATCGGGATCTTGAGGCCGATGCCTTCGACGACCTCGGTGCTGGTGTCGACCTCGCTCGGAACGACCTCCGAGTACTGTGGCACCAGCAGGACGTCGTCGTAGGTCAGGCCCAGCGGAACATCGGGGAGGCTCATGCCACCCTACGTATTACATTCGGCGCGGTCTTTGGAACCCCTGTTCGCGAACGCCTCAAGCGCCGCCGGCCCCGAGGATGCGGAGCGCGGTCTCCGCTTCCTTCAGGAGCATCTCGACGTCGTGGAGGTCGTCGTACAGATCGGCGGCGTCGCCGTTGTCGGCGTAGGCCAAGAACCGGGTGACGTCGGCGTCGGTCGCCGCCGCCACCAGCGCCGTCGGCGCCGGCGGGATGCCGAACGCCCGGGTGATCTCGTCGCCGCGGGGATCGGCGCTCGCGGCGCCGTAGGTGATGCGACACAACCCCATCGCCGCGGCGGTGGTCGGCAGGGCCGACAGCAGCGCGCTCTCGGCCGGCGGCGCGACGCCGGCAAACCCGATCACCGCGAGGCGCTTGTCGACCGGCTCGAGGATCAACACCCGTCCGAAGTAGTTGAGCAGCGCCCGGCCGACGCACTTGCCGACCTCGACGGAGCTCGTCGCGAGGTAAAGCTGCTCGACGGCGTCGTAGAACGCGGTGCGATCGAGGGCGAGCTTGGCGGCCGCGGCACGCCGCGCCGACGCCGCGCCGCCGGCCGGGGGCGGCGGACCTCGCGTCGGGGCGCGAGGCGGGGCGCTGCGAAAGATCGTGCCGATCGGCGTCTTGCCGCCCGCCGCCGCCGTGGCCCCCTCTTCGATGCCGAGCGCCGCGCCGAAGTCACGCGTCGGCACCTCGACGAGCGGTGCGATCCGGGCCGGGCGAGCGCGTTCGGCCGCGGCGCTGGCTTCGGCGACCACCGGCACCGGCACCTGCGCCGCCTCGGGGTAGAGGGCGCGGAGCACGGCCTCGATCTCCATCTCCAAGGCGACATAGGCGCCCACCGTCGACTGCGAGTGGTACGCGACCTCGTGCAGCTGGTTCAGGGCGCGGCCGTCGGCGAAGGCGACGCCGAGGATCTCACCGTCCCAACAATACGGGACGATGCGCAGCCGCACCGCCACCTCGCCCGGGACCCGCGCCACCGCCTCGCGCGCCGCCCGGCTCAAGGTGCCCGGCGGCAACGCCGGGATCGAGAGCTGCCGCGACAAGAAGTCGAGGAGCGTCTGCGGCTGCACGTAGCCGAGCGCCAGCAAGCAGGTGCCGAGCAGGCGGTTGTTCTGCCGCTGCAGGCGCAGCGCGTCGTAGAGCTGCGGGCGGGTGATGATCCCGTCCCGCACCAACAACAAGCCGAGGGTTTCGTGCGACGACACGCCGCGCATATACCATCACCGCGGCCGGATACAAAAACCGCAAAGCGCGCGTCGGGGCTCCGGACCCGAGTCCTTGGTTGTGGCCGCCGTGGGGTGTGTGATAGACGCCGCCCCTGCTGATGCGGTGCACCCCCCCGGCAATCTCACCTATCTGAGACGCGGGATGAAGGAGATGAGCATGCGAACGGCGCTGTGGATGATCCCGGTCCTCCTGACGACCAGCACGGGCTTGGCGGCCGCCCAGGACATGAAGGTCGCGTACGTCGACATGGCGCAGGCGCTCAACGACGTCGAAGACGGCAAGTCCGCCAAGGGCAAGCTGAAGGCGGACTTCGACGTCAAGCAGAAGAAGCTCGACGAGCTGCAGACCCAGTTCAAGGCCAAGCAGGAAGACTTCGAGAAGAAGAAGGCGATGATGAAGGAGGACGTCCGCCAGGCCAAGCGCGACGAGCTCGAGAAGGACTTCATGCAGCTGCAGCAGACCTACTCGCAGCTGCAACGCGAGCTGATCGACGCCGAGGGCAAGGTCACGCAGGAGATCTCGACCCGGCTCAAGGCGGTCATCGAGAAGATCGGCGACCGTGACAGCTACACGCTGATCATCAACATCGGCGACACGGTGCTGTACTACAAGCGCCACCAGGACATCACCGCCGAGGTCGTCAAAGAGTACAATCGCCAGTACGGCAAGCAGAAGTAACGCGGTATGCCGACGGTCGGTGACATCGCCGCCTTGGTCGGCGGACGGGTCATCGGCGACCCCGGGCGTCAGGTGTCCGGGGTCGCGGAGCTGACCACGGCGACCGCCGCGCAGCTGAGCTTCCTCGCCAACCCGAAGTATCGCGAGCAGTTCGAAAAGACCGCCGCCGGCGCCGTCATCGTGCCCGAGAGCGTGCAGGGGCCGCACGCCGCGGTCCTGATTCAGTGCCAGAACCCCTACCTGGCGATGGCGCGGATCTCGCAGCAGCTCCACCCCGCGCCCACCTACCCTGCCGGCGTCGAGCCCGGGGCGATCGTGGACGCCAGCGCGCGCTGCGATCCGAGCGCGACCATCCGGGCCGGGGCGGTGATCGACGCTGACGCCAGCATCGGACCGCGCACCGTCATCGGGCCGGGCTGCGTTGTCGGCGCCTCGGCCGCGGTCGGCGCCGACGTGCTCATGCACCCCGGCGCGAAGCTGCTCTCTGGTTGCCGCCTCGGGGATCGCGTCATCCTCCAGGCCGGCGCGGTGATCGGCAGCGACGGCTTCGGCTACGCCGTCGACGAGCGCGGCCGCCGGGAGAAGATCCCGCAGATCGGCATCGTCGTCGTCGAGGACGACGTCGAGATCGGCGCCAACGCCACGATTGACCGAGCCGCGTTCGGCGTCACCCGGATCGGCGCCGGGACCAAGATCGACAACTTGGTGCAGATCGCCCACAACGTGGTCATGGGCCGCGACTGCGTGATCGTCAGCCAGACCGGGATTGCCGGCAGCGCCACGTTGGGCGATCGCGTGGTGGTCGGCGCCCAGGCGGGGATTGTGGGGCACATCAAGATCGCCGATGATGTGATGCTCGGCGCGCGCTCCGGGGTCCCGAACGACGTCTCCGAGTCGGGGGTCTACTCGGGCACGCCGATTCTGCCCCACCGCCAGTGGCTCAAGGTGGCGATGGCGCAGCAGCACGTGCCGGAGCTCCGGCGCCGGGTGCGGCAGCTGGAGGAGCGTCTGGCCGCCATCGAGCGCGGCGCCGCGCCACAGTGAAGGAGAGCTTGAGGTCATGGCGATTCACAACACGGCCATCATCGACAAGAGCGCCGAGATCGACGCCACCGCCGAGGTGGGTCCTTACTGCGTCATCGGCCCGTCGGTGCGTCTCGGCCCCCGCACCCGGCTGATCTCCCACGTCCACATCGCCGAGCACACCACGCTCGGCGCCGACAACGTCATCCACCCGTTCGCGATCCTCGGCGGGCCGCCGCAGGATCTCAAGTTCAAGGGCGAGCCGTCGAAGCTCGTCATCGGCGACGCCAACGTCATCCGCGAGTGCGTGACGATGAATCGCGGCACCGCCCACGGCCACATGGAGTCGCGGATCGGCAGCCGCTGTCTGATCATGGCCTACGCCCACATCGCCCACGACTGCACGCTCGGCAACAACGTCATCCTCGCCAACTCGGTCGGCCTCGCCGGGCACGTGACGATCGGCGACAACGTCAACTTCGCGGGCCTCGCCGGTATCCACCAGTTCTGCGAGGTCGGGCGCAACGTCTTCGTCGGCGGCGGCGCGATGGTGGCCCAGAGCATCCCGCCCTTCTGTATCGCGGTCGGCGACCGCGCCGAGCTCGCCGGCCTCAACGTGATCGGTCTGAAGCGCGCCGGCTGGCCGCGTGAGAAGCTGCACATGTTGCGTGACGCGTTCCGCCGCATCTTCCTCTCCGACGAGCCCCGCAAGGCGGCGCTGGAGAAGGTCGAGGCCGAGCTCGCGCCGCAGGTGCCCGAGATCGCCGAGTTCTGCAGCTTCATCCGCCGGGCCGGCAAGCGCGGCGTCTGCTCCGGCCGGCGGGCACCGCGGCTCGCCGACTTGCCGCCGGACGAATAGCCTCGGCGTGACTCGGTAGAGGCCATGGTGCGCATCGAGGAGAGCGGCTGGCGATGAAGCGCGTACGCATCGCAGTGGTGGGCGCGGGACGCCTGGGGACCTATCACCTCCAGAAGCTCTCGGCCGATCCCAAGGCCGAGCTCGTCGGCGCGGTCGACATCGACGCCGGCAAGCGCGAGCAGGCGGCGGCGACCTTCAAGATCCGCACCGTCCGTGAGCTCGGAGAGCTGACCGGGCTGTTGGACGCGGTGATCATCGCGACGCCGACGATGCATCACATCCGGGTCGCCGAAGAAGCCCTGGCGATGGGCTGTCATCTGCTGGTCGAGAAGCCGCTGGCGCCGCGCAGCGCCGAGGCACGGGCATTGATCGCGCTCGCCGCCGCCCGGCACCGGGTGTTGCAGGTGGGGCACAGCGAGCGCTTCAACCCCGCGGTCGCCGCGGCGCTCAAGGTGGCCGATCGACCGCGCTACATCGTCACCGAGCGGCTCGGACCGTTCTCCGGCCGATCGACCGACGTCGACGTCATCCTCGACCTGATGATCCACGACCTCGACATCGTCGCGTCGCTCATCCCCTGCGGCCTCTCGGAGGTGCGCGCGGTCGGCGTGCCGATCATCACCACCGCGATCGACATGGCCTCGGCGCGCCTGCAGTTCGAGGACGGCGCCGTCGCCCAGCTGTCCGCCGGGCGGGCGTCGTTGGAGCCGTCGCGCAAGATCCGGCTGTTCACGGTCGAGCGCTACGTGTCGATCGACTGCGCGAAGCGCGAGGTGAAGAGCGTCCGCCGCCTGCCCCCCGATCCGTCGAGCCCGTGGCCGCAGATCGCCGGCGAGCCGGTGGAGGTCCCGGCCGGCGACCCGCTGGCGCTGCAAGATCACGACTTCTTGGAGTGCATCCTCGAGGGTCGCAAGCCGCGCGTCGACGGCGCCGCGGGCCTGCGGGCCCTCGAGCTCGCCGAGGCGGTCGAGAAGGCGTTGGTGGTGCCGCTGCCCGGCACCGGCCCTCGTGCTTAAGCCATGGCACCGTGCCCGTGCGTGGAGCGGCGCCCCTCGCCCCACTCGGGGGCGAGGGGTTGGGGGAGTGGGGGTGGGGAGCGCGGCAGCAGCGGCCGCGCGGGAATCAAAGCAAATGCCGGAATGCCTTAGACCGGCGGGCTCACCGCCGGCGCGCGGTTCTTGAGCTCGGTGATCTCCGCCTGCGCTAGCGCCAGGCGGCTCTCCCACTCCTTGGCGTCGCGCTCGAGCTCGGCGATGCGCTCCTTTTGAGCACGGGCCTCGGCGCGGGCATCGGCGAGGCCTTGCCCGAGCTCCTCGGAGAGCTTGCCGGCCGCTTCGCGGTGGCGGGCAAACTCCGCCGCCAGCTGATCGAACTCGGCCCGCGCGCTCTTGACCTCGCCCTCGAGCCCCTGGGCCCGCTCGTCCTTCTCCTGGATCGCCCGCTTGAGCTCGGTGACCCGCTCCTGGTGCTCGAGCCCCTCGCGGCCCATCTGCTCGGTCATCACCGACAGGGTCTTCTCGCGCTCGCTGACCCGCTCCTGGATCTTCTGGCGCGAGTCCTTGACCGCGAGGACCTCGGCTTCGGCGCGGCCGACCTTCGTCTCGAGGTCGGCCTTGGCGGCCGTCACCTGCTGGTTGGCGCTCGCCAGCGCCGCCTCGGTCGTCGCCAGGGCGGCGCGGCTCCGTTCGAGGTCGGCCTTGGTGGCGTCGAGCTCGGCGGACAGCGCCGCCAGACGTTGGTTGAGCTCCGCCTCGGTGGTCGCCGCGGCGGCGGTGAGCTCCTGGGTGCGACGCTCCAAGTCCGCCCGGGCGCCGGCGAGCTCGTCGCCGAGGCCGGTGATGCTCTGGGCGTGCTCGGCGAGGCTGCGGCTCTGCTCCTCGACGATCTGATCGCGCGCCACCACCGCCGCCTGCGTCGTGGCCAGCTCCGCTTCGGTGGTCGCGAGCTTCTCGTCGCGCGCCGCGAGCCGGCTCTCGAGGTCGGTGATGGTGCGCGCCGAGCCGTCACGCAGCTGGGTGAACGCGGTCTGGGCCGCCTCCATCTTGGCGCGGAACTCGCCGATGAGCGCGGCCTTCTCCTGCTCTTCTTTGACGAGGCGGGCGTTCAAGGCCGCGATGCTCTGCTCCGACTCCTTGCGCAGGCGGTTCAGCTGCCCCTCGAGGCCGTTGCGGGTGGCCTCGAGATCGTTGATGGTGTTGCGCAGCGCCTCGGCCTCGCCGCGGTGTTGGGCGGCGGCGCGCGTCCCCTGGTCTTTGACCTGGGTGTAGCGCTGCACCGAGGTGCTGCGCTCGGCTTCCTTGGCGGCGATGATCTGATCGAAGGCGTCGAACTGCGCCTGCTTGATGCGCCAGATGTGACCGACCCGCGCCAGATCGCGCTCCATCTCCCGGACCTTGTCGCGCAAGAACTGCATCTTCTTGTCGAGGCCGGCCAGGGCCTTGCGGGGCGGGGGGGGCGGCGGCGAGCGGAAGTCGACGTCCTTCACCTGGACGAACACCCGCTGGATGAACTCGAGATCCTCGGGCGAGACCTCGCCGAGGTTGGGCGCGAGCTGCCGCGCTTGCAGCGGCGGCGGTGCCCCGGACGGCGTCGCGGCGACCGGGGGGCTCTCGACGAGGTCGGGCTCGACGCTCGACAACGCCTCCGCGTCGACCATCTCCGGCTCGGCGGTCTCGGCAGCGGCGGCCGGCGGCGGCGGCGTGCCGGCGACCGGGGGCGCGGCCGGTGGCGACGCCTTGGCGCGTTCGGCCTCGACCGCGGTCAGGAGCTGCTGGATGAACATCACCGCGGTTTCAGCGTCGGCCCAGTGGCGGACGACGACGGCCTGCCCGCCGCCCTCGGGCGGTCGGTCGACGGCGCCGGTGCAGAGCACGAAGACCCGAAGGACGTTGTCGGCCTTCAGCGCCTGGCCTCGCCCCCACGGGTCATCCGCCACCACGGCGACCACCACGCAGGGCGCCGGCGTCGGCGCGACGGTCACCGGGATGCTCTCCGCCTCGAGCGCAGCCTTGAGGGCGGCACCGTGCTCGGCGTCGTGACTCACAAGATGGATCGCTATGCCCGCCATTATTGCGCCCGCTCTTTGCCCTGCTCACGGCCAGCGCTCGCGGTGCCGGCGCCCGGACGCAAGCACGTTGACACGCGTTCGGGGATGAGGGTCGATCACCAGGATCGGTGTGTATCTCGACCCTGAAGGGTTGTGTCAACTGGGTTTTTCGGCGTGGCCGCCGTCGGTCGCGATGCTCGGGAGCAACTGTGCTGATCTGGACGCTGGCGGCGACCCTCGGAGCCGCGCCCTGTGAACGATTGGATCTCGACGCGGAGATCGGCGCCGACCTCCGCGAGATCCACGGCTCGGTCACCTGCGTCGGGTCGGGCGCCGCCGCGTTCGACGTCGCGCTCTACCCCAACCTCCTCCGCTCGCCGGCGGGCCTCGACGACATCAACCGCGCCTGGTTCTATCCCGCGGGCTTCGACGCCGCCCTGATCCGGGTGGCGCAGGACGGCCGGGAGCAGCCAACCGAGCGCATCTGGCTCCGCGTCGACAGCGGCGGCAACGATGTCACGCTCGAGTTCGCCACCCGGGTGCCGCGGCGCAACGGCACCTTCGGCGTGGCGTCCGGCGTGGCATACCTCTTGGGCGGCTGGCATCCGGTGTTCGCGCGCGATCGACGCCTGCAGGCGCAGCCCATCCGCTACCGGGTCCGGGTGCCGCCAGGGGTGGTCGGCTTCGTCGGCGCGACGCCCGTCGGTCGCAGCGCGGCGCGTGACGTCGAAGGGACGGCGTTCGGGGAGTTCTTGCCGGTGCTCTTGGCGCCGGCGGCAAAGATCGTGAGCCGACCGTCCTTCGTGGTGGTGCAGCCGAGGTCCGGGGGCGAGCACCGGCCGTTCGCGGCTGCCGACGACCTGCAGGACGTCACCGCGAGCCTCGACGACGGGGCCCTCCTCCGCCTCGAGGAGACGCTCGCCGCCGGTGACGAGTTCGCGATCGAGAGCGGCGTCGGACCGCGGGCGCGCCTCGTGGTGGTGGTGGCGCCGCTGCGCGAGAGCCTGGTCGAGCCCTTTGACGGCGGCCTCGCGGTCTCCGACCGGGCGTTCCACCTGCTCGGCTTCGAGCGTCTGCTGCAGTTTCACCGCCTGAGCATCTGGCGGGAGCAGCTCGCGGCCCGGGCCCTGCCCGCGTGCCGGGCCCAGGCCGATCTCTTCCCCGAGGAGCTGTGCGCCGACGCGGTGGGGGCGGCGCTGCGGGACCGGTTGGGCCGAAGTCGCTACGGCCGCAAGGAGTCGGCGGCCGATCTGCTCGAGACCTTCGCGGTCATTCCGGAGATCGATGCCTTGATCTTCGCGCCGCAGGTGGCCTTCGCCACCACCTACTTCGACGCCATCGACGAGAGCCCGAAGCGCCGCTGGCGGCTCGACAACTTCGACACCGAGCTGCCGCGCGGCAAGCTCTTGTACGAGAAGCTCGTCGACCGTCTGGGGGCGGCGGCGGTGGCGACGGCGGTCGATCGTTTCACCGGCGGCGAGGCGTCGTTGTGGCAGGCGGTCGCGAGCGTCGCGGGCGCCGACCTGAGTGCCTGGCTGTCGACGTGGCTCGGACCCACGCCGCGAGTCGACTACAGGCTGGGCGCGATCACACACGCGGCCCACGCCACCCGCGTCGAGGTGGCGGCCACCGGCCCGGACGCGGCGCGCGTCGCCGAGACCATCGAGGTCGAGGTCGTCGGCGCGGACGGCAAGGCCCAGACGGTCTCTCGGCTCGGCCCCGGCGTGGTCGAGGTGCCGGGCGCGGCGGCGCCGGCGCGCGTCGAGATCGATCCCCGCGGCCGCCTCGTCGAGCTGGTGCACGCCGACGGCGAGGCGCCGCGCTTCAACAACCGCACCCCACCCCGCTGGCGTTTCCTGCTCAACAACATCACCTCCCTGATCGCGGTGACCAACCGCGAGCTGACGGCGGCGGCGGACTTCTCGCTGCGCCGCATCTACGATCTCACCTGGCGCTCGGACTTCTTCGCCCTCTACAGCCCGACCAGCGTCGGCCTCGCCGCGGCGTTGAGCTACAGCTTCGGCCCCGAGGTGACCGCGCTGCATCTGGCGCACCGCGCGGGCCTGAGCGGCGGCTACGAGCGGCTGCGGAGCGACGCCGGCGGGGGCCTCCCGGGCGACCTGGGCTCGATGCAGCTGTACTACTCCTATGACGACCGCCTGAGCCCCTACTGGTCCTTCGAAGGCAAGGGCTGGTCGGCCCGTCTCGCCGGCGCCTACGGCGTCGACACCCACGGCGCTCGGCACCGGTTCGTGCAGGGCGGCGTCTCGGCGTTCTACATCCAGCCGTTGGCGTTCGGCCACGCGCTCCTCGCCCGGCTGCGCGCCGACTTCGTGCAAGGCGATCCGCCGCCGCAGAACACCTTGCGCCTGGGCGATCGCTACCGCGGCGCGCGCGGCTTCGAGCGCGACGAGGTCAGGGGGACACGGCGGGTCATCGGCAGCGCCGAGTACCGCCACCTGCTCGAGGGCGACGGTCGCACCGACTTCGCCGGCGCCGCGACCTGGTCGCGCTTCGAGGGCGCGCTGTTCGGCGACGCCGTCTACCTGCCGGTGTCCCGCCCCGGGTGCCGACAATCGATGTTCTACGACGTCGGCTACGGCCTGCGCTTCATCGCCGACGTGCTCGGGGTGTCGCCGGCGGAGGTGGCGATCGATCTCGGGGTGCCGATCCGGCGCTGCGCGGACGTGGGCTCCCGCCTGCCGTTCTCGGTCTACCTGGCGTTCGAGCAGTCGTTTGCGGTGTTTTAGACCGCTTTCGTGCTGACGCGCTCGTCGTGCCCGCCCCACTCGGGGGCGTGATCCGGCGAGGCTCGGAAGTACTCAGGGGGGGGGGTGGGGAGCGCCCCGGCAGCCGCGGCGCGGGAATCAAAAACAGGTGCAGTGCGCTC
>JACRCV010000077.1 GCA_016218825.1 Deltaproteobacteria bacterium
AATTGGTCTTGGCATGCTCACGGGGGAAGCAAGTCTGATGCCTGACAGAGCGGCGGAAAAGAATGAGGATTTTCAGGCAGCGGTGTCGCATGCGTCAGATTGCTACGCCACGGTCGCGACAGAAGTCGTTGGCACCTGCTCCCGGGCGACAGAAGTCGTTGGCACCTGCTCCCTGGAAGTCGTTGGCACCTGCTCCCGGCACCTGCTCCCTGGGCGACAGAAGTCGTTGGCACCTGCTCCCTGGGCCTACCACACCGATCGCCGCCACCTTGCGTGTGCTGGCGCTTTAGGGCATGACATCGCGGCCATTTGCGAGTCCCCGCCTATGCCCAGGCGGCGTCGCGCTTTCCAGGAGGCATCGGTATGAGATCTCGTGTCATTGGCTTGGCGCTTTTGTCTCTGTGTGCCTGTGAAGACGGACCCACTCAGATCTTCGAGCCCAACACCGGCAACCCGCCGCAGCAGAACGGCTACGGCGCCCGAGCGCCTTTCGTCGCCCCCGGCACCAAGACCTACGACTCGACCTCGACCGGCGACGCCACCGGCCGGGCGCAGTTCTGCGACGAGGACGAGATCAGCTCGCTCATCCAGCAGCTGGTGGTGCAGCCCATCATCCCCAACGTCGGCATGGGCGGCCTCCCCCTCTGGGACACCACCACCGGCGAGCCGCTGTTGGCCGACACCCTGGTCGGCAAACCCGACACCTTCACCGCGGTGCCGACGAACGGCAAGTTCTGTGACCCGTGGGAAGAGTACCTGAACGCCTTCACCTACGGCCCGACCCAGGAGATCATCCTGTTCTTCAACGAGGAGACCCGGCTGGTCGAGGGCATGGGCGCCACCGACCAGTACCTGGGCACGCTCGAGGGCGAGTACACCGTGCCGGGCTCGAGCCCGGCCGAGAAGCGCCGCATCGTCTTCGAGAACCGCGAATACGCGATCATCGACAAGGGCGCACCCACCGAGAAGAAGCTCGACGTCTACACCAGCCGCGCCGAGCAGGCCGGCAAGCCCAACGCCTGGCTGAACCACGAGAACATCAACCTGATGTATCGCATGATCCGCGAGACCTACTTCCACGCCGACCCGACCTTGATCCCCGCCTACCCGACCTTCGACTGTCTCGCCGACAAGCTCTGCCAGATCTTCTACGACTCCCCCGACGAGTCGGTGGCCCAGCAGACGACGCTGGCGTTCTGGAACTCCGGGGTCTTCGTGGTGTTCTACCCCAACGGCAAGCTCGCCTGGCTCGAGACCGACCCGGTCCGCATCGCCAACTTCGAGGCCGACGGCTTCGTCGACTTCGACCCCAACACCGTCCGCAACCTCGCCGGCGGCGAGATGCGCTTCAAGTACACCTCCGAGTCGCTCGGCGGCTGCAACTTCGGCCTCGATGAGAACCTCAGCTTCGCCGACTTCAAGACTCGCTGCATCGACACGCCGCTGGCGCTCGGCCGCGCCAACTACACCGTCGCGACCCAGCGCGACGCGGTCGACGTCGAGTTCAACGGCATCACGTTGAGCTTCCAGCGCCAGACCTCGACGCAGCCGGTGCTCAAGGACGGCGAGCACCCCAATGACACCGACCGCCTCTACGAGGTCTACGTGTCGCAGCTGTTGTTCTCGCAGGTGGACGAGTTCGTGCCGCAGGACATCGCCGTCCTCTACGCAAGCAAGCTCGAGGCCAAGCTCCAGGCCGCGGTGACCGCCGGCTGTCCGGGGGCGCACCCCTTCTGCGCCCTCGACATCAAGGTCCCGGGGGTCGACGTCGGCACCGACGGCTCGCTCGCCGCCGACTCGCGGCAGATGGACAAGATCGTCTGGACCACGAGCGCCAGCGTCGAGAAGAACTGGGTCCAGGAGGTGTTCGCCACGGTGCGCAGCGAGTACCAACTCCTGACGCCGGCGCAGATGGCCGGCATCGACCCGTTGGTCACCGACCCGGTCTTCATGATCGAGCCCTTCATGCTCGCGGTCCTCGAGGTCTTCAGCCACGGCGGCAGCGCTCTCGGCAACGCCCACACGGTGTTCGTCGCCAACGACGACCGCCGCTGGGTGTTCGCCTGGACCAGCTTCAAGCGCCCGAGCGACGCCGCCAATTGGCGCCTCGAGGTGCACTACAACATGAACGACGGCGCGCTGCGCGAGTTCATCGTCGGCCGGGGCTACTCCGAGCTCGACACCGTGTTCGCGAACCTGGTCGCCGACATCAACAACGACAAGGGGACCACCTACGACTACTACGAGCTCTGGATGTCGGACCAACCCGGGGTCGCCGGCTACGTGAACCCGTTCGCGTTGAACGGCCAGGGAGTGGTGGTGGGCGCCTTCGACCGGCAGCTCGACACCTTCGAGGTCGGGATCGCGACGCGCGCCCCCGGGGTCGCCGACGGCATGCTGTCGCTCACGGTGCCCGGCGAGGCGATGCAAGACCTGGCCGGCTACTATCGCCCGGTCGGCGGCGAGCGCTTCGAGTTCGTTCCGGCCGACATCGTCAATCTCTTCGGCAAGGAGACCTCGTTGTCGGTGGCGGTGGAGGCGGACGGCAAGATCGGTCGGGTGAGCCAGGGGAGCTTCAAGGGCCCCCTCGAGCTCTGCGACGGCCTCTTCATCCGCGGCGGCGACCAAGTCCGCGCCAAGGTCGACGCCTGGCGCGACACCGTGACCCTGGAGCAATTCAACAACTGCGACGTGGTGTTCAACTACTCGGTGAACGGCAACGTCTTGAACAGCGTCATGGCGCTGAACAAGCGGGTGTCGATCACGGTGATGGACGGGCGCGCGGTCTCAGCGGCGATCTGGCGGTAGGAGAAAACGAACATGCGTCACATTATCTTTGGCTCTGTTTCCGTTGCCGTCCTCTTGTCCGGCTGCGTAGAGCACCGCCCGATTCGCAACGGGCTGCGCGACGAGTCGGTCTACCTGGAGAAGGCCGAGCTCACCAACCCGAACCCCAAGCTCGGCGAGGGCAGCACCGACGACGGCTGGTTGCTGAAGGTCACGGTGGTCAAGACCTCGTCGCCGAACGTCCTCGGGGACTACGCGTTCCCGGGCTTCGAGAGCGACACCCAGTACATCAAGTTCCGCTTCGCCGAAGAGTCGATGCAGATGCTCGACGGCCGACAGCTGCAGAACGACGACCCGGCGAACCCGAACGACAACATCACCACCGCGACCGAGAGGGTGATGATGGAGTTCCCGGGCTCGCACGTCGACATCAAGCTGCGCGAGAGCCTGGACGGCGAGCGCACCAACTACCTCGAGGAGAACACCGAAGAGCCCTGGCAGAAGCGCCAGAAGTTCAAGGTCGACTTCGAGAAGGCATCGCTCGACCCGATCACCACGATCGCCTGGTTCTACGGCGACTTCATGCACGAGTGCGCGACCCAGGTGAGCACCAACATGGTGCCGGGCTCGTTCGAGTGGGACGGCTCCGACCAGTACCTGAGCTTCGTGCTCGAGGCCAACTACGTGCTCACCGTCAACGGCGGCTGCTACGACATGGTGTCGCTGGTGCAGGACGTCGGCACCGCGAGCATCCACTACCGGTTCTCGTTCTATCGCCCCGGGCCGTCGACCTACGCCAAAGAGGTCATCGCCGAGAAGGATCCGGTGAACAAGAAGTACGGCAGCTTCCAGGTCATGACGACCTTCGAAGATCCGATCACCGGCCTGTTGTCGGCCCAGGCCCTGATCCAACGCTACAACCCGGATCGCGAAGACCCGATCGTCTACTACTTCGCCGAGGGCTTCCCGCCGGAGTTCATGCCGGCCTTCGGCCAGATGAAGATCGAGACCAACCGCGTCCTCGAGGCCGCGGGCGCCAGGCTCCGGGTCGACTTCCAGCCGTACAACGCCGGCGGCCTCAACCGCAAGCTCGGCGACCTGCGCTACAGCTTCGTCGTCTGGCACCAGGACATCGAGACCACCCGCGGCCTCTTGGGCTACGGGCCGACCGCGGCGGATCCGCGCACCGGTGAGGCGATCAGCGCCACCGTCAACCTCTACAACATCGGCATGGACTACTACCGTTATCTCATCCAGAGCTTCCTGGAGGCGAACGGCGCCACCACCAAGCCCGACCCGACCAAGGCCTGGGAAGAGATCGCCTGCCGCCCGGGCGAGACCGTGGCGTCCTTGGCCCCCGAGAGCCGCCTGCAGACCCAGCTCTTCGACGAGATGCGGCGGACCATGGACATCACCGAGGCGGCGCCGAACCCCACCGACGACTTCGTGCCGAGCCCGGTGCAGCAGGACTTCAAAGACAACTACCACCGGGTGCTCTCCGAGCTGCGCTACGGCGAGCCGCTCTACAACGCCTACGTCTGGCGCAAGCACGGTCGCATGAACAAGGCCGAGTTCCGCGAGCGCATGAAGATGGAGAACGACTTCATGGCGGCGATGGAGGACATCCAATACAACGGCGCCAACCCCTTCGGCCCGGCGCCGCTGAGCTCGCCGGCCGGGATCGCCGCGCAGGCCGCGTTCCGCGAGCAGATGTCCGAGTGGCGCAAGAACCACGAGGTGCTGCAGCAGGATCTGCGGATGATGTTGAACCTCAACAACATCTCGGTCTTCGACGAGCTCGACGCGGTCAACGCGGTCGCCGGCGGCTCGCGGCAGTGCACCAGCACCGGCTTCTGGGAGTCCGACGCCGCCTACACCGAGCGCATCATCCGCCGGGTGGTGGCGCGCACCGCCATCCACGAGTTCGGGCACACGCTGTCGTTGCGCCACAACTTCTACGGCTCGGCGGACGCCAAGCACATGCGGCTCGGCGAGGTCACCGCGTCGGTGATGGACTACGTGTCGCCGATCGAAGAGGTGGGCTCCGAGATCCTCTGGGGCAAGTACGACGAGGCGGCGCTCACCTGGATCTACGGCACCCAGGCCAAGCGCGACGAGGTGATGGCCGACGACTACCTCTACTGCACCGACGAGCACGCCGAGCGCTCGCCGTTGTGTCAGATGTTCGACCTCGGGGTGACGCCGGCGCAGATCGTGCTCAACAACTTCGAGCGCTACGACTGGATGTACGACATCCGCAACCGCCGCGCGTTTCGCACCTTCTGGGACACCAGCGACTACACCGGCCGGGTGTACAACTCCATCTTCCCGCCGTTGCGCATGTGGTACCTGGCGATCTTCGACTGGGGCGGTGGCGGGGTCCAAGACATCCTGAAGCGCCTCGACCAGGTCGAGGGCAAGACGCCCCTGACGCCGCAGCAGTACAACGAGATCGCGGTCGACTTCTACAACGACGTCCAGGCCGCGAACGCCATGCTGATCAGCTACTACAACGCGGTGATCAACGAGTCGGCGAGCTTCCGCAACTACCAGACCGAGTACGACCCGTACTACGGCGACATCCTGCGGTTGGGCATCATCATCGACAAGTACTTCACCACCATCGCGTTCATGGACTTCCAGGAGACCTGGAACTACGACCCGAACGTCTACACCTACGTCGCGCTCTTCGACGTGCCCTTCGGCGACAAGAACTACGTCCTGAACCAGAAGGTGCTCGACAACTTCCTCGGCGCCAACTACGACACCTTCCCGTGGTTCCAGTACACCGCGTTGGAGTACTTCGCCTGGGCCACCAACTCCAACCTGATCAACAGCGTCGACCTCAAGGAGCGCATCGCCATCCGGCGCTACAACACCGCCGAGGCGTTGAACGAGGAGTTCCCCGAGGCGCTCGTCGACGCGGCGCTGGCGGCGGACCCGGAGCGCATCGTGCCGACGAACCCGGCGCGGCTGTTCGTGCACCAGGGCGAGCAGTACGTCTATGCCTACCTCAAGGACCGCGGCTACCATCTGGTCGCCGGCGAGGCGCGCAACCCGGTGAGCTTCCAGTACATCAAGGACTACAACGACACGTTGTACGCCAGCGCCGACGAGGAGGCGGACAACTACGGGCTCAAGATCCTCTTGGCGCTCTACGAGTACTACAACAACTTCGTGGGGTTCTGAGCCATGTGGCTCGCAGCACTCGTGCTCGGCGCCGCCGTCTCCGTCTCGACCACCGAGGCGGAGGCGACGGCCGACGAGCCGTTGCCGCCGGTGACCGAGCCGGCCGCGGCCGATCCAATCCCCGCCGCACCGGCGCCGACCGAGATCACCGCGACCCCGGTCGGCGAAGCGGCGGCGGCGACCGCGGCGCCGGGCGACACCGCAACGCCGACCGCCGGGGTCGAGGCCCAGGTGTCGAGCCCGGAGAGTGACGGCCGGGTGTGGCATCTGCGCGCCGAGGCCGAGTTTCACATGCTGGCGGTGACCGATCCCGATCCCCGCAACGACAGGTACATGATCTACCGGGCGCGCGGCGACTTCGATCTGATGAAGGGCACCAAGGCGTTCGTGACTTTGGGCATGACCGAGAAGCTCTGGGCCGAGGCCGACGAGTCCGGGTTTCTGCTCCAGGACACCCGGCTCGGGGCCGACTACGCCCACGAGCTGAGCCTCGACGCCCTTCCCCTCGACGTCTTCAAGGGGAAGAAGCTCGAGCTCGTCGAGCGGGCGCAGGTCTACCTGCCGACGTCACGGGCGAGCGTCAACCAAGATCTGTACTTCGCACCGGAGCTCGTCAGTCGGGCGCGCTTCCAGGCGATGAAAGATCTGACGGTCGGCCTCGACCTGTTCTTCCAGTACCGGTTCCACCGCTACGCGGAGCGCGCCGGTCTGGACGGCGGCATGAACACCCAGCTGGTGTTCGGGCCGAGCTTCGGCCTCGAGTACACCGTCCTCGAGCACCCCGGCTACGGGACGGTGACGGTGGGCGGCGACGTCTTCGACTCTAACGCCAAGCACTACGCCTCGCGCGAGAGCTACGACGCCACGATCAGCAGCCAGTCGTTCTGGTACCAGGACTACGGCTGGGACGGCTACGTCACCTACGCCCCGTGGCAGCACACCACCTTCGTGCTGACCTTGATGCAGGGCGGGCCGGTGCTGCGCGACGGCATCGTCAACACCTTCCTCGCCAAACGCGAGGAGACCGAGCTGTACTTCTGGGTGATCGCGACCTACTGACCGACCGCGCCCGGGCATCGTCAGGTGCCGGGCGTTTGAGCCTCGACTCAGCGCCAGACCGGCTTGCGCGCCTCGGCGAGGGCCTTCAAGCCTTCGGCCATGTCCGGGTCGCGGGTGAGCTCGGCGAGGTAGGTGCGCTCGACCGCGTCGAGCGCGACGTCGAAGCCCGACAGCCAGCGGCTGCGCATCGTCTGCGCCGTCAGTCGCAGCACCGAGGCGCTCGCGTCCGCGAGCCGCGCCACCAGGGCCCGCAGGCTCTCGTCGAACTCCTCGGCCGGAAACACCCGTGACACCAGGCCGATGTTTTGGGCGCGCGCCGGGTCGATCATCCCACCGCTGAGCACCAAGTCCGAGGCCGGCGGCCGGCCGCAGATCGTGGGCAGGGTCACGGCCGCGACACAGCCCAACGCCGCCTGGCGGACGTGGCCGAGCCCGAGCCGGGAGCGGTCGGAGGCGACCACGACGTCGGCGACCAGCGCCAGCTCCAAGCCGGCGCCGCTCGCGACCCCGTCGACCGCGGCGACGATCGCCTGCGGCAGCCGCACCAGCTTCTTCACCGCGCGGTGAAACGCCCGGGTCAGCTCCGCGACCTCGTCGGGGGTGCGACCGGAGAGCTCGAGCCCGCCACAGAAGGCCTCGGTGCCGGCGCCGCTCATCACCAGCACCGCGGCGTCGGCGTTCTGGCCGGCCTCGTCCAGGGCCCGATCGAGCGCCGCCAGCGCCGCGGCGTCCAAGCGATTCAACGGCGGGCGCTCCACCGTCACCCACGCGACCCGTTCGGTGAAATCCAGGCGGACGCTGCCGTCGTCTTTGGCCATCGCTAGCCTCCGGTGTGGTTCCAGGTCTGCCGTACCCCAGCTGTCGGGCAGGGGCAAGCGTGGCCCGGCGGCGGCGCACCGCGGCCGGCGGTTGACAGCACCGGATCTTCGAGAGCAGCTTAAGCGATGACGGCTCGAGACGCCCACGCCCTTTTGCCGGTCGACGCCGCGGCCGCCAAGGCCGACCGGTTCGGCCGGCGCATCGACTACCTGCGGATCGCGATCACCGACCGCTGCTCGTTGCGCTGCGTCTACTGTATGCCCGAGGCCGGCGTGCCCCTCAGACCGCGCGGCGAGCTGTTGTCCTTCGAGGAGCTGTGGCAGGTCGCCGCCAGCGCCCGCCGCCTGCGCTTCGCGAAGTTTCGGGTGACGGGCGGCGAGCCGCTCGAGGTCAAGGACGTCGTCGGTTTGGTCACCGGACTGCGACAGCGGACGGTGGGCGCGACGCTCGCGATCACCACCAACGGCTTGCGCCTCGCAGAGCTCGCGGACGGGCTGCGGCAGGCCGGGGTCGATCTGGTGAACGTGTCGCTCGATACCTTGCGTCCCGAGCGCTACGCCCAGATCACGCGTCGCGACGGGCTCGCGCGGGTGCTCGCCGGCCTCGACCGGGCGCTTCAGGCGGGCTTTCCGCGCGTCAAAGTAAACGCGGTCATCATCAAGGGAGTGAACGACGACGAGGTCGCCGACCTCGCGGGGCTCGCGAAAGCGCGGCCGATCGACGTGCGCTTCATCGAGCGGCTGCCGCTCGCCGGGGCGGTGGAGCGCGGCTTCGTCGGCGCCGACCTGATCCGCAAGCGCATCGACGCGGTCTATCCGCTCGAGGCCGTGGCCCCCGACGATCCGCGCCAGGCGGCGCAGCAGATGTTCGCCTCGGCGGCGCTCCAGGGTCAGATCGGCATCGTCGCCGCGCGCAGCAACAAGTTCTGCGCCTGCTGCAACCGCTTGCGCCTGACACCGATGGGCGAGCTCAAGGGTTGCCTGCTGCAAAAGGGAACCATCGATCTGCGGCCGGCGCTGCGCGCCGGGATCTCGGACGCCGCCCTCGACGACCTCTTCTGCCAAGCCATCGGCCTCAAGCCCAAAGAGTACCCCGAAGAAACCTTCGACCTCGGGGCGAGCATGCGCAGCGTCGGCGGCTGACGATTGCCTCGCGCCTGCTGCTCCCCTACAGTGCCGAGCCGGACGAGAGGCGGGGCACGGCGATGAAGGGTACTTTTCAAAAGACGTTTCTGACCGGGATGTTGATCATCCTGCCGGTGTTGGTGACCATCTGGGTGGTGAGCCTGATGTTCGGCCTCCTCAACCAGACAGTGACGCCGCTCATCTTGAACGTGCTCAAGCTGGTCACCTTGGCGCCGCTCTCCGAGACCACGTGGGTGCAGTACGTCGCGCCGGTGGTCTCGGTCACGTTGTCGGTGCTGTTCATCTACATTCTGGGCCTGGTCGGCGGCAACGTGCTCGGCCGGCAGCTGCTCGGCGCCGTGGACCGCTGGCTGAAGCGCATCCCGTTCGTGCGCGGCATCTACTCGGCGACCCGGCAGTTCGTCGACACCTTCCAGTCGGGGAGCGGCGCCTTCAGCCACGCGGTGGTCATCGAATACCCGCGCACCGGCTGCTACACCCTCGCCTTCGTCACCAACACCAAGCGCGGCGAGGTGCACGAGCGCACCGGCAAGAAGCTGGTCGCGGTCTTCGTGCCGACGACCCCCAACCCGACGTCGGGCTTCCTGTTGTTTGTCCCCGAGGACCAGTTGATCCGGCTTCACATGTCGGTCGACGACGCCTTCAAGATGATCGTCTCCGGCGGCGTGCTCACCCCCGAGTCGCAGCCCCCGGTCGCGGCGCCGCCCGCGGCGCCCGCCAATTGAGCCCGTCGACCGCCTCGGGATCGGACCGCGCCGCGGTCAGTGTTTGCCGCCGGCCTTGCGCAGGACGTCGGTGAGCTCGGCGCGATCGGCGTCGCTGATCTCGTCTTTGGCCTCGCCGAGCTTCTCTTTCGCGACCGCGCTGGTCTTGCCGCGCTTCTCGGCGGCCTCGGCGAGCTTGGTCTCGAGCTTCTCTTTCACCCCGTCCTTGATGTCGGTGACTTTGCGCTGCACCTCGGGAGTGGCGTAGACCTCCTGCAGGTGCACCACCAGGCTCTTCCCGCCCAGGTCGACGAAGAAGGCCATGTACAGACCGGCACCCAGGGTCGCCGCGAGAATCGCCGTCTTGATCATGATCGATGTCCTCGAGCCGACGCTAACATCGCGCCTCCGGGGGGCCAAAATTCCGGCGGGCCTTGGGCGGCGCGCCCGCGACGCCGGGGGCTCGCAAGGCCGGCGGCGCTCCCATTGCCCTGGCGAGCGTCGAGGAATAAACAGTCCCCGATCGCCGGTTTTTTGGGGCAACGCGGCGTGCGGGTGCTGCACCCACCGCGGCGAACACTCGAAGACAAGGAGCGCCTATGCGCGTCAATCCGCTCGCCCTCATCGCCCTCCTGGTGCTGCAATACGGCCCGGCGCAAGCGCGCTCCGGCGACGTCTGGTCCGAGAAAGGGGCCGGCGCCCCGACCCTGGCGCAAGTTCCTGATTTCGCTGCCCTTGCCAAGCAGGTCTCGCCGGCGGTCGTGGCCATCAACGTCGAGCAGAAGATGAAGATGGGGCGCGGCGGGCCGGGGATGGGGCAGGGCATGCCTCCGGGCAGTCCGTTCGAGTATTTCTTCGGGCCCTTTGGCGGCGAGGTGCCGCACGAGTTTCGCGGCCGCGGGTTGGGGAGCGGCTTCGTCATCAACCGCGACGGCTTGATCCTCACCAACAACCACGTCATCGAGGACGCCGACAGCATCGAGGTGGTGTTCGACAACGGCGACGGCACCGAGCGCAAGCTGGCGGCGAAGGTGCTCGGCACCGCCCCGGACTACGACGTCGCGTTGATCCAAACGGTAGAGAAGGCCAACGCGCCGATCACCTACCTCGGCAACTCCGACGCGGTGAACATCGGCGACTGGACGATGGCGGTCGGCAATCCGTTCGGGCTGTCGCACACGGTGTCGGTGGGCATCATCTCGGCCAAGGAGCGCCGCGACGTCGCGCCCTCGGGGCGGCAGGGGCTCTACGACTTCATCCAGACCGACGCCGCCATCAACCCCGGCAACTCCGGCGGGCCGCTCGTCAACATGAAGGGCGAAGTGATCGGCATCAACTCGGCGATCAACGCCGCCGGCAGCGGCATCGGCTTCGCGATCCCGATCAACATGGTCAAGGAGATGCTCCCGGACCTGAAGGCGAAGGGCAAGTTCACCCGCTCGTGGATCGGCATCAAGATCCAGCCGCTCTCCAGCGAGCTCGCCGAGAGCTACGGCCTGAAGTCGCCGAACGGGGCGCTGGTCGCCGAGGTGGTCGACGGTAGCCCCGCCGACAAGGCCGGCATCCAAGGCGAGGACGTCGTCCTCGAGTTCGACGGCAAGCCGGTGCGCAACTCCACCGACCTGCCGCTGTTCGCGAGCATGGCGGGCGTGGGTCGCAAGGTCGAGCTCAAGGTCTGGCGCAAAGGCAGCGAGAAGCGCGTGAGCGTCACGCTCCAAGAATACCCCGACGACGAGAAGATGGTCGCGAAGGCCGACGCCGAGGGCGGCGGCGGTGAGCTCGGACTCACGGTCGCCGACGTCAGCCCCAAGCTCCAACGTCAGTTCGGCCTCGAGGCCGACAGCGGGGTCATCATCAAAGACATCGACCCGAACGGGGTCGCGGCGCGCGCCCGGCTGCGCCCCGGCGACGTCATCGTCAGCTTCAACGGCAAGGCGGTCAAGACCGCGCGCGAGTTCGCCCAAGGCGTCCGCGCCCTCGGCGCCGGGGCCGTCATCCGCCTGCAGGTAAACCGCGGCAACGGCCGGCTGTTCGTGGCCTTCCGCAAGCCATAACATCGCGTAATATATTGTCTTTTCTACAGTGAGATCATAGAAACCCAAAGCTCGAGATGGCGTGTATGCCATCAGTACCCAGCCACTCCTCAGGGAGGCCACGAGCCCATGACCGTTCAACGCATCGACCGCATCAATGAACGCGCAGCGCTGCAGCAAGTCGAAACCGAGCGCTACCAACAGCGACTGAACCTCTTCAACGTCAACAGCTTCGAGCGGGTGGGCGGCGTGGAGTTCGCCGACGGCTCACGCATCGACATCCCGAGCATGACCGACAGCGACCGCGAGGCCGCGGCGCGGCTGTTCGCGAGCGTCCCGGTGGACAAGCAGCCGCAGGTCGACCAGGCGAGCCAGGATTTGGCGAAGGCGGTATACGCCGCGAGCGCCAGCGGGCTGACCGCAGGCGGCGCTTCCACGGTGGTGATGCCGGCGCTGACCAACGCCGCGCAGGCCTACGTCACGGCGACCGGTCTGGGCACGAACGCCCAGGTGGGCTCGTCGGCGGCGAACAACGCCTTCATGGGCACGATGTACATGGGGCTCGTGGGGCTCGAGGGCGATCTCGAGGGCCGGGCGCGCGACCTCCAGTCCAGGAACCAGCTCGCCGACGACCTGCGCACCGACATGACCGAGATCCGCAACGAGCTGGCCGACTGGCCGGACGACGGTAGCACGAAGACCTTCAGCTGGACCGAGGTCAAGGCCGACGGCACCATTGTCGAGCACACCAACGAGGCGCTCACCAAAGCGCAGGCCGAGGCGTTGCTCAAGAACCTCGACGAGCAGCTCGCCGGGGTGCGCGACATGAACGAGCTCGCCAGGTTCGATCTGCAGAAGAACATGCAGGACTACCAACAGGCGCTGCAGACCTTCTCCGGCATCCTCAAAGAGTCGCACGACCAGATGATGCGGACGATCAACAACCTCAAGGCGTAGCCCGCACCTCGGACCCGGCGCGCGCCGTGGTCGATTCACTCCCGCTCCGAACCGGGCTATAAGGGCCGGCCTCCAGAAAGGCGGCCTCGCGGTCATTCGTGTCCGGGGCCGGTGGGTCGTCATGCGCGTCACCGTCGTCGGCACCGGATATGTCGGGCTCGTCACCGGCACCTGTCTCGCGGACATGGGCAACGACGTCTATTGCCAGGACGTCGCCGAGGAGAAGATCGACAAGCTCGAGAAGGGCGAGATGCCGATCTTCGAGCCCGGGCTCGCCGAGCTCGTGACCCGCAACCATCAGGACGGCCGCTTGCGCTTCACCACCGATCTGGCGGCGGCGCTCGCCAATGCCGAGGTGTGCTTCATCGCGGTCGGCACGCCGCCGGACGAGGACGGCTCCGCCGATCGGCGCCACGTCTTCGGCGTCGCCAAGGCCATCGCCCTGCGGATGCAGCAGCCGCTCGTGGTGGTGGTCAAGTCCACGGTGCCGGTCGGCACCTGCGACCAGGTCCGCGCGGTGATGATGGAAGAGCTCGAGCGCCGCCAGGCGGGCCATGCCGTGGAGGTGGTCAGCAACCCGGAGTTCTTGAAAGAGGGCAAGGCCATCGAGGACTTCTTGCGCCCGGACCGCATCGTCGTCGGCGTCGCGAGCGCCACCGCGGCCGATTGCATGCGGCGCCTCTACGAGCCCTTCGTGCAGAACGGCCACCCGCTGTTGGTGATGGACGTGCGCTCCTCGGAGATGACCAAGTACGCCGCCAACGTGATGCTCGCGACCCGGATCTCGCTGATGAACGAGCTCGCGACCGTGTGCGAGCGCGTCGGCGCCGACATCATGGAGGTGCGGCGCGGCATCGGCACCGACCGCCGCATCGGCATGAGCTTCCTGTACGCCGGCGCCGGCTACGGCGGCTCGTGCTTCCCGAAGGACGTCAAAGCGCTGTCGCGCATGGCGGCCGAGGCCGACTGCCCGGCCGACATCCTCGACGCGGTCGACAAGGTGAACCGCCACCAGAAGATGCTGCTCGCCAACCGGGTGTTGAAGCACTTCGGCGGCGATGCTCGGGGCAGGCGCGTCGGGCTGTGGGGGTTGGCGTTCAAGCCGATGACCGACGACATCCGCGAGTCGCCGGCCCTGGTGATCATCAAGCGCCTGGTCGAGGCCGGCGCCACGATCAGCGCCTACGACCCCGAGGCGATGGACAACGCTCGGGCCTATTTCGCGGGCGTCAAACAGGTGGAGCTGGCGAAGAGCCCCTACGACGCGGCCAAGGACGCCGACGCGCTGCTCTTGGTCACCGAGTGGGGGGTGTTTCGCAGCCTCGACTTCGAGCGCCTGAAGGCCCTGATGAAGGCGCCGGTGATCTTCGACGGCCGCAACCAGTACGAGCGCCGCGAGATGAAGCGCCTCGGGTTCAGCTACCACGGCATCGGGCGGCCGGCGTCATGACCCGCGCCCCGTCCCGCAAGCCGAAGCCCCGCGCGACGAAGCTCGCGACCAAGAGGACGCGCGGCAGAGGTCAAAGGGCGCGCCGCAGTGTCGGCAAACGCCCGCCGCGACGCGGCCGAACCCGCAAGCAGGTGCTGGTCACCGGCGGCGCCGGCTTCATCGGCTCGCACCTCTGCGATCGCTTGATCGCGAACGGCTACGCGGTGGTGGCGCTCGACAACCTGACGACCGGCAGTCGCAAGAACCTCGAGCATCTGCGCCGCGAGCCGAGCTTCACGTTGATCGAGCACGACGTCCGAGAGGCCTATGATCTGCCGGTGCAGCAGATCTTCAACCTCGCCTGCCCGGCGTCGCCGGTGCACTACCAGACCGACCCGGTCGCCACCTGGAAGACCAGCATCTTCGGCGCGGTGCACGCGCTCGAGCTCGCGCGGCGCCGGGGGGCGCGGGTGTTCCAGGCGTCGACCTCCGAGGTCTACGGCGACCCGACCGTGCACCCGCAGCCGGAGAGCTACTGGGGCAACGTCAATCCGATCGGCATCCGCGCCTGCTACGACGAGGGCAAGCGCGCCGCCGAGACCTTGTTCTTCGACTACGCGCGGCGCTACCGAACCGACATCCGGGTGGCGCGGATCTTCAACACCTACGGCCCGCGCATGCTGCCGCACGACGGCCGCGTCGTCAGCAACTTCATCGTCCAGGCGCTCAAAGGCGAGCCGATCACGATCTACGGCGACGGCTCACAGACGCGCTCGTTCTGCTACGTCGACGACCTGGTCGAGGGCTTCCTGCGCTTGATGGCGGACAACGCCCCGCACGGCCCGGTGAACCTCGGCAACCCCGGCGAGTTCACCGTCGCCGAGCTCGCCGAGAAAGTCCTGGCGATGACCGGCAGCCGCTCGCACCGCGTCTTCAAGCCCCTCCCCGCCGACGACCCGACCCGCCGCCGCCCCGAGATCAGCGTCGCGCAGGAGAAGCTCGGCTGGAAGCCGACGGTGGCGCTCCCGCAGGGCCTCGAGCGGACCATCGCTTACTTCCGGCAGGCGATCGCCAGCTCGTAGACCGCTCTCGCCTCTGCCTAGTCCCGCGCTGCGGCGCGGCCAGCGGGCCCCCTCCTCGACCCACCCGGGGGCGAGGAGGGGGTGCGGGGGTGGAGTGGGTGTGGGGAGCGCGGCCGCAGCGGTCGCGCGGGAATCAAGAGGCGAAAGCGGTCGCGGGTAGGCTAGAGCAGATACTTTTGGCCGGCGACGAACTGGAGGATGGCCTGGCGGCCCTCGTCGACGAGGTGTTTGAACTCGACACCGATGGAGACGCCGGGGGACTCGCGCGGCGTGGAGGCGCCCTGCCACACGACCTCGCCGAGCAGGTTGATGCCGGCGTCGGGGAGCTCGAGGCGCAAGAACACCATCTCGCCCTTCGCGACCTCGAGGGTGGTGCGCATGCGCAGGCCCGAGCCGCTGACGGTCTCGGTCACCGCGGTCGCGCCTTTGGTGGCGAGCGCTTCGGCCCAGGTCATCATCTGCTTCTTGGCCTTCTTGCTCACCGCGTCGAAGTCCTCGGGGATCTCGACCCGGTCGAAGCGCACGTCGAGGCCGACCAGGGCGCGCGGGAAACGGCGCCGTTGGATCTTCTTGACCTCGAGCGGCACGCCGAGGCGGACGCGCGGATAGGCCTTGGGCCCCGACGCCGGCCCCAGCGGCTCGGCCACCGGGGCGCGCAGCTTGTAGACGATGCCCTCGCGGAAGTACTCCAGCGTGATCGTCATGCCGGGCTTGAGGAGCGCGGCCTTGGCAGGGTCGATCACGGCGAGGTCGAGCTTGCCGTCGCTCGCCGCCGCGTCGATCACGGCGGTCAGCTGGGCGCCGCCGACGGCAGCACCCTCGAGGAGGACACGGACTCCCTGCTTGACGAACGGGTAGCCTGAGTTTTGCGGCATGCGCTGAGCATAAGAAAGGCCCTTCCCCATGGCAAGCCGCGTGCTTAGCTTCCTGTCATGGTGGCTGGAATGCTCGCCAGTGTCTTCGTGGGCTCACTCAAGGTCGGCGACGCCGCTCCGGAGTTCTCGGTGCTCGACACCGAGAACCGGCCGGTCGTCTTGTCGCAGCTCCTCGGGCGCGGGCCGGTGATCTTGGCCTTCTTTCCCAAGGCCTTCACCCCTGGCTGACTCAAGGAGCTCACGGCGTACCGGTCCAGGTACGCGGACCTCGAGAAGATGGGCGCCCAGGTGGTCGCGATCTCCGCCGATGACCTCGAGACTCAGAAGAAGTTCAAGGCCAAGATCGGCGCGGTGTTCCCCTTCGTCGCCGACCCGAGCGCCAAGATCATCGCGCTCTACGACGTCAAGCTGCCGATCTTGACCGCGGCCAACCGCGTCACGTTCGTGATCGCACCGGACGGCAAGATCACGTCGATCACCAAAGGCAGCGACGCCGTCGACCCGACCGCCGCGATCGACGCCGCAGAGACGGCGTGCGGATTGTAGAGCCAAGGCGCGCCGTACTTCCTTTGATTCCGGCGCGACCGTGTGGTCGAGCCAAGGCGAAAAGGCTCTAGAAGATCGTCTCCGGCACGTAGACGATGTCACCGGGCTCGAGGCGGAAGTTGGATTCCTTGCCCTCGCCGATGGCCTTCACCTTGACCTCCACTCGCTGCTCTTTGCCGTCGATGATGCGGGTGACGAAGGCGCCGTTCTGGTCGGCCATGCCGGCAAAACCCCCGGCGAGGGTGATCGCCTGGATGATGTTCATGCCGTCCTCGAACGGGAACGTGCCGGGCCGCGCCACCTGACCGAAGACGTAGACCTTCTTCGAGGTGAACTCTTTGACGAACACCGACACCGAGGGCTTCTTGATGTAGCTGCGTAAGCCCGCGGCGAGCTCGTCCGACACCTGACCCGGGGTCTTGTTGGCGACGTCGAGCTTGCCGACCAGCGGAAAGTTGATGCCGCCGTCGGAGGCGACGCGGTAAGTGCCGGAGAGGTCCTCCTCGCCGTAGACGCGGACGTCGAACACGTCGCCCGGCCCGAGCACCGTCATCGGCACGAGCTGTGGCGGCGCCTCCTCCTTCGCCGGTGCGTGCGCACAAGCGCTCGAGAGCAAGAGCAACGCGGCGCCGAGTCGCACGGGTGACAGCATCTGCGCCAAGGTAGCCACGGGCTGGGGGTTATACCAGGCGGCACTCGAATACGCCAATCGGCGCGGGGTTACCGTTCACGGGGGACCGCCCGCCGCGAGAATATCCTCGGCGAAAACAAGGCGTTGTGGCGCGGCTCTGCGTCCCCCGTGAGCCCCACGCTCAGGACCGGCAAAGCCGGATCCTTCGCGTCTACGGCCGGGTGGCGGAGATCCTTGGCGCCCCTATCCGTGCGCCGCACCCCGGGGCGGCAGCACGTGCCCGGCGTCCTTCAGGGTGCGCTCCTGGCGGGCGAGCTCGAGATCGTGCGCCACCATCATCGACACGAGCGCGGCGAAGCTCACCTGTGGCCGCCAACCGAGCTCGCGTTTCGCCTTCGACGCGTCACCGCACAGACTGTCGACCTCGGTGGGCCGGAAGTAGCGCTTGTCCACCTGCACGTGCTTCTGCCAATCGAGGCCGAGCTCGCCGAACACCGCGACGACGAACTCGCGCACCGAGTGCGCTTCGCCGGTCGCGACCACGTAGGTGTCGGGCCGCTCGACCTGCAGCATCGACCACATCGCCTGGACGTAGTCGCCGGCAAAGCCCCAGTCGCGGCGCGCCTCGAGGTTGCCCAAGAACAGCTGTTGTTGCAGGCCCTCTTTGATACGAGCAGCGGCCCGCGTGATCTTGCGGGTCACGAAGGTCTCGCCGCGGCGCGGCGACTCGTGATTGAACAGGATGCCGTTGGCGATGAACAACCCGTAGGCCTCGCGATAGTTGACGCCGTACCAGTGCGCCGCGAGCTTGCTCACCGCGTAGGGGCTGCGGGGATAGAACAGCGAGCGCTCGTCTTGCGGCGGCGGCGTCGCGCCGTACATCTCCGACGAGCCCGCCTGATAGAAACGCACGACCTTGCCCGAGCTCTGGGTGTAGTCGTGCACCGCCTCGAGCAGGCGCAAGGTGCCGAGGGCGTCGACGTCGGCGGTGTAGCCCGGCTGCTCGAACGACACCTTGACGTGCGACTGCGCCCCGAGGTTGTAGACCTCGTCGGGCGCCACCCTCTGCAGAATCCGACGCAGACAGGTGCCGTCGGTGAGGTCGCCGTAGTGCAAGAACAGGCGCGCCGCCGGGTCGTGGGGATCGCGGTACAGGTGGTCGATGCGCTCGGTGTTGAAGCTCGACGAACGGCGCACGACGCCGTGCACCTCGTAGCCCTTGTCGAGGAGGAGCTCGGCCAGGTACGAGCCGTCCTGGCCGGTGACGCCGGTGATCAGGGCCTTCTTCATCTCACGCCTTGGTAGTAAACGGATTGCGACAACGCAAGCCCGGGAAACGGGCGAAGTCGCGGTCCGCGGTCCAAAGCTCCTTGACCCCGTGCTCCACCATCAGCGCCGCGATGTGGGCGTCGTGGACCAGGTTGCCGGTCGCGCCGCCATCAATGACCATCCGGCGCAGGTGTGAGAAGTGCGCCGGGCCTTCGCCGACGAGCACCAAGGCCGGCGACTGAAGCAGCGACTCCAGGTCGTCGAGGGCCTCGTCGATCTTGGTGGGCGGATCGAACACCCGGGGATGCGTGACGACGCGCAGAAACTCGCAAATGCAGGTCCACGAGAGTGCCCAGGCGGCATCCCCTTCAGCGAGCTCGTGCAGGATCGTCTTTGCCCGCCGATGATGCGGCGCCTCCGCACGACGCGCGTACACCAGGATGTTGGTGTCGACGGCGATCACGACCGCCCGTCCATCAGGTCGAAGAGCGCGTCGCGGTCATCCAGGCGTACGCCGGGCTGAACACGGCCGGTCTCGGTGCGCCACCTCAGAGAGTAAGCCCCGGCCTTCTGCCGATTGCTGCTGAGATAGGCGCGCAGCGCGCACTCGACAATCTCGCGCAAGGTCTTGGCCTCCGAAGTCGCTCGACGTTTGGCGTCACGAAACAGGTGCTCGTTGATGTCGATGGTCGTCCTCATACATATAAGCATATTCTATTGAGCATATTCATGCAATGCAGGCGGCGGCCGTCTTGCTTGGAGCCGCCAAAGTTGTCCGATAGGCTCGACCCCAGTGCCATACCGCAAGGTCCACCTGCCGCGCGTCCCGGGCGCCTATCAGCTGCGAGCGGCGGTGGGCGTCTGCCTCATCGCGACGCCGCTGGCGCTCGGCGGGGCGCATCCGCAGGTGAACGCGATCTTGGCGGCGGCGCTGCTCGTGGTCTCGACGGTCTACCTGTTGCGCCGCAACCACGACGGTCAGCTGCCGGCGAACGTGCCGGTGTTGGCGCTGGTGCTGGCGCTCTTCGCGTGCGCCCTGCAGCTGGTGCCGGCGCCGATGTGGTTGGTGCGGCTCCTCGCGCCAACCGCGGCCGACGTCTTCGAGCTGCAGTTTGGCGACAGCCTGTGGTTCGTGCCGCTCTCTCTCGACCCACCGGCGACCGCGCACGGGCTGTTGGTGGTGGTGATTTGCCTCACCGGCGCGCTCCTCAGCCTGAACATCTTTGGCGAGCGACAGCGGCAGCGGGAGCTGCTCGCGTGGATCGCGGTGGCGGGCGCGGTCGTGACCGGCGTCGGGCTGTTTCACGCGCTGGCGCAGCTCGACCGCCCGTACGGAGTTTACGGCCAAGCGGCGGTGTGGTTCACGTCGTCGTTCATCAACCCCAATCACCTCGCCGCGTTCTTGGGATTCTCGAGCCTGGTGGCGCTCGGGTTGGCGGTGGCGAGTCGCGGCTCGTGGCGCGCGATCTGGCTCGGCGACGCCGCCCTCTGTGGCGCCGGGGTGTTCTTGTCGTTGTCGCGCGGCGGCATCATCGCCTACGTCGCGGCCCTGGCGTTCTTGGCGCTGCCGCTGGCGCTCGATCAGCCGGAGAAGAAGCGCAACCTGTTCTGGGTGCAGCTCGGGCTCGCCGGGTCGCTCATCGTCGCCGGCTATCTCGCCTACACTCAGATCGTGCGGGAGATGTGGACGCTGGGCCGCCCCGACGCCCTCGACAAGGCGCTCGTCTGGCGACCGGTGTTGGACCTGCTCGGTGACTTCCCGGTGCTCGGCATCGGCCGCGGCGCGCTCCCCGGCATCTACGCCCACTACAGCAGCGCCACGGCGTCGGCGACCTTCACCCACCTCGAGAACGAGTACCTCCAGACCCTCGTCGACTTCGGGCCGGTGCTCGGCCTCGTCATCCTCGGGCTCTTGGCGCTCGCCTTTGGGCAGGCGTTGAAGCGGGCGGCCGGCAAGCCGGAGCGGCTGGGGGCGGTGACGGCGCTGTTGTTCCTGGGCATCCACAACCTCGGCGATTTCAACCTCGAGCTGTCGGCGGTGGCGCTGCCGGCGTTCATGGTGCTGACGGTGCTCGCCTCGAAGCCCAGCCACTCACGGACCATCGAGAGCAAGCGCGGCTGGGTCTCGCGGCTCGGCAACCTACAGGTGAACGGCGCCTTGGCGTGGGTGGTGGTCGTGGTGCTCGCGGGCCTGGTGGGGCTCGCGGCGTACCCGGCCATCGCACATCGCACCGAGGCCGACACCGCGCGGCTGCGCCGGGCGCTGGTGGAGAAGGGCTCGACGCCGGCGGGGCGGGCGGCGGCGGCAGAGGACGTGATCCGGCGACACCCCGCGGACTCGGTGCTGCCGCTGATGGTGGCGGAGCGGGAGCTGTACGACAAGGACGGGGCGGCGCGGGCGCTGCGCTTCGCGAACCGCGGCATGTTCCTGGCGCCGCACTACTACGGCGGCCACCTGCTGGCGGCGCGGGCGCTGTTGCGATTGGGCCACGTGGACCAGGGGCTCATCGAGTATCGGCTGGTGTTGGAGCTCGAACCAAGTCGGGCGGGGGCGCTCGCTGCTGAGATCTTCGAGCGCACCAACAGCCTCGCCCGGGTCCGTGACCTCGTGACCGCACAAAGCGACGTGCGCCTGCAAGTGGCGAGCTTCCTGCTCACGCGCCAGGCGCCGGCGGACGCCCTCGAAGTGCTGGAGCTCCCTCACCGGCTGGACTCGCTCGCCGCCTACGAGCTGATGGTGCGGGCGTTGAACCTGGCCGGCCGGGTGGACGAGGCGCGGCAGCGGGCCGAGGAGGCGCAGCGGCGCTGGCCCGGCATGGCGGCGCCGTACCTGATGCAGGGGCAGATGCTCGCGGGGAGTGGCAACGCCGGGGACGCGTTGGCGGTGTTGGAGCGGGGCATCGCGACCGCCGGCGATCCGACGCCGTTGTTCGCGCAGACCATCGGCTTGCTGATGCAGCAGGGCCGGTTTGACGCCGCGCGCAAGCTCGCAAAGCGGCAGCTCGACAACCTGCCGGCGGGGCCCGCCAAGGCGCAGGCGTACTGGTCGCTGGGCGACATCTATGCGCGCGAGGGCTCGCGTGCCTCGGCACTGCGCGAGTACCAGCGGGCGCGCGACCTGCAGCCGGCGAACCTCGGCTATCGGATGGGGATCGCGAGCTTGCGCGAGGCGATGGGGGACGTGAAGGGGGCGCGGGCGGAGCTGTTGGCGGCCCGGGCCTATGCCGGCAACAGCGGCGGCCTGGAGGCGGCGCTGCAGCGGCTCGAGACCAGGATTCAGACCAGCGAGGACGCGCTGCGACGGCAGGAGATCATGGGCGTCGAGCCATGAAGTCGTCCTGGGACATAATCCGGTTACGCGAGCCATCGTGACGACCCCGTGAACGCTTACCCTTGGTCTTCCTTCGTACGTGTTCGTCAGGCGCTTGGGAAACGCGTCCCCGCCTGTTAGATCTCGTCCCTGATGGCGAGCCCTGCTTCCACCGAGCCCCTGCTACGCGAGTCGCGCTACGAGGCGCCGAGCATTCAGCTGTGGCTTGGCCTGGGGCTCGCCGCGGTCATCGTCTGGGGGTTGGGCCGCAACGCCCTGTTTGGTGACAGCACACCGAATGGGTACGTGATCTTGACGGCGCTGCTATCGGTGATCGCCCTGCTGCTCATCGGCCGGCGCCGTGACCCGGTGATGACGGCGGCGCGATCAGGGTTTCACGGCGGCATGTTCGGCTTCTTTCTGTCGATGCCGATCTTGAGCATGAGCGGCGCGGAGATGTCCCTCTCCGAAGCGACCGTGGACACGGTGGGCTGGTCGCTGGTGCTGACCGTCATCGGGTTTGAGGCGGGTTATTGGACACGCAGGCCGACGGCACATCGTGACGATGCGGAGCACTGCCTGTTTGTGCTCACGTACCGGCAACGGCGTTGGCTCTTCAACCTTATGTGGATCGGTGTCGCCCTGTGGGTGTTCGTGCTCCTCGACTACGCTGTTGCGGCCGACGTCCCACTCCTGAGCGTCATGCTCACGATGAGGGGTGAAGTCGAAGGGGCGCGGCCGGGTGCCGAGCCCGCGCTCAACACATACATCGCTGGCCTGTTGGGAAGCGCGACCTACATGTCCACGGCCTGCGCATCGGCACTCCTCACCATCCCTGGCCCGACAAGCCGCTCCACCCGTGCACTGGCATGGACAACGCTGGGACTGTGTGCCTTCGCCGGGTGGCTGCGGGGCTCGCGGGCGATGTTCTTCTACGCCTTCGCGCCCATCCTAACCACCGAATGGCCGCGGCTCGCCAGCACGTCAATGTCCCGCGCCACTCGGATCCTCGTGGTCGCGGTGGCCCTGAGCGTCTTGGCGCTTGCCTGGGGCGGGCAGAGCGCTATGCGCGGCGCCGACATTCGAAAATACGAGGCCGGCGCTGACGGAATTGGCGTCGACAGCTACACCCAGGGTGCCTTGGATATCTTCGCTGAATTGGGACCCATCGTGGAGGCGTTCCCGGCGCTGTTCCCGTATCAATACGGCAAGTCACTCATTCCATTGTTCCTAGGGTGGGTGCCGCGACCATTGTGGCCGGGAAAGCCTTACTCATTCTCTATGTTCGCGAATTTCATCAAGGGCGAAACGTTAGAGCAACGGTCAGCCAGTATCGCAGTTGGACTCACCGGGGAGGGCTATGGACAGGGCGGGCTGATCGGCGTGCTGGTCTGGGGCGTCTTGTTCGGATTAGCCTGCCGCTGGGTAGACGAACGCCTGGGGCGGATGCCGCGTCACCACCCCCTCCGACTGCAGCTGGCAGGGATTTGTGGGATCTGGGCGGCGATGATTGTCCGCGGCAGCCCGCCCGAGATGTTCTACATGGGGCTCTATGCCTGGCTGTTCGTCTGGCTGATGGCGCGCTACCTCACGCGCCACTGTATGGTCGACCCGCGGGCGCTTTTCGACACCCCGCCTCAGGCCGCCGCCGACTCGTCCTCGGTGTAGCGCGAGCGGTAGTAGTAGTAGCGGTAGTAGCGGCCATAGTGGCGGTCTTCGAGATCGACGCTGTTCAAGACCACCCCGAAGATCCTGCCCCCCACGTCCTCGATGCGGCGCTTCGACTGCGAGGCGAGCTGCCAGGTCGTCTGACCGGCGTTCACCACCAACACCACGCCGTCCACCATCGACGCGAGCACCAGCGCGTCGGTCACCGGGGTCACCGGCGGCGAGTCCCAAATGACGCGGTCGTAGCGCTCCATCAACTGCTTGTAGATCGCCTTGAAGCTCTCGGTGTGCAGGAGCTCCGCCGGATTGGGCGGAATGGGACCGCACGGGAGCACATCGAGCCCCGGCACCGGCCCCGGCACAATGGCCTCGTCCACCGGCACCTCGCCGAGGATCGCCCGAGAGATGCCGACCGCATCCACGAGGCCGAAGCTCTTGTGCAGGCGCGGCCGGCGCAGGTCGGTGTCGACCAACAGCACCTTGCCACCTGCCTGCGCCATCGTGACCGCCAGGCTCGTCGCGATCGTGCTCTTGCCCTCGCGTGGGCCCGCGCTGGTCACGAGGATCGCGCGCGCCGGCCGGTCCGGCGACATGAACAACAGGTTGGTGCGCACCGTGCGGCAACACTCGGCGACGCTCGATCGTGGGTGGTCCAAGATATAGCGATCGCGGAGGTTGGCGTCCGGGGTGTCGTGGGTCGACGACTTGCCCGACTTGATGATCGGCACGATGCCGAGGGTCGGCAGCCCGAGACGCTGCTCCACCTGCTCCTGGTTCTTCAGCGTGTTGTCCAAGAAGTCGGCGACGAAGGCCATGCCGAGGCCGCCCAACACGCCGATGATGAGCGCCACCAGGAAGTTGAACGCGATCTTCGGTCGGATCGGAGAGCGGCTCGGGAGCGCCGCCTCGAGCTTGCGGACGTTGTTCACCCGCAGCATCTGCGTGAGGTCCGCTTCCTTCTGCCGCTTGATGACCACGTCGTAGAGCGCGGCGTTGTTGTCGCGGTCGCGCTTCAACCGGACGTAGTCGAGCTCCTTCTTGTTGATCGCCAGCGCCTCGCCCTTCACCTCGTCGATGTCGGCCTTGAGCCGCCGCTCGGTGTCGACCGCGGCGGTGTATTGCTCGTCGAGGCTGCGAAGCATCTTGTCGATCTCGGTGTTCAGGTCCTGCTGCACGAGCGCAATCTTGCGCCGCAACCCCACGAGCTTCGGATGATCTTCGGTGTACTTCTGGCCGAGCTCCACCTGCTCTTGGCGTAGGTCGCTGTAGCTCTGCTTGAGCCGCTGAATGAGCGGGCTGGCGATGGCCGCGTCCAGCGTGTCCGCGTCCAGGCCGCTTTGCCGCGCCAGCTCGATGACCTTGCGCTTGGACTCGAGGGCGCGGCGCTGCGTCAGCACCAGGGTGAGCGCCTGGTTCAATTGACTCATGGTCTGGGAGTCCATGTTCTGCCGGTCTTCCATCGACACCGAGACGATGTTGTTGTCCTTCTTGAAGTCGTAGAGCGCCTTCTCGCTCGCTTCGAGCTTGGCCCTGAGGTCTTGCACCTGGTCGGAGAGCCAGTCCACCGCCGAGCGGGTGAAGCCGAGCTTCTGGTCGAGGTTCAGCTCCTCGTAGGCGTCGGCCACGGCGTTGGCGAGGAGCGCGGCGCGCTCGGGGTCGGTGTCTTCGATGCCGATGTTCACGAGGCGGCTGTCGCGCACCGGCACTACCTGGATCTTGCCGAGCACGTAACCCGTGGCGTCAAAGGCGCGAAGCGCGGCGACCATCTCTTCGCGACTGCCGGTCTTGTCTCGACCCGTCAGCGCGATGCGATTCTTGAGGGATTCCGGAACACCCGCGAGCACGTCGCCGGAGACCTTGGCCTCCAGACTCTCGGGGCCCAGGGCCGCGAGCTCTTCGGCAAGGCTCGCACCGCTCATCCCCAAGCGAGCCGCCACGCGCTCGGCCACCGCGCGCGACTTGATGATGCGAAACTGGGTAGAGAAGTACTCTTTGGTGTTCCAGTAGCCGCCCGAGCCCAGGTCATAGACACCACGGACGTTGGTCAACACCTCGGGCTCAGTGAGCTCGATGATCATCGTCGCCTGGGAGCTATACACCCTCGGGGTGCGGATATTCACCAGCGCCCCGGCGAGGAGCGACAGCCCCAGAACCCCGAGAGCGATCGCGCGACGACGCACCAAGGTGCGCCAGATGGCCCACAGGTCTACATCACCCGCGGCGATGCGGCGCGAGGGCTCGAAGGCCGCCAGCCGTTCTTTGATGTCGTTCGCCACAACTCCTCCAGGCCGGTCACATTACCAGCAACCCTCGCCGATGTCTCGCGGGCGCTACCGAACCCGACGGGCCCGAAGCGCGACCACCCGGCCGGTGGCCGCCGTTGGCCACAACCGCGAGCAGGCCGCCGCCAGCTCGTCGGCGGTGGCGCCAACCGCGTATTCGTCGTAGGCCGTCATCTCGGCGCGGCCGTCGGCCCACGTCAGGTCGAGCATGATCTTGCCCCCGCCGCGCTCCGGCGCGAGCTCGAAGCGGGCCGCGAACGGCCGCTTGGCGGGCGCGACGCTGCTCTGCCACACGAAGCTGCGCGCTTCTTCACCGCTGGCCGCGCCGATCCCCTGGAGGCGAAGCTCGACCATGTAAACCGAGAGCGCCTCGCAGAGCGCGGTCACCGCACGCCAGGCGTCGTCGATGGTGGTGACCACGCGCAACGCCCTGCGCACCTCGCGCACCGCGCGGCGAACGTCCAGGTTGTAGCGCCGCTCCTCGAGCGCCGCCTCGCGGTCGCGCCGAAACTGCGCCGGGCTCAGATAGCCGAGCTTGCGCATGAACAGCGCCACCGCCACGAGCGACGCCGAGAGCACCAGCGCCATCTGCAGGCCCTTGGTGACCGTCACCGCCACCGCCGCGAGCCCCAACACCAACGACAACGCATACATGACGAGCACGGCGCCGCGTTGGCTGAGCCCGGCGCCCAAGAGCTTGTGGTGCACGTGCTCGCGATCGGCCTGGAACATCGACCGGCCCCGCAAATAGCGGCGCAGCATCGCCAAGAACGTGTCCATGATGGGGAGGCCCAACGCCAACACCGGCGTCAGCATCGCCACGGTCGCCGCGCCCTTGGTGTTGGTCTGCACCGCGGTCACCGCCATGACAAAACCCAGGAACATGCTGCCGGTGTCGCCCATGAAGATGGACGCGGGGTTGAAGTTGTAGAACAGGAACCCGAGCACCGCCCCCAGCGTCGTGGCCATGAAGAGGATCATCAAGACGTTGCCGTTCAACGCCGCCACCACCAGGGTCGTGAGCGCGGCGAAGAACGCGATACCCGAGGCCAGGCCGTCGAGCCCGTCGATGAGGTTCATCGCGTTGATGACCCCCACGATCCACAACAGCGTCACCGGGAGATCGAAGATGCCGAGGTCGATCGCAAACCCGAACGGCGTCGACAAGCCGCCGATTCGAAAGCCGAGCAGATACATCGCGAGCGCCACCGCGAACTGCACGATGAACTTCTTTGGAGCGTTGGCGCCCTTGATGTCGTCGTAGACGCCGAGCAGCGCTATCACGAGCCCGCCGGCGAACAGGCCCATCACCTTGGTGGCGTCCTTGGCGAAGTAGCGGCCGACCTCGCTGTCGACGACGAGCAGGCCGGCGAGCGGCACGAAGAACGCCACGACGATGGCGAGGCCGCCCATGCGCGGGATGGAGCGCTGGTGGATCTTGCGGTGCGAGGCGTCGGGATCGTCCACCGCCCCGACCCGGTGCGCGAGAGCGCGCACCAGCGGCGTCAGCGCCAGCGCCAACACCAAGGCCAGAATGAACGCGACGGTGGGTGCGATCATGCGCTCTGCCCCGCGACCGCCGCGAACAGGTCGAGATAGCGCTTGGTCGCCACCCGGCGGTCAAAGCTCGCCACGGCTGCTCTCCTCCCCTGCTTGCCCATCTTCCTGGCTGTCGCTTTGTGAAGGTACAGCTCGCGCACCGATCTCGCAACCGCCGCCCAGTCCCCCGCCCGCACCGTCACGCCGGCGCCGGTCTCCTCGAGCACCGCCGCGACCTCCGAGTCCGCGGGCCCGGCCGCGACGACCGGCCGGCCGGACGCGAGGATGCCGTAGAGCTTGGACGGCACCACCATCCCCAAGGTCTCCTCCCGTTGGAAGACGAGGGAGACGTCGGCGGCCGAGAGCGACGCCGCCAGGCGCTCCTTCGGTTGATACGGGAGCACGACGACGTTCTCGAGGCCGCGACGCTCGACGTCGGCCAACACCTCGGCCTTGGCCGGGCCGTCACCGACGATCACCAAACGAAGGTCGGGCAGGTCCGCGAGCTCGGCGGCGATCGCCGGCAACATCTCGGCGCCGTGCACCCGCCCGAGGTTGCCGGAGTAGAGCACCACGAAGGCACCGTCGAGACCGTGCTCGTGGCGAAACCCGTTGCGACTCCTCGGCACCGGCTTGACGGCGTCAGTATCGATCCAATTGGGAATGACGTGCACGTTGTCGAGCGCGTCGTCGTCCGCCTCCACGAGCGCCCGCATGTCGCGACCCACCACCACGACCGCCGCGGCGCGCCGGCGCAAGAAGCGCTCCACTTGGCGCGACGCCGAAGCCAGAACGCCGGGGCGAATGACACCCAACGCCAGGGCGACGTCGGGATAGACGTCTTGCAGGTTGTAGACAAAGGGAACGTCGCCGAGCTTCGTGAGCGCGGCGGCGATGATGGCGGAGAGGAAGGGCGGCGTCGAGAGCGCGTAGACCACGTCGACGTCGCGCACGAACGGCGTCAGCGCGGCGGCGCCCAGCGCGTAGCCCGCGAATGGCACTAAGCGGCCCCAGGTGGTGCGGCGGCCCCAGGTGGGGATCGGGAGACGATGGATCCTCGCGCTCGCGGCTTCGCCTCCACTGCGGCCCGGCGGGCGCGACAGCATCGCCAGGTCCTGGTGATAGAGCTCTGGTTGGGTGTACGACGGCGTCGCAGTTACCACGACCGCTTCATGCCCGGCAGCCACCGCGTCAGAGACGAGCTCAGCGACGAGTTGGCCGGTGGACGCCACGTCGGGTGGGAAATGAGGAGACAGAAATAGAATCTTCAAGGCTCAGACCATGCCAGTTGACAAGGACGTAATCCTTGCTAGAGTAAGGCAATGAGCAAGGTCACCAGCAAGCTGCAGGTCACGATACCCAAGGCCATCGCCAAGGAGTATCGCATCCGACCGGGCACGGTGGTCACCTTCGAGCCGGCGGGTGAGGTGGTGAGGCTTCGAGTCAGGCAGAACGAGGTCACACGGGCGCCGGACGAGATCGAATGGCGGCTGCGGCTGCTCGCCGATTCAGACACGCGTCAAGACGAACGCAATCGGGCGTACGAGAAGCTGGGGTTGCCTGAACCCAAAGACCGCGGCTGGACCCGCGACGAGCTCTACACTCGTGGCCTTCCTCGTTGATACGAACATCTTGGTCTACCGCTTCGACCCGCGGTATCCGCAGAAGCTCGCCCGCGCGCGGCAGCTCTTCCGCGACGGCGTCGCTAGCGGCGAGCTGCGGCTGCCACACCAGGCTCTCGTCGAGTTTGTCGCGGTGGTGCGTCGCGTCGCCGCTCCTGGCCGCGGACCGCTGCTGTCTGCTGTTGAAGCGAAGATAGAGGTCGAGCGCATGATGGCAGCATGCGAGGTGTGCTACCCCACCGCCTCGGTGCTGCGGCTCGCGCTCGCGACAATGCTCTCGCATCAAGTCAGCTGGTTCGACGCCCATTTGTTGGCCTATGCCGAGCACTACACGATCCCGATACTCTACTCCGAGGACTTCACCCACAACGGGCTGTACGGCAGCGTCCGCGTGATCAACCCGTTCCTGGAGCTGTAGCCCGTTCGCGCTCGAGCCAATGGCCGAGCACGACGAGGGCCCAGAGACGGGTCCAGATGGGGCTCTCGGGCTCCTTGCAGAACAGGTCGTAGGTGGCGTCGACGCCTTTGGGGTCCACGAGGCCGCTCTGCCTCACGCGGTCGAGGCCGGTCTTGACGGTGTCGGCGAGGGGCCCTCGGATCCACCGGTTCAGCGGCACGACGAAGCCGCGCTTGCGCTGGCGTTCGAGCGCCGGGACGTAGAGGTCTTTGCACGCCGCCCGCAACAACGCCTTGGGGCTCTTGCCCCGCGGGTAGGCAACGTGGCCCGGGAGCGCGAGCTGGTACTCCATGAGGTCGCGGCTGAGCATCGGCACCCGAACCTCGACGCTGTTGGCCATCGAGTAGACGTCGCCGTCTCTGAGCAGCGTGTTGTGCAGGTAGAACGCGGTCTCGAGGCGCGCGACGCTGCAGGCGGGCTCGCCGGCGAGGACCAAGCGCTGCAGGTCAATCTCGATGGGCTGGAAGGTGGGCTGCAGACCGGCGTTCGCCGCGGTGATGCCCAGGACCTCGAGCTGATCGTCGGAGAACAAGCGCCGGCGGTGGAAGTAGAGCGCCGCGAGGTCGGGCCCGGTGTGGAGGAGGTCTCTGAGCTTCGCCGCCCGAGCCCCGCCAATGACCGGCCGCGCCGAAGCCGAGAGCAAGCCGGAGCCGGCGCGCAGCAAGGGCCCCGCGAGAGAGAGGCCGCGGTGCAGGCGCGGCACGTCTTCGAAACTCGGGTAGCCGCCGAAGATCTCATCGCCCCCCTGACCGGACAACGCCACTTTGACCCCATGCTCGGCCGCGGCGCGTGACACGATATAGACGTTGAGGCCGTCGATGGACGGCAAATCCATCGCGAGGAGAGCCTGCGACACCCAGGCGAGGGCGGTCGGCTCGGTGACCGGACACACGGTGTGGGTGATGTCGAAACGCCGGGCGGTCGCGGCGGCGAGCGCCGCTTCGTTGTGGTCGGGCTCGTCGGCGAATGCCACCGTGAAGGTCCGAATATCGCGCTGGCTCGCGCGCGCGAGGCCGGCGACACAGGTCGAGTCGAGGCCGCTCGACAAGAACACCGCCACCGGCACGTCGGCCACCAGGTGTCGACGCACGCTGGTGTCGAGGCGCTGCCGCAGCTCTTCAATGACCGCGCCGACCGGTGACGGGGGCGCCGAGCCGGGCACGGGCCAGGTGAAGTGGTCGCCGGCGCGCACCACGGCACCGCCGGCGTCGCACTCGAGCCAGGTGCCGGGCGCTACGGAGCGCACGGCGCTGAGCATGGTGTGTGGCGACTGGACGCTGCCGAAGGCCAGCAATGAGGCCACTGCCGCGCGGTCGATGGTTTGGTCCACGAGGCGGGACGCGGTGATGGCTTTGACCTCGGAGGCGAACACCAGGCCGTGTTTGGTGGCGGCGTAGTAGAGGGGCTTGATGCCGACGTGGTCGCGGGCGAGCAGCAGGCGGCCGCGGGCTTGGTCCCAGAGGCCCACGGCGTACATGCCGCGGAACCGCGCGAAGGCTTGGGAGCCCCACGCGGCGTAGGCTTTGAGGACGACCTCGGTGTCGGATTGGGTGGCGAAGCTCTGGCCGAGGCCGGCGAGCTCGGTCTTGAGCTCGCGGTAGTTGTAGATCTCGCCATTGAAGACGACGACGTTCCTCGTCGTCGGGTCGGTCATCGGCTGGTGCCCGCCCTGGGACAGGTCGATGATGGAGAGGCGCCGGTGCGCCAGGGCAAGCGTGCCGCCGGGGGTCTCCAGCGAGAGCTCGCCATAGTCGTCGGGGCCGCGGTTCTTCATGACCGCGGCCATGGCGCGGACCGCTTGGCGCGGATCAGCGTCGAAGCGGCCGAGGATGCCGGCGATGCCGCACATGAGGGCTAGGTTCCCAACGTCAGAAGTCGGCGAGCTGCAACACCTGCAAGCCGGAGACGGTGGGCAGCTTGCGATCGTTGGTGACGAACGCGGTCGCGTTCGCAGACAGCGCCGCGGCAACCTGGAGGGCGTCGGGGGTTCTCACGCCTGTCGCTGCCCGCAGTTGGGCTGCAGCCCGCACCAGCGGCCGATCGATATCGATGAGCGTGAGGCCGCGGGAGCCGGTGAGCAAGGCCTCGTACCGCGCCGCCAGCGTATGGTCGCCGGTTCGATAGGGGATGACCAAGCACTCGAGCAGCGTGACGCCCGAAGTGACCGCCGCGAAGGCACCTCGATCCACCGCCTGAAACAGAGCGCTCACCGGCTCGATGAACTGCGGGTTCTCCTCGATGAAGTAGATGAACGGCGCCGTGTCGATCGCGACCGGACCGCGGCCGATCGCCTCGATCAGCCCCACGTGTCCCGCTCATCCGACACGTGCTTCACCGCGGCGGTCGCGCCCCAGGCCGCCTTCCCGAGGCCTCGGAGCTCCATGATCGAGCTGGGCGGGACCTCCGCGGTCACCCGCTCGAGCAGGTAGATGACCTCCTGGGTCACCGACCGGTGCGACCGCTTGGCGCGCACGCGCAGCTTGCGGGCGATGGACTCCGGCAGGTTCTTGATGTTCAAGGTCGCCATGCCAGTTACTCCTCTTTGACTCCATTATGGAGTAACACGCGCGGCCCGTCAACGGCGCCCCCACCCCACCCACGACCGCCGCGCCCGGCGTTCCTTGGAGTGCTCGAGGGCGCTCTCGCAGGCGTCGTAGAAGCCTTTGGCGAAGCGGTCGAGCCCGTCTCATCCAGCGCGACGAATCCTGTCGAATCCCACCACGAGTCGCCGCCCGGTCGCGGCGGCAATCCTGGCAAGCAATGGCAAGGTCGGCATGCGCCGGTCTCGACCCGATTCGAGGCGAGCGATGGCGCTCTGCGACGTATCCACCTTGTCAGCAAGCTCCGCCTGCGTCAGCCCTGCAGATTGCCTCGCCTTGGAGACAGCGAGGGCGAGCTCGCTACGTGCCCGCTCTTCCTGAAACATCATTAGAAACTCCGGATCGGCGAAGTCTCGCTTGAAGACTTCCCGAACCGATCCGTGAGTCTTTCGTGCTGTCTTCATGACGTTGTTCCTCCTCACAGGATCTCGCGCATCCGCTTCTCGGCCACGGCGATTTCGTGCGCCGGTGCCTTCTGCGACTTCTTCACGTAGGCATGCAGGAGCACGATCTCGTCGCCGCTGACGCCTGCATAGAACACTCGATGCGACAGCTGTCCCTCAATCTTGATCTCCCAGAGCTTGCCCTGGATTTGGCGGAACCGCACGCGTGGTGCATCAAAGCCATGTCGCTCGATCATGTCGAGGGCATCCACCAGACGGGCCCGATCGGGCTTGGGCTGGCGTTCAATGTACTCCACGACCGGCATCCTCCCAGAGGCGGTTGTGTAGTATGCGATCCGCATGGGCCCATGATATCCAGCTGGATATATACGGGTCAAGCCTCACCGCCTGCATGCGTGCTCGCCGGCCATGGGCGATCACAGCCGCCGCCCCGCCCACGACCGCCGCGCCCGGCGCTCTTTGGAGCGCCGGAGCGCGATCTCGCAGGCGTCGTAGAGGCCTTTGGCGAAGCGGTCGAGGTCCCAGTCCTTGATGATGTCCTGCGACGCTCGCCCCATTTCGGGCCAGCGGTCCCGCGCCTCCCACATCTTGGTGACCGCGGCGCGGATGGCGGCGGGATCGCGGGCGTCGAAGGTGAAGCCGTTGACGCCTTCTTTCACGAGATCTTCGTGGCAACCGCACTGCTTGGACACCAGCACCGGCATGCCGGAGGCCATGGCTTCGTTGACGGCGAGGGCCCAGGTGTCGGAGATGCTCGGCTGGAAGTAGACATCGTGTTGGCGATGAACCGCGGGCAACCCCGTGTACTCGACCCGACCAGGCAATTGTATCTTGTCCCCGAGCGCCGCGCGCCCGACAGCGGCGGACACCGCGTCCCGTTCCGGCCCGTCGCCTACGATGCGCCACGAGAAAGGGAGGTTGAGCTCGCGAAAGCTCATGACAGCGACCGGTAGGTTCTTCTCTGGAATGAGCCTCGCGCACGTCACGAGGCGGAGGCCGCTGCCTGGTGAAGGCATTGGGCCGGCATTCCGAAAGAGGCTGTTATCGATCACGTCACAGCCGAGGGTGCAGCGGTCGGCAGGGAAACCCAACCCTTGCAGGAACGCCAGATGCGGCGTGCCCGCTACAAACGCCGCGTCCGTCGCTGCGAGGAATCCGTGCTTGGCTACCTGTTTCCACGCACGCTTGCGCAAACTTCGCGCGTGCGCGTCGGACACCAATACCAGGCCAGCTCCACAGCATCGCGCGAAGAACAGTCCGACCCACGACTCTGCAAATCCCCACCCGTTCGCTGCGACAACATCGGGCTCAATCGCGCTCAACTCGCGCCACAAAGCGGGACCGATCCTGTGCGGGCCTAGCGCGGCGTAGTCCTCGTCCCTAAACAGGCTCCGAAATCCGCCGTTCCCCTCCCCGAGATCCTGCCAGCCGTAGGTATCCTGGCGCCCCCCGATCTCTATGCAATGAAGCTCCCAGCCGGCTCTGGCGAACATCCTCTCGGCGGCATTGAGGCTAGCCACCTGGAATGGCGCGAGCTTAGCATGAATTGTAACCGCCCTCATGGGAACCGGCCAGATCGTCATGGGCGCCGGCGCCGCGGCGTACCAAGTGCCGGCCCTACCCGGCGCTCCCGCGGCCCTTGGAGGCACCGAGGCTCGTCCAGCCGGAAAGATCGCGGCCAATCAAGGCGCTGAGCCGTTCGATATCTGGTCGCGCCCTCTCCGCCAGTGTACTCCTCAAATTCGGCCCTAAGGGCGGGCTCCTCAGAGCTTTGGTGTTCAGCGCGTTTACCGTTCTAGCCAGAGTGGCTCTCATCCGAGCCGGCATGATCACGCGACTGGCCACTCGAAGCCATGGCGGCGGTCCATGCACCAGGAGTCGCCGAAGCCTCATGCTGCGGTACTTCTTGGCGGAGTTGACCACCGGAAACGTCGGCAGTTGAATCTTCCGACGTCCGAGAAAGTCGGCGCAATCGCGAAACACGCCTGCGGGGTCGGACTTGAGATCGTCGAATATGATTACGTGTACGCGGTCGCGGCCGAACGTATCGAAATAGCGGGCGACCTGCGGCGTGAAGGTGGCAATGCGGGCGTATTGCAGGCACTCCACAAAGGTAGATCCCGGAGGCATCAACTCGCCACGGTTTCGCGACTCCTCCGCGGCGAGGGCCGCCTCGAATTCGAGAATGTCCTCACCCGCATCGTACACGATCTGATTGTAGAGCGAGTACATCAGATCCACGGGATTCCGCAACATCACTATGATCTTTGCTAGCGGCTGGTACCCGTGGATCTCCGTGGCGGCAAGCTCAGACACCAAATACCATACGGAGGCCTCTCCCACGAGTTGCCCAGGACGCGCCCGCTCAAACAGCCCGAAGTACTCGTCATGGGTCAGCCGCCGCGGCAGATGAAGGTCTGATCCGAAGTAATTGATGTCCTTTGCGGTCGGCATGAAGACGTCCGGGTGCCGGCTTAGATAGCTGTATAGCGAAGTCGTCCCACACTTGGGCGCACCAACGATGAAGAACTCGGGACCCATGGTCTTACAGCTCCTTCAGCTCAATAGATCGCTCGTTCGAGCACCAACGACCGCCAGAAGAACGCCGGGCCAATAGGGACCGCCGATGCCCGGTCACTCGCCCTCGACGACGGCACCGTCGAGGAGCGCGGCGTATCGGCCCACACACTCAGAGATGCTGTATTCAGCGCGAACCCGCCGGAGAGCCGCATCGACGAAGGGCCCCGCCACGTCGGGGTCGTGGACCCGTTCGATGGCGTCCGCCATCTTGACCGCATCCCGCGGTCGAACCAGCAGACCGCAACGCCCGTCGTCCAAGACTTCCCGAACCGGTGGAATATCCGAGGCAACGATCGGAACCCCAGCCGCCATCGCCTCGAGAAGAACATTGGGCATGCCCTCGGTGTGTGTGGCATGCACCACGACTGTGGCCTGGGCCATGTGGGCCGAGACGTCGGACCGGTTGCCAAGAAACTCCACTGCATCGCGAATACCGAGGCTCGTTGCTAGCCTCTCGTTCTCGGCGCGGAGAGGCCCATCTCCCACCAGAGTCAGTCGTAACTGCCGGCTTGCCCGCCGCAGCCTCTCCACCGCCCGCAGCAAAGTCCCGTGGTCCTTTGCATCATCCATGCGGCTCACCATCAGGATGCGCCATCCCGACGACCGTCCGGCCAGTCCCCGCGCCGCTGCCACCTCGCGTTCGATCTGCTCCACGTCACACCCATTAGGAATGACGGCGACTCGACGCCGCGGCAACCCGAGGCCGTGAGTCAGCTCTCGGGCCACCGTGTGGGAGACGGCGATTTCACCGGCGCAGAACGGGCGCGCCAGGTGCGCCAGGATCGTCGAGCGCCAGCGCGTCCGCCAGTCTCGCGTCGGTGAGCCGGCGACTCGAACCAGGGTCCGCGGGACCCCGGCCCGATGCGCCGCCATCGCTACCCACGCGTGATTCCCGAAGTTGTAAGCGAGCACGCAATCCGGCTTGATCGAGCTCAGGAGCTGGCCCATATTTCGGACAAATGCCGCGCGGTGACCTGTGTCCAGCGGGCAAGTGTAACGCGCCAGGCCGTCCACTTTCTCGAAGTCGGCGCTTCTATCCTGTGGGCGGTCCGTCAACACAATCGCCACGTGCTGGAACTCCGGACTGCGCAGATGCTGAATGAGGCGCAGCGCCATGGACTCCACGCCGCCAAAATTCAGCGCGCCGAACACATGCGCAATGCGAACCGACAAGACGTCTCAGCTATGGGGCGCCGGGCACACTTGAGAGAGCACAGTCGCGCGCGCTGACTCGAGGCGCTGGGCGACCGAAGCCGGCGAGTAGGCTTCGCGCCACAGCTCCAGGACAAAGAGGCGCCATGACAATGTGCTGTAAGCGAGGTACTTTCTGAAGAACCGCCGTGCCGGATCTGCGCGGCCGTCAAAGAACCGCGCCACCGGGTCGCAGACGCAGAGGCGTTCGGCCCAACTGCCGGGCGCGAGGACCCTGTCCTTCGCCGACCGACGCATGACCGGATCTGCCGTCAGCCAGGTCGGCGGCATCAACATCCCCAACTTGGGGCGGTCAATGATCGCGCTCGGCAGCAGGGACCGTTTGCGCGCCAGGTGTCTCAGCATCCATTTGTTGGTGCCGTTCCGCAGCAACGCGGTCCGCGGCATCCGACAGGCGGCCTCGACAACTCGTCGGTCCTGGAAGGGCACTCGAGCCTCGACGCTCGCGGCCATGCTTGCGCGGTCAACCTTCATGTTCAGGTTGTTGGGGATCTGGTGCATGAGCTCGTAGGCTCTGACTGTGTGAAACCAGTCGCCGCTCATTGCGGCGTGCAATCCTGCAATCCCCTTCAGGTGTGATGTGAGATTAGTGCCCCATTGCTGGCCTGAGTACTGACGGAAGAACAGATAGCGATGCACGACATCGGGGAGCCACCCAACGGCCGGCCGGCTCAGGAGATCGAAGTTGCGATATCCGCCGAAGATCTCGTCCGCTCCCTCACCCACCAACACGACCTTCAGTCCCTTTTCACGACAGCGGCGATAGATCACCATACTCGTGACAAATCCGGTGTCCCAAAACAGGTCGTCATAGTACCAGGCGCTCTGCTCGAACTCCGTGAGCACGTCGGCGGCGGTTAGCACCAGCTCCGAATGCCGTGTCCCCAGGTGCGCGGCAACCTGCCGACTGTAGGGGCGCTCATCCGGCTCGAAGCCCTCGAAGCCGACGCCGATGGTCCTCAGCGGCTCCGGGGTGTGCCGCGATGCGATCGCGGCGAGGACACTGGAGTCGAGGCCGCCAGATAACAGCAAACCCACAGGCACGTCGGCGACGAGATGTTCTCTCGTTGCGGTGTCGAGCTGGCGCCAGAGATCCTCCTCGGTTTCATCGTCGCTGGCGCCGCGCACCGGGTGCACATCGTTCGTCGGGATCTGCCACCATCGAACCGCCGGCCCAAGATGCCCATCGCGAACTCTCAGGAGATGGCCCGGCGGGACCTTGCGGACCTCCCGGAACATGCTGCGCTCGTAATCCCACACGTACCCGAATTCGACGTATTGGCGCACGGCATCGTCGTCTGGCTCCAAACTTCCTGGACCAAACGCCGCAAAGGCCTTTGCCTCGGAAGCAAAAGCGAGACCACCCGATGGCAGTGGCCGATAGAAGAGCGGCTTGATCCCGGTGGCGTCGCGGGCGAGAAGCAATGTCCGGGTGCGTCCGTCCCACAGCGCGAACGCGAACATGCCGAGAACGCGATCGAGGACTGACTCACCCCAGGTTTCATAACCGCGAAGAAGAACTTCAGTGTCGCTGGAAGAAGTAAAGGCACAGCCATGGGATTGGAGCTGAGCACGAAGGCTTTCGAAGTTGTAGATCTCGCCGTTGAATGCCAGCACTACCTGGCCTTCCGCCCCCAACATCGGCTGGTGACCTGCCGGTGAGAGGTCGAGAATCGCGAGACGGACGAGGGCCAACGCCGGACCGTCCGCACCGGCCAGGTGCAACCCGAAGTCGTCGGGCCCCCGGTGCCGGCAGAGCTGCGCCATGGCGGGCACGCGCTCGGTGTCCTTGGGTCCCCCAAATACGCCAACAATGCCACACATGTCGCGAGTCCCGGTCTTCGGTGGAAACGGCCGCGCCTTTCAGCGCGTGACGCCGTCTGTAAGGCTCACCGCAATCGCGTGCGGAAGAAGTTGTTGGCCGTGTCCGCCGAGACGACATCGCACGCGAGACCCTCGATGACTGCCAGCACCTGCGCGGCGGTCATCGGATGGTCGTGGACGGCGTACAAGGCATCGAGCGTGTCCAGGATTGCCCATTCAACAAGCTCCGCGTCACCAAGCGGCAAGACACCTTTGTAATCCCAGATCGGTATGAAATAGTCGAGCACCCTCTTGCTTCGCCCCGGCAGCAGCGGCTTGACCCGCCACCGCATTCGGAGCGCCGGTTCCGCGACCGTCCGCAGGAGAGCCTCAAACTGACTCCAGGCAAACACCCGCGGCACGACCCTTCGCCACAGGTACTTTGCCTCGAGCCTTCCCAGGCGACCCGGCCCGTAGATATCGAACACCACCTCGCCCCCGGGCCGCGCGAGCTGATGCAACCGATGAATCGCCGCGGGTGGATCGGGGGTGTGTTGCAGCACGCCACGACACAGAACGAGATCCACCGGTGGCACCGGGGCAGGCATGGTGAATAGATCGCCATGCACCAAAGCCACATTTGACCGTCCGCGCGCCGCATTGACCCAGATGGCGTCAGACGAGTCCACGCAAATCAATAGCCGCGCGTGCTCCGCCAAGTGCTCAGAGAACCGCCCGGCACCGGCGCCGATTTCGAGCACCGTCTTGCCGCGCAGCGACTCGAGGGGAGATCCAAGCACCCGCACGAGGAAGTCATGCGAAATGGTGGTTCCATTCTTCGAATCCAGCTGCGTGTCTCGGTATCTCTGCCATTGTACGCCGAAGTTCTCCAGGTAGCCCGCGGCCGGCGGGTCCAGATCCACAACGCCGTCGCGAATCATCTTGCCAGGATAGACCCGGCCCAGAAGCTCTCCATCCACGGACCGTCTGCTCATGTCAGCAACATCCTCCCGAGAAGCGTCGGAACACCGAGGCCGCTTGTGAACCAATCCGTGTCATGTGCGCGCAATACCGACCAAGAGATTGGAATTGGCGCTCCTCCAGGCCGGTTTGCTCGCTCCGGCGAAGCGCTCCTTTCCGGCTTGCGCGGCCCGAAAGCACCACAGGACCGCTTCTTTGAGCGGGTGCTGATAACCCAGCCGCACCTGCGCCATCCGCCAAGGTCCGGTGCGTGTCAGCAGGCGACCAAGGGACGGGCGATCGAAGTAGAACAAATGCTCGGGCGGATAGACCCACATGTCGAATCTGCCCTGGAGTCTGGCGTGAAAAGACGAATTGTCCCCGGTCATCACCACGAGCGCTCCACCCGGCGTCAACAATGATCGCGCATGGCGCAGAAAAGCCACAGGGTCCGTCACATGCTCGATCAGAGCCCACATTGAGATCACGTCCCAGGGGCCTTCCCGGAAGTCGGAGAAGCTCTGGACGGAGACCACGCGACATCCAACCCGCTGACTCACCTTGAGGGCCAGCTGCTGGTCGATCTCAAGACCTACGGGTTCTCGCAGACCGACATCGCGATAGAGGGCGAGCATCGAACCGTCACCAGTCCCGACGTCCAGGATCCGATCCCTTCGCGGGTCGGCAACCAAACGCCTTACGAGCTGCGCCTGCCGCAGCAGGATGTGCGACCGTATCGCCTCGCGCTGCTCGAGAGGTCTCGAATCACCCAGGTATTTCTGCCAATAGCGGACTCCATAATAGGCCGAGAGAACGTGTGGCGGGGGCTGTGGCCAGACAAAACCCACGCCGCAGCTCGAACAGCACCAGATCGGATAGCCATACACGACGGCAACACCGTCGCAGCGTGGCACACCGCAGACCTTGCAGGCCGGTGCTTCCCCGGCGAGATCATCTTCCCCGAATTCCTCGAGATCGGCGCCGGTTCCACTCGGGCCCCAGAACTGCGGCTGCGGTCGAAGCTCGTCGACGTCTCGAGCGATGAATGGTCGGCGAGGAACATTCACGTCTCCACAGACCTCCTTGGAGTGCCCGACATCAACGGCCCGCCGCACCAGCGACCGCATGGTAGACGGCAGCCATCCGTGACGCTTGCTGCGTCGCGCTGAAACGCTCCGCAACCCAGGCACGAGCAGCCTGCACCAGTCGCCTGGCCTCGACAGGGTCATTGGAGGTCGCCAGCAATCGGGCCGCGAGCGCAGCCAGCGTAGCCTCAGGCTCCTCGCTGTTGTAGCTCAGGGGATTATCCCGATCGACGAACACGCTGTTATGGGCCGTAATTAGCGGGTACTCGGGCTCAGCGTACTCGCCGTCACCCCCGAGGCCGAACACCGGCACTCCGGCGGCCATCGCCTCGGCGGTTGCGAGCCCGAAGGAGTCATAGCGTGCGGTGAATAGATAACCATCCATGGCGGCGAGGGCTGGTCGCACGTCGTCGAGACCGCCGGTGAAATGAACCCGACTGGCCAATCCCAGATCTCTAGCCATCCGCACTAGGTTGTCGCGAAACGGACCCTCACCGCAGATCACGGCTTGCCAGTCGCCCGGAAGCAACCGCAGCAAACGGATCCCATCTTGAAAGCCGCGATGCTCTACAAGCCTGCCGACCATCCCGAGGACCCTTGCCCCGGCGGCGATTCCAAGACGTTGCCGGGCGCTGGCCCGTGGAAATGGCGCGGAGAAATACCCAACGTCCACGCCGTTGGCGACAACCCAGGTGCGCTCCGCGTTCGCCCAGCCGAGATCGACCACCGTCCTGCGGGCGCCGTGCGTGATGCATACGTGTGCATCGGCAAGGTTCCCGATCGCTCTGGAGATCACTCGGTGCCTCAATCTGATCAGCCGGCTTAGCGGCCGGCCGTGCACATGAACGACGCACTTGAGGCCAAGCGCTTTGACCACACCGAGCATCCATAGAGGTGTGTCCACGAAGTGAACAACGTCGGGCTTGATTCGAACGAGCAGTCGCCGGAACCGGTCCCACCCGATCACGTCCGCGCGTCCCCGGGTCGCCAGCGCGTGCGTCGGTACTCGAGCCCGGGCCGAAACCGGTCCTGGCGTCCCACGGGCAAATACCAGGTGTGCCGCCACCTCGCTCGGATCGAAGCCGTTCGCGAGGTTTTCGGCCACGCGGAGCGACCCCCCTGCCAGCGGGTCGTCCCGATACGTGACCAGCACGACCCGAAGAACGGCGGTTCCGTCGCCGCGGCCGGGGCCTGGGCGCTTACGACCTGGCATGGCGATCCGAACGAGCGAGTATCACATCAAACTCGCACGAAGAACTCGTTTTCGTTGCCGTGCACCCGAAACTCGCGAAAACCATAGGCCCGAACAGCGTTGAGGGCGCTTCGCCGACAGCCCAGCCGCATGCGATCATGAGTTTCCAGCGCAATGGTTCGAACCCGGGCCAACCATCCGATGTCCGCAGCCGAGAACACCTCCTTTTCCGCGCCCTCGATGTCGATCTTGAGGATGTCGATCTCGGATACTTCTTGCGACGAGAGGAGAAGCGGTACCGTCACGCCTCGGACCCCTCGAGCCCGCGCCTTGGCGGCGGAGACACGATAGCCCCAGGTCCCGAGACCCGGGTCCTCCAGCGAAACCTCTTCCACACGCGGCCAGAGTGCGCCGCGCACGCATTCGACCTGCGGAAACATCGCCGTATTCCGCTGCAAGAGTGCGTAGTTCGATTCTTCCGGTTCAATGGCAATGATCTTCGCCGTCGGACAGCTGGCGGCAAAGTACACCGAGGCACAGCCGATGTGCGCGCCGGCGTCGACGATCAACTTTGGGTTGGAGACGAACTGCAGCAATGGGCGATATGACTGGTTCACCAGGACATCGGCAAACACCGTGACGTCACTGGTATGCGCACGAAGGCTGAGCCGACAGGGGCCGGAGCCGAGATCGATCGAGACCGTCGATTCGTCCGGGGAGCAGAAGGACGCCTGCGAGCGCGGCCGGTTCGCGAGCGAGGCGGACAGCCGCAACAAGCCGCCCACCGTCATGTTCGTCACCGTGGACGCAATGCGACTCATAGCGATGGTTGGTCGGAGAAGCGCAGCCTTGACCACCCCTGGCGCGGTCACAGGCGCGAGACTGATTGGCCCTTCCTTCATCCCGAAGCCACCACCTGGATCATTTGGCGCGCGCGCTCCTCCCACGTCTCCACCCGACTGGTGGACCATCGCAGCGTCTCGCGGCCATCCCGAAAGTCGGCGCCACGAAGTGCCTCCAAGGCAGCAGCCAGCTCCACGCCAGAGTCGACCAGGGAGAGCAGGGGTTCTTTGTGGAGCAGCTCCTCGAAACCGCGTGTGGCCAGAATCGGTCGGCAGGCGGCAAGATGCTCGTAGAAGCGGGTGGAGCTACCGGAGAAGGTGGGCTCCACGCCCAGATAGGGAAGCACTGCGACGTCGACGCCTCGCGCGTAGTCACGAAGGGTCCCGTATGGCTTGCCGCCGACAAACCGAACACGGCCACCGTGCCCGACGAGCTCGTCTCTGGCGCGTCTTCGCTCCTGACCGTGAACCGGCATGTCGGTCGGCCCGACGAATAGCCACGAGGCCCAGGGCGTCCTCGCCACGGCCTCTTTCAGCAGCAGCCAATCCATGTTGTTCGCAAGGTTCCCGATGATCCCAACCACCGGGCGCCTCATGTCTCGGACATCCGCGGGCAGCTCCGCCGGTGAGTTTCGCGGCTCGGGAAGCAGACTCGCGGCGCGGGTCGCCATCGGTGAGACCGTGATTCTCGCGGGATCGCACCCGGCGACCTTGATCAAGTGGTCCGCAATTCGCTGCGAGTCCGGAAACACGAAGTCTGCGCTACGGCACATGGCCCGCTCCAGCCGGCGGATACGACTCGGATTCTCGCCCCATGCCGCGAATAGGTCCGTTGCATAGTAGATGCGCACGCCGCGCCACCGCGAGGCCAACCCCGCGTAGTGAGGCGATGAGCAGACCAACACCGGGCGCGCGCATCCAGCCGACACCGCTCCTTGCACCATGCGATCGAGGCGTCTGGCCTCGATGCCCAGGAGGTCCGGAACGAGTCGCGCGAATCCACGCTGTAAGGCGAAGTGGCGAATACGGAGCGGAGGCTCTTGCGCAACCTCCTCGCCCCCATCACGTGCCAGTTGAGCGAACAGGCTCATCCGCGGTTGCCAGCCCAATGCGTCAACCTGCCGGGAGAGTGCCGATGCGAACTCCCGGACCCAGATGGCCCGGACGTCCAGAAAGTGCCAGATCGCCTTGTGGTTGGGTGGCGAGCTCATCCGACACCTTGAGGCCGAACCGGCAGGCGCCGCAGCCAACCATTGCGTGCGCCAACCACGGCGAGGACGGCCAGGGAGATCGCGATGGACCCGACCCCGAAGAAGACGCTCGGCATCGGCTCCATCAATGACAGCCCCCTGAAGGTGGCGATCGCGGCTAGCCCAACCGCCAGAAGCATTCCAGACATGACCACCGGGAGGAGGTCAGGCGACAAACGCCCGAGCCGGGCCAACATCAGCATGCATTGGAGCTGTGCAAGGAGCTGGCATCCCAGCCACGTCCAACAGGCGCCCTCGAGACCCCACGACCGAGTAGCCACGGTGCCGATGCCGATCATCAGAACGGTCCAGATGAGGTTCACGACGCCGTAACCCCGGACGGAGACAATACTCAGCCTGCTAGCGATCGGGCTCGCCGCCATCTGGACAATCACTGTCGCGACGAGCAGGGCCGTAGGCAACTCCACGCCGGCGTAGCGCGCCCCGTAAATCGCTGTCAGGATCCATGGGAGCACCACTATCATCAGACCGCCGGTCGAAACGACCACAACTGTGGTGATCCAAGCACTCGCCAGCGTAACCCTGTCGGCGCCTCCAAAGCCTTCTCCTGCTGACTCGGCGAGCAGCGGGTAGACTACCTGCGCAATGATTCCGGGAAGAACAGCAATCATTCCGCGAAACTGATTCGCCACTGAGTACAAGCCCATCTGCACCATCGTCGGATCGTTGCGTGAAACGAGGACAGAAAGCCACCAGCTGGCGAGGCTGATCCCGGCGACTGAGGCCAGTTGAACCAACCCGAACGTGAGAAGCTCGCGAACACCGGGCCCGACCCGTCCTTGGCCGACCCCGTTCTCCGCCCGGCTCAACAGACCCAGCGGCCCAAGCGCCGCCAGGCATATCCCGCAAGCTGCGAGAGAAACGAGGCCCTGACCCCACACGAGCGCCGCCGTACCGTGCGCTGCGGCCCAGGGCGCAACGACCAGAAACCCGACACCTGACACAAGAGTGAACAGGACTACGCCGCGGTATGACTCCTGGCCGACGAAGAACCCCCTTAGGGTTTCACCCAAGATCGCGGCGCCGGCCACGAAGGCGCCAACCTGCAGCAGACCCGATAACGCTGGCTGATTGAGGAGCCTCACGGCGAGGGGCCGCGCGGTAACGAGAAGGACGATTGCGGCCACGGCCATGGAGCAGCCAGAGATCACGAGGAAGGATCGCAGGAACCGACGGTACCCGGGGCGACCCGGACGAAAATCACCCCCGAATCGGGAACCGGTCGCCCCGAGACCTGGCCCGGAGTATTGCGCGATAGTGCGGGCCGTCGTCAACACGAGCGAGTACGCACCGAAGACCTCAGGCCCCGCGATCCGCGCCGCCAGGATATTGGCGGCCGCGGACGTGCCGCGCTCAATCGCCGTCGCCACACCGACGCCAAGACTCCCACGTAGGATTGCTTTGCGAAGACTGCGCGGCTTCGAGACCGTCGTTGGCTCCTCGCCCTCAGCCATTGGGACTCTCGTGAGTCGCCTCGGTTACCGTCGGGGGGCGTGCGCCAGGTCCTGGCTCGGCCCGCGGGCCCCGACTCCGCAGCAACGATGCGAGCTTCTCGATACTTGCCGACCAGAGGCACTCCCGGCGGTGACGCCACGCCGCCGCCTTCATGTCGCAAACACGCTGCGGCGAGCGACCGAGCGCTACGAGTTGTTCGGCGAGAAACTCGTCGGATGCGTCCGCCGGGACGTCAACGCTCGCGTCTGAGAGACGATGCGCACGAGCGCCACCGACATCAGTGCCAAGAATTGCGAGTCCCAGGGCGTGAAACTCTCGCTGAGCAATCCCTCCTGCTTCTGCTCGGGATAGGTGACAGGCCAGGTCGCATTCAGCAATGAGATCCAGGAATCGCAGCGCATCCCGGCCCTTATCGACAAAGCCGCACCACTCGACGCCGCCCGTGCGCTGCAACGCGGCCGGAAGGCTCCGGCGATCACAGCCAACCACGCGGAGCGTCCCATTGAAGCCACCGTTCCGTGCCAGGACGAACGCCCTAAGCAGTCTATCCAACCCCTTTCGTCTCCAATCTTTGCCCACGAACACCAGCCGCAACGGGCGGTCGACTAGCTCCTGCTCTTGGCTGACTCGCCGCAAGACGCGCTGCTCCCAGTGGTCGTACACCTGACTCTCTATGCTAGCTCCGGCTACGACGACGTGAACCTTGTCCGCAGGAATCCCATAGTCGCGGACGACGCTGTCTGCCGCCCACTGACTGTGCATGATGATGCCGACAGCCTTGTCGTATCCTTCCCGTTCCCGCTTGAGAGCCTGTTCTGCTGCGTTTCGACCTGTCGACCTCCCGAGCCCATAGTCGCGAAATAGCTGGGTAAGAGTCATATCCGTACAAAACCACTTCTCGATGGTGGAATCCGCCACTATGGAAGGAGGGAAAAGCTGGAAACAGCTCACAACAACGGCGTCACGGACATGTTCTCGAACCGATGTCCATAACCGTTCAAGGAAGTCGTCCGAGTATTGATACCCACCCGGGCCGTCGGCCGCGGTCGCGATTCGTCGAAGGTTCCACGCATAGCGACGTATGGTCCAAATGCGCTTGTGCGTGGCAAGTCGTAGCCCTTCATCGAAGAGACCGATGGCACCCCCGGCTTGAAGCATGTGGTACGGAATTCCGCTCCAGGTGATCGGGTTGTTGGCATCGCCGACCGCCGCCACCAAGACTCGCTTTCCTCGCACGGCCATCACGTACTCATGCCCCGCGTCCCCAGATGGCGCCAGCTATGGGCGTGTCAAGGAGCATCCCTCCGGAACAACACGTTCACTTGGGCAATCGAAGATAGATCCGCGGGAAGTCTTTTCCACCCGCGAGTTGTTGGTCGATACGCTGTGAACCCCCGCCGCGCCAAGCCTGAAACCAGCGTAGCGAGGGACGTAACTGCCGTGTTGCCGGCCTCAATAAACCACGCGTCAACACGCCTGTCAGCGAGAGCCTGAGCAGCACCCTTCAAGACCAGATGCTCTCCACACTCAACGTCAATCTTCACGAGATCCACATGCTGGATGTTGTTCGCAACAAGAAAGTCGTCAAAGGACAGTGCCGCCACCGTAATCTTGATTCCGCCGTAAGAACCCCACTCGCGTTCGATCACCAGAAGGGGACCGGCTGATGCCTGGAGCCTGAAGGCCCTCCGCGGTGTGGTTCACCAGGGAGCGCGGTGCCGGAGGTCTTGGTTCGAACCCGTCGGA